>CANJII010000016.1 GCA_947474435.1 Chitinophagaceae bacterium | reverse complement strand
GGAATCACTCCAAGCGTAACTTCGGGCTGACCGAATTTTGCATTCTCACTTGCTAGCCGCATGTGGCAACTCATTGCCAGTTCGCAACCACCGCCCAATGCAAATCCATTAACCGCAGCAATCACCGGCTTGGAACACGATTCTATTTTATTGAAAATGCGATGACCATTCGCACTCATTTCTTTTGCTTTCTCAGAAGTGAAATTGCTGAATTCTGCAATATCAGCACCTGCCGCAAATGCTTTCGCTCCAGAACCGGTGATTATGACTCCGCGCACTTCATCATTGTCATACACCTCATCAAATGCTTTATCAATTTCGCTGAGCAACTGAATATTCAGCGCATTCATTTTGTCAGGGCGATTGATTGTGATGGTTGTGATTCCATCTTCAGTGGTAACTGTAATTAATGAGAAATCCATTTCTGTTTTTATGATTTTATTTTTAGAATTAAAACTTGAAGCATGATTTAAAAATTTCTGTTCTGCTTCACCCATTCTTTTATGTAGCTGACAATATCATCAGTATGCGCACCGGGTGGAAATAATTTTCCAACTCCCAATTCATTTAACTTCTTTCTGTCTTCGTCTGGAATAATTCCGCCGCCGGTTACTAATACATCATTCATTTCTTTTTCCTTCATCAGTTTCATGATTTTAGGAAATACGGTGAGGTGTGCTCCCGATAAAATACTGATACCGATTGCATCCACATCTTCCTGCAACGCGCTGTTCACAACCATTTCAGGAGTTTGGCGCAAGCCGGTATAAATCACCTCCATGCCTGCATCGCGCAAGGCGCTTGCAATAAATTTTGCTCCACGGTCGTGGCCATCCAAACCAACTTTTGCAACTAACACTCTGATTGGGCGCATGAATTATTTTTTTTTAAAACTTTTATTTCAATACAAAATTTATTGGTAAGGTGAATTGAATCGACACATTTTTTCCAAGTTGTGAACCCGGAGTCCATTTTGGCATCAGCTGAACAACTCTGATTGCTTCTTCAGATAATCCATAAGGTAATCCCTTTAGCACTTCAATATTTTTTAGTTCGCCGGTTTCAGTCACTATGAAATGAACAAGTACTTTACCCTGAATATTTTTTTTTCTTGCTTCTTTAGGATATCGTAATGAATCTGACAGAAATTTTAACATGGCTGTCTCTCCTCCCGGAAATTGTGCTAACACCTCCTGAAATACATCAGTTGTTAAACTATCTGAGGTGTCAGCTGTGTTTGAAATATTATTTTCAGATGAATCACTTGATTGCGCAAATAAATTGGTTGCATTCAACATGAAACAAAAAAACAGAAGTGAAAATATTTTAGTCAAAATGAATTTATTTTTTCTTTTTTGTTTTTGAATCCGGAGTTTGATTTTTTTCTTTCTCAAATTTCTCTTCCAGTTTTCTGTCCTTCACATTTTTATTTAAGAAACCATTCAGTTCATCTAATGATACAGATGAAATCAATTGTCCGAATTTATTGAAGCGGATATCTAATCCCTGCAATTCAGGATTCACTTTGGCTATGTCTTCTTTCTTTTTTGATTTCTTTTTCATACTGAAATCATTTTATCAAATTCAGCTTCTGCCTTTGCCATTCGTTCTATACTTTTTTCTTTCCCAAGTAATGATGCTAATTCATAAACTGCAGGCCCGTTTTTTGTTCCGCTCAACATGATTCGTAAAACCGGAAGCACATCGCCCGTGTTTAGATTTTTTTCTTTAACGAACGAATGTAGAAAAGTATCGAGCGCGGAAAACGAAAAATCAGTTTGTCCTAAAAGTGAAGCGCTCAATTCTTTCATTATTTCTTTTGTCTTTTCATTCCACTTTTTTTTCACAATTTGTTCATCGTAAACAGTTGGTTCAGTGAAAAAATAAAAACTGTTGTCCCAGAATTCTGAAATGAAAGTGCAGCGTTGCTTTAATGATTCACAAATGGCAGTGATGTGTTCATCTGAATCGGTGATTCCTTTTTCACTCAATACTTTTTTGAAATCAGTAGCGAGAATTTTGCTGTCAGCTTTTTTCATGTATTCATGATTGAACCACTTTGCTTTTTCGAAATCGAATTTGGCTCCCGACTTCCCAATGTGTTCAATGGTGAATAGTTGAATCATTTCTTCCATTGAAAATAATTCCTGCTGCACACTTCCGGGATGCCAGCCGAGTAACGCAATCATGTTTGCAAATGCTTCCGGAAAAAATCCGCGCTCGCGAAATCCAATGCTGTTTTCTTTTGTTTCAGGGTCAGTCCAGTTGAGTGGGAAAACCGGAAATCCTAAACGGTCGCCATCCCGCTTACTCAACTTTCCATTCCCATCCGGGCGAAGTATCAATGGCAGATGCGCAAAATGCGGCATCACATCTTCCCATCCTAAACATTTATACAACATCACATGCAGCGGTGCAGATGGCAACCACTCTTCTCCACGAATTACATGCGTGATTTCCATCAGGTAATCATCCACCACATTTGCCAAATGATAAGTAGGCATTCCATCACTCTTGAATAAAACTTTATCGTCCAATTGCGATGATTGAAATACCACCCAGCCGCGAATTAAATCCTGCAATTTAATTTCTTCCTTGCGCGGCATCTTCATGCGAATCACAAACTGTTCACCATTTGCCAATCGCGTTTTCACTTCATCATGCGGAAGCACCAACGAGTTTTTCATGTAATCGCGTGTTGCCGCTCCATACTGCGGATTCGGAATGCCTGATGCTTTCATTCGCTCACGCATCGCATCTAATTCTTCAGGAGTATCAAATGCATAGTAGGCATGACCACTTTCAATCAGTTGGTCGGCGTACTGGCGATATAAATGTTTGCGTTCGCTTTGTTTGTACGGTCCATAATTACCACCAACTCCCGGGCCTTCGTCATGCGTGATGCCGCACCACTTCAATGATTCGAGCATGTAGTTTTCTGCACCTTCCACAAATCTTGTTTGGTCGGTGTCTTCAATTCTTATAATGAAAGTTCCTTTTTGTTTTTTCGCAAAAAGAAAATTATACAATGCTGTGCGAACACCACCGAGGTGTTGTGGTCCCGTAGGACTTGGTGCATAACGAACTCTAACCGGTCTATCCATATTCTCAATCCTCAACTCCTTCAATTATAAAGGGATTTATTTTTTTTGAGCCGCAAAAATAACCAAACACAAAGGATGAACAATTGAAAATGATTGTCACAAATTCAGTGTTTAGAAATGTAATAGAAATTGGTAAGCCACATCCACCAGAGGCGGATGTGGCTGAATAATTTAATCAGGTAAAAACTCTACTTCTTTAAAACCATACGCACTCCAGCCGGTTTCTGTTTCCAGTAATAATTTTCCTTCAGGATTTAAACCAACAATTTTCGCTTTAATTTTTCCTTCTGAAGTTTTATATAAATGTTCTTCTTCCAAGCGATAAAGTGCGGCCATATAATCTCTTTGTAATTGTTGAATTTCATTTCGTCGTAATTGCAGGTAACGAACCTCAACCTGCTCGGCAATTTTTTCTAAAACACCTTCAATAAAATATTCCTTCTTCGTAATCGCCTTAAGAGAAACCGGATTTCCAATAGCATCAGGAAATTCAGTTTGATTCACATTAACACCAATACCAATGATCGAATGTTGCAACCAGTTTCCTGACACGGAATTTTCAATTAGCATTCCGCATAATTTTTTCTCTTTGAAATAAATATCATTCGGCCACTTGAGTTTCAAATCTTTTTCAGTAAAAATTTTTAATGCATCATAAACTCCCAATGAAACAGCCTGATTTAAAAAGAATTGATTTTTTGCTTTGATAAAATGAGGTTTGTAAATGATACTTGCCAGCAAATTTTTTCCGGGTTCACTTTGCCACACATCTCCTGAGTAACCACGACCTGCAGTTTGATTTTCAGCAATGACAATGGTGCCTTCAGCTACATTTTTTTGCTGCAATAAAAGTGAAGCATACATGTTGGTCGAAAGTGTTTCATCTAACCGATGAATTACTTTTCCGGTGAAAAGAGTGTTACGAAATGAGGCAATCAATTTGGAATGATTAATTTTGTTATCAGGTCACCAAAAATAAAGCAAATAGAAGTTTTGAAAGTAGGAAAAAAATCAACCCCTAAAAAAACAGCAAAGAAGGCTGTTGCGAAAAAGACAGTAACAAAGAAAACGGCAGTAAAAAAAGTAGCAGCAAAACGGCAGACAAAATCAAAACCTGCTACTTTATCAGTCAATGATGTCATAATCGAAAGTATCCTTGAAAAAAAAGGAGAGAAAATTACGAGCATTGATTTTAAAAAAATTCCGGATACGGCAGCACGGTTTTTCATCATTTGCGAAGCAGATTCAACCACACAGGTTCGTGCCATTGCGCACAATGTAACTGCAAAAACAAAAGAAACGCTCAATGAAATTGCATGGCACACAGAAGGCATCGCACAATCGGAATGGGTATTGATAGACTATGTGACAACAGTGGTGCACATTTTCTTAAAATCGAAAAGAGAGTTTTATCAACTCGAAGATTTGTGGAGTGATGCAATAGTTCAGGAACATAACGACAGATAATTTTTTAAAAGAATAACAGACACAACAAACAGCTCATGGCAGACAATCAGAACGAGGATATTGAAAAACAAAAGGGAAAACTCAATGTGAAACCACCCAAAATAAATATTTACTGGGTGTATGGAATCATTGCCGTGATACTTTTAGGAATGCAGTTTATAGGTTTTAAACCTGCAAGTGTTCCAATCAGTTGGGAAAAATTTAATGCTGAAATGTTGCAGACTCACGAGGTAGAAAAATTAGAAGTCGTGAACAGTAAGACGGTTGAAGTTTATATTAAAAAAGATAAGCTCACCGATGAAAAATATAAAACGGTTGCAAAAACAAACATCAATACCGCAAATGAAGGCCCTCATTATTACTTCAACATTTTAAGTCCGGATGATTTTTCGAAAAAATTAGATGCTGCTCAACAAACATTTGCTGAAGCCGACCGAGTTTCGGTGTATCCTGTAGAGCGCGCAAATTGGGGCGATTGGGTTGGAATCGTTCTTCCGATAATTGTGATTATTGGTTTGTGGTTGTTTGTGATGCGCCGCGTTGCAGGTGGAATGGGCGGTGGTGGCGGACAGATTTTCAATTTCGGAAAATCGAAAGCAACATTGTTTGATAAGAATACAAAAGTGAATGTCACCTTCAACGATGTGGCAGGTTTGGATGAAGCGAAGGAGGAGGTAATGGAAATTGTTGACTTCCTGAAAAATCCTAAAAAATATACTGCGCTCGGTGGAAAAATTCCGAAGGGAGTTTTGTTAGTTGGTTCGCCCGGAACTGGAAAAACTTTATTGGCAAAAGCAATGGCCGGTGAAGCACAGGTTCCTTTCTTTTCAATTTCAGGGTCTGATTTTGTGGAACTGTTTGTTGGAATCGGAGCATCGCGTGTTCGTGATTTATTTAAGCAAGCGAGAGAGAAAGCACCATGTGTAATTTTCATGGATGAGATTGATGCAATTGGTCGTGCGCGTGGTCGCAATGTGATGCAAGGAGGAAATGATGAACGGGAAAATACTTTGAATGCATTACTTGTGGAGATGGATGGATTTGCAACTGATGCGGGAGTAATTATTCTCGCTGCAACAAATCGCCCTGATGTTTTAGACCCTGCATTAATGCGCCCGGGAAGATTCGACAGACAAATTTCTATTGACAAACCCGACATCGTTGGTCGCGAGCAGATATTTAAAGTGCATGTGAAAAATGTAAAGACTCCAAAAGATATTGATGTAAAAGGTTTAGCTGAACAAACTCCTGGATTTGTGGGGGCTGATATTGCCAATGTGTGTAACGAAGCTGCATTGATTGCTGCGCGCCGCGGAAAAAAAGAAGTAGAGCTTGCAGATTTTCAGGATGCAATTGACCGTGTGATTGGCGGATTGGAAAAGAAAAATAAGATCATCAGCCCTGAAGAGAAAAAAATTGTTGCTTATCACGAAGCCGGTCACGCAATCTGCGGTTGGTTTTTAGAACACGCTGACCCGTTAGTGAAGGTGAGTATTATTCCGCGTGGTGTAGCAGCGCTTGGTTATGCGCAGTACAATCCGAAGGAACAATACCTGTATACCACTGAACAAATGCAGGATATGTTGTGCATGACATTGGGTGGTCGCGCTGCCGAAGAAATTTCTTTTGGCCGCATTTCAACCGGTGCGCAAAATGATTTGGAGAAAATTACGAAGATGACTTATGCCATGATTACCATTTATGGTATGAATGATAAAATCGGAAACATCTCGTACTACGACCCTAATAATGAATATGGATTTACCAAACCATACTCTGAAGAAACGGCGAAGATGATTGACCAGGAAGTGCGCAAACTGATTGATGAAATGTATGTGCGAACTAAAAAAATATTAATCGAACACCGCGAACAATTAGAATCACTTGCTCAGGAGTTATTGAAGAAAGAAGTTTTGTTCATGGTCGATTTGGAAAGATTGATTGGCAAACGACAGTGGGAAATAAAACAACCACCTATTGTTGAAGCACCAAAAGAAGAAATGGAAGAAAAGAAAACTGAAACTGTTGCAGAATCTGCTCAGCAAACTAAAATTGAGTGGAATGCGAAATTAGATCCGCCACTTGCTTAAATAATTTTTTATAAATAATATGAAAGGCAATCAGCAATGGTTGCCTTTTTTTAGTGTCTTGTTTTGAAATATGTTGCAACAAAATCAATTTCAAATTCGAATAAGAAAAAATAAATAAATGAAATCATCCGCATCTCACAATCATTCGGCATCAAAGCACAAATCATTGGCAGATGCGAAGCAGGCACACAACCTAAACTCACTATCGAATCGGAGTTTGGGAGGTTTGAGTATTAAGAAAATATTTTATTTCAAACTCTGACTTAAAATATTTTCCAATTCCTTCCCTCTTAAATTGGAAGCAATAATTTTTCCTTCCTTATCAATCAGGTAACTCATTGGAATGGAGTTGATACCAAACTGATGATTCACTTCGCTTTCCCATCCTTTCAAATCGCTTACATGATTCGGCCATGTGAGTTTATCTTTTGCTATTGCCTGCATCCATTTCTCTTTATCATCATCTAATGAAACCGAATAGATGGTAAATCCTTTGTCTTTAAATTTATTGTAAGCAGCCACCACATTCGGATTCTCCTGACGGCAGGGACCGCACCACGAAGCCCAGAAATCAACCAGTACATATTTTCCTTTCAGTGAAGCGAGTGAAATATTATTTCCGTTAAAATCAGTCATATTTATTTCAGGCAACTGCGTTCCATTGGCAAACAATGATTCACCTTCCTTGCGATTCATTTTTTTAAAAGCAAGGTCAACATCTTTTGCAAAATCATTCACCATTGGAACATCGGTATATTTTGATTTTGCTTTCGCAACAAATTTTTCAAAAGTTGCTTTATCCATATCAGGATTCAGAAAATTACTCAATGCAAAAACCGCTATGATTGGATTACTCACCGTATCAACATAATTGTTTATCCAGTTTCTTCCGGCATCGGTGGCTTCTTGAATTTTATCATTAACGACCTGATTGGCTGAATCGCTAAGTTCAACTCCAGGAGCCGGTAATTTAGAAGTAACTTCATTTATTGATTTATAAATAGCGCTTACTTCAGTAAAAAATTTAAGAAATTGTTCTGATGATGCTGAACCTGATACATTATATGGTTTAACAAAAAAATTAGTTGTGTCGGCCTCCACTTTAATTTCTCCGGAATTTTTATCCATCACCAGAAAAACAACATTGTGATTATCGCAATGAATGCGATACAAACCAAGATGCGATACAAAACCTTCAAATCGAAATTGCCCATCGGCTCCGGTATTTGTTGTATCCAGTGTTGTGACTTTATTATATTCAAGTTCATCAAAATAAATTTTTGATCCCGCAGGTATGTTCAGCATTTTACCTGTGATTACATATCCTTCCTGTTTTTTACAGGATGAAATAACAGTGAATAGAATGGCGAAAACGAAAGCAAATTGTTTTTTCATTTATGAAATTAATTGAGTAGAGGAGATTTTATTTATAAAATGATATTGAAAAATTTATTAGAAAAAAATTCGCCCCGTGCACACGAAGAAAAAGAGATTTGCTACAATTTTTTTTTGTGTTTTATAAACTTGAAAATTATTTCTTTTCAAATATCTCTTCCAGTTTATTTTCTAAATCAATTCCGCGAAGGTTGGTGCCGATTACTTTTCCATCCATATCAATTAAAAAGTTGGATGGAATGGATTGAATTTTCCAGGGCTGGCAAATTTGCGATTGCCATCCTTTCAACTCGCTCACATGATAAGGCCACGCGAGTTTATCTTTCTTTATGGCTGCCACCCACTTGGCTCTGTCATTATCCAGCGACACATTGAATATAGTAAAGCCTTTATCTTTATACTTATTAAATGCAGCCACCACATTCGGATTTTCTTTCCGGCAAGGTCCGCACCACGAAGCCCAGAAATCTATAAGCACATACTTGCCTTTGAGGTCGAATAATTTCATTTCATGCCCACTGGAATCTTTCATAATAATATCCGGAACGGCAGTGCCAATTGGAAAAGCAACCGGTGGTTCCATTTCTTTTTTTATTTCTTCAGCGTGCTTAACAAAATCGCGAACAAGCGAATTTTCTTTATTTATTTCGAAAAGTCGCTTTTCTAATTTGGTGGCAAATGCGATATTGCTTTTCACATCAAAAAAACTTAATCCGCCAAATGCACCAATTACTATATTGCTCACAGTATCTAAATATTGTGTTACAAATTGCTGGGCTACACTGTTATAATAATTGTACTGCATTTGTTTTAATTGTTTTACCGAATCAGGCAGAGCAGGATTTTGCAAATCAGCAGCTACGGTCTGCACCATTAAGTATTGCTTATTCGCATTTATAACAAAGTCTCTTATCTGCTCGGTTACCTTTGAACCCTCCACCGAATATTCAAAATTGACTAACTTATTTACATCCGTTTCTATTTTTATAATTTTTGAATTTGAATCAGCAATTACTAAAAAATTTATCTGATCAGTAATTCTAATTCTGTACAATCCTTCTTCGGTAGCCGTTTCTTTGAAAATATATCCACCATCTTTTGCAACCAGAATTGTGTCAATCGGTTTTACAAAAGAATAATTCAGCTTTTCAAAAATGAGCGGTGCTCCTTCGGGTAAACCGGTTACATGTCCGGTTATAGTAAATGGTTTTTGTGCAAATGAAATTGCAGTCATGCAAAAAAGGAGAAGAGTTGAAAATGTTTTTTTCATGTAGATTAATTATCCGGATTCAGGTTTTTGTAAAAGTAATTTCTTGTTTTAAAAGTTCAGTTAAAAATTTTTTCTTGTTTTTAATTATACAATGGGACACTGAAATTACTGATTAGAACTGATTTAAAAATCAGGGTGAATCTGTTTCAATCCGTTTTAATCCCTGCCTGCGGCAGGCAGGCGTGCACCATGAAACTATGAATTCAATTTTTCCAACAACAATTTATTCGTCAGCTTCGGATCCGCTTTTCCTTTCGAAAGTTTCATCACTTCACCCATGAACAAACTGGCAATTCCGGTTTTTCCACCTTTGAACTCTGCCACCTTTTCGGGAAATTTTGTAAGCGCTTCATCAATGTATTTTAATATCAAACCTTCATCGCTCTGCTGTATCAGGTTCATTTCACCGGCTAACTGTTTCGGATTCGCCGAAGGATTTTTCAATAACTCAGGAAATAATTTTTGTGAAGCAATAGAAAAATTCATTCCACCTTCATCAATCATCGCTATCAGTTCCGAAATAGTTTTTGCCGGAATTGAAAAATCAGAAATAGAAATTGCCTGCTCGTTGCAAAAAGATTTTACAGGACCCATTACCCAGTTCACTGCGGCTTTTGCATTTTTTGTTTCGTGACAAACAGCCATAAAATAATTTGCCGTTTCTTTTTCTTCAGTTAAAACCGATGCATCGTACTCCGATAATCCCAGTGAAATAAATTGTTGTTTCAATTGTTCAGGTAATGATGGCATTGCTGATTTTACTTTCTGAACATATTCTTCTGAAACAATTATGGGAGGTAAATCAGGTTCGGGAAAATAACGATAATCATTCGCTGCTTCTTTCGAGCGCATGGAAGTGGTGGTGCCTTTCAGTGCATCAAAACTTCTGGTATCCATATCAACGCGCTCACCTTTTTCAATCATTTCTATCTGCCTGATAATTTCATGTTCAATGGCGCGCTTCACATTGCGTATGGAGTTCATGTTTTTCACTTCCACCTTCTGCCCGAATTCTTTTGCGCCCTTTAATCGCACTGACACATTGGCATCGCAACGCATACTTCCTTCCTCCATATTTCCATCGCAAATATCTAAGTAGCGCACAATTTTTCTTATTTCACTTACATATGTATATGCTTCATCAGCAGTGCGCAAATCCGGCTCACTCACAATTTCTATAAGCGGAATTCCGGCGCGGTTCAAATCAATCAATGTGAAATACGGGTCCTGGTCGTGCATACTTTTTCCAGCATCCTCCTCCATGTGTATGCGCGTGATTCCGATTTTCTTTTCGTATCCATCCATCTTCAACATTAAAAATCCATCGGTGCAAAGCGGCGTGGTATGTTGAGTGATTTGATATCCTTTCGGTAAATCAGGATAGAAATAATTTTTGCGCGCCCATTGATTTTCCCTGCGGATGTTACAGTTCGTCGCCAGCCCAATCTTCACCGCATACTCCAATGCCTTCCGGTTAAAGCGCGGCAATGTGCCCGGATGCCCGAGTGTAACCACACTCAGTTGCGTGTTAGGCGCGGCGCCATATTCATTCGCGTCGCTCGAAAATGCCTTGCTCTTCGTCAGCAACTGCACATGCACTTCCAACCCGATAACCGCTTCGTATTTTTCGTTTTGACTCATGAATTATTTTTTCTCTTTTCAAATAGTTGAATTTCTAAAATTATTTTCCACCAATCTTAAATCCAATTTGCTTTCTCTTTTTTGGTTTTTCAATTTTTGGTTTTGCAGTGAGGTATTCAATTATCTCATTAATGTTTTCAATCTTGCGGTTAAATCTTGCTTCCATTTCATTCATTTGTTTTTGGAGTAATCTGAAATCATTATTATATTGTTTCAGGAAAATGAACGCACGAACAATTGCAATGTTTACATCAATTGCTGTTTTACTGCGCAGAACACTTGAGAGCATTGTGATGCCATGCTCTGTAAATGCATAAGGGAGATATTTTGCATGCTGCCCTTTACCTTTCTCTAAGGTGCCAATTTGGCTCCTTAAAAAATTGTATTCTGCAAGAGTTAAATCAAACATAAAATCCTTCGGAAACCGTTCAAGGTTTCTTTTTACTTGTCGTTTTAATTGTTTGGTTTCTACGCCATACAATTCAGCAAGATGCATATCCAACATCACCCGCTGACCTCGAATTATAAAAATCTTTTTCTGAATAATTACAAGTTCCATCTTTATTCGATTCAAACAAAAATAATCTGAACAACCTCAAAGTACTGGTATCACAATTTGTGATACCACATCAAACACTCACCTCATTAATTTTTTCTCTAGCCAATTCAATCGCCTTCTCCAATCCCTTAGCATTCGTTCCCCCCGCTGTTGCAAAGTGAGGTTGACCACCACCGCCACCGTTTATCTCTGCAGAAATTTCTTTAATTATTTTTCCGGCATTCAGATTTTTTGTCTTTACTAATTCTTCATCAATCATCACGGCAATCATTGCTTTCCCCTCCGCTTCCGTTCCCACTACCATGAAAATATTTTTAATTTCATTCTTCACATCGTAACACAATTTCTTCAGTGCATCCATCGAAGGCACACTCACCACACCGC
The DNA here is from genome assembly GCA_947474435.1 of Chitinophagaceae bacterium. GTDB lineage: Bacteria > Bacteroidota > Bacteroidia > Chitinophagales > UBA10324 > UBA10324. The sequence continues at coordinate 58,346 of CANJII010000016.1, read as the reverse complement.
TCACCACATTCATTCCGTTCAGGGCTTCTGCTTTTTTTACCAATGAATCTTTCACCACTGTAACCTGGAGGTTGATGTATCGCTCAATTTCCTTTTTCAGTTTTTCATTTTCATCCTTCAGTTGCACGATTGAAGTCACCACATCTTTCGGATTGTTGAGTTGTGCTTTTATGGCATCAACAGTTTGCAGCTGCGCACGAATAAATTTTTCAGCAGCAGCACCAGTGATGGCTTCTATCCTCCGCACTCCAGCAGCCACCGCCGTTTCAGCAGAGATGATGAAGAATCCAATTTTGCCTGTACTGCTTGCATGATTTCCTCCGCATAATTCCACTGAATAGTTTTTATCAAAAGTTATCACGCGAACAAAGTCGCCATACTTCTCACCGAACAAAGCCATTGCTCCGGTTTCGGTTGCCTGCTTGATTGGAACATTTCTTTTTTCATCGAGATGAATATCCTCACGGATTTTTTCATTCACGATGCTTTGCACTTTCTCTAATTCTTCTTCCGTCATTTTTGCGAAATGAGAAAAATCAAATCGCAGATAATCAGGAGCCACGAGCGAACCTTTTTGTTGCACATGCGTGCCCAACACTTTTCGCAAAGCCGCATGAAGCAAGTGTGTCGCGCTGTGATTTAAAATAGTTGCGCCTCTTAAACCCACATCAACCTTCGCATTAACAGTTCCATCAATCTTCGCCGGAAGTTTATTGACATACAAAATATTCAGGTCGTTTTCTTTTTTCGTATCAAGCACCGAAATTTTTTCTCCACCGAAATCAAGTAATCCTTTATCACCAACCTGTCCGCCACTCTCTGCATAGAAGGGTGTCTTGCCAAGCACCAACTGAAAAACTTTTTTGTCTTTTACTTTTTGTTCTCTGTATTTCAGCACAACAGTTTCCGCGTCCAGAAAATCATACCCGATAAATTCAGTTCGGTCAGCATCATTCAGAATTATCCAGTCACCTGTTTCACTCGCCGCATCTTTTCGCGAACGATCTTTTTGTTGCGCCATTTCTGAATTGAAACCATCTTCATCCAGCTTCCAGTTTTTTTCTGCAACAATCAATTTAGTCAGGTCAAGAGGAAAACCATAAGTATCATATAATTCAAAAGCAGTTTTACCATCGAGTGTAAAATCTTTTTCTGCTTTTTCTTCAAGTGTAGAAATTCGTTTCAGTCCTGCATCTAAAGTTTTTAAGAAAGAAGTTTCTTCTTCCAGAATTACTTTCTGAACAAAATCCTGTTGCGCTTTTAATTCAGGAAACACGCCGTCAAATTGTTCAGCAAGCACCGGAACCAATTCATTAATTATGGGTGATTCAATGTTCAGGTAACTATATGAATAACGAACCGCGCGACGAAGAATTCTGCGAATCACATATCCCGCTCCGTTGTTCGATGGAAGTTGCCCATCAGCAATCGCAAAACTGATAGCGCGAATATGGTCGCTCATCACGCGCATCGCTATGTCGGATTTTCCTGAAGCACCATATTTTATTTTACTCTTCTGTTCAATAAAATTTATCAGCGGAGTAAAAACATCCGAATCATAATTGCTTCGCTTCTGCTGTAACACCCGCACCAATCGCTCGAAACCCATTCCGGTGTCAACATGTTTTGCAGGCAGTTGTTCAAGTGAACCATCTGCTTTTCGATTGAACTGAATAAATACATTGTTCCAGATTTCAATTACTTCGGGATGACTTGCGTTCACGAAATTTTTTCCGTCACCTTTTTTCCGTTCTTCTTCAGGGCGAATGTCAACATGAATTTCAGAACACGGACCACACGGACCGGTTTCTCCCATCTCCCAGAAATTATCTTTCTTGTTTCCGTTAATGATGCGCGATTCATCAATCAATTTCGACCATATAGTATAGGACTCATTATCTCGCTCTAATTTTTCTTTCGCATCACCTTCGAAAATCGTTACATACAATTGCTCCTTCGGAATTTTATAAACTTCTGTCAGTAATTCCCATGCCCATTCAATCGCCTCCTTCTTAAAGTAATCACCGAAACTCCAGTTGCCCAGCATCTCGAACATCGTGTGGTGATAAGTATCAATTCCAACTTCTTCCAAATCATTGTGCTTGCCCGACACCCGCAAACATTTTTGTGTATCAGCAATACGCGGTGCAGTCGGAGTTTGATTGCCAAGAAAAAAATCTTTGAACTGATTCATTCCCGCATTCGTGAACATCAATGTCGGGTCATTCTTCACCACAATCGGTGCGCTCGGAACTATTAAGTGATTCTTCGATTTAAAAAATTCGAGAAATGTTTTTCTGATTTCTTTAGATGTCATCATAATGAAAAGATAAAACTACTATTGCTTAAACTTTTGTTTTTAGTAATTTGCGTTTGAAAATTGGAAGGGTCAAAAGTAATAAATGATACCTGCATAGCGGAAATCGTGAACAAGCAATAACAAGAACAATATTAACAGTGAGAGCAAATGAAAAAAATTAAGTATTACTATAATCCAAAAAGTCTCCGATACGAAAAATATGTGGAGAGCGCCTGGAAAAAATTCCGGGTGGTGCTTGGATTTCTTTCTGCGGCGAGTGTGTTTGCATTTATCATTGTGTATCTGGCTTACACTTATCTGGATTCTCCGAAAGAGAAAAAACTGAAGCGCGAATTATCACAACTGCAATATCAGTATGATGTATTGAATGATAAGCTTGATGAAATGGGAGAGGCACTTATTGATTTGCAGGACCGAGATGACAATATATACAGAGTGATTTTTGAAGCTGAACCAATTCCATCAAGCATGCGTGATGCAGGTTACGGTGGTTCCAATCGGTTTGAAGAGTTGAATGGTTATGATGATGCGGAGTTAATGAAAAGCAGTTGGTTGAAGTTGACACAGACTCGTTACAAAATGTACATTCAATCAAAATCATATGATGCATTGGCGAAACTGATTCAGAATAAAACTGAAATGCTTTCTTCTATTCCCGCGATTCAACCCGTGGCGAATAAAGATTTAAAAAGAATCGGTTCAGGTTTCGGTGTGCGCATTGATCCGATATATAAAGTACCTCGCATGCACGAAGGAATAGATTTCACTGCACCGATTGGTACGCCGATTTATGCAACCGGAAACGGAACAGTAAGCTTGGTTGATTATGGTAGTCGTGATTATGGTAACCATGTTATACTCACTCACGGTTATGGTTATCAGACATTGTATGGTCACATGAGCAGAGTGAAAGTGAAGATCGGACAAAAAGTAAATCGGGGTGATGTGATTGGATATGTAGGCAACACCGGAAAATCAACCGGACCACATTGTCATTACGAAGTGATAAAAAACGGACGGAAAATAAATCCGATAAATTTTTTCTACAGTGATTTAACTCCTGAAGAATTTCAACAGATGCTCGAGTTAGCTGAACGAAACGGTCAATCACTTGATTGATTTATAAATTTTATTTACTGACTATAATTTTTTCATAGTCAATTCCTTTTCGATTCATTCAGAAATTTATTGCTTATTAATAAACCTCAATAGAAAAAAATGATTGAGGTCTAACCTTATTTCATACCAAACGAATTAATAATTTTTAAAAATATATTGATGGAATCTTCTACTAAGGCTTAAATAATTCTATCAATAATTTTTTTTCGAAATAATAATTTACGAAAAAAATTTCGCGTTTCACTTTTTTTGAAATAATGATTTCAATATTTTATTTTTAAAAAAGGAATTAAATTCATTAATTTTTTTTGAATGAATACAATTTCAATTCACACATAAATAATTTATCCGGACAATTTTTATTTCAATTAATATGAAATGAATAAAATTTTTTGTTGCTTCAATTTATTGAATTCTCATTGGGGATAAGGCTGTTCTAATAAAACAGAAAATATAAATCGGGACTTGTATAAAAAACTAAAGGGCACCACTGGTGCCCTTTGAGTTCTTCAAGAGAAAAGAAAATCTATTTCTTTTTCTTAGCCGCTTTTTTCGCCTTCTTAGCAGGTTTCTTAGCAGCTTTTTTTGCTTTTGTAGCCATAGTTAAAAAATTTTGGTATCACAAGTCTAACAAAACATTATGAAGTCGCTTGCATTTTATCGCTTCTTTATTCACAACAATTTGTGAATAGCAGATGATGAAATGAAATCTTTATACAATGTTGCGACAAAAATATTTTTTGTGATAGCAGATTTCTTCAATGAAATTTTTCAGTTACGGACTTAACAACGAAACAGAATATTTTAAAGACAAAAAAACGAATTCGCTGAAACATGTTGCTGTAAATAGTTACAGCGAATTGATAAATTAATTCAAAGCAGTTTTTAAATAATAAATCAGAAACCGAATTTGTGATTTCATCAAAATAAAATTTGCAATGCAGAACAAAAATGAAAATTAAAATGTGTTCACTAATCAGCACAAAAAATATTTTATTTATAAAATATAAATAAATTTTCTTTCACATTGATTGATTGAAATCAAAAAATGAAATCACAAAAATGAATTTATGTTGTTGTTGAACATGAATTTTCATTGAGAAAATTCAATTTGAAATAATTAAATGAAAATAAAATTCAGAAATATTAATCTTCTAAAATTTTTTCGAGCAACGGCGATTCAAATAATTGTTGAGGCGAAATACATAATTCTGTCAATGGAATTTTGCCGTGATACTGTTCTTCCATTTTTGATTTTACATCCGGCGATGTTAAATCAAAAGTTTTAAGCGCAACAGGTTTTGATAATTCCAAACCGGTTGTGTAGTAATAAATTTTATAAACGAGTTCGGAACAATACATCTTTTCATCACTCCAGTTAAATTCATCATCGTATTCTTTTCCCAATTGTTGTGAAGCAATTTTTTTCATCTTGCTTAAAATTCCTTTCGATAAAATGTTTTGCGAATTTTTTAAACGGCAATCAACAAAATGTTTGTCTTCTCCTTTTTTTATCCATTCTTCCAAAGGAGTTTTCGAAACCGGTTGCACAGCTTCAATCACAAATAATTTTCCAAGACTGTCGTTTAACACCAAACCGCAATGACTGTAAACTGAATGAGTGGCTGATTGTATGGCCTTGCTTTGTGCAGATAAAGAAGTTTGAAAAATAATGTCGCCCTCTTTAATAACTGATAAATCAGGTGAGCAGGATGAGAAAAATAACTGAATGAAAAATAAACAAGAAAGCAATGAATAAGCAGAAACAGAAAAATATTTTTTCACTGAATAAATTATAAAGCAGCTTTGTAATAAATAATCATTGTGCGCGCATCATCATTTTGCTGAAGCACTAACTCATCAGTTGTGAGTTTTATGATTTTCATTTTATAAGAAGTCTTTGTGCTTTTATCAGTGATGGTAATGTTGGAAGCTGTTTCATCCAATTGCCAGGTGCCGGGAATAAAACCATCGGGTGCTAAACCTTGCTGCACGGTTAAATCTTTATTAAAGATTAAGCGATATTCCTTTTGCGCTTCATCAGCAACCTGTGTTTTTGTTCCGTCTTCAATTTTTGCTAAACCCCAGCTTTTACAAAGTCGTGCTTCCATCACATCGGTATTTACCTGTGCTTTAGAAGTGAATGACAAGAACAGAAAAAATAAAACAGTGCCTGCTTTTATTGAATGATTGAAATTCTTCATGGTGTTTTTTTATGTGTCGTGCTGATTTATAAATTTCCTCTGAGTTCCTGTTCGCGTTCAATGGATTCAAACAATGCTTTGAAATTTCCTTTGCCGAAAGATTGCGCACCCTTGCGTTGTATAATTTCAAAAAACAAAGTTGGTCGGTCTTCTACCGGTTTTGAAAATAACTGTAAAAGATAACCTTCATCATCGCGGTCAACTAAAATGTTCAGCTTTTTCAAAATCTGAATTTCTTCATCTATGCTTCCAACTCTTGCAGTCAGTTCTTCATAGTAGGAATCAGGCACACTTAAAAATTCAACGCCGCGCTTCCGCAATTCTGTAACAGTTTCAATAATATTATCAGTTGCCATCGCAATGTGCTGTACTCCCTGCGAATGATAAAATTCCAGGTACTCTTCAATCTGCGATTTCTTTTTTCCTTCAGCCGGTTCGTTGATTGGAAATTTCACATAACCATTTCCATTGCTCATCACTTTACTCATAAGCGCGGAGTACTCAGTAGAAATATCTTTATCATCAAACGATAAAATATTCCGGAAGCCCATCACCTTTTCATAAAAATCCACCCAGGTATTCATTTCGCCCCAGCCAACATTTCCAACACAGTGGTCAACATGTTTTAAGCCAACTGATTTTGTTTCGAAAGTTGAGGTCCATGCTTTGTAACCCGGAAGAAAAATTCCCTTGTAATTTTTTCGCTCAATAAATAGATGAACGGTATCACCATATAATTGAATGCCCGACATGCGCACTTCGCCATTATCATCTTTCAAAGTTTTCGGTTGCAGGTATGCAGTTGCTCCGCGCTTTGTAGTTTCATCAAAAGATTTATAGGCATCATCCACCATCAACGCAAGCACCTTCACACCATCGCCATGTTTTTCAATGTGCTGCGAAATTTCATTTCCTGGGTGTAACGGTGTGGTTAAAACCAAAGTGATTTTATTCTGGCGCAACACATAACTCGCACGATCGCGCACTCCTGTTTCAGGTCCTGCATAAGCAAGCGCACTGAAACCAAAAGCAGAACGATAGAAGTACGATGCCTGCTTAGCGTTGCCGACATAAAATTCTATATAATCAGTTCCGTTGAGCGGAAGAAAATCTTTATCAGTTGCGTTGGTTGGTTTGGTTAGCGTTTCCATTTTCAGTTGTCTGTTTTCAGATTTCAAAAGTAAAGAAAAGGAGTTAAGCAGAAATGATTTTCATTTTTCTTTCTGAGAAAAATCTTCCGTGGACAACTTTTTGGTTTGTTTATTTACAGGGAAATCAAAATAACTAAAAAACATGAAACCAATATTTAAAGTAATTATCATTTTCTTATTAGCTTACCAAGATGCAAGTTCGCAAAATTTCAAAGGCATATTTAAGAATATTGAGAATAAAGAATACAATAAGGCAATTAATCAACTCACCAATGCCAGAAAGGATAAATCTCCAAATCTTTATGCAATTAATCTTGCAAATGCTTTAATGTATGCGGATACTTCCTGCTTTAAATTTTGTATCCAGTGTGCTTTGATTTCATTGAATGATGCATTAATTTTTAAAGACCAAAATTACTATGCAGACAAAAATCTTGATATTACATATTCCGCAAGTACTGAACTGAGTAAATTAATAGAGCAATGGTTTCAAATTGCAAAAAAGAATAACTCAGAAGATTCATTAAATTATTTTATTTCAACATTCCCACAATCAACCCAAGCTATCGAAGCAATCAAGCTAAGAAATAAAATTGCCTTTAATAAAGCATCATACATAAACACTGTTGAATCATACTCAGAGTTTTTAAATAAATATCCGGATTCGAAAGAAAGGGATGAAGCAGTAAAGAAAAAATCTGATGTTGCATTTGAAAATGCTAAAAGCGAAAATACAGAAGATGCATATTCAAATTACTTGAAACAATATCCCAATTCAATTCATTCAATTGAAGGAAGTAACTTGATGGCAAAAGTTGCTTATGATTATGCAACTAATAAAAATACTGTTGAAGCATATGATACTTATCTTAGTAAATATCCAGAATCAGAAAATGCATATCATGCAAGGCAATCATTGTATACTGTAGCTTTTGAAATTGCAAAGCAAACTAATACTGTAAATGGGTACAACGATTTTATACGGACATATAAAGAATCAAATTTGATTTACAGAATTATAGAGTTGAGAGACAGCGCAGCATTTATGTACGCTGAGTTTATTAACTCTCAAAATAGTTTTTGTAATTTCATAATTGACTATCCTGATTCAAAGGAATATACGCAAGCAGTAAATGAATTAAATAAAATTGCTCATTCATCATATACACAAACAGATTTCCTCGCGGATAAAAATCAAATTTTAAAAGCAAGTCAACTGCTTTCAACATATACATATTGTTTGTGCAAGTATCCTTCAGGTGATTATTATTTAAACCTTAATCTCAAATTCTCAAGTGAGAAATTAGCTCCAACTCAAAACATGGAAAGTTTACTTTCATGGAAATCATCGAGTTTAAATAATTGTCGCGCGAATATTTGTAATTCAATTGCTGATTTTTATTCTTTCAAATTATTTGAAGTTGCGGAAGGAAGTGTTGTGACAAATTGGGGTAGCGGTCATTTTATTTTGTATAGTGATTTAAGTTTGAAAATTGAATCTTTCCAAGTTTCCGCTTCAGCTATTTCTACTAATTTATTAAATGGGAACTATCGCTTTATTGATTTGAATTCAAAAGAAATTTTTCCTTGTTATGATTTAAAAAATCAAGTGAACAGTTCAGAATATTCTTTTACAGAAATAAATTATCAAACAGAATTTGATAAAAAGAAACAGGTATTGATTGCAAATAAGGAATCAGAACAGAAAAAGAAAGATAAGGAACTTCAACAACAATATAATCAAACAAAACAACAGAATAACAATTCTTATTCATCACATAATTATTCTTCTGCAAATAATTATTCAAGTCAGCAATCTTCTGCATCCCTCAGTGGGATGTATGAATCTACATCCGGAAGCGATTGGATTAGGTTATATTCAAATGGAACAGGGAAACTTTATATTGATGATGAAATCCTTCAATTTGGAAATTTTGCTTTTACTTGGACTCAAAGTAGTGATAAGATAAGTATTCAATTTTCGGACGGATATGGGCAACCCGCTTCTTATTATTTCTACTACTACGAAAGAAATGGAGTTATGCAAATTGAAGTTCCATCTCCTACAACGAATTTATTTTTTGTCAAGACATACTAATTGAAACATTTGCACCCACTTCATCCCCTCCGGTTCACCTCTTCCAAAAGTCAAGAGTTGCTTATTTTGAGAAGTTTAAAAGAAGAATTTTTTTATCACATTCAATTAATTAGAAAAAATAAAAAAAAATAAAATGATAATAATGTACTTTCTTTTTGGCAGTGAAGAACAAGAAATAAAAATCAGAATTAAAGAAATTGGAAACCCAACCATTATGGAGCTAACTTCCATACTTGAAGGAATTCATGAACTCCATTCAGTATCTTGTCAAATAGAACTTTTAGAGAAAAATAAATGGTATGGAAATTTGAATGAAGAATATGGTCTAAGAATTAAAAGTATAAGGAAGGCATCGCCAACTGAAATATTATTTGTCGGACACATAGGATTAAAAATTCTAAAATTGATTTTACTTACTGCATTAATTGCAAATGACAATGAAGAAAGAACAAAAAAAATTATTGAAGTAATAACAAATAAAATTTCAAATGAAAGACATCGAGATATAATAATTTCAAAAACAATTAAAGGGTTGAAAAAAATTGGTGCGAGTGCAACATCATCATTAGCAGTGTTAGAAATAATTGATGAAATAAAATAGTTGAGAATTCATCTTTTATGTTTTCAATTCAAATTCATCTCCGGAATTTCTCCTTCCACAATTAATCGCCCTGCTGTTTTTGATTTTATTTCTTCAACTGTAACACCGGGAGCGCGCTCCACTAATTTGAATCCGTCGGGTGTAACATCCACCACTGCAATCTCAGTTACAATTCTCTTCACACATCCAACACCTGTAAGTGGCAATCCGCACTTTGGTAAAAGTTTTGATTCCCCTTTTGGATTGGTGTGCATCATGGCAACAATTATATTTTGGGCAGAAGCGACCAAGTCCATTGCACCGCCCATTCCCTTCACCATCTTACCCGGAATTTTCCAGTTGGCAATATCACCGTGTTCAGAAACTTCCATAGCACCGAGCACAGTCATATCAATTTTTCCCGCGCGAATCATTCCGAAACTTTCAGCCGAATCAAAAAAACTTCCACCGGGAAGAAGTGTAACAGTTTCTTTTCCGGCATTAATTAAATCCGCATCAATTTTATCTTCTGTCGGGTAAGGTCCCATTCCGAGAATTCCGTTTTCGGATTGCAACATGATTTTCATTCCTGCGGGAATATAATTTGCCACGAGTGTTGGAATTCCAATTCCCAAATTCACATTGTATCCATCGCGCAATTCCTGAGCGATTCGTTTTGCTATTTGAAATTTATCGAGTGCCATTTTCTCTATAGTTTTTTACCGCAGAGACGCAGAGGCGCAGAGTAGTTACAATCTCTGCGGCTCCGCGTCTCTGCGGTTATTTTTTTCAATCATTTCTTAATCGCAATTGTTCTGCGTTCAATTCTCTTTTCGTAATTCGCTCCCTGAAAAATCCGGTTCACATAAACTCCAGCAACATCAATTTCTTCCGGTCCAATTTCTCCCGGCTCTACTAATTGTTCCACTTCTGCTATTGTAATTTTTCCTGCTTTCGCCATTGAAGTAGAAAAATTTTTTGTGGTTTTATTGAAAACTAAATTTCCGTACTTATCTCCTTTCGATGCTTTTACTATAGCGAAATCTCCACTGAGCGCCATCTCCATCAAATATTTTTTTCCGTTGAACTCACGAATTTCTTTTCCGATTGCTATTTCAGTTCCGTAACCTGCCGGAGTAAAAAAAGCCGGAATGCCCATGCCCGCCATTTGTATTCGTGTAGCGAGTGTGCCTTGTGGAACCAAATCAACTTCCAATTCGCCGCTTAACATTTGTCGCTCGAACTCTGCATTCTCACCGACATAACTCGAAATCATTTTTTTTATCTGGCGCGTATGTAAAAGTAATCCCAAACCGAAATCATCAACTCCGGCATTGTTGCTCACACAAGTCAATCCATTAATTCCTTTGCGAACCATTTCAGCAATGCAATTTTCCGGTATACCATTCAATCCGAATCCTCCTAATAATATGGTCTGATAATCCTTCAAATCGAAGAGCGCGCTTGCAGCATCATTGTAAACTGTAGTCATTAATAAATTATTGGAATGCGAAAATATAAAAAGTGAGGAGGAGAAGAACAGATATAAATTGGTTACAAATTTTTGTGCGATTTCAACCGACGCACCATTTGATTTCGAATACTGTCTTTATAAGCCGAAGAATCAGTTGATAATTTCAATTCGGGTTGTTTGAACGCCTGACTTTGCAAAGTAGTGATGTGCGTTACCAACTCTCCGTATGCAGAATCCATTAAGGCAGGATTGGCTATATAATAATTGTATGTGCTGAAAAAATCATCGGCCTTCACATTGTGGTTTTTAAAAATCAATGCATACTCATTATTAATAATTGAATCAGCAGATTTTTTATTTCTCTCTATTACATTAAATGTTGCTTCTGCTAAATGAACATCCAATAACACCTCCACCATTTTTTCTTTCGATAATTTTTCTTTTGATGTGGATGGCTCCCTTGAAGAATTGCATGCTACAAAAACGAAAAGAAAAAACACAGCTAGTTTATATTTAATCATATTGCAAATCTTTTTACAGGAAATTGTGAATGTTCGATTTCATTCGGATTAATTTCGCGAAAGTAATAACAGAAGCATCAAACGGAATTTATGCAAAATAATTTTAAGGAAATAAAAAAATGGTGCGATGACCGAAAGGTGAATCTGGTTGCCATCAGCAAAACGCATCCGGTTGAAAGCATTGCACTATTATATAAGCAGGGACAACGGATGTTCGGCGAAAACAAAGTGCAGGAGATAATGATGAAGGAATGTCAGTTGTCGCCCAATGTGCAGTGGCATTTAGTTGGTCACCTGCAAACCAACAAGGTAAAATTTATTGCGCCGTTTGTTTCGCTTATTCATTCGGTGGATAGTTTAAAACTATTACAGGAAATAAATAAACAGGCATCGAAGAATTCCCGGATTCAAAATGTGTTGTTGCAGATTTTTATTGCAGATGAAAAAACAAAATTCGGTTTGAATGCAGAAGAATGTTTTTCGCTTCTGGAAAATAAGGAAACAACAAAACTGAAAAACATCCGCATGGAAGGGTTAATGGGGATGGCAACCAACACAGAAGATGAAAAAAAAGTAGCGAAAGAATTTAAAGGATTGAAAAAAATGTTCGACACAATCAGTAAAAAATATTCTTCGGATAATATTGAAATGAAAACTTTATCAATGGGAATGAGCAGCGATTATAAAATTGCAGTAGAAGAAGGAAGCAACATGGTGCGATTGGGAGGTGTGATTTTCGGTGAGCGGAAAGCACCCATTACTTCGTTGTAATTTATTTATCCGGGAAAACTTTCTATTAAAACATATTTGGTCTGTTGACAGAATTCAGTACTCCATTTCAATTTGCCTGTTAAGTTCGCCGAACACAAAAAAAATAATTTATGAAATTATTAAAACGAATTACATCAACGCTGATTGCTGTAACTCTTTTTTTCAGCAGTGGAAAAGCACAAACACTTTCGCTCGAAAAAACTTATGAGATAACCGGAAAAGCAAATCGTGGTTATTTAGGTAATATCAATATTGATGAAGCCAGTAACCTGATAGAATTAACTTATGTAACAAAAGCAAATGATACAAAAGCAAAATTTGAAACTTATCAGTTCGATACAAAATTTAATTTTATAAAAGTTACTGCTGATGAAATTGAATTTGAAAAAGCAAGTGTGAAATACACCTGGTTTAAATTCAAGGGGGAAAATTATACGGTTGAAGCAGTTTCAGTTGAAGGAAATTTAATGGGAACATTAGTGCTGAAGCGCAAACAAATTACTTACAAATGGAATTGGTGGTGGGGAGGATATGACAAGTATGTAAAACTGTTGGAGAAACTGAAACCAAAATCTGACGAGGGAAATAAATATTATGTGTATTCAAAAGCAGAGAACGATGTTACAGGTGATGTAGTGGTATTGGTGGGCGAGAAAGCAAAAATTCAAAAAGGTTCTGATCCGTTTTTGTACATGAAAAAATTTCACTTTTTAAGAATCACAAAAGATTTGGATATTGTACAGGATAGTCCGTTTGAATTTGAAAACCCACAGGTAATAGTAAAATCACAGTTGATAGCAGGTGAAGGTGCTGATGATGAAGACGAAGATGCATCGGCAAGTAATCTCGGAATTTTATTTGCGCCTGCCGGTGGTGCGGGATTCAGTAAAGCTGCTGATGCAGATGCAAAGCATTACACTTTTGTAAGTTGTAATCCTACCGGAGTTATTGATACTAAAGTAAGTTTCACTTCGGGCATGTCGGTTTGGGGAGTGAATGCAATGGTGAATATTCAGGGAAGTGTTGTGATTTTTGGTCCATCGAAAGGTGATGAAAAATATTTTAATCAGGTGATGACCGCCGGAATTGATCCTGAGAGTTTAAAGTGGGATCATTTTCAGATAATGAAAATTAGCGGCGGAAAAGTTGCCTGGACAAACGCAATTTCCATAGATGAGTTTGAAAATAAATTGCAAACACCACCATCGCAAAAGAAATCACCTGCATATAAAGGAAAGAAATTTGCGTTCGCCAATGTTGCGTACACCACCTCAGGCGACATATTTATTATGGGACAAAATTTTTCGTTGAACCAGGATAAAGTCCGCAAGTATGAAGATCCATTGATGTTTCAGTTTGATAATGGCGGAAGACTGAAAGCACAATTCGGAGTTCATCGCGATGAGAATAATAAGTTTGCTGAAATGTCTCCATGTCCAATGCAGTTGATTGAAACCAACGATGGCAAAAACGCTTACTGGCTCATTGGAGAAATAAAAGGATTGCGTACTGAAACTGAATTAGGCGCCTCAAAATATAAAGTGTTGATGTATCCTGCGGTTGCCAAAATTAATATCGGTGGTGCCACCATCGGCGACTTCGCACAATTCGGACAAGACACTTATTATCTGAACAATCGTTTTATGTTTTTACCGATTGATGAAAAAAATTCAATCGTATTTTTCGGTGAAACAAAAAACGGAAGAACACTTTGGTTTGGAAAAATGCCAACATCAAATTAGAAGGGCTAAAATTTTTTTATAAAGGCAGCAGAAATTTCTGCTGCCTTTTTTTTGTCAGGAATTTTGTATTTGTGTCTTAAATACATCTGCTATTTTTCAGAACTGATTTTTAAAAAACAAAATATTTTCTACATGATTGAAAATCTTCCGCTTCACATTTCTGTTATTTTTATTTTAACAGTGATTACTACATTGGTTTTATTTTATTCAGTGCTAAAGAATTCATCTGATGAAAAAATAAAATCAAAGGCATGGCTGATTAAAGTTGGCTTAATTTTGTGGCTGATATTGCAAAGCGTTCTTTCACTGAATGGATTTTATATTGATACCAATTCGCTCCCGCCTAAATTTATTTTTGCCATTGCTCCACCGTTTGTTTTGATCGCATTTTTATTTACAACCAATTCAGGCAGAAAATTCATTGATAGTTTACCATTGGAAAATATCACTTACACCAATGTGGTTCGAATTCCGGTTGAGTTGATTTTGTATTCGTTGTTTGTTTGCAATACCATTCCGCAACTCATGACTTTTGAAGGACGCAATTTTGATATTCTTGCCGGCGTCACAGCACCATTCATTGCATATTTCGGTTTTACAAAAAATAATATTGAAATAAAATGGGTACTGGTTTGGAATATTATTTCCCTCGGACTTTTATTGAACATTGTTATCAATGCAATCTTATCAGCACCATTTTCATTTCAACAATTTGCATTTGAGCAGCCAAACATTGCAGTGTTTTATTTTCCGTTTTCGCTACTGCCTTCCTTTATAGTTCCTGTAATTTTATTCGGGCACCTGGTTTCCATCCGGCAATTAAGCAGAAAGAACAATTAAATCAGTTGTGAAAGAAATCAGGTTTTTATCCAGGCAGATAAATCCCGGTTAATCAATTTTGACAGATCCTGAATATCGTCTTTATACAATTCAACTAAATATTTTCGATCGTCAGTTGAAAGTTTCGGTAAATTTTTTTCCGTAAAAAATATTTTCTTAAGACTTTTCTTCAATGATTTCGGAAAAAAATCTTTCACAAAGTTTTTCAATCCTTTTTGTTTCATCATTAAAGTAACAGCAGCTGATTTAGGCAGCATTGCTTTATTGTGTTCTTTCGAAAATTCAAATGCAAAACCAGAATCAATAGTCAGGAACTCACAAATTTCTTTCAACACAGTTGGTGCATCTTTTCTGTAATCGTCATACAAAATAATTTTCACCTGCTCTTTTGGAAATACTTCCAAATATCTTTTTACCTGTTCGTAGTACAAACCAATTTCAAAGTACACATTTGAAATTCCCCATCCCTTCATTGGTTTTGCCATGTCTCGTTTCAGGGCATTAATAAAACTTCCGCTTTCTCTTCCGCTTTTCATGTCCATCAAAAAGTGACTAAAGGCTCGCTCAACCGGATTGCGCAGTATCATAATAATTTTTCCTTCAGGAAATTTATCATGAATATTTTTTGCAGCAGTTGATGAATACAAGTAAGAGTTAGTGACTTCACCAACTGCTTTTTGATTTTCAGCTTGTTTAAAAAGTTTTTTATACTTATTCCAATCTTTTACAAATGCATGAAAAATTTCTTTTTTCTGATCACCATCTAACCACGCATCAATATTTAAATTAAGGTTTGCCGCATAATCCGGTCGGAATTTTGTGTTGTCGATATCAGTTGAAAAATGATGTGTCTCCTTTATCGGCGACATAAATATTTCAGGATGTTGTTTCAGGTAATTATAAATAGATGTGGTTCCTGATTTGGCTGAACCGACAATAAAAAAATTAGGTAGTTTCATTCAGGACGATACAATTAATCAGTGAGAATTATATTTTGAAAATAAATGATCGGCTGCATTCAATGCGGTCGCCAATTCATTATTATTTAATTCTATAGAACATTTTTTTTCCTCCATATAATAAATAAGATTTTCAGTCGGCATATTTCCTGTAAGTTCATCATCAGCCATTGGACATCCTCCATATCCTTTTAATGCACCATCAAATCTTCTGCAACCATTATTAAATGCCGCCTCAATTTTTTCTTTCCATTCATTTGGCTTTGTATGAAAGTGTCCGCCGAATTCAACTAAGGGAAATTGAGGAATTAACAATTTGTACAGATTAGAAATATCATCTGGTTTGGCCAAACCAACTGTATCGGCAAGTGAAATAATTTTTACTCCCATCTGCGCCAATCGCATTGTCCACTGCATCACGATATCTGCATTCCATTTATCGCCATATGGATTTCCGAAACCCATGCTTAGGTAAACCACCAATTGTTTTTTATTCTGCTCACAAATATTCCAAATACCTTCCACCGCTTTCAGCGAATCTTCAATTGTGGAATTTGTATTTCTCTTCTGAAAAGTTTCTGAAATGGAAAACGGAAAACCCATGAATGAAATCTGTTCAAACATATTCGCTTCTCTCGCACCACGAACATTCGCTATGATAGCCAGCAATTTTGTTTTCGAATTATCCAAGTCCAGTTTCGGAAGCAACAATGCGGTATCAGCTAATTGCGGAATGGCATGAGGCGAAACAAAACTTCCAAAGTCGAGTGTATCAAACCCGACTTTCAATAAAATATTGAGATAAGAAATTTTTTCTTCAGTTGGAATGAATGCTTTCAATCCCTGCATGGCATCGCGCGGACATTCAACTAATTTTATTTTGTCAATCATTTCAGCCGGCAAAGAAATGAAATTGTGAATAGACTAATGAATTTATATAAAATTTGGATTCAAATTAATTGGTGATTCGTTTTTTCTCGTGGTATAATTATGGGTATATAATGCTCATGACTAAAATCATGATAAATAAATTTCAGGCGTTGGAAATTGCATTCGCGAAAACATCCCGTTATGGTTTCAAAAATTTCCAATGTAATGTATGGCGAACACGCCATCATTCTCGAAGCAATACAGATTGCTTCTTCCCTTGATAAATCATGGGAAACCAACTCTGAACTGTATGAAAATAATTTAAAGGAGTTACTGGTTTTCTTCAAAGAATATTCTGACCAGTATCATCATTACAAAGAAGAAGAAATTCTTTTTCCTGCTTTATTAAAAATGGAAGAACCTTCTGCAACTGCTGTTATCAATGAGTTGCTCGAACATCACGAAGACTTTCGTGCGTTGGTTGGGAAAATAAAAACTGATTTGGCTGGAAGAAAATACCCCGAAGCACAACAGAAAATTAAAGAGTACAGTCATGATTTGCTCGATCACATTGCAGCTGAGAATGAAGAATTATTTCCAATGGCTGATACTATTTTAAGTGAGAGTGAATTGGAAAATCTATACTATAGATGTATTGACATAGATAACGAACTCGGTATTGAGCGAAAGGACGATCTGGAAAATTTTATAAAAAATTTCAAATTCAAATTAGATGAGACCGTTAAATGATATACTGACTTATTGCAATGAAGTAGCGTTCGACTTGAATTTTACTTACGCCAAGAAATGGAAAACCGAAAAGAGCAATCGTGCGCTGGTTGGTTTTCTGCCAATCTATTTTCCGCGTGAAATTATTCATGCAGTAAATGGTTTAGCTATTGGTGTGATGGGTGCCGGCGATCACAAACAAATAATTAAAGGCGATGCCTATTATCAATCCTACATCTGTCACTTGCCTCGTGGCATTATAGAAATGGCGCTCGATCATAGCCTGGAAACTTTTGATGGATTTATTTTCCCTGCCATTTGCGATTGTGTTCGCAATTTATCAGGCATGTTTAAGTTGGCGAAGAAGGGACAGTTTCAACGGTACTTTGATTACCCGCAAAACTTTGATGCATCTATTGGTGGTGTTTTTTATAATCAGGAATTACATAAAATCAGTGAAGATGTTTTTAAAGTGAACGGAGTAAAACTCACAACCGAAAATCTCAATCAATCCATAAAACTTTATAACACAAACAGAAAACTGATTGAAGAAATTTATAACATTCGTCAGGAATATCCTTGGAGATTATCTGCGGTTGATACTTACAAAATTGTTCGCGCCGGATTAAGTATTACGGTGGAAAACCACAATAAAATTCTGGAAGAAGTCATTGGAAACATCACTGAAGAAAGTGGTGAACCAATGGATAATATCCGTGTGGTTATTAATGGTTCGTTCTGCGAGCAACCTCCTCTTGGTTTAATAAAATCCATAGAGATGGCGGGTTGTTACATTGTTGACGATGACTTCATGCTCGGTTCAAGATGGATACAAGGTGATGTTGAAGATGATACCAACGACCCGCTGGGAGCCTTGGTGAATGCTTATCTAACGAAGAGCACTTTCTCTTCTGCTGTTTATGATGTTGGAAATCCGAAAGGAAAAAGATTGGTTCAGTTAGCAAAAAACAGAAATGCTGATGGTGTGATTTTCAGTGCAGCAAGTTTCTGCGACCCCGCATTGCTCGACAGACCGGAGTTGCAAAAGGAATGTGATGCCGTAGGAATTCCGCACATCAATTTTCAGTATCACGAAAACACCGGTCAATTCAAAGTGATAAAAGAACAAGCCGGAACTTTTTCTGATTCAATAAAACTGTGGGCGTGAGAAAAGCTATTAGCAATTAGCAAAAAATAAGCGAGAAAAAAATAAGCGAGAAAACAAAATCTAAAATCTTAATTCAAAATGGCAGACCCGAAAGAAGCGATAAAAGAAAAAAGCATGGTGATTCAAAAAGACATGCTGGCCAATCTTTTTAAAGAACTGAGCAACACAAAAGAATCGGGGAAAAAAGTGGTCTACACTTTTGTTCCAGGCAATCTGACTGAATTGATTTTATCGTTTGATATGCTGCCTGTTTATCCGGAAATAAATGCGTTGCAGTCTGGCATGCGAAAAAAATCTGCTGCATATATTAGGGAAGCCGAGAAACTTGGCTTCAGTGAAGATGTATGCACTTATGTGAAGTGTGATATCGGAATGATGCTCAACGGAAACATCGGACCCACAGGAGAAAAATTACCTCCGCCTGATTTGTTGTTGCTGAGTTACACCGGCTGTTTCACTTTTATGAAGTGGTTTGAAAATTTAGAACGGTTATATCCCGGAGTACCTGTTGCCATGTTGCACACTCCTTATCAGGAAGATGGTTGCATCACGCAAGAGCAGATTGATTACATGGTGAAGCAACTGAAAGAAGAGGTGATTCCGAAAATGGAAATGGTTGCAGGGAAGAAATTTGACATGCAGCGCTTATCAGAAATGATGGTGAACTCTGCGAAGTCCGAAGATTTGTTAGTGAAAATTTTAGAGAGCGCGAAAAATAAACCATCCCCCATTGATGCCTACTTCGCAGGTGTTTATTACATCGGTCCCATCTTCACTGCATTCCGTGGAACTGATGAAGCAGTGGAATATTACACTGAGTTGTGGAATGAAGTGCAGGAAAGAATGCGATTGGGTTTAGGTCCCATTACTCCTGAAGGAGAATTGAAAGAAGAAAAATTTCGACTTGTTGTAGAAGGTCCACCGAATTGGACCAACTTCCGCGAGTTCTGGAAAATATTTTATGACATGGGCGCGGTGATAGTTGCATCATCTTATACAAAAGTTGGCGGCGTGTATGATTTAGGGTTTCGTCACGATGAAAAATTTCCGCTCGAAAGTCTGGCAAAATATTGCATGGGCTGTTACACCAATTTGAATTTGCCTCAGCGTGTAAACCTGTTAGCTGATTATGTGAAGGAATACAAAGCCGATGGATTTTTAATTAACTCCATCAAGAGTTGTAATTCTTTTTCAGCGGGGCAGTTAATGATTATGCGTGAGATAGAACAGCGCGCCGGAGTTCCGGTTGGTTTTATTGAAAGTGATTTGGTTGACCCGCGCTATTTCTCTTATGCAAACATTAAGAATCGTTTGGAATCTTATTTCCAGATGCTTGGTCAGCGAAAAGTAATAATGGCACAGGAAGAAGCAACAGTTTAAAATTCGAAGATTCAATTTCAAACAATAAAAAATCAAACTCATGAATAAGCCCAATCAAATGGCACAAGTATATGGTTACTTGGTTTGCCTCGTTTCAGTAATCACTTTTCTGATTTGTACTACTTCAATGATCAACGCAGTAATTGATCTTGGTGATCCGCTTCATGCCGGTTATATGCGCGAAAACGCACCCTCACTTGCATCTTATGAAAATTATAAAATGGATATGATGAAA
This sequence comes from Chitinophagaceae bacterium, assembly GCA_947474435.1. GTDB lineage: Bacteria > Bacteroidota > Bacteroidia > Chitinophagales > UBA10324 > UBA10324. Next base: position 38,185 of record CANJII010000016.1, on the reverse strand, counting down.
TCTTCGCAACAAAATGGTGGAGCAGCTAATTCAAACTATACACCCGATGATCAAACACTTCGTGCCATGTATGAATCAGCGAAAGCGGAAAAAATAAATAAGGAAAAGCATGATGCCAATCGCACGATAATAGTTAGTGGAATTCTGCTGGCCATATGCATTATACTTTTTACAACGCACTGGAAATGGATGCGCAAACTCGCACGCTCAAATACTCAGAATTAATTTTTTAATAAAGAAAAATACAATGAACAAATATTTTCTCGGAGTTGACCTTGGTTCCACAACTTCAAAAGCGGTAATTATTAATGAACAGGATGAAATCATTGGTCGTGGCATAACCAACACGCGCGCTAATTATTCTGTTGCTGCAGACATTGCGCGTGACGAAGCAATTTACAATGCACGATTTTCCATTCTTCAGAAAAAATTAGAAGAAGAAATGAAAGCGAAGCCCGAGTACAAAAAGTACATTACTGATCTGGAAAGTGTTTTTCAGTACGAACAATTTAAAGTTCGCCTCGATAAATTGGGTGAGGAGCTATTGAAAACCTGTTATTCTTTTTTTACTGATGAAGAAAAGCAATTGCAGATGATTACGCATTTACGAAATATCCGCAAAGCTTTCAAACCGGTTATCAAGCATGATTATCTGTATAATAATCTCGGTGCGAAAAATCAATTCTTCCGCGATATAGTTTCAGAGAAGTATAATGAGGAGGTGAACAAATTAGAGATGTCACTCTTCGAACCATTGATGACCGTGTGGGATAAGAGTATTTCTCCTGCTGAAAATGTTCGTGTTCAATTCAACTTCCAGGAACTCATTCATAAAGCAATGGATGAGCTTCGGGAGAAATATCACAACCTTCCTGAAACTACACCTGAAGATACCAGCGTAAATTTTGATGCGGAGATGAATCTCCTGAAAGGAAATTTCAAGCAAGTTTCAGAATCGCTGCGCGAACACATTGATGAAATAGCAAACCTTGACTTCAACATTACTAACATGACCGGTACTGGTTATGGTCGCGCGTTACTTCCGTTTCCTGAAGATTGTATTCGTTCCGAAATTTTGTGTCACGCATTTGGTGCGCATGCCATCTTTCCTGAAACACGCACGGTGCTTGACATTGGTGGTCAGGATACAAAAGCAATTCAGGTTGACAAGTATGGTCTCGTTACAAGTTTCCAGATGAACGACCGTTGCGCTGCAGGTTGCGGAAGATATTTAGGATACATCGCTGATGAGATGAGTATCTCCTTGAATGAACTCGGTCCAATGGCTATGAAATCAGAAAAAGAAGTCACCATATGTTCCACCTGCACTGTTTTTGCCGGAGCAGAGTTACGCGAACTAACCAATCTCGGAGAGAAAAAAGAAGACATCCTCGGTGGTTTGCATAAAGCAATCATCATGCGCGCCATGTCATTGATTGCGCGCTCAGGTGGTGTGTTTAATGAATTCACTTTCACCGGCGGTGTGGCGAGAAATCCTGCAGTGATAAAATATCTCACTCAATTGGTGAAAGAAAATTATGGCGACAACATCAAAATAAATATTCATACCGATTCCATTTTCATGGGAGCCTTAGGTGGTGCCATGTTCGCGAGAAGGAACATGAATGTGGATTTACCCTCAGCAAAAAAAGAAAAAGCAGTAGCATAAAAAACAAAAATCTAACAATGGAAAATTCATTTTTCACAATGGGAATAGATGTCGGAAGCAATTTCATCAAATTGGTTTTGATGGATTACTCCGAAAATCCAACGCTCATTGATAAGCAAACCGAAAAAATCAGAAAGCGGAATCCGACAACTGTTGCCGATGAAATGATATCAGCAATGCTCCTGAAAAATAATCTGAAGTATGAAGACATCGCCTACCTCGCATCAACAGGTGAAGGTGATTTGGTAAAACGCAAGCGCGGACACTTTTATGGAATGACCACTCACGCCAAAGGCGCTCACTTCTTTTTTCCTGATGCAAGAACTGTGGTTGACATGGGCGCATTGTATGTGCGTGCGGTAAAAATTTCTGCTGATGCAAGAGTGGAAGATTATAAAATGACTGGTCAATGTGCTTCGGGCTCCGGACAATTCGTAGAAAATATTTCGCGCTACCTTGGTTTATCTATCGAAGAAGTAGGAGATGTTTCGCTGACCGCAACAGCACCTGAAATTTCATCCGGAATATGTGCAGTGTTGGCTGAAACAGATGTTATCAATATGGTATCGCGTGGCATTACTACTCCTGATATCATCAAAGGAATTCATCTTTCCATTGCAAACAGAATAATAAAATTATTGAGTTCTCTCAAAGGTGAATCGCCAATCATTCTCACCGGAGGCATGGCATTGAACAAAGGAATGTTGCAGGCCATTGAAGAACAATTAACAGAAACCGGAAAAAAATTCGAAATAAAAACTCACCCTGATGCTGGTTATGCAGGCGCAATTGGCGCAGCATTGTGGGGAGGATTCAGACATATTAAACTAAAAGAAAAACAAGCGGTGGCAGTGTAAAATATTTTTTATGGAAGCGATTTTAGAAAATGAAACCAAAATAACAGTGAATGAAAAATCAGTTCATGAACTTGATTCACTTTTCAAACCGAAAGCAATTGCCATCATTGGCGCTTCATCAAAAGAACTTTCCATCGGCAATGTGATTCTGAAAAATCTGATTCACTATGGTTACACCGGAAAAATTTTTCCCATCAATCCGAAGGAACCAACAGTCAGAGATATAAAAGCATACCCAACAATTTTTGATGTGCCCGGTGATATTGACCTCGCACATGTAATTATCCCGAGCAAATTTGTTCCGCAGATCATTGAAGATTGCGGTAAGCGCGGAATCAAATCTGTTATCATCAACTCAGCAGGTTTCAGTGAGATGGGTGAGGAAGGAGTAGCATTGCAAAAAGCATTTCTTGCAAATGCAAAAAAATATGGAGTCAGGATTTTTGGCCCCAATTGCCAGGGAATAATTAATGCCGACCCGCAGTACAATGCGTATTGCGATTTCACTTTCACTTTTCCGAAACCCGGAAGTATTTCCATTGTTGCTCTGAGTGGTGGTGTTGGCGCATTCATCATGCAAAGTTTGTTTGATTTGGAAATCGGAATGCACATGTACGCTTCCAACGGAAATGCGTGTGATGTTTCTATTTCTGAAGTGGTGAAATATTATGGCGATGATGATGGAACTAAAGCCATCATTTTATATACTGAGGGATTTCACAAGCCGAAAGAATTTATGGATGTGGCAAAAATTGTTTCGAAGAAGAAACCAATTCTTGCTATGAAATCAGGTCGTACTGAAGAAGGCGCGAAAGCGGCAGCTTCACACACCGGTTCGCTTGCAGGAGTTGATATTACCACTGAATTAATTTTTGAAAAGACCGGAATTCTTGCTTTCAATAACGAAGAAGAAATGTGTCAGGCGGCAATGGCATTTTCTACACAACCCATTCCGAAAGGAAATCGTGTTGGTATTATCACCAACTCCGGAGGGCCGGCAGTGATTGCAACAGATGAATTAGTGAGTGCAGGTTTGCAACTTCCTGCTTTATCTGATAGAGCAAAAAATATTTTAATAGAAACAATGCTTCCTGAAGCAACCATCGGAAACCCGATTGATGTGGTTGCAACAGGTGGAGGAAAACATTTTCGCAGTGCGCTTGATGTGTTGATGCAAGAAGAAACCATTGATTCAGTTTATATAAATTTTGTAACAGCACCATTTACCGATACTGATGAAGTTGCGAGACAAATTGTTGAAGTCAACAAACAGAAACGCAAACCCATTGTCTGCAACTTCATGACGAATATGAGTTTGGAGCGTTTCCAAGTGACAGCTAAAATTTTAAAAGATGGTGGTGTGCCTTGTTACAGCTTCCCCACTACTGCTGCAAAAGCATTGGGTGCATTGTATAAATATTACAAAGTGCAAAACAGAAATATTGGTGAAGCAAAAATTTTTAATGATGTAAATAAAACTGAAGTGGAAAATATTTTACTGCAAGCTAAGAATGAGAAAAAAGAATTTCTCAAATCAGCACAGACTTACAATATTCTTTCTCAATATAAAATTCCGGTAGCTGATTGGCAAATTGCAAACGATGTGAACGATGCAATTAAAGCAGCAGAAGAAATCGGATTTCCTGTGGTGATAAAAGCAGATGCTGAATCATTGGTTCACAAAAGCGATTCCGGTGGTGTTGTTATCAATCTGAAAAATGCAGATGAAGTAAAAGCAACAGTAGAGAAAATGAAAAAAGCTTTTGAAGCGAAAGATTTGAAATTCTTTGTCCAGAAATTTTTATCCGATGGCAGAGAACTGATTGCAGGTGTAAGTGCGAAAAAAGATTTAGGTCACCTCATCATGTTCGGCATTGGAGGAATTTATGTTGAAGTGATGAAAGATGTTGTGTTTAAAATTTCTCCTGTAACTGAAATGGAGGCAAACGAAATGCTTTCACAAATTAAAACTTCAAAATTGCTGGATGGAGTGAGAGGAGAAAAAGGAATTCACAAACAAAGTGTAATTGAAATTATTCAGCGCATCTCACAACTCGTTACAGATTTTCCGCAGATACAGGAAATGGACTTGAATCCAATCATGGCATTTGAAGACAAAGCATTTGTTGTTGACGCAAGAATAAAAATTAAAAAAGATTGAATCATGTATAAAATACAATCATCAAAATTTTTGAAGGAAGTAATGGGAAATTATTTCCTCGGAATGAAGGAAACGAGTAAGAAATACGCCTGGTGCACCAGCGTTGGTCCTGCCGAGTTGTTGCGTTCATTTGGTTTTGAAGTTCATTTTCCTGAAAATCACGGAGCCTTATTAGGAGCAACTCGAACTGCCGGTGATTTTATTCCAGAGAGCACAAGTCTTGGTTACAACAACGATATCTGTTCTTACTTAACTTCTGACATTGGTTCGTATTTAAAAAAGAAAACTCCTTTGCAGGAACACTATGGTTTAAATGGTCCACCAAAACCCGATATCATCGTTTACAATACCAATCAGTGCCGCGAAGTGCAGGATTGGTTCACCTATTTTGCTAAAGAAATAAATTGTCCGATTGTCGGCATCACACCTCCTCGCCATGTGGATGAAGTAACTGATGCACACATCAATGATGTAAGTGCGCAATTCCAAGCAATGATTCCTGCCTGTGAAAAAGCAAGCGGACAAAAGTTTGACATTGATAGATTCAGAGAGACACTAAGACTGAGCAAGGAAGCAACTGATTTATGGAAAAAAGTTTTATGGACAGCAACCTCATCTCCATCTCCTATCAGTTTTTTTGATGCCACCATTCACATGGGTCCCATTGTGGTTTTGCGCGGAACACAAACTGCAAAAAAATACTACAGCACTTTATTAAAAGAACTGGAAGATAATGTGACGAACAAAATTGGTTTCCTCAACATTGAACAAAGCCGCATCTATTGGGATGGAATGCCGATTTGGGGAAAGCTGCGGCCGATGTCTGATTTATTTATTCAGAACAATGCAGCAGTTGTTGCATCTACTTATTGCAACAGTTGGGTGTTCGATGCATTCGATGAAAAGAATCCTTTCGAATCATCAGCAAAAGCATACACCGAAATTTTTATCAACAGAAGTGAAGCCGCGAAAGAAAACATTTTAGCTGGACTGGTGGAAGATTTCAGAATCGATGGAATGATTTTTCACGATGCAAAAACATGTGCGAATAATTCCAACTCACGATTCGGAATGCCACAGCGGATTTCTGAAAAACTCGGGATTCCAACTTTAGTGGTGGAAGGTGATTTGTGCGATTTGCGTTTTTATTCCGAAGGACAAACCACTACTAAAATCGAAACTTTTCTGGAGCAGATAGAAAGTACAAAAGTGTTAAGCTGATTGATTAATGAATTTTAAAAAACAAAATCATGAGCGAAATAAATTCTTTTAAAAACCGGATATACAAACTTTCCACTGGTGAAAAAGTAAATGCTGATGAGTTAGAAAAACTGATAGAGATGCAATGTCACTATGTTCAATATGTGGCTGTTGGAGCTGATGAAAATGAAAATCCGGTCGCACTGATTTTTCCGAATCAGAAATTATTGGAGAACCCTGATTATAAATTATCACCTGAGGAAGGATGTTTTTGTCCGCGCAATCTCGATGAATTGGGAAGATGTCTCACAGGTTGTTTGAAATTAGTTAACCATACAATTGAAGATGAATCATCAAAATTAAAATTGGCAACAATCATCAATCAAAATGTTCCAACTCATCATGGAACTCCATTTTCATCACAGATAATTTTTAACCGATACAAAAATTTGCTTCATGAAAAACACGGAGAGCATGTTCCTTCAGATGAAGAAATTTATTTTATAAAAAATGCGCAATGAAAAAGAGCGTTGATAATTCGAAAATAAAAATTGGTGTTGTTGGTTTAGGTCCGGTGGGAATGATACTGGCTGTGAAACTGAAAGATGCTGGTTGCGATGTTGCCATTTGTGATAAGGATGAATTCAAACTGAAAAAAATTCGTGAAGAAGGAATTGTGTTGGAAAATGTTTTTGACTCAACAACAATATTCGATAAAGTATATGATTCAATAAGTGAAATGCGTGCACTTGATTTGGATTATCTTATTTTCTCTCTTAAAACTTATCAGACTTTAGGTGCAGCAAAGGAGGCTGAGGTTTTAAACTCCGATAAAATTTCTATCATCTCCGCGCAAAACGGAATTGATTCAGAGAAAATAATTTCTTCGGTTTTCGGTGAATCAAAAACGCTGCGCATGGTCATCAACTATGCGGGGAATTTGCGTGCGCCAAACTCAGTAAGAGTTTCATTTGTTACTCCGCCAAACTACATCGGCTCTATTGACGACAGCAGAACCAAGCAGGCAGAAACATTTGCCGCAATTTTAAACAGCATTGGTTTCGCAACCGAAAAATTAAATTCATTTGATTTAGTAAAAAGCAGTTGGGAAAAAACCATTCTCAATTCATCACTCAGTGCATTATGTGGCGTTGGACGATTAACAATGTCGGAAGCCATGTCGGACAACGATACATTGGAATTAATTGAACAGATTATCAATGAAGGGATTGATGTAGCCGAAAAAGAAAAGATTCGTTTCCCTGACGATTTTGTGCGCAAGTGCATGCAGTACCTGCGCAAAGGTGGCGACCACTTCCCTTCTCTCGCTGTTGATTTAATCAATAATCGTCAAACAGAAATTGATTACTTCAATGGAAAAATTGTTGAGTACGGAAAAAAACATTATGTAAAAACTTCGCTCAACCTTGCTTTCACCAATATGGTGAAAGCCATGACCAATAAAAATGTGCTGGCACGGTTTCCGGGTGTGGATGGTGAGTTGAATAAAATTATTATCAGCAAGGGATTAGTAGAAAAAAATAAATCTTCTGTTTTTTATAAAGAGCAAAATTGTTTTCTCGGAATTGATTTAGGTTCTGCATTTACCAAGTTCACCATCATTGATGAAAAAGGAATTCCGGTGTTCCGTTACATTTTGCAAACCATGAACAAGGATCGTCATTCAATGAAAAATATTTTGCAAGCCATTCATGCAACATTCAATATCAGTCAAAGTTGCGCTACAGGTTATGGAAGAAAACATTTTACTGAGACCGATATTGTTAAAACAGAAATCAATTGTGCCGGTGCAGGTGTGTCAGAATATTTCAGTGGAGAAAAAAACATCATTGACATTGGTGGCGAAGACATAAAAATCATTCATTGTGGCAACGATAATAATGTTGCAAATTTTTACATGAACGATAAATGCGCAGCAGGAACCGGAGCTTTCTTAGAAGAAATATCAGAGCGAGCAGAAATAAATATCTCTGATATGAGCAGTCTTGCATCCAATTCCGATTACGATAAAGAGCTGAATAGTTTTTGTACGGTGTTTGCAAAAACAGAAATCATGAATTGGGTTTTTGATGGAATGCCAAGGCAGGACATTGCACGCGGAATTTATATTTCAATTGCCAACAAAGTTGCGAAGATGCGCCTGTATCCGAACATTCCGACTTATATGATTGGCGGTGTGATTGCACATCATCCATACCTGAATAAAATTCTCAGCGATAAATTCAATAAGGAAATAAAAACAGTTGAGCAACCGCAACACATTGTATCGTATGGCGCTGCTTTGATTGCGCGGCAAACATGGCTGGCTCAGAATTCAAAAGAGATTATTCAAAAAGAAGTTGTCATTCATTAATTATGAAATCATTTCATTCAATAGAAAAAGGAATTGCCATTACTTACGATGATATTTATTTAGTGAACGGAATGCGAACTCCATTCGGAAAATTCTGCGGCACACTCGCCAATGTTTCACCAACTGATTTAGGAATTATTGCAAGTCGGGCAGCCATGGAAAAAAGCGGAGTGAATCCAAAAGAAATTGACCAGGCAATCATCGCGAATATCGGTCAAGCTTCAGGCGATGCATACTTTCTTCCACGACACATTGCATTGTTTGCAGGATTGCATACAGCGGTTCCGTCATTGATGGTGCAACGGATTTGTGCATCAGGATTTGAAACTATCATTACTGCATCCGAACAAATTAGTTTGGGAAAAGCAGATACCGTTTTGTGTTGCGGAACAGAAAACATGTCGCTCGCACCAACAGTAAGTTTCGGAAACCGAATGGGTTATCCATTGGGAAGACCCGTATTTAAAGACATGTTGTGGGAAGCGTTGGATGATACTGCAGCAGGTTATCCAATGGGTTACACCGCAGAGAATGTTGCGAAGAAACATAACATCACGCGACAACAATGTGACGAGTTTGCGTTCACATCCTTTCAGCGTTCGGTGGCTGCGCGCAACAATACTATTTATAAAGATGAAATCACTCCAGTCAATTCAACCGTGTTTGAAATTGAAGGATTGAAACCAAGAAAAGTTCGCATTGCAGGCGGAGTAAAAGATTTTGTTGCAGACGAGCAGGTGCGCGAAACAACCATTGAAGCACTTGCAAAATTGCCAACCGTTTTTTCTGATGTTGGAGTTTTGACTGCCGGAAATTGCAGTGGCATTGTTGATGGTTCGGCTGCTGTTGTAGTGGCAAATAAAAATTCTGTTCAGCAAAAAAAACTGAACCCAATTGCAAGAGTTGTTGCTTCGGCAAGTTGCGGCATTGACCCGAAGTACATGGGGCTTGCACCTGTTCCGGCAATCAGATTGCTTCTTGAAATGACAGGATTGAAGGTGGAAGACATTGGTTTGTTTGAAATCAACGAAGCATTCTCAGCACAGGTTATCGGTTGCGAAATAGAATTAGGCCTCAACAGAAGCAAATTAAATGTAAATGGAGGAGCTATTGCAATGGGGCATCCGCTCGCTGCAACAGGAACACGATTATCACTCACAATAGCAAGAGAAATGATTTCAAGAAAAGTAAAATATGGAATTGCATCAGCCTGTATTGGTGGCGGACAAGGCACTGCCATATTGTTTGAAAACATAAATCTTTAATCATGTCAGATACAATTGAAAAAATAAAATCAACCTCCTCCTTCCCCTTAGGGGAAGGTCGGGATGGGGCTCGAAAAATATTTCAGTGGCAAATGGTTGAACTCAACAAAGAATTTCAGTTGATTGAATCCACACTTACTGGATTAAAAGAAGGAGAAGCATTAATAAAAATTGCAGGCTGTGGTGTGTGTCACACTGATATCAGTTTCTGGCATCACGGTGTGCAAACAAAACATGCATTGCCATTGACACTTGGTCATGAGATAAGCGGAGTGGTTGTGGATGGAGATGAAAAATGGATTGGAAAAAAAGTAATTATTCCGGCAGTGCTTCCATGTGGTGAATGTGAGTTGTGTAAATCAGGCAGAAGCAACATTTGTAGAAATCAATTGATGCCGGGAAATGATTTTCATGGTGGGTTTGCTTCTCACATTGTTGTGCCTTCAAAATTTCTTTGTCCTGTTCCTGAAAAAGTTTTAGAAAAATATTCGCTTGAACAATTAGCTGTTGTTGCTGATGCAATTTCTACTCCGTACCAGGTTATAAAAAAATCAGAACTCGTTCCCGGTGATTTTGCCATTGTGATTGGCGTGGGTGGAGTTGGGATTTACGGAGCTCAGATTGCAAAAATTTTCGGAGCAAAAGTTTTAGCGCTTGATATTGATGATGAAAAATTGTCTGTCGCAAAACAAAATGGTGTTGATGCAACATTCAACACAAAAGGCATGGATGCGAAAGCGGTGAAGGATAAAGTGAAAGAAATTGCCAAAGAATTAAAGGCACCAAAATTCGGATGGAAGATTTTTGAAATTTCAGGAACAAAAGCCGGACAGGATTTAGCATTCAACTTAATCACCTTCGCTTCCACGCTTTCTATTGTAGGATTTACAATGGACAAAGTAGAAGTGCGGTTGAGTAACCTCATGGCATTCGATGCAAAACTCATTGGTACCTGGGGATGCAAGCCGGAGTTGTATCCCGAAGTGGTGGAGTTGGTTGCCAATGGAAAATTAAAGATTGACCAGTTTGTTCAAACATTTCCGATGTCAAAAATCAATGAAGTGTTTCGTAACACACTCGAACATAAATACACTAAGCGTTCGGTTTTAGTACCGGACTTCAGCCTCACCCCAACCCTCTCCAAAAGAGAGGGAGTTAAAAAATAGTATCATGAGCGAATTAAAAAATCATAATCTCGTTGAAACCACTTTCAAAGAAATACTTTTTGAAAAGAGACCTTGCATTAATCGTGATGGAAATCCGGTGGAAGGTTTATACAATGCATGGATAATTCTCAATAATCCAAAACAATTTAATTCTTACACAACATCTGCTGTGAAAGAAATTATTCTCGCCTTTGGTGAAGCATCAAATGACAGAAGTATTGTGGCTGTTGTGTTCACCGCTGTTGGCGATAAAGCTTTCTGCACCGGGGGAAACACAAAAGAGTATGCAGAATATTATTCCGGAAATCCGCAGGAGTATTCGCAATACATGCGTTTGTTCAATGACATGGTGAGTGCGATTTTAAAATGCGAGAAGCCTGTTATTTGCAGAGTGAACGGAATGCGTGTTGGTGGCGGACAGGAAATTGGAATGGCTTGCGATTTCAGTATCGCCAGTGACATGGCTCGCTTCGGACAAGCAGGACCCAAGCATGGAAGCGCACCAATTGGTGGAGCAACAGATTTTCTTCCGCTCTTTGTTGGTGTTGAACGCGCCATGATGTCGCTCACTCTTTGCGAACCGTGGACTGCACATCAGGCATATTATTTCGGAGTGATAACTGACATTACTCCTGTTTTAAAAGTTGATGGAAAATTTATTTCAAACCCGATGGTCGTGATTGAAAAAATTACCGATGAATATGGTCACATTGTTTTTGGCAATCAGAAAACAGGTGACGAATTAAAAAATGCAAAAGAAATAATTGCAACAGCGGAAACAGATTTTACAATGCTGGATAAAGCAGTGAATAATCTCATTGCAAAAATTCTTCACACTTTTCCTAACTGTATGACAAAAACCATCAGTGAGGTTCGAAAATTCAAACTGGAACACTGGGATAAAAACAAAGAAGGCAGCCGAGAGTGGCTTGCGTTAAATATGATGACAGAAGCAAAGGCAGGTTTCCGTGCGTTCAACGATGGCCCGAAAGAAAACCGGGAAGTTGATTTTATAAAACTCCGTCAGTTGCTTGCCGAAGGGCATGAGTGGAATGATGAGTTGCATAAAACAATTTCACCACAGTATCAAAAAGTTACTGTGTAGAAAAACTTCATTGAAGAAATTGAACTGAATTTATTTTCTCAATAAAAAAACCGGACATGAAAATTTCAAACCCTGATTGTTTCCAGTGTTATTGCAAGGATTGTTCGGTGATGAAAAATTGTTCGGATGAATGGCTGACCATTATCAATGAGAAAAAAAATTATGAGTTTTATAAAAAAGGTCAGCAGATAATTACGGAAGGAAAACCGGTTAAAGAAATTTATTTTATTCATTCAGGCAAAGCGAAAATTGTTTCCATCGGGCCTTATAACAAGGAGCAGATATTGTGGCTGGCAAAGCCCGGCGACATTTTAGGGCTCACCGGAATCGGGGGTAACAGCAATCATTCATCATCGGCTTATGCATTGGAAGATTCAGTGTTGTGTTCGCTTGATTTGAAAATATTTCTTGAAATAGTTAAACAGAATCCTGATTTGATTTTTGATATCGTTTTGTTTTTTGCTGATGAATTACGAAACGCCGAAAACAGAATGAAGAAATTAGTGCAGATGAATGTGCGCGAAAAAATTGCCGACACTTTAATTTACCTGCACAATAAATTTGGTGCCGATACCAATGGAACCATTGAAGTTCATTTGCTGCGGCAGGAGTTAGCCGAGATTGCCTGCACCACCAAGGAACAGGTTTCGAAATTTCTTTCTGAATTTGAAAAAGAAGGAATCATCAGCATCAACCATAAATCTATTTCTATTTTAAATTTTCAAATGCTGCAATCAATGGCGGGAATGCAGAAGGTTGAGGTATAAATTATCTTGTACGATTTCGTATTTTCTATTCTGACTGTTGTCATAAAAACAATTTAGCGACACAAATTATTTCGCCCCTTAATAAAACGGGAAACGAAATGAATAGAGAAAGTTTTAAAACAAAATTTACAAAATGGATTTTAACTGCGGCAGTTTTAATAGCAGGTTTTGGTCAATCAATAAATGCACAGAACACTGAAACTGCCAATGAAGAACTGAAATTAACTTTTCAGGTGCGGCCACGGTGCGAAGTGCGCAATGGACTTTACACTCCCATACTTATTACACAGCAACCGGGAATTTTTGTTTCGCAGCGAAATAGAATCGGACTTAATTATTCGAAAGACAATTTAATAACCGTTGGGTTAACCATGCAGGTAATAAATGTGTGGGGCAACGATGCACAGGTACAACAAACTGCAAACACGGTGAGTTTGTTTGAAGCTTGGGCGCAATTACAAGTATGTAAAAATTGGAGTTTGAAAACCGGGCGACAAATTTTTAATTACGATGATGAACGCATACTTGGCCCGCTTGATTGGAACAATGCCGCACGCAAGCACGATGCTGCGCTGTTGCGTTTCACCAACAAAAAATTTAAAGCTGATGTGGCAGGTGCTTACAATCAAAACACGGAGCGTGTGAACGGAAATTTTTATAACGATACTTTAAGTCAGCCATACAAGTACATGCAGTTTTTATGGATGAAGTATGAACTGACAAAATCAATTTCGTTTTCGGCACTGGCAATAAACATTGGAAAACAAAACCGGAGCGATTCATTGTTTTCGAATTTGCAAACCGCAGGAGCCAATGTGTTTTTTAAAAATGATAAAGTAAATGCCACTGCAAGTTTTTATTATCAAACGGGATTGGCTGAATTCAAATCAAAAAAATCGCAAACGACCAATCCATGGATGGCTTCGTTGTACGGCACTTATAACATCAGCAAAAAATTTACTGCCGGAATCGGTACTGATTATTTAACCGGTAAGGCAATGGATGATTCAACAAACACGGTAACCAATTTTAATCCATTGTATGGAACACATCATAAATTTTATGGTCACATGGATTATTTCTATGTAGCGAGCGGACACAAAAACACCGGCTTGTGGGATAGCTACTTGAATGCTGCATATAAACCAACAGCTACTATGACTGTGCAGTTGATTGTTCATCATTTTATTTCTCCGGTTACCATTTTGGATTTCAGTGGAAAATCTGCCAATACAAATTTGGGCAATGAAGCTGATGTTGTTTTTCAGAAGCAAATAAAAAGTGGTGTGAAAATTATGTGCGGCTATTCGCAAATGTTTGCAACAACGAGTATGAAGTATGTGAAAGGAATTCCGGATACAAAAACAATTCGTCCGCTGCAATGCTGGGCGTGGGCTTCTATAAACATTAATCCGGAAGTTCTGCTATTCAAAAAGAGTAATTAATAATTCATCAAAAACTTTTCTCTAAAAATAAATTTTCTTAAACCCCAAAAAAAAATGAAAACAAATTGGCTAATTTTTCTACTAATGGTGTGCATGGCAGCCATTCAAACATCGTGTAATAACAGCGGAGACACAACGGTAAAAAAAGAAAGTACCGGAATTGATACCGTAATAACCGGCACCGTAAAAGCAGAACTGACTGATGCGCCACTGATGCCAAAACCATTGACCTACACCACACCACAACGAGTGACTGTGGAATTGGAAGTGATTGAAAAAGTGATGCAGATAGCTGAAGGTGTTGATTATACTTTCTGGACTTTCGGTGGAAAAGTTCCGGGAAAATTTATACGCGTTCGTCAGGGTGATCTGGTTGATTTCACTTTAATAAATATGCCCGACAGCAAACTGCCGCACAACATTGATTTGCATGCAGTAACCGGTCCCGGTGGTGGAGCCGCTGTTACCAATGTTTCTCCGGGGCAGTCAGCAACTTTTCAATTCAGAGCATTGAATCCGGGATTGTATGTTTATCACTGCGCTACCGGTCCTGTTGGTTTGCACATTGCCAATGGCATGTATGGTTTAATTTATGTGGAGCCGCAAAAAAATCCGTTGCCTGCGGTTGACAAAGAATATTATTTAATGCAGGGTGATTATTATACCAAGGGAAAATTTGGTGAGAAAGGTTTGCAGGAATTTGATATGGATAAAGCAATAAGAGAAGAACCTGATTATGTTTTATTTAATGGAAGTGTAAATGCCAATGCAGGCCCGAATGCGTTGCCTGCAAAAGTTGGTGAAACAGTGCGGTTGTTTGTTGGCAACGGCGGACCAAATATGGTTTCATCGTTTCATGTGATTGGAGAAATTTTCGATAAGGTGCATGTGGAAGGTGGCGATTTAATAAATACAAATGTTCAAACCACTATTGTTCCGGCAGGTGGATCAGCTATTGTGGAAATGACAATGGATTATCCGGGTATGTTTCACATTGTTGATCATTCTATTTTCCGCACATTTAATAAAGGATGCTTAGCACAAATAAAAGTGGAAGGTGAAAAGAACCGTTCGATATTCGGTGAAATAAAAAAATAAGATTTTAATCAGTTTATTCCGTTAAGCACCTGCATACATTCGCAATTGCTTAACGGAATTTTTTTTTATGCAGAAGTTTTTCTCCGCCGTACTTATTTTTTCTTCGCTGTTTTTTTCAAGCAATAAATCGTTTGAAATTATTCTGATGGAAAAAAAGATGGTGCTTGTTCCAGCAGGAAAATATTTGCCATTCTTCATTACCAAAAGCAACAAGCCAATTGCAGTTGATTCTTTTTTAATGGATGAAACTGCGGTGACCAATGCTGAATTTCTGGAATTTGTAATCGCCAATAAAAACTGGAGCCGATCAAATGTTAATCGCTTGTTTGCCGATACCAATTATTTGAAGTACTGGGCAAGTGATTATAACATCGGGATAAAAAATTTTCAATTGATAAATTCTCCGGTGGTGTATGTATCGTGGTTTGCTGCTGATGCTTATTGTAAATGGAAAAGAAAAAGATTGCCCACTGTGGCTGAATGGGAACTGGCGGGAAGTGCGCTGCCAAAAAATATTAAAATACAATCGCTGACTGAATACATATTGAGCTGGTACAACAAACCGAATTTACCGGTGCTGCCAAATATTAAATCTACTTATTGCAATGAGTATGGTTTGTTTGATATGCATGGCTTGGTTTGGGAATGGACTTTTAATTTTAACAGTTATATAAGTTCAGGTGATTCGCGCGATACTGCCAACGACGAAAAAAATTTGTTCTGCGCTGCAGGTTCCATTAATGTAAATGACCGGAAAGACTACGCTGCATTTTTGCGCTTCAGTTATCGCGGAAGTTTAAAAGGAAATTACTGCATTGCCAATCTCGGCTTCCGTTGTGCTAAAAACTTTAAATAAAAAACACAGTGAAAAAAATTCTTCTTTCAGTTTTCATTCTTACAGTTTTATTCAGTTGCTCGCCTAAACAAAACGCACCTGTTGATGATAAAACAAAATCGTGTTGCAAACCCGCGACTGATTCAACAGCAAAAACTATTTCGACCAACAGCATTTTTATTTTGAACGATACTTTTGAAACACAAAATAATAAGCCGGTGCAATTAGCATTGTTGCAGGGCAAGCCTACTGTTCTCGCTATGATTTTTACGCACTGCACTTATGCTTGCCCTCGTCTTGCACACGACATGATTTCCATTGCTGAACAATTAGGTGCTAACCGCGATAATCTAAATATGGTGATGGTGAGTTTTGATTCGGAGCGCGATAACCCTGCTGCACTGAAAAAATTTGCTGATGAAAACAAGTTAGATGCTGAATGGATTTTACTGCACGGCAGCGAACAGGCAGTGCGAACACTTTCGGTTTTATTGAATGTGCAGTTTGAAAAAGATGCCGAAGGAAATTTTTCGCACAGCAACATTATAACCGTGCTTGATAAAAACGGAGTGTTAAAATTTCAGAAGGAAGGTTTGAATGCTCAACACGATGAAACGGTTGCGGTGATTGAGAAATTGCTTGGTGAGGAATGAAATATTTTTATTGCATCAATGTTTTTGCTGAGTTCAATTCATAAATAAAACTGTACGAAATAATATTTTTCGTCTTGATATAAATCATTGAGCACCGGCACATGGTGGTGTGATATTTATTGCGATAAAAAATCGCACTGTTTTGAAAATAAAAATCGAAAGTATTTATAAGGTGAATCATCTGCTTCTCCTCTCAATTTTTGCTGTTGTAATGGCAATTGCATTTGTTGCTTGTTCGGGCAGCGGAACCGATAACAATAATGCCACTCCTGAATCAATGGTTGATACGGGACCGAGTGATGAAGACATTGCAGCGAGCTATACCGCACTTGGTGCCATTGACAGCACATTGTATGAAAGCGGTAAAGCAACTTTTAAAACCAAGTGTGTGAGTTGCCATCAGTTAGATGCGAAAGTGGTGGGTCCAATATTAAGAGATGTTACAAAACGCAGAACCTCGCAATGGATTAACAGCATGCTCACCGACCCTGCCGCGTGGGTACAATCGGATCCGATAGCACAACAGGTTTTTGAAGAAAATAACAAAGTGCAAATGCTGGTGCCCGGCGGAACCACTGCCGACGAACGCAGAGCGCTGATTGAATATTTAAGAAAAGAAGGTAACCAATAAATTAATTTCTAACTCATGAAAAGTAATGACTCACCATTTTTTGAACGCTTAATCAATAACATCTGGTTGTTGTTTGTGTTGGGCGTGCTCATCTATTTTATTTCATACATCGGTTGGGGCATGTATGAAATAGGTTCGGTTCCAGATTTTCCTGATCAGTTAAAACAAGAAACCTTAAAATAAATTGCTATGAGTTTACACGCACCGGCAGAAGGTTGGTACTCGAAAAAAGTTGCCAGCGATGAAAAATGGTGGGTTGCATTAGCAGCCACCGTGTGTCTTATTACATTTTTCTGGATGGTAATATGGCATGTGTACGGAAAACAAAATCCGGGACATCAAACCTATAAAATTAAGGAGGCAGAGTTCATGCAACTTTCCGAAGCGTTTAATAAAAAACATCAGATAGGTGAAGAGAATGGAATTCCGGTAGTGGCGCCACCATCAAACGGCGATGTTTTTTTAACCGCGCAAATGTGGCGCTGGTCATCTATTCCGGTGCTGGTAAAAAATGAGTGGTACACTTTTCATTTATCATCAGCCGATGTGTGTCATGGTTTTTCAGTGCAACCAATCAACATGAATTTTATGGTGCTGCCCGGTTATGATTATGTGTTGCGGTTTAAACCCAACGCAGCAGGCGATTACAAAATGTTCTGTAATGAATTTTGCGGCATCGGACATCAAACCATGATTGGAAAAATAATTGTGGTTGAAACCCAGGAAGAGATTCAGAATTTAAAACTTACTCAACCAAAAAATCCATAAACTATGTTTCGTACTTGTGATATAACCGGTTTAAAAGTTGACCTGAAGGGGCAAAGCTTAATCAGGATTAACGCTGTGTTGGCTGTCATCACATTGCTAATTGCAGTGGTGGGAGCCATACTATTAATTTTTACAAGATGGGAAGAAGTGCACTTGCTTTCGCAGGTGTGGTATTATCGCATTCTTACGCTGCATGGAATAAATGCATTGATTTTCTGGATTGTGTTTTTTGAAATTGCAGGTTTGTATTTCGGTTCCACAGTGGTGCTGAACGCGCGAATGGTTTTACCAAAAGTCGGCTGGCTCGCATTCGCATTAATGGTTGCCGGATTTCTTTTAGTTGACTGGAATATAATGACCGGCCAGGCTGATGTGTTAATGACATCGTATGTTCCACTGCGTGCGAGTCCGAATTTTTATCTGGGAATAATTTTGTTTGCCGTTGGTGCTTTGGTTGCTACCAGTCTGTTTTTTGTGAACATATATTATGCAAAGAAGGAAGGCAAGGTGGGCAAAACTCTTCCGCTCTTTACTTACGGATTATTTGTGGCGGCAGTAATTGCTGTCATAACATTAACAACTGGTGCCATTGTATACATTCCAACTTACCTGTGGGCACTCGGGTTACTCGGCAGTGTTGACCCATCCTGGTATCGCTTAGTGTGGTGGGGACTCGGTCACTCATCGCAACAAATAAATGTGGCCGCCATGATTTCAATCTGGTACTTGGTATCACGGTTGGCAGTTGGCGGAACATCCATTAACGAAAAAGTTTCGCGCGGTGCGTTTGTGTTATACATTTTATTTATCTGTATTGCATCAGCTCACCACTTGCTGGTTGACCCAGCAGTAAATCCTGCATGGAAAATATGGAACACCGGTTACGCCATGTATCTCGCAGTGTTAGCTTCCATGATTCATGCGTTTGCAGTTCCATCGACAATAGAATCAGCACAAAGAAGAAATGGATTTACCAATGGATTATTTGATTGGTTAAAAAATTCTCCATGGGGAAATCCTGCTTTCTCATCAGTAATAATTGCGATAGTTGGTTTTGGATTTTTGGGTGGAATAACCGGAGTTATTTTCGGAATGGAACAAACAAATATTATCGTTCACAATACAATTGGAATTACCGGTCACTTTAAAGGCACTGTTGTTTTAGGAACCAGTTTAACTTTTATGGGAATCACTTACTATTTAATTCCACTTATTTTCAGACGGAAAATTGTTGCATTCAAACTGGCACAATGGCAACCATGGATGTTCGGAATCGGAATCTCTTTAATATCCATTGGCATGATGTCGTTGGGATTTCTTGGAGTTCCGAGAAGACATTACGATACAACTTTTGCAGGTGGTCCTTTCACAAATGAATTTAATCCGCTTACAGGTTTGCTTTGGATTGTAACAGTACTCGGTGGCGTGCTTGCATTCTTAGGTGCATTGAGTTGGATTTTAATTGTTGTGTTTTCTGTTTTCTTCGGACCAAAAGTTAAAGGCCCTGAAGACATGCAGTTGGCAATAGTTGCCGAAGCACCTGCCGTTCACCTGAAAGGAAAATACGAAGCACCTGGTACATTAATTTTTGCATTGGTGTTCATGGCCACCTTCGTCATTTTCTTCTACCTGAATTGGAAATGGTTGTCAGTGATTTGGGAAATAAAATAAAATGAGCAATTGGATTTCAAGAAACTTAAATATTGCCTGGTTAATTTTAGCAATAGTCGCTATTAGTTTCACAGGGTTTTTTGCAGTGGTTATTTCCTTTGCAAGAATTCCAGCATTCTCTGTTTTTTTCTCAGCCACATATTTTTATCGCGCGTTGTGTGTGCATGTGGTGTTTGCTATGATTATCTGGTTAATGATGTTTACTGTTTGCATGTGGCATCAGTATGTTCCTGAAGCCAGAAGCCGCTTTGATACAATGGCATTTTTATTCGCACTCATCTCTTGCGTTTTAATTGCATCATTAGGTTTTATCAATTTAGGTGAATCATACCTTAACGATTATTTACCGGTTATCAGTCATCCTGTTTTCTGGATTGGTATTATGTTATTTTTCATTTCATTTATTCTTTCCATCTCTAAATTTCTTCCGTACAGTAAAAAATTAATTCAAAAAAATACGGAAGGGCAGTTGGTTGTTTTCTCCATGATTGTTTCAATAGTGATGATTGCAGCTGGAGTAATTTCTTATTTCATCACAGAACAAATTGCTGATAACAAATTATACTTCCTGCGCATTTTTTGGGTGCCCGGTCACATTCAACAATTTCTGAATGCATTTATTTTATTGTTGTCGTGGCATTTGTTGGTGAGAAAATCAAACCCAGATTTTTCGGAAGGATTGCAATTAAACACCTGGATAAAAATTGCAAATGCAGTTTTACTTCTTTCAATAGTTCCGATTCTGTTCGGTTTTTTTGTTGATCCGGTTTCACCTGCATTTAAGTTGCTCACAATATTTTCTTATGGAGTCGGATTGGGAGTTCCTGTTTTAATTCACACCATTTTTTTAATCCGTAAGGTGAAATTCGGAAATTTTGCCGGCAACACCTTTTTATTTTCAGTGATACTTTATTACACCGGAATTTTTATTGCTTACGGTGGAATGAAAAGTGATTTGCGCATTACAGCACATTATCACGGAGTAGTAGCTGCACTCACCGTTGCACTCATGGGAGTCACTTATTTTATTTTGAAAAAGAATAACATTCTGAAATACGAAAAGCTGGCGCGCATTCAACCAACCATATTTTCTATCGGAATGATTGTATTAATTCTCTGTTTATTTTTTGCAGGGTATTATGGAGCCCCACGAAAAACATTTGGCTTCAACTGGATTGTAAATAAATCAGTGCTGAGTGATTTGAATTTCCTTGCCATCGGAGCCACACTTTCTGTTTCGGGTGGAATGCTTTTTATTTTTTACAGTGTAAGTTCTTTATTTAAAATCCGCACAAGGCAAAAAACTGTTTTACTGATTTCAGTTATCGCACTTATCAGTTGTTCGTTTCAAACTCCGAACGAAAATAATTTTCTCGGAAAGCAAGTCGCAAACATTCGTGTGTTCAATTCAAAAGCCGAAAGTTTTTTTTTGTACGATCTGATAAAAAACAAACCAACCATACTGAGCCCAGTTTATACCAAGTGCCCTCACTCCTGCTCTGTTATTACCAGTAATTTAAAAAGTGTGGTGGATGAAATGGGCGGACTCGGAACCAACTTTCAGGTCATAACATTTTCATTCGACACTACTGATGCAGTAACTGATTTAAAAACTTTTGGTGAGCGATGGAAATTAGATGAAACAAACTGGAACATTGTTTCTGCCAATGGAAATGATATAAAAAAATTATTGTCGTCCATTGATTTTGATATTGAATGGAACAACGATGCAGAACAATACGACCATCCGAATCTGGTGGTGATGGTAACTCCCACCGGAAAAATCTCCCGATATATTTATGGAATCACCCCTAAGGTTCACGACTTAAACATTTCTGTTATCGAAGCACGCAATGAGCAAACATCGGTTGGTGTTTTTGATGGACTTTACATCCGGTGCTTTGCATGGGACCCTGTTTCAAAAACTTTTATTCTCGACAGCAGTTTCATAACCGAAGTTGCAATCAGCTTCGTTACTATGGTTGCCATCCTGTTTTATTTTGTCAGGTTATATTGGAAGAAATAAAAACTCATTATGAACGGACATAAGATTTATCTGAAGTTCGCTTCTCTCTTCAGCCGCTTTTTTTCAACGAAATTCAATCCGTTTTATCACCTTGGCTCAATTTCGGTCTTATCATTTCTCATTGCAACTATAACCGGACTTTATCTTTTCATCTTTTATAAAATTGACCCGTCGGAAGCCTACAACTCAACAGAGATGATTACCAGGCAATGGGTTGGTGGCATCATGCGAAGTCTTCATCGTTATTCGTCTGATGCTTTGGTAATTACCGCATTGCTTCATTTTTTGCATCAGTTAATTATCGGTAAATACAAACGGTTTCTTCCCTGGGTTACCGGCTTCATTAGTTTTTTGTTGGTACTGATTCTCGGTTTAACCGGATTTTTTTTAGTGTGGGATGAGAAAGCAAAACTCATTGGATTTTTATCAACCAAATTGCTGACTTCCATTTCCATTGTCAACCCCTCGCTTTCCGGAATGTTTATTACAGAAGACCTACAGGCACTGAGCGGGTTTTTTAGGATTGCTTTCGCTGTGCATTTTTTTCTCACACTTTTTTTTGTGGTGATACTTTACCTGCATGTTGTTCGCATATCGAAACCCATGTACTTACCACCAAAAAAATTATGGTACCTCGTAACTATCAGTTTAGTTTTCATTTGTTTTTTATTTCCTGTAATCAGTGATGCGCCTGCTTCTTCATCGCCAATGCCCTATCACTCTTCGTTCGATTGGTATTACTTCGCAGGTTTTTATTTCCTGAAATTTATTTCTGCAAAATGGTTGTTGTTGTGGTTGGTACTTACTGTTGCAGCACTCAGCAGCATTCCGCTTTTCGTTCGCAAAACGAATAAACTCACTCCTGTTATTGATAAAGAAAACTGCAATGCATGCAAGCAATGCCAGAGCGATTGCCCGTACGATGCCATATCAATAAAATATTTTGGTGAAGAACAGAAAGCAGAATTAAATCAATCGCGATGTGTGAGTTGCGGGATTTGCAATGCATCATGCAAGCATGGTGCAATTACATTCAGTGTACTTGATGCACTTAAAACCACTGATGATTTAGCCAACAAAGAACTGGCAATTTATTCGTGCAGTTATTTCCCAATTGCAAATATTGATTCAGAAAAAATAAAAAAATTTGTCGTGCCCTGTGTTGGTTCTGTGCATGTGAATGATGTAGAAAAAGTTTTTGAACACGGAGTGAAGGGAGTTGTGTTTGCTGCCTGCGAGTCCTGCTATCATCGCTATGGAAGTGAATGGGAAACTTTACGGCTCTCGCATAAGCGGCGACCAACTCTCGAATCAAAATATTCGTTGAACAATATCCGGTTTTTAAAACTTCCATCCGCTAATCTGAAATCGGAATTGGAAAAATTTCAATCTGAATTAAATAGCGGAGCCATATCAATTCAGGATAAAAAATCTTTTATCAAGGAATATTTAAAACCAAATTATGTTGTTGCCACAATTATTTCATTGCTGCTTTCTCTGTCAATCCCATTGTTAAGCAATCGTGATGTTGCATTTTTTCCAAAGGACAGAAAAATATTAATTCTGAATTTTAAGTACACTTCATCACCAACGGAAACACAGAGTTATGCAACCTTGGAAAAACACATGAGTTCACTCAAGCCGATTGTTTTAAAACGAAGTGCCATTGAGATAAAAATAATTTCGGAGAGCGGACAAGAATTATATTCCAAAAAATATTCACCACACGGCTTCCGGAAAAATTCAACCATTACAATTTATGATGAGGTTTTACTGAACGGAAAAGTAAAAGTGATTTTAACTGAAACAGAAGTTGCCGGAATTATTATTGAGTCGCCGCTATTTGAAATGAGGGGCAGCGAAGTGCTGACACTAAGCGAAAAACAGTTCGTGCTTTCACACTGACAACTGATTTATATCATTTCAATAAAGGTATAATTCCTTCCCTTTGTATAAATTAATTTATGCAAAAGATTAAGCTGTCTTTCTCCAATGAAAATTCAGTGGCTCATGTGCTGCTCGATGATGGAAAAGGTAATGTGCTCGACTACATTATGATGGAAGAATTGCAGTCTGTTTTCAATTCATTCAAAGAAAAAAAAGAACTGAAACTGATTGTGATGGAAGGTGCCGGAAAACATTTTTCGTTTGGTGCAAGCGTGGAAGAACACACAAAGGAATTAGCAGCCGCCATGCTTCGCTCGTTTCATCAATTGTTTTTTACACTTCGCGATTTATCCATTCCTACACTCGCAAAAATTTCAGGTCAATGTTTAGGTGGTGGAATGGAAGTAGCAATCATGTGCAACTTTTTATTTGCTGATAAAACGGCAAAACTTGGTCAGCCCGAAATTATTCTTGGTGTTTTTCCGCCTCCTGCTTCCATCATTCTCCCTGAAAAAATCGGTTATGCCCGTGCTGAAGAAATGCTCATTACCGGAAAAATAATTTCTGCTGATGAAGCAAAATTGTATGGATTGGTGAATGATGTATTTGATGATAAAACTTTATTGGATGAAGGTGTGAATGCCTGGATTGAAAAAAATATTTTACCAAAGAGTGCTTCTTCGCTTCGTTATGCTGTGCGAGCAGCGCGAGTAAAATTCAATCATGTACTCAGTAATTTTCTTCCACAGTTGGAAGCAGTGTATGTAAATCAATTAATGGAAACACATGATGCGAATGAAGGAATTAATTCATTCTTAGAAAAAAGAAAACCTGTCTGGAATAACAATTAATAATTGTCAGCTATGAAAAAAATAAAAACAGTCGGAGTGGTTGGTGCCGGAACAATGGGTTCAGCTCTGGCGCAAAAATTTGCACAGGAAGGATTCAATGTAATTCTTGCGGATCGTGCAATGAATTTTGTAGAGAAAGGATTATCGAATATTAAAACAACCTTGGAAGATGGAGTTCAGAAAAGTGTTTTTACAAAAGAGCAGGTAGAAAATGCACTTTCAAAATTAACTGGTACAGAAAATTTAGCTGACCTGAAAGCTTGTGATTTAATTGTTGAAGCCATCTACGAAAACTTCAATGCAAAAACAGAATTGTTAAAATCACTCAGTGAAATTATTACTGACGATTGCATTGTTGCCACTAATACTTCATCTTATTCTGTTACTGAGCTGGCAAAAAATATTTCTCATCCTGAACGATTTATTGGTTTGCATTTCTTTTATCATGCAGCAAAAAACAGGTTAGTTGAAATTATTCCCGGAGAAAAAACTTCTGATAAAACTTTTGAAGCAGTTAAAATATTCTGTGTTCTCGCAGGGAAGGATGCTATCTCGTGCAAGGATGTTTATGGTTTTGCGGTTAACAGATTCTTTGTTCCGTGGCTCAACGAATCAACACGATTATTGCAGGAAGGAATCGGAACGATGGAAGAAATAGATATCGTTTGCATGAAAGTATTCGGAATAGGAATGGGTCCTTTTGCATTGATGAATGCAACGGGAGTTCCTGTCGCTTATCACTCTGAAAAAACTTTGGAAGTATTTGGAAAATTATATGCGGTGGCTGAATTATTAAAAGTTCAGGCTGAGTCAGGTAGACAGTGGGATATAAATCCTGAATGGAATAATCCGGTTGATGCAGAAAAAGAAAAAATCATTCGCGAACGCATGCTTGGTGTGGTTCTGTTTGTGTGCTCACAGATTTTTGATGAGAAGGTTTGCACTGCTACTGATTTAAACCGCGGAGCAAAAATTGGTTTACGCTGGAGGAAAGGGCCTGTTGAATTAATGAAATCTCTTGGTGTAGTTGAAGTGAATCGCCTGGTAAAATTTATTTCTGAATTATATGAAATGAAAATGCCTGAATCAGTTGGTGAAAAATTCTGGCAGATGCATTCAGTAAAACTGGAAAAGAGAAATGACATCGCCATCATCACAATGGACCAACCGGAAAACATGAATGCATTGAGTGAAGAAACTGTTCACGAGCTTTCAGAAAAATTTCATGAGGCGGATAAAAACCCATTGATAAAAACAATTTTTATCACAGGTTCAGGTAAAGCATTTGTTGCAGGAGCTGATATAAAATTCTTTGTAAAAAATATCAAGTCAAATAAAATTTGCGACATTGAATCGTTCACCGGTTTCGGACAAAAAGTTTTTAAGCGCATTGACCATTCTCAAAAAACTGTAGTTGCCATCGTCAATGGTTTAACACTTGGAGGTGGATTGGAACTGGCATTGTGTGCCGATGTGATTCTTGCATTACCGAAAGCGCAATTTGCTTTTCCGGAAACAGGCATCGGAATTTATCCCGGCCTTGGCGGAACACAACGCAGTGTAAAAAAAATCGGGAAAGGATTAAGCAAGTACCTGATTCACACAGGGAAAATGTTATCAGCTAAGGATGCGGAAGAAATCGGATTAGCAGATAAAGTAATTACCGCTGATGATGCTTTTGAAATTCTTTCGGGCAATCAACCGTTGCCAACTATTTCAAAAAAAGAATTGAATGATAAATGGAAACACATCAGAGATTTTTTCGAAGAAAATTCAATCATAGAAATTCAGTCGAGAAATTTTTCCAATCATTCACTCACAAAAGATGAAGGGGAAAAAATTGCAAAAACCATTTCATACAAAGCACCAATCGCCATTCGACTTGCCGACCAGTTAATTGAAGAAGCATTGGGATGCGAATCGGAACTGAATCACCTCGAAGAAATTTTCTCCACTTCAGATGCATTGCTTGGTTTAACATCAATCGGAAAAAAAGTAGAATACGCAGGTAAGTAATGAACGACAGAATTATCAATGACAGTGAAAACAGTTCAGCCATCATTCTCTCAGCCGGAAAGTCTGAGCGGTTTGGTGAGCCGAAAGCATTATTGCCGTTTGATGAAACAAATTCCTTTCTGCAAAAATTAATTCTCGAATATTTCAAAGCCGGAATAAAAAATATAATTGTTGTTATCAATAAAGATTTAAATGAAGCGGTGCTGAATCAAATCAGGATTCTTCCAACTGAAATGAGCATTAGTATTATTGACAATGCAAATCCCGAAGCAGGAAGATTTTCCAGTATAAAACTCGCAGCAGATTTTTTAGAAACTAATCGTCATGCATTTATTCAGAACATTGATAATCCTTTCACTTCATCGGATTTGATTATGAAAATGTTGAGTGAAATTAAACTGGAACATTATGTTGTTCCGATATATAACGGGGAGAATGGTCATCCGGTTTTTTTATCAAATTCTGTTCTTCAGAAAATTCGTGCACTGAAATCGACTGATGGAAATCTGCGGGAAGTATTGAAAGAATTTTCATCCATTAAAATAAATACTGAAGACGCAAACATTCATGCGAACATCAATATACCGGAAGATTATCTAAAATATTTTAATCATGCTGTCGCTCATTAAAAAATTAAATGAGGCAATTGATAAAAGAGAAGCCGTTGCGCAATGCACTGTTGTGGCAACAAGTGGTTCCACTCCATTGAAAGCCGGAGCCAAAATGATTGTATGGAACAACGGAAAACAGTTCGGAACAATTGGTGGTGGCAATATTGAGAAACTGGTGATTGAAGATGCGGTTGAATTAATGAATACAGGCAAAACAGAATTGAAAGAATACAATTTGCTCAAGCAACAAATGTGTTGTGGCGGCACCATGAAAATATTTATTGAACCCATCAAGCGCACAAAACAATTATTGATTTTCGGTGCAGGTCATGTTGGAAGCAACATTGCCAACTTCGCACAAACGCTGAATTTCAAAACAATAATCATTGATGAGCGTGAAGAAATATTGAATGAAATTAATTTCGATTCAACACAAAATATATTGTTGAATCATCGTGATGCATTTTCAAAACTCACTTTTGATGCTGATACTTTCATTGTCATTTGCACGCACCTGCACGAATACGACCGCGAAATTTTAGCGCACTGTATTCATCAGCCACATGCGTATCTTGGGATGATTGGAAGCAGGCGCAAAATCATTATCACCCGAAAGAGATTTCTGGATCAGGATATCTGTACTGAAGAGCAATTAGAAAAAATTGATATGCCAATGGGTTTCGACATCGGACAAAACAGTCCTGCAGAAATTGCATTAGGTATAGTTGCAAAAATTATTGCGGTTTCAAATAATAAAGAAATTCAATCTGAAAATAAAATTACTCAACATGAAGAAGCCGGTTTCAATAGTAACGGGTGCAGCTAAGGGGATCGGCAAAGCCATTGCGTTGCAACTGAAGAACGATGGTTTCTTCGTGGTGATTGCCGACATGGATGTTGAAGGAGGGAAATTGCTCGAAGCAGAATTGGGAACCAAGAACAGCAGATTTATTCCATGCAACATCAGCAATGAAAATGATGTGCAACAATTTTTTGAACACGCGCGAAAAATTTCAGGAAGCATTGATGTGGTGGTGAACAATGCCGGAATCATTCGCGATAATATGATCTGGAAAATGAGCGTGGAAGAATTTGATGCAGTGATAGCTGTTAACCTTCGCGGTACCTGGTTGATGTGTCGTGAAGCTGCTCAGTTAATGAAGGAACAAAATTTCGGTCGCATCATCAACATCGCATCACGCGCGTGGCTGGGAAATCCCGGACAATCCAATTACTCCGCATCTAAAGCAGGAATAGTTGCACTCACCAGAGTGCTTGCGTTGGAACTTGGCAGGTACAATGTGTTTGTGAATGCCATTGCACCCGGATTGATTGATACACCGCTCACACAAAAATTAGAGCAAACTGTTTTGCAAAAATTAATTGAAGCACAACCAACAAAAACAATGGGCAAACCGGAAGATGTGGCAAGAGCCGTTTCCTTTTTAGCCAATTCTAAAACACAATTCATCACCGGTCAATTGATTTATGTTGATGGAGGAAAAAGTATTGGCGCCAATCTTTTTTAAGTAACTGATAAATGAAAAAAACAAATACCCCTGTTGTTGAATTATTATCTCCCTGCGGTTCGTGGGAATCATTGCGTGCTGCCATTCAAGG
This sequence comes from Chitinophagaceae bacterium, assembly GCA_947474435.1. GTDB lineage: Bacteria > Bacteroidota > Bacteroidia > Chitinophagales > UBA10324 > UBA10324. Next base: position 9,509 of record CANJII010000016.1, on the reverse strand, counting down.
TGGATGCAATGCTGTGTATTTTGGCATTGAGCAGTTGAACATGCGCGCACGCTCAAGCATCAATTTTACATTGGAAGATTTAGAACAGATTGCTTCCATCGCGAAAGAAAATAAAATCAAAACCTACATCACACTCAACACCATTCTGTACGACCATGATTTAACATTAATGCGTGCCATTGTTAAAAATGCAAAAGCATGCGGTATCAATGCCATCATCGCATCAGACCATGCCGTGATGAGTTATGCAAAAAAAATCGGGATGCCTGTTCATGTTTCAACGCAAACCAATATCACCAACATTGAATCGGTTGAATTCTATTCTCACTTTGCCGATGTGATGGTGATGGCGCGTGAACTCACACTTGATCAGGTAAAAAATATTGTGAGTGAAATCAAAAGACGAAAAATAAAAGGTCCTTACGGAGAATTGGTGCGCGTGGAGATTTTTGCGCACGGCGCATTGTGCATGGCTGTTTCAGGAAAATGCTACCTGAGTTTGCATACAAATTTCTCATCAGCTAATCGCGGTGCATGCATTCAGAATTGCCGACGGAATTATATCGTGATTGATAAAGAAGATGGAACAGAACTGGAAATTGATAACGAGTACATCATGTCGGCAAAAGATTTATGCACCATTGATTTCATTGATAAAATAATTGACAACGGAGTTTCTGTTTTAAAAATTGAAGGAAGAGGAAGAAGTGAAGATTATGTTTTCATCACCACAAAATGTTATCGAGAAGCCATTGATTCCATTCACGAAAAAACATTTTCGAAAGAAAAAGTGGAGGAATGGAAAAAACAATTAGCGACAGTTTTCAATCGCGGTTTCTGGGATGGATACTATCTCGGAAAAAAAATGGGTGAGTGGAATGATGAGTACGGCTCAAAGGCAACGAAGAAAAAAATTTACATCGGCAAGGGAGTAAAGTATTTCGACAAGATCGGAATCGGAGAATTTAAAATTGAAGCGCAATCATTGGATGTGGGCGACGAAATTTTAATCAGCGGTCCCACTACCGGAGTTATCGAGGAGAATGTTCGGGAACTTCGGGTGAAGGACAGCATTCGTGAGCGCGTGAAGAAAGGCGATGTGGTTTCACTTCCCATCAAAACAAAAATCCGTGCATCAGATAAGTTGTATAAAATTGTTGATGTGTAATGGTTCGCATTTTTTTTCAGCGCAGCAAGTGCATCGGCTGCAATGCATGTGTGGAAGCAAACAGAAGCAGGTGGCGGGTTTCAAGAAAAGATGGGAAGTGCAATTTAATAGGCAGTAAAGAAAAAGGCGAAGTATACAGAGTGGATGTGGATGAAGATGAATACCAATTGAATTTGAAAGCAGCAAAAAATTGTCCTGTGAAAATTATTAAGTTTGAAAAACTATGAGCGCGGACATTCCGGAATATTAAAAACCGGAATAAACACTCCCCTGATTTTTATCATGTAATTATTTATTAATCGAAAAATATCTTTCAACTATCAATTACATAAAATCATTCTCATGAAAAAAATTCTTTTTTCAATAACCATGCTGATGATAGTGCTTCATGGTTCATTACTCGCGCAAACTTGGAACACCACAGGTAATGCAGGTACAACACCCGGCACTAATTTCATTGGCACAACCGATGCAAAAGATTTTGTTTTTAAAACCAATAGCATTGAAAAAGGCCGGGTGAAATCAAGTGGCTTGTGGCAGTTTGGTGCTTCAGGTAATCTGGCTAAAATTGATTCGGCAGGAAATCTTTCTTTCGTAGGAAACTCTGCTTACAAAGTAGCAGGAAACAAGTATGCATTTCAATATGCAGGTAATCCCAACTACGGTTTGTTTTTTAACTCAACTAATTTGCTTTATGAGTTCAGAACCAGCACAGCGCTTTCTGTTTTTTCTGTTGGTGCAAACAGTGGCAACGGAATTTTTAAAGGGAATTTAAAAGTCGGCGCTTATACTTTGCCTTCTGTTGATGGAACCAATGGACAAGTATTAAAAACAAATGGAACAGGAACTTTAACATGGAGTACCGATAATGGAACAGCTTATTCAGCCGGAACAGGAATTTCTTTTTCAGGTACCACAATTAATTCCGTATGGACTTTGTCAGGATCAAACATTTATAAAAATAATTCCGGCAATGTCGGAATTGGTACTACAACTCCATCTGCGTTATTTGAAGTTGGTGGAGCTGATGCAAAAATTAACGGTATTACTGTTGGACGAGGTGCCGGTTTAATTACCAGTAATACAGCAATCGGCAGTGATGCTTTTGCTTCTAATACAATTGGTGTTCGAAACACTGCCATTGGTGATTCTGCATTATTCAACAATGGAAACGGAGCAGTAAATTATGCGGAAGGTTGGGTGAATACGGCAGTTGGCGCTTCAGCATTAAAATTAAATTCAATCGGATATGGGAATGTGGCACTCGGTTCTAATGCCATGGAAAAAAGTCAAACCGGAATCTTAAATACAGCAACTGGCTATTATGCATTATCAAATAACACCATTGGAAGCAGAAATGTAGCAATGGGCAATGCGGCACTTTATCTTAACAGTGAAGGCATATTAAATACTGCTTTAGGTAGCGCCGCGATGTGGAGTAATACAACAGGTACAGGAAATGTTGCAGTTGGCAATCGAACCTTATACAGCACCAGCACAGTAAGTGATTTAGTGGCGGTTGGAAATCAATCTTTATATAGTAATACTTCCGGTCAATATAACACAGCTGTTGGATCAAAATCTCTTTACAGTAATCAAACTGGAGGTGGAAATGTTGCCATTGGAGACAACGCCATGTATTTAAACTTTGACGGTGGTGGAAATGTAGTTGTTGGTCACGAGGCAGGTTATTCAAACACATCAGGTGGTAGCAATGTAGCAGTTGGAAATGCAGCATTAAATTACAACAGCAGCGGAAGTTTCAATTGTGCACTTGGAGAAGCATCTTTATTCAATACAACTGGCGATTGGAATACAGCAGTAGGTCATCAGGCATTAATGGGAAATACAACGGGTACTAACAATACAGCGCTTGGTCGTAATGCTGATGTTGCCGCGATTAATCTGAATAATGCAACTGTTATTGGAGCAAATGCATATGTAAACCAACATAATACTATGTCATTTGGTAGCAGCACAGTTACCAATTGGGCATTTGGATTACCAAGTTGCGGAGCAGGTCAAGCAATAAAAGTTGGGAACAGTGCTGCTAATGGAAATGGTGCATTCCTGACCAGTGGAGGTGTATGGACTAATAGCTCTGATGAAAATATTAAAGAAAACTTCACTAAGTTGAATGCAGATGAGGTTCTTTCAAAAATTAATGAGCTAAAAATTCCTTCATGGAATTATAAAGGATCAGTTATTTCCGAAAAACACATTGGACCAATGGCACAACAGTTTTATGATTTATTCGGAACTGGATTAGAAGGTGACAGAGAACATATCAGTACCATTGATCCGGCTGGAGTTGCATTGATTGGAATTCAGGCCTTGTCGTTGCAAAACGATTCGTTGAAACAAACAAATACTGAATTGATTTATCAAATTGATGATCAGCAAAAACAAATTGATGAATTAAAAAATCAAATGCTGCAATTTGAAAATGCATTGTCGCAATGCTGCACCAATTTTCAATCAACATCATCAGTAGCTAATATGCCACCAATTGATTTACCCGTGCTGGAACAGAATATACCAAATCCATTTTCACAAAGCAGTTACATTAAATTCTATATTCCATCTTCTTTTAAATCTGCAATGATTGTTGTGAGCGATATTCAAGGCAAGGAGATAAAACGGTTCAATAATTTACGAGCAGGTTTTGGAACGGTTACAATGCAGGGAGGGCAATTAGCTTCAGGTACATATGAATATTCGCTTTATAACGATGGAGTAAAAGTGGATACCAAGCAAATGATACTGACGAAATAAAATTGCGGAATAAACTTCTGAAAAGAATTATGTAAAACGAAAATCGTTAAATATCCCAAGAAGTGTTTACTGATTTTAGTCATTACAAAACATAAAATAAATCTGAAAATTGCAGTTGAATAATTGCAATGAAAATTCTCAACCTTACTATCAACGGAAAGCATCACGAAGTATTGGTTGATGCTCATGAAAAATTATCAAATGTCATTCGTGAAAAAATTGGATTAACAGGAACTAAAATCGGATGCGATCAGGGAAGTTGTGGAGCATGCACTGTTTTAGTAAACAACGAACCAATACTGAGTTGCATTACACCTGCCTTGCGTTATGATGGTGCAAGCATTACAACTATCGAAGGAATTTCAACTGACGCAACCTTGTATAAACTACAGGAAAAATTTGTAGAGAAAGGTGCAATACAATGTGGTTTCTGCACTCCGGGTATGGTGATGACAGCACTTAGCCTTACTCCAACACTCTCAAAAGAAGATGGAGTTGCTTCGATGATTGAACAAATCAAGGATGGCTTGTCAGGGAATGTTTGTCGGTGCACAGGATATAAAAAAATTATTGAAGCAGTTGCTGAATATGCCTTGGAAGAAAAAGGGTTGATAGAAAAGAAAGAAGCCTTAAGTGATTCTTCTTCAGAGAAAGTTGGGATGGGGACTGTTGGTATTGGCCGACCATACATTGAAGCAAATAAAAAAGTAAACGGTTCTGCAGAGTATGCTGACGATATCAGAATAAAAAATTCGTTACACGCAAAATTTCTTCGCAGCATTTTTCCTCATGCGAAAATTGAAAACATTGATACAAGCGAAGCAGAAAAATTACAGGGAGTTCGCGCCATTGCAACAGGAAAAGAATTGCCTGTAAAGTTTGGAGTGCTTCCGATTTCGAATGACGAAACTGCAATGGCAATTGATAAAGTCAGGTATATCGGAGAAGTCGTTGCCGCTGTTGCTGCCGACACTGAAGAGATTGCAAGTGCTGCTTTGAAATTGATCAAAGTAAAATATCAACCAATAAAAGAATTTCTTTCCATTGAAGAATCATTGAATGATGTTGGTGAAAATGAAAAAATTCATTCGTATGGAAAGTTCAATAACAACATTCATAAAAAAGCGGAGTTGCGTTTTGGTGATCAGCAAAAAGGTTTGGAAGAATCAGATGTTATTTCGAAAATGACTTTTGAATTTGAAGGAGTTACACATGCGTTTACTGAACCACATGCAGCCACTGCTTACTGGGATGAAAACGGTTTGACCATAATTACTGCCACGCAAGTTCCGCATTACTTGCATCGTGCGCTGGCGAAAGTGATGGAGGTTCCGCTCAGTCGTGTGCGTGTTATCAAACCTTATGTGGGCGGTGGTTTCGGGGGGAAGAGTGATCCGTTTCCACATGAAATGATTATTGCACATCTCGCACGCAAAACAGGAAGACCGGTGAAAATCCGTTTCACACGCGAAGAAGTTTTCATCAGCAATCACGGTCGGCATCCATCAAAAATGACTTTGCAGTTAGGTGTGAAAAACGATGGAACATTTAATGTACTCGATGCAGACATTGCAATTGATGGTGGTGCATACGGAAGTTTCGGTGTTGTGACTTCTTACTACAACGGTGTGTTGTTACAAGCTCCATACAAGTTAAATAATTTCGGATTTAAAACTTTTCGTGTTTATACAAACAAGCCACAATGCGGTGCCATGCGTGGGCACGGTGCAGTGAATTCGCGATTCGCAACTGAAAGTTTAATTGATGATCTCGCACATAAACTGAAAATGGATCCGGTTGAAATGCGGATGAAAAATTTTCTCACCCCACATACTTTAACAGTTGGCGAATACAGAATCACTTCAAATGGAAGTCGTGAATCATTAATGAAAGTTGCAGAGCAAAGTGATTGGAAAAATCGTCACGGTAAATTAAATACCGGTCATGGACTCGGAGTTGCGTGCGGATTTTTTATAAGCGGAAGTGCGTTGCCCATTATCTGGAATGAGTTACCGCAATCAACAGTTCATCTGAAAGTTGATTTTGACGGACGGGTTTTAGTTACAAGCGGAGCAAGTGATATTGGACAAGGCAGTGATACCATGCTTGCAATGATTGTAGCTGAGGTGTTGAATATTTCGATGGAGAAAATTTTTGTTCTCGCTGCTGATACATTATTGACTCCGGTTGATATGGGAAGTTATTCGAGTCGTGTAACTTTTATGGCTGGTAATGCGGCGAAAAATGCAGCAGAAAATTTGCGAAAAGAAATTCTCGAAGCAGTTGCAAAGAGAAATGAAATTGCAGTTGAAGAATTGAATCTGATTAATGAACGGATTTTCAGCAACGATAAAAAAATTGATTTGAGTTGGCTCGAAGCAATTGATATTCTTACAACAAAACGAGGCGCAGTCAGCATTAGTGGAAAATATATTTCTCCGAAACTCGGTGGTGATTTTAAAGGAGCTGGTGCGGGATTGAGTCCCTCCTATTCATTTGGCGCGTGTGCTGCTGAAGTGAAAGTTGATTTAGAAACAGGTCAGGTAAAAATTCTGAAAGTATGGGGCGCTCACGATTGTGGCAAAGCTATTAATCCGCTTGCAGTGGAAGGGCAATTGGAAGGTTCGTGGCACATGGGAATCGGTCAGGCGATGACCGAGCAAATGAAGTACTACAAAGGACTGATCGTAAATAATAATTTTCTCGATTACAAAATTCCGACTTCGCTCGACACACCTGATATCGTAACCAACATTATTGAAACCATTGATCCCGAAGGACCATTCGGTGCAAAGGAATGTGGCGAAGGAGCATTGCATCCTGTGATTCCTGCAATTGCAAATGCTATTTATGATGCGGTTGGAGTTCGCATTACAAAATTGCCAATCATGCCGGAAGATATTTTGAGTGAATTGAAAAAGATGAAGCAGGTTGAAAAAGAGGTAGCTGTATAAAATGATTGCGGAAAAGATATATCACAAAGTAAAATCAGTGGAAGAAGCAATTGCTATGGCAATTGAACATACTGATGATTTCAGATATTTAGCAGGAGGAACTGATGTTATTGTTAATCAATTTCAGGGGAACGATGAGAAGAATTGTTTGATTGACATAACAGGAATTGAAGAATTAAAACAAGTGAAGAGTGATGGAAATTTTATTCGCATCGGATCACTTGTTAAACTCGATGAATTAAAAAACCATAAAATTATTTCTGAAAACTTTCCTGCATTGCTTGAAGCGGCTCATTCTGTTGCTACACCAATGCTGAGAAAAACCGCAACCATTGGTGGAAATATTTTGTGCGAGAATCGTTGCATCTTTTACAATCAAAGTAAATGGTGGCGCGAAGCAGTTGGTTATTGTTTGAAGTGCGATGGAGCCATTTGCATTGCAACGGGCGGAAAGAAAAATTGTTTTTCAAAATTTGTTTCTGACACGGCACCTGTTTTGATTTCATATGATGCACAAATTGAAGTAGCAGATAAAAACGGAATTCAACAAATAAAATTGGAAGATATATATACCGGTGATGGTTTGCAGCCACGCAATCTCAGCGACAGCGCAATTATCATTTCAATTATTCTTCCATTTGATAAAAGGTATAAATGCGTTTTCAAAAAACTTCGTCCGCGTGAGAGTGCTGACTTTACATCTTTAACAACCGCTGTTTCAGTTGATGAAAACGGAAGAGTAAAAATTGCAGTTGGCGGTATTGACCCGAAACCAATTGTAACAGAAGGAAAATCTGTTTCGGAAAAAGACGAACTGATAAAATACATTTTTAAAAAATCGCGCGTGGTCGATAACGATTATTATTCAAGGCCCTATCGAAGAGAAATGATAACTGTTTATCTGAACAGAAGTTTTGAAGAATTATCACAACTATAAAATAAAACTAATAAAAGATGAATGATGTAATTGAAAACCTAGCCGTGATGGACGAAAAAATTAGTTCATTTCTGAAATCACAAACCAATATGACTCTGGCAGTTTCAGAAAATAATATTCCTTACTGCGCCAATTGTTTTTATGCCTTCTCTGAAAAAGAAAATTTATTAATCTTCAAATCAAAACCTGAAACTACACACCTGAAATTTGCATTGAAGAATAATAAAGTTGCCGGCACCATTATTCCTGATTCATTAGACAAGAAAAGAATTCAGGGTGTTCAATTCACAGGAAAATTTTTTCAACCTAAGCGAGAATTATTTTCTTCAGCGCAGAATATTTACTACAAAAAATTTCCTTACGCATTAATTGTATCAGGTGAATTGTGGGCCATTGAACTTCACTCCATAAAATTTACGGATAATAAATTGGGGTTTGGGAAAAGAATGGAATGGAAGAAAGAATTGAATTCTTCTGCATGTTAATTTTAAGAAAATAAAATCCGGAATATTAGCCATATAAAAAACTCAACTCTTGTGCATCCATGATTTCAATGCAAAGAGAAACAATAATGTAACTTTAGTTCTGATTGCAAAAGACTTAGTGTTTTTCTTTTCATGCAAAAAAGAAAACTAAAAATCCTGATATAAATACATACTGTACATCTGCATGAATTTCAACAATAGTTGGATACTTTGATTGTTTTCATCATTAAATTCATTGTTATAAAACTTACCGTACTTAAAGTATAATTGCCAAACAAGTCATTCTGAAGAATCCATAATCAATGAATAAAATTTTTTTCTGGTCATTTTCAGTAGCACTTGCCGGGTTGCTTTTCGGGTTCGATACCATTGTGATTTCGGGCGCAGATCAAAAGCTGCAGGAGCTGTGGAACACATCCGATGTTTTTCATGGCTTCGTGGTAATGGCCTCTGCTTTATGGGGAACAGTGATTGGTGCCGTGACAGGTGGAATACCCACAAACAAATTTGGTAGAAAAAACATGCTCATCGCCATCGGTGTGTTGTACTTTGTTTCGGCAGTTGGTGCTGCGCTGGCAAACGACCCAATCACTTTTGCATTCTTCAGATTCATTGGCGGATTGGGAATAGGCGCTTCAACCATTGCTGCGCCGGGTTACATATCGGAAATTGCACCGCCCGAAAAAAGAGGTCGGCTCGTGGGCATGTATCAGTTGAGCATAGTGCTTGGCATACTTACCGCCTTCCTCTCCAATTATCTTTTGCAAAATGTGGGAGAAGATGCGTGGAGATGGATGATTGGCGTGGCAGCATTTCCATCTGTGATTTATTTTGTTGCGGTACTGTTTATCCCGAACAGTCCGCACTGGTTGGTGATGAAAGGAAGAACAGCAGAAGCAGAAAAAATTTTGAAAGTAATAGACCCAGACGCTGATATAAATTCTTTCGTGGCGGAATTAAAATCAAACGAAGCAACAGTGAATGAAAATATTTTCATGAAGAAATATCGCCCTGCCTTATTGCTCGCATTCTTTATTGCATTCTTCAATCAGTTCTCTGGTATAAACGGCATATTGTATTACGCTCCGCGCATATTTGAAGAAGCCGGAATTGGAAGCAGCACTGCATTCTTAAGCAGTGTAGGCATTGGATTCATCAATGTGATATTCACCTTGCTTGGCATGGCGCTC
>CANJII010000015.1 GCA_947474435.1 Chitinophagaceae bacterium | reverse complement strand
TGTTTGCAGGATTTGAGCTGGAGGCACATATCAACGAACATTATTACCACATAAAACACATTTATGAAAAGTACGCCAACCTGAAAATAATTTTGGCAGATTACCAATCTGTTTTCACAACTTTCAACAACACTTCGCTGCTTAACAAGTCGTTTGCGTTGGGTGAAATAACCACTATACAATTCTTCACCGAAATAAATTATTTCAATCAGGCATTCAATAACTATCTCGAAACGGAGAAAGAATATTATTTAACTATTGCCGAATTGTATAAGTATGAGTTGTGAAAAACGAATAGCAATATTGTTTAAAATACAGATTGAAATAGAATTTGATTAAAAACTATTTTCACTTTGACTAAAATCAGGAATTACATTTCGAATTATAAAGAATGATTAAAAGAAAACGATTCGTATTACTTCTGTTTTTTGCATTAACAACCATTGCAATTATTATAAAAAGTATCCAATGTGTTCATGATGGTGGAATGATGCATTTATTTTTAGGAGCATCGCAACTTTTATTTCATCAGATAAATATTTACAACCATCCCATTCCAATTATTAAAGATATCAGTCAGGAGTATAGTTATAGTCCGTTCTTCGCTTTGCTGTTAATTCCATTTTCCTTTTTTAATGGAAATGTAATTGAGTATATATGGTTACTGCTCAATGTGTTTTTCATTTATCGCATCATTAAAATTTTATCGGTTCAATTAAACACATCGTTACTTACCGGAATACAAAAGGAATTGATAGTGATTTTTACTTATGGTTTTTCTTTCCGGTTTCTGCTTTATAATTTCGGTGAAGCTCAGATGACTATCTTTTTATTGTATGTGTGTCTGGAAAGTATTTCGTGGTTTCAAAATAAAAAATGGATTGCCGGCTCAGCATTATTGGCTTTGGGAATTTCGATTAAAATACTTCCTGTTATTCTTATTCCATACCTGATTTACAGGTCTTACTTTAAAGAATCTATCGGTACAGTTTTATTTATTGCACTGTTTTTTTTAACTCCTTTTATTTTTTTTAACAGTGATTATGTTTCAGGATTGTATAGCAGTTGGTGGAAAGTAATTAACCCCACTAACGCTTCATTCGTTGCAAACGAAAACGGAGACCATGAAGGAGTGCAAGGATTGTCGGGGTTATGCGCTGCACTTTTTACCAGCGAAAATCAACGATACAACATCACAAGAAACATTTGTTCGATGAATGCTGCTGAATTGAATTGGATAACAAATATTTTACGATTAGTATTTGTTTCATTCACTTTGTTTTTCATAAAGGCTTTTCCATTCAGTAAAAAACCAACTGCAATTCAAATGGGATGGGAGGTGAGTTACATTTTATTAATCACGCCGCTTATTTTTCCGCATCAGCATAAATATGCTTTTGTTTTAATCGCGCCTGCAGTTGCATTTATCATTCGTTATTTAATGCTCAATTGGAAAAACAGAAATGAGAAGTTGAAAATCAGAATTATTTTTTCGTTTTTGCTGGCATCTTTCCTATTAACAACCTTAACAACCGATGGAATTATCGGCAGGCATTTATCTGATGTGGCTAATTATTTTAAACTTATTTCATATGGAACCATCATTCTGATCATTCCACTTTACTTATCCAGACCGGCTAAAAGGTTTTTGATTTAATTTTAAATCAACTTTTTAAAAGACAGAAAATAGCTTGAATAATTTTAAATATATGCCCAATAGTTTAACCGTTTTCAGTAGCGTATATAATGAATAGCAGTATTATAATGATGGCCGGCACTGCTTTTCGGAAAAATGTATTAGCAATTAGTATAACTATTTGTCAAAATTTTTGACAAATAGTAAGGGTGAAGAATTATTTCTTCCTCAACTCAAACCGATTCTTTGGTCGCTCCCTATCCATCCAGATAAAATCTTTCAGTTTTAATTCATCTTGTGGTGCCTGATTGATGGGATACATGTTGCCTTCAGGTTTCGAAATAAATTTTATGCGACTCACTTTGTTGGAGTCGGTGTATATAATCATATTGCTGCAAACAATTTTATTAACGCCAATAAATGCACCGCTGTCATCTGCTGCGTAGTAAATGCTTTCACCGTTTCCTTCAATCAGCATGTGATGCAATTTTCCTGCTTCAAAAAAACCGGTAATGTTTTTTCCTTTCGCCTGATTGTATAAACCGGTATCGACTTCACTAATCATGAACGAAGATTTTATCAGTTCAAATTTTTCCGGTTTGCGATTACTCATCTGAATGCGAACGGTATCGGCCGTCATCTGATTATCTTCTAGCCATATAACAGGATGCTGGTACAACCGAAACATAGAATCTTCATCAGAATAATAAAGCGAATCGCAGAGTGCTTGCAAATCTGATTTGAAAATTTTTACATGATGGTATGCGGAGAAACTTCTTTTCGCTGTTGCACTATCTTCCACCGAATGCAGTGTATCAGCGGTCATGAACAACGAATCATCACCATCTTCCGAAATAAAAAGTGTATGACCAACTGCCAGAATATTGTTCGCAGAATTATTATACCATGCACGATCAGCAAGAATCGTTAAATGTTCTGCGGTATCAGTCCAGTTAATATTACCAGATGATTTTCCATGTCCGCTTTTTTTATCGTACCACATGGAATCAGCTTTCAGCACATTGGGCAGATTGAGCATAATTGCTTTGGTGGTAAATTGTGCCACATCATTTTCAGTATCATAAAATCCACCTTCACAAAAAATATCGGTGCTGTCAGAATTAATATTTGTGGGACCAAGAAAATAAGCCGTACGGTTTTCGGAATTAAACCGCAAAGTATCAGCAGTGAGGTTGAATTGTTTTGAATCAACTTTTACATCTTTCTTAAAATAAACATCGTTAGTGTTCGCATAATAATATCCTATTTCGCTGGTGAGCGTTGTAGTATCACTCGTAAGCACTCCGCCTGTTTTATAACTCGCAATTTTTGTATTCAAATCATAATCGAGCGCGGCTGTTTTTAATTTCATTTTCGAATCGGTCATAACCACATTGCCGTTAAGAATGGCTTTTCGGTTTGTTCCATCATAAAATAGATGATCGGAAAGAATCACCACTGTATCCTGACGGATAACCACATTTCCATTTGCATCCAGACTGTTATTGTCTTCGTTCAGAATTGCTTTATCGCAAAAAAGAAAAACATCATCCTGTTGCAGTTTCACATTTCCGGTAAGGGTTTTCAATTTCACATCACCAAGATCATTGTATTCAAATTCATCAGCACCCAAAATTTTTATTTGTGTGCCCTGAGAAAAAGAAGAATGAGAAATAAGAATGAGAAAAAATGAAAAGTATAATTTCAAATAAAAATTTTGAACTGTTACACTGCAGAGCACGGATTGTAATTATTTTTTCTGCGTGGCACTGTCCGGCTTTGCGTCTTTCGACTTGCCGCCGCCAAATACTGAGAAGTGAACATAAGCACTCGGATTTTCTTTCAGATCTTTCAGCAGTAAATCCAAATCTTTACTTGACTGTTCGAGGTTGTTATACAATTTATCATCATTCATTAACATACCCATCGAACCTTTTCCGCTTTTAATGTTATCAAGAATGGTGGCTGTAGTTTCCAGCGCATCTTGTGCACTTGCAATTGCCTGTTTTAGATTTGATTTTGCAAGCGTGTCGGTAATGTTATTCAGGTTTGAAAGCACAGCAGTAATATTATCAGTGTTATCTTTCAGCATGATTGAAATGCTTTCGATGTTTGCAAAAATGCGGTCGATCCGTGTGGTGTTTTTATCAAGCAAGCCTTCCACATTCTCAGCTGAATTATTAATGTGATTTAAAGTAGAAGTAATGCTGCTTACACTTTGCTTTATATCATTGGTTGTTTTTTCGTTGAAGATGGTTCTTATAATAGTGAGTACTGAATCAATGGAAGACAAAAGATTTTCTGCTTTTTCTTTTACCGGAAGCAATTCAGCCTGCACGCTTTTTGATAAACTTTCCTGCAAGGCTGAGGAAATGGTATCGCCGTTCTGATAATAAATTGTGGTGTCGGCTAATTCTAAATTAATTGCTTTTGTTCCTAATAAATCAGATGAAATAATTCTTGCAATGGTTCCTTTCGGCAATTTAAAATCTTCGTCAACAGTAAATTCAACAATGATGCTTCCATCTTTTCCTTTTTCTAAAACAAGATCAGTAACGCGACCAACATTCAAACCTTTAATTTTTACAAAGTTCGATAAGCCAAGACCATCCACTTCATTATAGCTTGCATAAAAAGTATCGGTGCTGCTGAATACATCAGTTCCTTTTAAAAAATTATATCCGATTATGAATAACACAATGGCAACTGTTGCCAGCACTCCAATTTTTAACTCGTTAGATATTTTCAATCCTGATTTTAATTTGTTTTGTCAAAAATAAACTTTCTGCGCAGCCATCACAGTGTAAAATTATTTTACGCTTTCCAATGCAACTCGTTTCCCGTTTTTATAAGCAACAATAAAAGCATCTTTAAATCCTTTCGCCTTCATTGTTTTCATTCTTGTTTCAGCTTCGGTCCGTTTCGAATAATTTCCAACCATATATCGATTCAATCCACCTGCGCTTTTATCATTCACCATATCTTTTATGCTTGAAAATTTCGGATCAGTTTTGCTCACTGTTTTATCAGAAGCCGCAATCTGCACTTTGTAAATAACTGCATTCGTTGGATTTGTTTTAACCGGAATAGAATCTGGTTTTTTTATTGCAACAGTATCAATCGGGTTTTCAATTTTTGGTGGAACAACTTCAGTTTTTGTCGGCTCAATTGGCGGATTGTCATCAACACCATCCATGTTTTTATCTATAGAAATGCTTCCTGTTTTTGTACCTTCTATAGTTTCTTTATAATCTGCTACAGCATCAAAAATGGAATGTACTATTTCATTCTGTCCTTCTTCCGAAGCAAGTATTTTTTCTTCGGTCCTGTTAGTTAAAAAACCTGTTTCAATCAAAATGGCAGGCATAGTGGTTTTCCATAAAACCAAAAAACCTGATTGTTTCACTCCTCTGCTTGTTCTTCCATCTTTTTCAAATTCGTTTTCGACTCTTGATGCAAGCGCAATGCTTTGATCGATGTACGAACTCTGATTCAGCGAAAAAATTATATACGATTCGGGAGCACTAGGATCAAATCCGCCATAATTATCTGAATAATTATCTTCCAGAAGTATAGAAGAGTTTTCCCGTTTAGCCACTTCAAGATTTGCTTCAGTTTTATGCAAGCCCATGACCCAGCTTTCGGTGCCATAAGCGCTTGTGTTTTTATTTGCATTACAATGAATGGAAATAAAAAGATCTGCATTGTTTTTATTTGCAATGTTAGCACGGTCATATAATTCAATAAATACATCGGTCTTCCGCGTATAAATCACATTCACTCCCGGAATATTTTTTTCAATCAGAGCGCCGAGTTTTAATGCAATATCGAGCGTTACATTTTTTTCGCGGTCAGTTGCACCAAGACAACCTGTATCGTGTCCTCCATGCCCTGCATCAATCACAATTGTTTTTAATGAAAAAGGATTTTTACTCTTGTGTGCAACCAATGGTGTGTTAGATGCATCAAAGAGTAGAGTAAAAATGAATATTGTTATAAAACTAAATCGCTTCACAATTATCTATTTTTGTTTCCGTTTAAACCGTGATTAATTTTTTTAATGAACGCAAAAGTATCGGGTTTCGTCTCTTGAGTATTCGAAAAATACATACAGTTTTACTGTTGATGGTGTTGATATGCATTGGAAATTATTATGCCAATGCTGCAGAATTATTTTTTGTTGAATCAGGGTTTTCAATTGCAAGAATTGATACTCCACAATTATTTTCCCCTATTGATTCTCCAGTTGTAAAAACAGATTCACTCGCTTATCATATTAAACTTTCGAAAGATTCGCTTGATGTTCCGGTCAGTTATAATGCAGACGACAGCATTATAACAGATGTAAAGAATCGAAAAATCTTATTGTACAATAATTCAGTGGTGATGTATGATGACATTACTTTGAATGCCTATTTTATTGAACTGGATTGGAAGGAAAATACGGTGAGCGCCTGGGGATTGTATGACAGCGCCACATATAAAACCACCGGGCTGCCGGATTTTACACAGGGAGAAGATAATTATGAAGCCGATAAAATCACTTTCAACTTTAAAACCAAGCGTGCAAAAGTGCTGAATGTTTTCACACAGGAAGATGAAGGTTTTATTCACAGTGAAGCCGTGAAACGCAATGCTGATAACAGTTATTTTGCAAAAGATAATAAATACACTACCTGTAGTTATAAGGAGCATCCTGATTTTTACATCAGTGCTTCAAAAATGAAAGTGGTGCCCGATAAAGTCATTGTATCAGGACCTGCACATTTAGTTATTGAAGATGTGCCAACTCCGTTGTTTGTTCCGTTCGCTATTTTTCCATTGCACAAGAACAGAGCATCCGGAATTTTGTTGCCTGAATTCGGACAGCGTGCTGATTTGGGTTTCGGGCTTACCAACGGTGGTTACTATTTTGCATTGGGAAATTATTATGATTTGCAATTGCGCGGCGATATTTATTCAAGAGGAAGCTGGAAACTGAACGCCATAACTTCTTACAGCAAGCGATATAAATACAATGGAAGTTTGAATGTGAGTTTCAGCCGAACCAGAAATTATTTTCTGGAATACAACCAGGTATCAAAGAAGAATGATTTTTTTGTAACCTGGATTTATAATCAGGATTCACATGCAAATCCGAAGCGCAGATTCAGCGCATCGGTAAATGCAGGCAGCAGCAGTTTCAATAAAACTTATGCTTACAGCGCCAATGAATATTTGAGTACCAGTTTTAAATCATCAATTTCTTATACGCGTACTATTAACCGCAAAATGAGTTATGCTATTAACATGGGCCACGACCAGAATATTAACACGCACCTTGTTGCAATAAAATTACCGGCGTTCAATTTCAATGTCAGCAGAATTACTCCCTTTAAGAAAAAGGTGGGCAGCGGGTTGCCAAAGTGGTATGAGAAAATAGGATTTTCGTACAGCATGAATGCTGAAAATAAAGTGGAGCAATACGATTCGCTGTTGTTTCAACCGGCAACGCTTGAAAAATTCAGTAATGGATTACGACACACCATTCCTGTTTCCACTTCATTCAATTTATTCAAGTACATAAATATTTCACCGTCTGCCACTTTCAATCAGGTAATGTACCTGCAAAGTATTCGGAAAAGCTGGAACAGTGATAGCGAAAGAATTGAATTAGATACTGTAAAAGGATTTGCAACGGGATATGATTACAATACATCTGTAAGTATGAGTACCCGCATTTATGGGATAAAAAATTTCAAGCGCGGAAAGTTGAAAGCAATCAGGCATGTGATGAGCCCATCGGTTGGTGTAAGTTATCATCCTGATTTTGGTGATGAGCAATACGGAACTTTTAAACCGGTGCAGTATGATTCAGTGGGGCACACACAACTTTACAGCATTTTTGAACGGAGCCCGTTTGGCGGAACCACCAATGGAAAGTTTGGCGGAATAAATTTTGGAATTGCCAATCAACTGGAGTTAAAAGTTTTTTCAAAAAAGGATACCATCAATAATGTGAAGAAGGTAAAGTTGCTCGACAATCTTTCATTAACCAGTAATTACAATCTGGCGGTTGATACTTTTCAATTAGGATATTTTAATCTGAATGCAAGCACCACACTTTTCGATAAAATAAACCTTCGATACAGTTCGATTTTTGATCCGTACATGGTGAATGAGAGTGGCAGAAGAATTAATTCGTTCAGGTTACATACTGAAAATAAACTGGCGAAACTGCTATCAACCAGCATAAGCGCCGGAGCAACTTTTCACAGTAAATCAAAACGATCAGCTAAAAATTATAATCCGGAAGAAGGAAGTGCCGATGAGTATGAAATGATAAATAATAATCCAATGGCGTATGCTGATTTTAATATTCCGTGGAATTTTTCGTTGAATTATATTCTGTCGTTGCGAAAGAATATTGTGAATGCGCAGGACACAAATATTTACACTCAAACATTGAATGTGAATTTCGATTTTAACCTCACCGAAAAATGGAAAATCAGCGGACAATCAGGATATGATTTTAAACGAAAAGATTTCAGCTACACTACCCTGGAAATTATGCGCGACCTGCATTGCTGGCAAATGACCATCAGCTGGATTCCGTTCGGAACGCGACAAGGATATTTTTTAAACCTGCATGTAAAATCAACGGTATTGCAGGATTTGAAATTGGTAAAGCGAAGTTCGGGGTGGGGGAGTTATTGATAGAATGAATGCGCTTACTCAAAACTTAAATCGCATTAATTCAATGTTTGTCGCTTATAACTGTATTATACATTTTGATTACTACGCAGTAGATGATTGTTTTCTATCGCGGTGGCTGAGTAAAGAATTATATCAGCCATAAAATAATTAAGAATTACAATTTGAAATTGGTGAAGCGTAGATCGGGTTGTGGAGGTATTAGAAGATGAGCATTAATTATATTATTAACCATATTCTTTTCTCTTTACAACTTGCTGTTCTTCTTTTTCTTTTTATCAAAATCAATTGGATTTGGAGTTGGAGGTTCGTCTTGTGTTGAATTAAAAACAGAAGACACATGGTTCCATTTTTTCTTATTCAACTCAAATGCTTCATAACTTCCATCAGGAACATAATACGAATACATGCCTTCAGCTTTCGGATCAATGGGAATCAGATGGTCGTAAATAATCATCTGCAAGTCGTTATCGTACCGCATGCTTGTTTGAGCAATTTCTTTGTACTCAATCATAAACCGGGCAACATACTTTGGTTCTTCAATGGTTCCGATGTTAAAAATTTTTGCCCCAAAAACCGGATTGCCTTTTTTATCGAAACTCAACACATCAATAATTTTTTTATTGCTAAGCAAAGTGTTTCCATCCCAACCAAATAACAGGTATTGTTTTTTCACCTGCTTAATCTGGTAGTACAACATACCGAACCATTTTTCGCTGGAGGTGATAGTGTCTTTAGGATTAACCATGAAATCAGAATAATCATACAAAGGCCAGATTTTCAGTTCTGAAGATTTTTTTTGAATGGCACCATAATAGCGATAAGCACCTGTGGTTTTTTGTAAATTCCAATTGAATATTCGAAAACTTTTATCATCAGGATACAGAATGTTAATGTGCTTCAAACTATCGAACGGATATTCAAAAGAGTTTTTCACTTTTAGAGCTTTCACCAGCATTGGAATAAAATTATAACAGGCCATTTGTCGAACTCCTTGTTCAGTGCCATCAACTATTGAATCGGACAAAACCGAAAGTGAATCTTCGTACAAGTGAAGAGTCTGTAAATCAGCAGGAGAAATTCCGGCAAAAGATTTATTACTGAATGAAAAAATCAGCAAAAGGAACGATAAAGAGAGAATTTTTTTCATAAGTGGAAAATAAATTAACGAAAACAGGTGATTGAAATTGCTTCCTGAATTTTTTTCAAAAGTATTTTCTAAACTGAAGAAATATTTTTAAGGATATTAACAGCAGAAATAATTTCTGTAAAAAATAAAAAGCCGCTTCAAAAATTTTGAAGCGGCATAAACAGTTCAAATTAATAGTTGAATTAATCGGTTGAAAGTTTAATTACTTTTTTAGTTTGAACAGAATTTCCGGAGCGAACCGAAATAATGTAGGTACCATCAGAAAGTTGAGATGTATTAAAATTGAATCCGATTACATTTCCATCATAAGCTGATTGTTTGTAAGGAACTGCAATAACTTTTCCGGAGAGATCTGTAAAGAAAACCTGTAATGAATTTTCAGTACCTGAAATCATAATACCCATTTTTAATTCATTGGTAAATGGATTCGGATAAACAGAAAGTTGAATTTCATTGTCGTTTGCAGAAGAAGGATTCTGATTTTGCTCAGGGGAAAGTTCACCTGCGTATTCTCCTTTCAGATATGAGTAAAACCCATTGAAACAATACTGATCATATTTTGCAGTAAAGTCAGTATTGGTGGCTTGAAATCCTTCTTTCAATTTTATGTATCCTTCAGAAATAAGTAAAGTATTTTGACCAAGTCCACCGGTAAGCGGCATGTTTATTATGGTTGAATCGATGGTGCGATAAGTATTGTATCCTGAAGTAAACTGAAATGGACCAACATAACCATCTGTAGAAATTATTCCGTCCAAAATTTTTAATGCACTCTGACATCCGGTAAATAAATCGCTCTTCCATAATCCTCTTCCGAAAGTTGCTGCATACAACATATTATCTACGGTGCTGATTTCTAAATCTGCAACTGCAACAGATGGCATTCCGTTTCTGAATGGTGTCCACAACACGATTGAGTTGTCGTAATAAAAAACACCGATGTCGGTTCCGATATACAAGCCATCATCCGTATTGGGTTGATAAACGATACAATTCACTGGTACATTTGGTAAGTAACCTGAGATATTGAACCATGTTGTTCCACCGTCAATTGTTTCAAAAACTTTTATTCCATCTAGGTATCCTGAAAATGTAACGAACGCAATTTCAGGATTTGAAGCTGAGCAAGCTAAGCTTGTAATCAATGCTGTATCCATTGGTAGATTGCCGGATACCTGAGTAAATGATGTTGAACCTGAACTGTTCTGCCTGTAAATTTCGCCATTGTCTTTTGTAACCCACAAACGATTTGATGCATCAAAATCCAAATCAACTATTCCCCTGCCATTACATGGAATTGATGTTTGCCTTGCCCAGTTTGAACCTTCATTATCAGTTCGGAACAAGCAGGTATAGCCCGCATAAAGCTGTGAATGATTTAGTGGATTAATTTCTAATGGTCTTCTCCCAACCCAAGCTGGAGTAGGTACTACATCATCAGGACAGCCACATCCAAATGGTGGACTATCGAGACCAGGCCAGCACAAATCGCAACCATCTTTATACAAATTATCATTTACATAAAAATAATAGCGGTTATGGTCTGTCGGGTCAATGCAGGCTTCACCACCATCAGCTGTATATATTGTTTGAAAATTAGCATCACCATCGTATTTCTTTACTCCATTATCCTGTGAACCAAGCAGGGTGTTTCCATTTGGATCGGTTGGATCAAGTTCCAATTTATAAAACTGAGTAATATTTAATCCTACATATATTGGATCCCAGTTTGGATCAATTGCTTGTCGGTCTTGGTAATATATTCCCCCATCATTACCAATATATAAATCATCATTGTACATTAATAACTCATGCTGGTCGGAATGTATTTTATCAACTGTTGTACTTCCATCATTTGACCAATAACTTCCCAACGACCATGAACCTGATGCACCTCCTGAGCCATTGTACCATATATTTATTCCTCCGATATAAATTTGATTTTCGTTAGTGGCTGAAACCGCAATGCAAAGATCGTAACCTGCTTGAGAGGCATTCAAATCGGACCCATCGTGTGTCCAGCCCAATATATTTGGTGAATTGGAAAAGGAAGACATGGATGTAAAAGAAAAAGTGGTTGAAGAATTTGTGCATTTTAGTAATTCAACAAATCCTTTAGTTCCGGGAATTTCGCTGCCTGATAAAACATAAACAACATTTGGGTTGGCGGGTGTTACCGCCAAAGCAGCCCGTGTAACTCTTCCTGAAACATTTATAGAGTTAGTTGCGTGTGGTAATGTCCAGTTTAATCCTGCATTGGTCGAACGAAGCACATGATTTTTTGTGCAAGCATACCAGGTATTCGGGTCGCCGGGTTTCATTTCGATATCAAAAAAAGCGGCGCCACCCCCTGTAGCTACTGTATCCCATGTAAATCCAGAATCAGTGGTACGAAGAATACCGGCATTTGAAACAACCATCAAAATATTCGGTTGAGTTGGATGTTCCACTATTTTATATCCTGCCCAGCCAACTGTAACATCGGGTTGGTATCCGGTCTTGTACCACGAAACACCCCCATCGTTTGTTTTAAAAATGCCAAGCGAGTTAAGAACAGGTCCTGAACCTTGGTCCGCATCACCAGTGACTATATAAATTACATTTTCATCATTCGGGTCAATCGCAATTCCTGAGACGGATAAGTTTGGGATAAAGTTGGTAAGGCAAGTCCAATCTGTACCAACCCGTTTCCATAATCCTCCTTGAGCCGTAGCAGCATAGATTGCTCCTGATTGGCCAATTTCAATTCTGTTCACTCTGCCGATTCCTTGCACATCTATGTTTACTGAGTTTACATTAGTTGGACCACAAGACTGCCACCTTCCGTTACTTGAACGAAACATAGATTTTACTTTTAACTCTGCTTCCAGATCATGCTGATAAGTGTTTACCCAATTTCCAGATGGAAACAGTCTTGGTTCAAAATACCATTTTAATCTGTTAAAATGTTCCCATTCTCCTTCATGTTCATCTTCTGTTTTCTCTTTGTTTAAATCATTCATTTCATGTGAAGCATAGAATGCTTTTTCATAATCATAAAAAGTTTTATAGTCGGAAGGTTGATTCTGTGCCCGCAAACTCACTGAGAGCAAACACAAGAGAGGGATTAAAATTATTTTCATTGTTGTAATTTTTTTTGAATTGGAAAAATTATTTCAACAATGAAGTTTTCAATTCTTCATTCTCTGATTTCAGTTGATTGATTTGCTTTTGTTGGTCAATCATATAGAGTGTTAGCTCTTCAATTTTCTGCAACAGTGTTGCCTGCATTTCTCCCAATGAAATTCCATTGTCGCAAACTTCATCGGCCGAAGGAACACCTGAAAGATGCCCATCGGTTTGAATTTGTTTTTCTACTGAAAGTAAATCGGGCAGTTTGTATGATGAAGTGAAAACATAGTCAGGCCATGCAGTAGAGTTTTGCACTTTTACTTCTTCGCAAATAATTTTTCCATCGACAGAAAGTTTGTATCCGTTTGCATTTTGAGTAGAGCCAATGCAAACCGGCGAATTAGTGCTTTGGTCTTGCAGAATAACTTTTCCTGAATTGGATGAAGAACGGATATACCAATCACCTGTAGAACCAAAATTTATCCATGAAATATTCGGCCCCATGGCTGTGTTTACAAACTCAGCAGTTGGGATGGTTGCATTTGCAAGTGTTACATGCAAACGGGCAACAGGGGAGGTGGTTCCTATTCCTACACTTCCTGAATTGTAGTAAATAGATGTTCCGTTTGTGGTCCATTGAGAGATTCCTGTTCCGCTATTATCGGCACTCCAAGTAAGCGCTCCGCTTCCGTTTGTTTTTAATACTTGACCATTTGTTCCATCAGTTGCTGGTAATGTATATGCTCCAACTTTTAAAGTTGAAGTTACTCTAGCAGTTCCTGTTACATCCAAAGTAAATGCAGGTGTTGTTGTTCCGATTCCAATATTTCCTGTTGCATCAATTGTCATTTTAGGGATTGCCTGAATAGTGAAATTTAATTTGCCTGTTGAGTTGCCACCACCTGTTCCAAAATCAACATCTGTTGCGCTTCCTGAATATGAACCAAGGTATCCACGATATGATCCACCTTCATAAAGGCCAATGAACATTCCTGCTGCACCATCAATTGTCATTGGATTATCTGTGGTTGAAACAATATGTAATTTTGTTAGAGGAGTTGATGTTCCGATTCCAACATTTCCTGTATTGTAATAAACAGCGGTTCCGTTGGTTGTCCATTGTGAACCTCCGCCTCCGGAATTATTATCAGCACTCCATGACAGCACACCAGCTCCATTTGTTTTTAAAACCTGACCGCTTGTTCCATCTGTTGATGGAAAAGTGTATGTCCCTACTTTTAAATTGCCAGAAAAAATTCCATTACCTGTATTTGCTCCAACTGAAAAAACCGAAGCAGCAGTACTTGTTCTGAATTCATAAATTAATGATTGAGCATTAAAAAACAAACCATAATTTGGATTACCCGCATATTGAAAAGCATATTTATTTGCTGCAACCTTATATGCCGCATTACCTGTAAATGATAGATTTCCACCGCTATCAAATTTTGCAAGATTTACTCCGCTGGTTCCGAATTGAAATCCTGTAGCTGATTTTATTCTCCCTTTTTCAACTCCGTTGGTTTTAAAAACTAAATCTTTTGCATCAGTAGTTCCGATGAAATTGGTTCCGGCAGTTGTTCCTGCATTTCCGGTTAAACTCCATTGGGCCGAAACTGAAGTGGTGAAAAGTGAACTGTCAATTGCGAAAGCAATTGCAACAAGAAGAATAAATTTTTTCATGCATTTAATTTTTTTGATTTTACAAAAGTGTTTTTATTCAATTGATGATTTTAAAGAATTGAGAATGCAGCAGCAATACTTAGTATTTGGAAATACAACAGAGAATTTGGGCTGCGAAATTGTGATAGAAGCGCGGTTAGCAACTGCATGGAGCTGATATTTAAAAATTAAATCTTTGAAAACATTTCTAAAAATCCTTCCTTGCGTTGGCGCGCAATAGTAATTATGGTTCCGTCGGTTGTAATAATTCCGGCATCGTCGCGATTATATTTAATAACATGATTCAAATTAACGAGATGCGATTGATGCACTCTGAAAAATGAAAAGCCATTCAGCGATTCTTCTACCTGTTTTAAAGTTTTAGTTACACAAATTTTTTCGCCATTTGCGAGCATAACATAAGTGTAGTTGCTGTCGCTTTCACAGCGGATGACATCTGATGGTTTCAGAAATAACATTCCTTCATTTGTTGGCAATGCAATTTTTTTCTCCTGCGATTGCGATGAAATCATTTTCAGCAACTCCGTCATTTGTGTTGAGGAATTATTACTGCTGCATTTTTTTGCTTCCACTTTTCGCACCGCCTCTATCAATTCAGATTTATCAATCGGCTTTAATAAATAATCGGTTGCACAAACTTTAAATGCTTTGATTGCAAACTCATCATAAGCAGTAGTGAATACTACTTCGAAATTGAATGGAGTTAATTGTTCGAGCAAACGAAATCCATTCATGTGCGGCATTTCAATGTCGAGAAAAATTACATCGGGGTTGAGCGCATTTATTTTTTCGATTCCATCTTTTGCCGAATTGCAAACGGCAATCACTTCAACATTCGGGCAGTGTTTCTTCAATTGAATGGAAAGAATATCTGTGCAGTTTACTTCATCGTCAATTAGGATTGCTTGTATCATCTTTAATTAATTTTCTGAATGAATTTTTAATTTTATTTCTACTCTGGTGCCGATAGCGTTTTCGTTTTCGTCTTTCAAATCGGAAATATTTATTGCTGCTTCGTTATCCTGATTCCATTCGATGACTCTTTGCGAGGTAATTCCCATGCCATGTGATTTGCGGTGTCCGCTCGATTTACTTTTTACTTCGCGTGCTGCTTCTCTTCCTATTCCATTGTCTTCAATCACACAAATAATGTAACCGATTTGTTCACTGATTTCAATTTTCAGTTTTCCTTTTTCATTCTTGTGTAACAGTCCGTGCCAGATGGAATTTTCGACATACGGTTGCAGAATCAGTGGCGGAACTTTTATGGTCTCTGCATTTATTTTTTCATTTACATGAATGGAATATTCAAACTTATCGGCAAAGCGCATCTCTTCCATCTCAATAAAAAGTTTCAGGCACTCCAACTCACTGCTGAGCGAAATGACGGAGGTGCGCGAGTTATCCAGCACCAAACGAATGAGCCGCGAGAATTTGGTGAGATACTCCGATGCAACATCTGTGTCGTTGCGAAGAATAAAACTGTTGATTGAGTTGAGGCAATTGAAAATAAAATGCGGATTCATTTGAGCACGCAGCGCCTTCGTTTCAAGCTCAGAAATTTTCTTTTGATAATTTGATTTCAGTTTTTCTTCTCGCTTCACAATCCGGATTCTCAATCTGAAAATAAAATATACCGTGAGCGCAATCAGCATCAAAACAAAAAACCTGAACCACCAGGTTTGCCAATACGGAGGTGCGATTGAAAATTTTATTTCGCGAATATTATTGCTCCAAACTCCTTCGTTGTTTGCTGCTTTTACTTTCAGAATATAATTACCGGGTGCAAGCGCTGAAAAATTAATTTGTCTTTGTGTTCCGCTGTTGTGCCACTCATCTTCTACTCCTATCAATTGGTAGGAATAAGAATTTCGTTTTGGGTTTGCATAGTTCAAAAGAGAAAACTCAAACGATAAATTATTTTGTGTGTAGCTGAGTAAAATTTCTTTTTCAAAATCTGCATCAGCAATTTTTTTTTCATTCACTCTCACGGAGAGAAAAACAACGGGCGATAAATTTTTCTGTACCGAAAATTCATTTGGATAAAACCAACCCCAACCCTGCGCGAAGTAGTAGTAAATTCTTCCGCTTGGTTGGGCAATCACATATTCAATATTGTTGTAAGGCAAACCATCCTGCTTATCGAAGAGTGTAAAAATTTCA
Source organism: Chitinophagaceae bacterium (assembly GCA_947474435.1). GTDB lineage: Bacteria > Bacteroidota > Bacteroidia > Chitinophagales > UBA10324 > UBA10324. The sequence continues at coordinate 60,029 of CANJII010000015.1, read as the reverse complement.
GTAGCAGAATTAAATCGGTAAATCCCGCTTTCTGATGCAAGCCACACCATATCATTTGCATCAACGGTTACACCATTACATCTACCGGGTGCGAGCTGATTTCCATCTGAATAATTTTTAAAGATATTTTTTTGGTGGTCTATTGAACACAAACCACCATCCGTAGAAACAACAAACACATTGCCTTTTTTATCAATCGCTAAATCAAAAAGGTGTCCTTGCCCGAGATAAGTGCTGTCATTCAATTTTTCGGGATAAGCTTTCAGCACATTGAAGTTTGGGTCATACTCAATCAGCGCAAATTGAAACGCGACCCAGTAATTTCCATTGGGTGCCCGTTCAATATCAGTGATGCTAACCTGATTGCTATCGGCAAAAGGATAAACCAATTGCTTACGAAAAATCATTTCATCAGTGTTTGTGTTTACTACTTCAACTCCCTTGCCTCCGAATTGCAGAATCATTTGATGCGCCGCACCATTCACTACCATGCGCCGATTGGTTATTTCAAATAACCGCAGGTCGTGTGCTGCCTCACTGAATTTTTTTTCATGCGAACGAAATCGGAACCAGGCCATTCCGGATATGAACCAGCAGTTTCCTTCATCATCCATTGTAGAACCATACAAAAACTGATCGCCATTTGAGGTGGGTTCTGTTTGAATATTGGAAAGAAAATTTCCTTCACGGTCATATAACTGAATCCCATTTCCTAAAGCCGTAGGAATAAAAAGTGTATCGCCCGAAACTGACTCGGTTATGTTTCCTGCATTAATGTATGGAAATGTTTTTGGGAAAAACTGATTATGAAATCTGCTCGTTCGCGGATTGTAAGTACACAAACCATTTTCAAATCCGAACCAGAATATCCCATCACGGTCCTGCATTATGCAATGACATTTTCCATTTGGAATGGAACCTGAATTAGCATTATCGTGAATGAAAAAAGAGAAAGAATTTTTCGTAGTATTAAGCACATAAAGATTTGCATCAACACTCGCAACAAATATTTCTTCAGAAGAAATAAATCCAAAATCAGCAATAATGTTAAAAAGCCCCATGCCTTCGGGTGCAACCGGATGATGCCAATAACTTTTTGCTTCACCGGTGTTTGTTTTCAACTCCTTCACCCCATTTCCCCAGGTGCCAATAAATAAGTGTTGACTGAACGGATTTGTTTTTAATGCTCGACACAGCATGTTGTTTTCATACTTGAAATCAAAATTGGGAAGAATGAATTCTGAAATCTTCTTGCTTATTAAATCAAGGCAATAAAGTCCGAAGCGCGTTCCGATAAGGAGGGAATCATTTCCCTTCATAAGGAGAGAATAAGTTGGTCCTAGTGTTAAATTTTTCTTTTGTCTTAAGATAAAATCAGTGAGCAGGAAATGCGTGAATGAATTTTTCTTTTCATCAAACTGATAAATTCCCTGAAATAAATCACAGGCTACAAATATTTTTCCATCTGGAGAACAGACGATGGAATTAATTCTTCCGCTATGCTCATTCTGATTTCCGTTGCTGAGTTCGTAATGAAAAAACTTTCCGGTATGCCTGTTAAAATAATTGATTCCACCACTGTTCGTTCCAATCCATAATCTTCCATTGCTATCTTCAGCAATTGCATTCACTTCATTAGCAGAAATTGAATTGGTATCGCGATAACTGTGACGGAAAGCAATAAATTTATATCCATCGAATCGAAACAATCCGTCGGTTGTTCCCACCCAAATAAATCCGGTTTTATCCTGAAACAAGCAGGTGATATTCTGATTCAGCAGCCCATCTTCTCCCTGATAATGATGAAATAGAAATTGCGAATTGATATCCTGAGAAAATAGTTGCTCAGAAAAAAATAAAAATGAAACGACAATAAAAAGTGAGAAGAAGTTTCGCTTCCGCAAAAATTTCATCCGACTAAAAAACAGAATTTCTATTTAGCAATAAGAATAAAGTAGTATTTGGTAAATCTGTCGAGTATTCGGCAGGAATAATGATTCTAAAATCTTTTTATCAATTCATATTCTCAATCACAATGGCAGAAGCACCGCCACCGCCATTGCAAATTCCGGCAACACCAATCTTTGCATTTTTTTCTTTCAATACATTGATGAGTGTAACCGCAATGCGCGCACCTGATGAACCAATCGGATGACCGAGTGAAACTCCGCCGCCGTGAATATTTACCTTCTCAGGATTCAGATTTAATAAACGATTGTTGATGATTGACACCACTGAAAATGCTTCATTGATTTCGGCATACTCCACATCAGCAACTTCTTTACCGGCCATCTTCAAAGCCTTCGGAATTGCGATTGCAGGGGTGGTAGTGAACCAGGTCGGGTCTTGCGATGCATCAGCAAAGCCTGTGATTTTTGCCAATGGTTTTAATCCTAACTCTTTTGCTTTTGCTGCACTCATCAAAACAATTGCAGCGGCACCATCATTTAATTTACTTGCGTTTGCGGCGGTAATGGTTCCGTCTTTTTGAAATGCAGGACGAAGTGTTGGCATTTTATCGAACTTCACTTTCTTGTATTCTTCATCATCACTCACCATTATTTTTTCTTTTCCAACTGTTACTTCCACCGGAACAATTTCATTGGCGAATGATTTTGTTTCGTAAGCAGCAGCGGCGCGTTTGTATGATTCTATTGCAAATGCATCCTGCTCTTCACGGGTGATTTTATATTCTTTCGCACAAATCTCCGCAGCATTTCCCATGTGAAAATCAGAATACGGATCCCACAATCCATCGCGGATAATTCCATCGGTGATTGTTCCGTGACCGAGGCGATAACCGTTACGGGCTTTATCTAAGTAGTATGGAACATTGCTCATGCTTTCCATTCCGCCTGCAATCACAATATCATTAATGCCGAGCATGATTGATTCTGCTCCGAGCATTATGGCTTTCATTCCTGAAGCGCAAACTTTATTTACAGTAGTACAAGGAACCGATGTTGGAATTCCGGCCGCAATGCTTGCCTGTTGCGCAGGCGCCTGACCAACATTCGCGCTGATAACATTTCCCATAAAAACTTCCTGCACCTGATCAACTGAAATTTTTGCACGCTCCATTGCCGCCTTCATTGCCGCTGCTCCTAACTGCGGTGCGGTGAGCGATGCGAGTGAACCTCCTAAACTTCCGATTGGTGTCCGGGCAATTGACATGATATAAACTTCCTGCATGATTTTTATTTTTATTTTTATTTCGATTAGGGCGCAAATGTAGAATTACAAAACTGAACTCAAAATGACTTTGCAAATTGCAACAACAATGGGTGAAAAAAATTCATGATTGAAAAGAAGAAGGTCCTCTCAAGTGAAAATTCAATCCTGCTCATGCTTATAAAAAAGTATTTCATTAGTCCTCGTATCAAAAAAGTCTGAACACTTTCCATCTCCCTTGCCGGTTATTCCTCCATCAGGATGGCCAATTAAATTTCCTGACGAATCAAATAACTCACTCATTTTATCACAACATTTTGCAGGAATAAAATAAACCCTGTCACCATGGTATGTATAAATGTAAATTGTCTGGGGTGGGTTTGACACTTTCTCAGCACTAAAAGTTGCCTGTTTTTGATTTATTATAGCGGGAATACTATTATACCAACTTTTTTGTGTGGTTTTACAAGCACATAAAATCACCATCAGCGAAACGAAAATGTATTTCATAAAACAAATTTAGAAAACTTAAACGCCGAGACGAAGATGCGCAGTGTGATTAATTGGTAAAAATCTTTCAAGAGATAAACAACTGCGAAATATTTTCGCGGCAGTTCCCTGTCCCAAAATATAATTCTTAGCATATTTTCTTCTCCATTTTTGAAGAAGGTGCCGAAGGCGGATGATGATGGAAAGGGTTAGAGATTGGGCTTAAAAGAGAAGGGCTGTCCTCCCTCAAGAACAGCCCAACATCACCCATTAAATAACCAACCTTAGTAACCAATAAATTCTTGTAAACTGCTGATACTTGAACTGAAACTGAAGGCATCATTGACCATCCAGTAATTCTGCTGATCAACCGCATGACTGTAAGCCATTTTTGCGAACTCTAATTTTGTTGACTCGAAATCGAACAGGTTCATGATTCCGGCAACCTGCTGAGTGGTGAAGTAATTATTGCGCATTGCCATTTGTGCCACTTCTGATTTTGAACTGTCGAACCATTTACCAGCAATGCATTGCTTGAGTTGACAGAAAGAACTTTCGTCCATAGCAAATGGTCCGTATGAATACACAGGAGCATTGCAGTTTTCTTCATGATGATAATTGTTATTGTATGAAGTATTGCAATGAATGTTTTGTTGAACAACAGTTATTGGGGTAGGCATTTGATGCAACACTTTTTTTACATGCAATTGATTGTAAGAATCTATCACCGCAAAAATTTCTTCTCCCTGATTCAGATTCACCACTCCGTTGTAAACAAGATGACTGAAGTGCGAATAATTGTATCCATAATTTTCACGAGTGAAAACTTTTATCTGATGACGACCTGGTGCAATTCCTGAAAGATGAAATTCATTCACTGCATTCGGATACTGAATTCCATCAAGCATCACAGTGATGAGGTCATTGTCGTGGTTGCAGATGTTGATGGCGGAAGTGTAGAAATCCGCTTTTGCACTCACACTCAGTGCAACCAACAAAACGATTTGTAAAAGTTTCTTTTTCATAACATTGTTTTTAGTGATTAACAATACCAACCAATTAGCCAAGTGCTGTGCCAAAATCAAAATCTACCGGAGAAAATTTAATCGCAGAGGCGCAGAGCCGCAAAGAAAAAAGGGTTGAAAATCTTTGCGGCTCTGCGCCTCTGAAGTAAATAATAATTTGTTGTTTGCAATTTGAATCAAAACAAAAACCCATAAATAGTTTCTTCACTTTCAATCCTAATCAATCTTTTTATTTTCGCTTCGCTTTAATTGAAGCATAAAGCATTTACTTAGCCAACGCTTAACACATGAAAGGAATCATACTCGCCGGCGGAAGCGGCACACGACTATACCCGATTACTTATGCCATCAGCAAACAAATGATGCCCATCTACGATAAGCCAATGATTTATTATCCAATGTCGGTTTTGCTTTTGGCAGGAATAAATGAAGTACTCATAATTTCCACTCCCCATGATTTGCCAGGATTTGAACATTTGTTTGGCGATGGCAGTCAGTTCGGATGCAAGTTCACTTACGCCGTACAGGAAAAACCAAATGGACTGGCGCAGGCATTTGTGATTGGCGAAAAATTTATTGGCAACGACAGTGTTGCCTTGGTTCTCGGCGATAATATTTTTTATGGTTCGGCACTTGGCTCATTGTTGCAAAATCATACTACAATTAATGGCGGAGTAATTTTCGCTTACCATGTTTCAGATCCTGAACGATACGGCGTGGTGGAATTTGATAGTGAAATGAAGGTGCTTTCAATTGAAGAAAAACCGAAAGAACCGAAATCAAATTTTGCTGTACCCGGGCTTTATTTTTACGACAACTCTGTAGTTGAAATTGCAAAAAATATAAAACCCGGAGTGCGTGGCGAGTATGAAATTACTGATGTAAATAAAGAATATTTAAAGCAAGGAAAATTACAAGTCGCGGTTCTTGACCGTGGAACAGCGTGGTTAGATACAGGTACATTTGATTCATTAATGCAGGCATCCCAATTTGTGCAGGTGATTGAAAACAGGCAAGGATTAAAAGTTGGATGCATTGAGGAGATAGCGTGGCGGAAAAAATTCATTGATGACAATCAACTTCGGAAATTAGCTGAACCATTATTGAAAAGCGGTTACGGAAAATATCTCATGGATATTCTGGAGTAAAAAAATTTAACTGATGAATAAAATATTGATTACCGGCGGCGCGGGATTTATTCCGAGTTGCCTGGCTGAGCGATTGGTGAAGGATGAAAATAATTTTGTAGTTATCTTCGATAATCTGATTACAGGCTCAAAAGAAAAATTACCATCTCATCAATTCAAAAACTGGCGGTTCATAAAAGGCGATGTAAATATTTACAATGATATTTCATCGGTGATGTTGTCGCACTCTTTTGATTATGTTTTTCATTATGCGGCTTTAGTTGGCGTACAGCGAACCTTGTCGCATCCGGTAATGGTGCTGGATGACATTCAGGGAATAAAAAATGTGTTAGACCTCTGTAAAAACACAGGAGTTAAACGGGTTTTCTTTTCTTCATCATCTGAAGTTTATGGTGAGCCGGTTGAGTTTCCACAGAATGAAGACACCACTCCGCTCAATTCAAAATTGCCTTATGCCATTGTGAAAAATGTGGGTGAGGCATTTCTTAAATCATATAAAAAGGAATATGGATTGGATTACACCATCTTCCGTTTCTTCAATACTTATGGTCCGAAACAAAGTACTGATTTTGTAATGTCGAAATTCATTCGTGCTGCCTTGAAGAACAAAGAAATCACTGCATATGGTGATGGAAAACAAACGCGCACTTTTTGTTACATTGATGATAACATTGAAACAACCTACAATGCCCTCAAAAAAAATATGTTTCTGAATGATGTGGTAAATGTGGGCAACGATAAAGAAACCACCATCATTGATTTAGCTAAAATGATTATCAAACTCACTAAGTCTAAGTCAAAAATTGTTCATCTTCCGCCGCTGAAAGAAGGTGATATGACACGGCGCAAACCCGATATTGCCAAGATGAAAGAATTGCTTGGCCGGCCATTGCTTCCGATTGAAGCAGGTATTAAGAAAGTGATAGCCTCCGGTAATTTTTGATTCTTAAAAAATTTAGAAGAATGGAAAAAATTTTAGTCGCCGGCGGTTGCGGTTACATTGGCAGTCATACCATAGTTGATCTGGTTCAGAAAGGATTTGAAGTTATTTCAATCGACAACTTTTCGCGCTCCGATAAAAAAATGCTGGAGGGTGTTCGAAAAATTACAGGGAAAGAAATAGTGAATTATGAAATTGATTTATGTGACTTAACAGCAACGAAAAAAGTTTTCGAAGAAAATAATAACATTACAGGCATCATTCATTTTGCTGCATACAAAGCAGTGGGTGAGTCAGTAGAAAAACCGCTTTTATATTTCCGGAATAATTTAATTTCTCTGATAAATATTTTAGAGTGTGCAGTTCAATTCGATGTTCCGAATTTTATTTTCTCTTCTTCATGTTCTGTTTATGGCGATGTGAAATCATTGCCGGTAAATGAAGAAACTCCATTGCCTGAAGCAGCTTCTCCGTACGGAAGAACAAAACAAATTGGTGAGGAAATTATTTTCGATACTGCCAATGCATGCAAAACACGATTTATCATGCTGCGATATTTTAATCCAGTGGGCGCGCACCCGTCAGCTGAAATTGGTGAGTTGCCCATTGGTAAACCCTCTAATTTATTTCCATCTGTTTTTTACACCGCGCTTGGAAAAACGAATGAGTTGGTGGTTCACGGAAATGATTACGAAACTCCGGATGGCTCATGTATCCGAGATTACATTCATGTTATGGATATTGCGGAAGCACATTCTCTTTCTCTTTTATATCTGATGAAAAATAAAATTTCAGAGGAAGAAAGGAAAAACAGAAACCGGAATGTTGATGTAATGAATTTAGGAACCGGAAAAGGTTATTCAGTTTTGGAGGTGATAAATGCATTTGAAAAAATATCGGGTGAAAAATTGAATTATAAAATCGGAGCAAGAAGATCGGGTGATGTTGCCGCAATTTTTTCTGATAATAAAAAAGCAATTGATAAGTTAGGTTGGAAAAACCTGAAGAGTTTAGATGAAATGATTCTAAGCGCGTGGCGTTGGACAAAAAAATTAAATAATAAATTATAAAGTATAAATGAAGAATTTTGAATCGAATATTTTTTTTAACGGCAGTTCTCTTTCGCTTTGGGGAAGAGGTAGAGATGGGGTAATATGAAGAAGCGCTGGGTGGTAAAAGATTTTAATCAGGAAATTGCTGAACATCTTCAGAGTGTTTTAAAAGTTCATCCGGTTCTATGTCAGTTGCTTTCGCAACGAAGTGTTGTAACTTATGATGAAGCAAAAGATTTTTTTCGTCCGAAGTGGGAACACCTGCACGATCCGTTTCTGATGAAGGACATGGACAAAGCGATTGACCGCATTCAGGAAGCCATGCAGCGCAAAGAAAAAATTTTAGTTTACGGTGATTATGATGTGGATGGAACAACTTCAGTTGCATTGGTATATTCATTTCTCCGTCGCTATTATTTAAACATGGATTATTATTTACCTGACCGATACAAGGAAGGATATGGAATTTCTTTTCAGGGAATTGATTGGGCTAAAGAAAACGGATTCACTTTAATCATTGCATTGGATTGCGGAATAAAAGCAATTGATAAAGTTGAATACGCCACTGAAAAAGGAATTGATTTTATTATTTGCGATCACCACTTACCCGGCGATGAAATTCCAAAAGCAGTTGCAGTGCTTGATCCGAAAAGAGTTGATTGCAATTATCCGTTTAAAGAACTGAGTGGTTGCGGCATCGGATTTAAACTTATGCATGCATATATTCTCAAGCACGATATAAATGAAAGTGAGCTGACAAATTTTTTAGATTTAGTGGTCATCAGCATTGCAGCTGATATTGTTCCCGTTACAGGGGAGAATAGGGTGCTTGCATTTTTAGGTTTGAAACAATTAAATCATCACCCGAGTGAAGGTGTAAAGGCATTGATAAAAGCAGCAGGAATGAAACGGGAGTTAAGTATTTCTGATATTGTTTTCTCACTCGGTCCGAGAATAAATGCAGCTGGCAGAATGGACGATGCTCGACATGCAGTGAAGTTGCTCATATCTGAACATTCAGAACAGGCAGATAATAATGCCGATGCCTTGAATGTAAAAAACAAAGAGCGCAAGGAAGTAGATGTAAATATCACAGCTGAAGCGTTGAGTCTGTTGGTGAATGATATTGATCAACAGAAAAAAAAATCAACCGTACTTTATAAATCTCATTGGCATAAGGGTGTTATTGGAATTGTGGCTTCGCGAATGCTCGATCATTATTATCGGCCAACAATTATTTTAACTGAGAGCAATGGTGTTGCATCGGGTTCAGCACGCTCAGTTGCAGGTTATGATATTTATGAAGCAATAAAAAGTTGCAGCGATTTATTGGAACAATTCGGTGGTCACATGTTCGCCGCAGGTTTAACTTTAAAAAAAGAAAATGTTCCGGCTTTCATTGCGCGTTTTGAAGAAGTGGTTTCAAGTACCATTGAAGATCAAATGCTCATTCCGCAAATAAATATTGATGCAGAACTTTCCCCAAACGATATCAGCAATAAATTTTATGACATACTGAAACAGTTTTCTCCATTCGGTCCGCATAATATGAAACCGGTGTTCGTTACACGCGGAATGGTTGATACCGGACACAGCCGCCTGGTTGGAAACGGGCATTTAAAAATTTCGTTGATGATGGAAGGAACTCCTTTTCAATTGAAAGGAATAGTTTTTAATGGTGAAGAATTTTTAAGTCTCGTAAAGAGCAAGCAACCAATAGATTTGTGCTATTCTTTGGAAGAAAATGAATGGAACAATACCAAATCACTAGAAGTAAATGTGAGAGATATAAAAGCAAACGGAAATTAATTTATGTCATTACTCCGCACCGAAAATTTAGAAAAAGCATATCGTCGCCGAAAAGTTGTCGACAAAGTTTCGGTACAGGTTCAACAAGGAGAAATTGTTGGATTGCTCGGTCCGAATGGTGCCGGAAAAACCACCACTTTTTATATGACGGTTGGTTTAATCAAAGCTGATGAAGGACATATTTTTTTAGATAACACAGAAATTACCAAGGAGCCGATGTATAAGCGTGCTCAACTTGGAATTGGGTACCTCCCGCAAGAAGCAAGTATCTTTCGAAAACTGAGTGTGGAAGATAATATTATGGCTGTTCTTGAAATTATGGATTTAAAAGCTGGTGAGCGGGAACATAAACTCAACAGTTTGTTAGCAGAGTTTGGATTGAATCACATTCGTAAAAGCCGCGGCGATTTATTAAGTGGAGGTGAAAGAAGAAGAACAGAAATCGCCCGTGCGCTCGCTACTGATCCTAAATTTATTTTGTTGGATGAACCTTTTGCCGGAATAGACCCAATTGCTGTGGAAGATATTCAACGAATTGTTGCACGATTGAAATTTAAGAATATTGGCATTTTAATCACTGACCATAATGTGCAGGAAACATTAAGCATAACAGACCGCGCTTATTTATTATTCGAAGGAAAAATATTAATGAGCGGAACAGCCGAAGAGCTTGCTGCAAACGAACAGGTTCGTCGTGTTTACCTCGGACAAAATTTTGAATTGAAACGAAAAGTTATTGAGTTTTAATATTCTTCATTGACAATTCACCATTCACTATAAATGCAGCCCGCAAACCTCAACACTAAAACTGTTACCATATTTATTCGAAACATGGTAAGCGATAGTTGTGTGAAGGTGATTAAATGGGAGTTGGAACGAAGTGGTTTTATTCAGGTGGAAGATATTGAATTAGGTCGTGCTGTTATCCATTACAACGAAGGTGTGGTGAATACAGATTTCATTAATGCAATTTTAAACCGAAATGGTTTTGCATTGATTGACGATAAGGAAAAAAAATTAGTGGAGCAGATAAAAGCTGCTGTGATTCAATTGTTTTTTTTCGGAAACAATGTGAATTCACTCATTCGTAATTCCGATTACCTGAGTCAGAAGTTGGGTGAGCCATATATTTCTCTCAGTAAAGCATTTTCAAAGCACACCAATAGCACACTCGAGAAATACATTATTCAAATAAAAATTGAGCGGGTGAAAGAACTCATCAGCTACGATGATATTTCTCTAAGTGAAATATCTTATACAATGGGTTACAGTAGTGTGGCCGCTTTGTCAACTCAATTTAAACAAGTGGCCGGTGTGAGTGTGCACGATTATAAAAAGCAAATTCATTCCGATAGAATTCCGCTGAATAAAATATAGTTCTACCTTAATAAAATTGAATCGTAAAATAGTATTTCCAATTTTGAATTTAAGGTGATTTTAGTATTTATAAACATCCTCATTAATCATAAAAATAATTTTCCGGATATAAATTCTATGAAAATAAAAAACAAAAAGGCGACACATTGTTGCGCCGCCTTTTGTTTGATGGTTTCGTGCTCATCATCTCGATGGACCACCGCCGGCCTCTCCCTCAGTACCGGCAGAGCCTGACGAAACCATATTTTTCTTATCCATGCTTTGTACTTTTTCACGAATTCTGTGTGCTAATTGTACAAGCGGATAAATCACTGTTTCTTCTGATTCTTTTTGAAGTATATCCAAAATGTTTTGTGATTTGGTTTCAGATTTTACTTCAGATGTACAGTTATTATTTACCAAAATTATTTTCACTTCTGATGTTTGTGCCTTCTTGTTGTTTCCACCAGTTGCAGTTTGTGCGAATGTGTATGCAGGTGCAATTGAGAGGAGAATAATGAAAATGGCAGTTAACTTTTTCATTGGAGAGAAATTCTTTTTTGTTGGTTTCATGAGTTAAGCGGTGATGGGTTATTAAAAGTTACAGGTGATTTTAAATTATTTTTTAGTCTACATTAATTTCATAATTAATAGCATGTATTCTTTTCCGTGGTTTAGGTTGGTCATTTGCAAAATCTTTGCATTCCAAACCATCCTTTGTCATGGTCCAGGTGTGACCGGCCATATCATAATCATCAGTATCAGTTATATTCTGAACATCATTCAGAATCATTCTTGAATCTTTCGGAAGGAAAACAGATTTACCGACAGGCAGTTTCAAAATCACATTTACATGTTGGGCTCTGAATTTTTCTGAGGTCAGAATCATTAATATAGTAGAAAGTGTTATTGAATTTCCACCTGATGAATAATCATAATCAATGTTGCCAGCCAGTTCGCGTGCTTCCTTGGTTGATGAGCCTCTTGAATGGCGAATGATAACCAGCTCTGCAGAATCTGTTTTGCTTTGCTGAATATCAAAACAAACAGTTCTAATGTATATGGAATCTTCGTTTTCGTGAATGTAAATTCCACCATCAAAACTGTTGAATTCATTTTCCATTTCTTTCCATTCAGCTTTATTCGGACTGATAACTAATTCCAAAGTATCCGAAGTGGTAGCGATAATGCTTTGCTCGCGCACCGTTCCTTCCTTAGTAAATTCTTTTCCCAATTTCACACCTTCATAAGTGGCGAGCGCAACTCCTGTTAGCCAGAAAAACAGCATCACGAATCCAATCTTTTTTAAGTTCAGTTTAAAGGAGAACAGAATTTTTATGCCGTTCAATAACAGCAGCACAAATGGAATTCCTATTAACAAAATTGAACCTGTAATGAGCCAGATTGAATCTGCCGGTGAAAAAATCATACTGGTAAAGACCCCTGGAAATCCAAATGAAAATATTCCGAAAAAACTGAAAACAATTATTGTGAGAGCTATTAAAAATGCAATGCTGATGACTGTGATTATGAAACCGATTATTTTTCCGATGACCATAAAAAAAGCACGGAATACATCACCGGCAAATGAAACTGCTTTAGTAGAACCCTCTTTTATTTTTTGTCTGTTTGAATCAGAATTTATTTTTTTTCCAAAGTTTTCTACCTGTTCTTTAACTCCTTCCATTTCTTCACGAATGTTTTTTTCGATGTTCGAAATGTTTACACGCTCACCACGCATCTGTAATTTTTCAGCAGTGGTTTTTGCAGCAGGTACTATTGCCCATAATATTATGTAAAGCAATAAACCTGTTCCGGCAAAAAAGAAACTGAGTGCAAACGCCAGACGCAACCAAACAGGGTCGAAATCAAAGTAAGCGGCAATGCCTGAGCAAACTCCACCAAAAACTTTATCATCGGGGTTGCGGAAAAACCGTTTGTTGGGAGTATAATAAGTTTCACTATTGGTTGAAGAATTTGATTCTGTGGATTGATTAGTAGTTGTGGCTTTTTCTTCACCTGCAACTTCTTCCGGATTTCCCATTGCATCAATCACTGCATTCACTTCGTCGAGCGTGATTACATTTTTTGCGTCAGAAATTTTTTCTGAAAACATTTCTGCAATCCGGCTTTCAATGTCGTGAATGATTTCGTCGTTGCCCTGAATAGAGCTGAAATGACTTTTTAATTTTTCGAGGTATTGCTTCAGTTTGTCGTAAGCATTCTCATCTATATGGAAAACAATTCCACTTAGGTTGATGGTGATAGTTCTGTTCATGACTTAATGGGATTTTTTTGTGGTTAATGAAACAGCCGCTTCAAGTTCGGTCCAGGTTTTTTGTAATTCTTTCAGAAATTTTTCGCCAAGCCCTGTGAGCTTGTAGTATTTCCGTGGTGGTCCGCTCTTGCTCTCTACCCATTGGTAGGTGAGGTAACCATCGTTTTTGAGGCGAGTGAGAATGGGGTACAGTGTTCCTTCCACCACCAGCAACTTTGCAATCTTCATCTTCTCAATTATTTCTGAAGCATAGCATTCGTCGTCGCTGTAAATGATGGAGAGAATACAGAACTCCAGGATTCCCTTTCGCATCTGTGCTTTAGTATTCTCGATGTCCATGATTTGAAATTTTGTTTGACGATGCAAATATAAATACAAAACCTTGAACTATGCAATACATAGTACCATTTATATTTTAGTAGTGGCTTTAAAACGGTAGTGGGTTAAGAATTTAATTTCATCATTTCTCCAATGAAAAATTGAGTTTTATTGGGTTGGAAATTCGTTGAAAAATATTTTAAAAATTGTTTGAAATATTTTTTGAAAAGGCAGAAAACTGGTTTGAAAGGAAAAAAGTATCTTCACAAAAATTGAAAAATCATATTTCATGGCACCCTCTTCGAACAGAAAATTAAGTGTAACAGTATTTATTTCTATCGTGTCAATGGTTGCAGCCATTATTTTCTATTATAAATATTTTAAGACGAAAGAAGAATTGAACACAGTCACACAGCAATATCACGAACTGATTCAGTTGAATGCTTCGAAGGAGAAACAAATTGAAACCAACGATTTCAGCAAGCAGTACGACAATGAAATTGAAACTGTAAAGAGAAACCTGAACAGCAACCTGCGGGTGGTGACAGATGGATTTGATGTGAAGCCGTTCGGTGGAATTTATAATGCTTATATAAAAGTGATAAACAATACCGACTACCAGATGGAATCTATTGAGATGCGGGTTTCATACCTGAATGAAAAAGGCGCTGAGGTTGATTACTTAACCGGACCTTACTATAAAATATTGCCCAACTCAACCAAACGAATTCAAATCAGAGATTCGAAAAGAGGCACACAATTGAAAGCTGCAATTACAAAAATTTATTGTTCGGCTTTGGGATTGAATTAAATTCTCAATTAATAATGGCTGAAAATAACGAGGGCATTGTTTGCCCTCGTTATTTGAACGAGGGCGAATTATTTCTAATTAAATTGTTAGTTCATCTTTGCACCTTGATAAATTAAAAATCAAAATGAAACCCTGGCTTAAAATATTTCTCTTCTGCATTGCTGTTTCTTCGTTTGTTGGTTGCGACCAGATGACAAAGAATTTAGCGAAGGAACACCTGATGGATGGCCAGGTAATTTCTTATTTCAATAACTTTTTTGTTTTAAAATATGCTGAGAATACAGGAGCATTTTTAAGCCTTGGAAATGAACTTTCAGATACAGTGAGTTTCTGGATTTTTATTGTTGTTCCTGTTTTGTTTTTAATTTCATTGTTGGTATTTGTGATTATAAAATCCAAAGGAATGAACTGGATGAAACTGCTTGGCTTCGCGTTAATTCTCGCCGGCGGTATGGGAAATATAATTGACCGCATTTTATTTGACCGCCGTGTAACTGATTTTATGATTCTCGGTATTCAGAATCTGCGCACCGGCATTTTCAACTTTGCTGATTTGTATGTGAGCATTGGAGTAGTTGCCCTTATTATTTTATATTGGGGTGAAAAAGAAAAACCTTCAGAACAAAAAGCAACGGTCGAGTAATATCCAATTGTGTTTTCTGTTTGAAAGTGTCAGATAATTTTTTGACTGAATAGTTCCTCCCGTTTCCCGCCTTTATTTTAGCAGAAATAAATTCTTCTGCCACCCAACCATTCCGAAACCATTTCTCGTGTAAGTGATTGAAGAAAGTGTTTCATTCAAATTGTAAATGTTCATTATGAAAAAAAAAATAAAACCCCTGCTGATTCTGCTCCTGATACTTGCAGGATTTCAGGTTAAGTCGCAGGTGATTTCTGGGCAATTGCAAAACACAAATGGAATAGTGGTTCCAATCGCTTTTTACAATGCGCAAAATCTTTCCGATTTCATTCTTGATGAAACAGATTCCAATGGCTATTTCACTACTCCGGTATTTGATTTGGCAACAGGTAATGTTCTTTGTCAGTTTTACAATTGTGATTCAGTTTTAGTTGACACTACCATTTCAATCAGGACAACTTATTCAATATGGAGGCCTGAATATTGTGTAGCGGTTCTTCCACCAACTTGTACAGTTTCGTTTAAATCAAATTACTGCACCTGCAACGATACTTTTTATTTGGAACTCGATACAGCAGGACTGGTAAATAATTCATTGCTATGGAATTTTGGCGACGGCAATACTTCATCTGAAGTTTTTCCCTATCATGTTTTTACTTCGAATAATTTATTTGATGTATGTTTTAAAATGATAGATGATTCAACACAAACAACACTATGTGATTTTTGCAGGCAGATTGGTTTTGATAACAATGGAAATGTGGTTACGCGAACAGAGAGCAGCGGATTTATTTTAAAAGTGCAATTGCCCGGAACAAAAATTATTGATGAAGCTCTTTCCAATTCCATTTCGGTTTTTCCTAATCCAACGGGCGATATTGCCAATGTGATTTTATATGCTGATGAAGAAAATATGTTCGATATAAAAATATTCAACATGATAGGTCAGGAAGTAAAATCATTTTCGGAAAAGGCAGTGAAGGGAAACAACACTTACTATTTTAATTTGAATGAACTGGCTGCCGGAAATTATTTTATCACTGTAAAATCCGGAGGAAAAAGATTGACGACTGTGTTTGCTAAATAAATGAATGACGGAACATTTAATCAATAACGAACTGATTAAAGCCTGCATAAAGCAGGACCGAAGAGCACAAAACATGCTTTATAAAGAAACCTACGCCCGCCTCATGAACATTTGCCGTCGCTATGCACGAAACAGCGAGGAAGCGAGAGAGCTATTCACTATAGGGTTCTTGAAAATTCTCAGCAACTTAGAAAAATATCAAACACAAATGCCTTTCGAATCCTGGATTTCAAGAGTGATGATTAACTCCATCATTGACGAGCACCGCAAACATTTAAGTTTTAATCAGCATCATCAGTTTGTGGATGGTGAGGAATTGGAATTTCAAAATGAAGCAGATATAAATGATTACGAAAAGCAAATGAGTACCGAGCAGGCACTGAGCATGCTGAAACATTTACCCGAAGCAACACGCAAAGTGTTCGCGCTTTTTGCCATTGACCAATACACACACAAAGAAATTGCAGCAGTGCTCAGCATCTCTGAAAATACCAGTAAGTGGCATGTAAGTGATGCACGAAAAAAACTGATGAAGGAACTGAGTGGAATTTTTAAACAAGAAAAAGTAGCATGAAAAACAAAAAGGAAAATCCGATTGACGGATTGTTCAGACGAAAGCTGAATGAAGAGCAGCTTGCGCCCGACGATTTGTTGTGGAATGAAATTGAAACAAAACTGGCAGAAAAAAAACCAGCCAACAGATTTGGGTTATGGATCTTGCTGGGCACAGTGTTGTTGTGCGCAGTGGCTTCATACTTTGTTTTCTTCAATCACTCTTCAATAAATTCCAATGGTGTATCAGAAAAAATTATTCAAACTGAAGGTAAAATTTCTGAAAAGGAAATTCAGTTGAATACAATTTCACCTGCAACAGAAAATAATTCTCATCAATCAAATAACTCTACAACAAAAAATTCTTCGTCAACTTCTTCTGTAAAATCAAATTCTAATTCTAATTCAACTTCTTCAAATCAAATTTCAAATTCTCTAAGTAACAATTCATCAAACGGAAATAAAACAAGTTCTACAAAAAAACATACTTCTGAAAAGTCAATATCAGAAAATAAAAATTCTCTAAACCCACTTGCAGATAATTCTTCAAATGAAATAATTATAGAAGAAAATCCTGTTGGAAAGAATTCTGATTCTGTGACAGATACAAAGAATGAAAAAGATAATTCACAAACTGAAATTTCAATTTCAAAAACCGAACCTTTAAATGAAATACCACTTGCTGCAAATTCAGCAATTAGTGGTGAAAAGAAAAACGACGAACCACACACCTCAGCACAAAATCAAAATCATGATAATGAGATTATTAATTCTTCTGATATTAAAACTCTACCTGATACTGCTGCAATTGTAAAAACTGAAACACCTGTTTCAGTAAATCCAAACCCGATTGTTCCGGAAAATAAATCAAACTGGTTTATTGAAATTGGAAGCAGTTTCATGAAGAATTCAAGTTCAATTTCAACAGGCGAAACATTTAATACCTACTATCTTTCGAGAAGAAATGCTGATGAGAAAAGTATTAATACTTTTAATTATAAAGTCAATGTTGGAAAAACTATTAATCAATTTCAAATTTTAGCTGGAGTTGATTTGTTGCGGTTTGGCGAGAATATTCAGTATGACAACAAGGGCAGATGCTATACAATAGCAGGAAATCCGACAGACGGATATGATACATTGCAAATTCATATTCAGCAGAACAATTCCATTTCTGAAAAAAACAGTGTATCAAAAAATTTATACCTGGGCATTCCGCTGAAAGTAAACTATGTCATTCCTTTAAAAACAATAAACATTCTATTTGGTGCAGGAACAACTGCAGCATTTCCATTGAAATGGAATTCATACTACCTGAATAAAAGTGTAACAGCAATTGAAAATCCGGGCGATATAAAAATGATTTCAGGTTTGGTGTTTAATATTAATGCAAGCGCCGGATTATCAATTCCTGTATCGGAAAAATTTGATGTTGCTCTTTTATTTGATTACCGGAAAAATCTGAACAGTGTTTTGAAAAAAACTTATTCTGTCAATCAGAAATATCAAACCATGGGTGCAGGTGTCTGTCTCCGATACAATTTCATTAAAAAATAAACCATACTCAACCCAACCATTCAACAAAAAATATTCGTGTATAGAAATAAGAATGCATTGAAGCTTCAACCAAATACAAAATCAAAAATCAAACGCTACTTTTAAACTTTAGTAAAATGAAAATGAAACAAACAACCACAATGAGAAACTTACTCGCGAAAATCTTTTCGCTTGCCGCCATCATTTCCCTTTTCGCATTTGCACCAATGAAATCATCCGCACAATTTCTTTGTGGCGCCGGATTTCAATATTCGGTAATACAAGGAACAACAAATGTTCAATTCTATGATAGTTCCAACTCAGCATTTGGACATACCTGTTTATGGTCGTTCGATAATGGAACTACAATGTCAAATCAATACAATCCGTTAGTTCAATTTAATTCGAGTGGTTTCATTTATGTATGTTTAACTATTACTGATACCATCAATGGATGTACTGCTACTACCTGCGACAGTATTTATTTGAACCCAAGTGGTGGTGGTTGCTCAGCTTACTTCACCTCAACTGTAGTTGACAGTTTAGTTAGTTTTACTGATGCATCATCATCAGGAACAAATTCATGGGCATGGGATTTCGGTGATAACTCCAACGGAACCGGCGCTAATCCAACACACATTTATGTAAATCCGGGTTACTACCTTGTTTGTCTTTATACAACCGACAGTGCAGGATGCTCAAGTTCTTATTGCGGATATGTTTATATCAGTGGCGGAAGCACTGGATGCACTGCAGGTTTTAGTGCCGCCAACAATTCAGGAAATTCAATAACTTTCAGTAATACTTCATCATCAGGTGTATTCACTAATTATTACTGGGATTTTGGTGATGGTTCTACATCCAATCAAATGAATCCAACGCATACATATACTACTTCAGGTAGCTATGTTGTTTGTTTAACTATTGTTGATTCACTTAATAATTTCTGTACTGATACTTATTGCGACAGCGTTTATGTTAATGGTGGTTCAAGTTCATGCAATGCATCTTTCTCATATAATGCTAATGTAAATACAGTTGCATTTGTAAATACATCAACCGGAAATTACACAAATGCTCAATGGAGTTTTGGTGATGGTACCGGCGCAACCGGATTAGCAGGCGCCACTCATACTTATACTTCAAACGGACCATGGAATATTTGCTTAACTATCAGCGATAGTGCAGGAACCTGTCAGGATACCTATTGCATGACTTTAACTTTGGGTGCACCTAACAATAATTATTTTATTGCAGGAATGATATTCGGTAATAACAGTCCGATGGATTTCGCTGAGGTTTACCTGATTCAGTATGACTCATTAACACAATCGTTGAATCTGATCAGCACTTATGAAGTGAGCATGTTTGATTCATCAGGTTATATTTTCACCAATCTTGCAGCAGGTTCATACTTAGTAAAAGCAGCAGCAGATACAGGCGCAGTTGATTATGCCACTTTGATTCCTACTTATTACAACAACTCATTGTTCTGGAGTTCTGCATCGTTTGTAAATGTTGGACCAAGTCAGTATGGAGTGAGCATTAATTTAATTCAGGGAGTAAATCCTGGTGGTCCTGGTTTCATTGGTGGTTTGGTTTCACAAGGCGCTAACAAAATGGAAGCAGAAGGAGATCCGCTTTCAGGTGTTCAAATCATGTTGCTCGATATGAGTAATTCAGCTGTTGCCAGCACTTATTCTGATGCAAACGGAGAATACAGTTTTGCAAACATTGCTTATGGCACTTATAAAGTTTATGCTGAGATGCTGAACAAAATTACTTACCCTGCCATTGTAACTATTGATGCCACTACTCCTTCAGTTACAAATGTTGCCGTTGTAGTCAATACAAATGAAGTAACTACTTATGCTCCTTATCTTGATATCAATAACATTGAATCAGCTTTGATTTATCCGAATCCTGCAAGAGGAAGTGCAACCTTAAATCTGAATTTAACTCAATCAGGAAATTACACAGTTCAGATTACTGATGTGACCGGACGGTTAATTAATACAGAAACTATTTCAATGATTCAGGGAGAAAATTTAATTAAACTTTCTGTTCAGAATTTTGCAGCCGGATTGTACATGGTTCGAGTATCGGATGCTATCAGCACATTTAATATGAAACTCACTGTGGTGAAATAAAAATTGGTTCAAGGTTATACAGAAAGGGCATCGTCGAAAGACGATGCCCTTTCTGTTTTCAAACCTTTTAAATGAAGCAGGAACCCTGGGTTTTGTTTAAAGAAAAAATAAATTACCATAGCTGAAACTGTATAAAAAAACTCTTTTAATATATATGCAAACTACTTTTATCGCTTAAATAATAGTGCGCTTAATAGGTTTAATTTTGGTTCGATGAAAAAAATTCTGTTGCTTTTTGTTTTAAGTGTACTTGTTCAATATGCCAATGCTCAAATTATTGCAATGCATCCCGACACTACCTATTTGAGCACTTCCGGTAATGTTACTGTTAATGGTTTTGCTACAATAGTTAATTTTTCTGCTGATACACTGCACCTTCGCTGGCACCGCATTGTTCAAATGGTTCAACCTGCATGGGTAAATGCAATTTGTGATATCAATGCGTGCCATTCTTCAGCAGATGATTTTGGAGATTTTGAAATTAATCCAATGGACTCAGGTTTTGTTGAATTAATTCTTGACCCTAATAATGATATTGGTGATGGGTTAATAAATATTCAGATTTATGATGCGCTTGACAGTATGAATATTAATGCTTTTTCAAGTTTTATTATTCATGTTGACGAAAGCACTTCAATAAATGAATTAAGAATTTTTCCGCAAGCTAAAATTTATCCGAATCCGGTAAAGCGAGATGCAACCTTAAATCTGAACTTAACACAATCAGGAAATTACACTGTTCAGATTATTGATATGACAGAAAGATTAGTTAATACTGAAACAGTTTCTTTGATTCAGGGAGAAAATTTAATTAAACTTTCTGTTCAGAATTTTGCGGCAGGACTTTATATGGTTCGTGTTTCAGATGCTGTCATCACCTTTAATATGAAACTCACTGTAGTGAAATAAAATCTTGGTTCGAGTTTCAATGGAAAGGGCATCCTCAAAAGAGGATGCCTTTTCCGTTTTTAGCAATTATTGTTTTATAATTTTTCTGATAACTATTTTATCAGTCATTTTTATTTTTAGAAAATAAATTCCCGCAGAAATATTTTCAAAATCAATTTCTATTTCTGAACCTGAAAATTCATTTTGAAATATTTTTTCTCCAATCAAATTCGTCACTTCAATTATAAAATTATTTTGTTCTGATAATTTTATATCCAGTGTGTTTGAAAAAGGATTGGGATAAATATTTATTTCAATACCATCGTCATTCAATCCGGAAACTGAATTTGGCAATTGAGAATGTGTTGGCATTGTATCTAATTGCAATTGCCATCCATTATTTACGCAACAACCGGAATAAGCACCACGAAAAGTCCAGTCATAAACAGCATCGTTAAAATCTTTATTCCAGTCAGTATCAATTTGAAAAAGAGTTGAAGGAGTTATTGCTCCGGTGAGTTGACCGCTTTGTGGATACAGATCAAGTGAATTAATATTTGCAGTTGCTGACAAAAAATAATTTCCTGCATTCGAATAACTGTCGGTTATATTATTGAGTGAGTCAGTAAAATTTGTAATTGGTAATGGAGCACAAACAACATTGCCATGGCAGTACTGCTGATAACTGGTGTTTGGATTGTAAAGCCGTATTGCCCCCGAAGAATTTAAAGCCCAAATTGTATTGTGAAACACTTTTATATTCTGCGGCGATACTCCGTTTTGTGGTGTGATATAAACCGCACGAACTCCTGCCGGATCAAAATGATTCACAAAAATATTATCGTATAGCATAATGTTTCCTGTTCCCTGAAATAATGCTTCAACCGGATTGTTGTAAAAAAAATTTCCGTATATCTCGTAATAATCCAAAGCACCCCAGCCTGTCAATGGAAATCCGCCAACTAAAAGATTCGGCCGCGCGTTTCCTCCTGTTGATGATTTGCTGTCTTTTGTAAACACATTGTAACGGATAATTGTTATGCCGTTCACTGCTGTTCCGGCAAAATTGTCGCGCACCGTATCGAGCTGATGCTTGATTTCAATATTGTATCCGATTGTGTTTGCAATAAAATTATTTTCAATTAATCCATTCACAAACGGACGGGTACCATCCGAATTTCCAAGGTACATTCCAGTTCCTGCACCAATGATTTTATTTTTTCTGATGATCCAATTCCACGCACTGCACTTGGTGCTGATGCCAACCGATTGCTGGTCGAATCCATAATTGATGATATTCAGATTTTCGATGGTGATGTGATGCGCCCAATTGCCATTAGTTCCTTCAGCTTTTACCGCATCAACAAATTGATTCATTCCATCGAGTTGCAAATTTTTTATTTCGAGATAGGAACATTGTGTAATACTTACTGTGTTGCAACAAACTTGACCTTGAAAAACAGTGGTATTTCCATCTCCCGTTATTACAATGGGTTGTGTAGAAGTTCCGTTAATTACATTGAGCGTTAAATTATTTATGTAAGTTCCTGATGCAAGAAAAAGTGTATCACCGGCAGTAAGCGAAGAAAGGTAAGTTGTGTAATTGCCCGAATTAGCTGAGATGAAATTCGCTTGACAGGTTGCAGTAATTAAAATGGAAATCGAAACAAGGAAGACAAGGGTGTATATTTTTTTCATTGAAATTATATTTGAATACTAATTATTTCACAATTGAAATTCTTTTTGTTGCAATAAAATTTCCGGATTCAATTTTCAGAAAATAAATTCCTGAGGGAATAATTTCAAAATCAATATTGATTTTTTGTTCTGCATTTACAATGCAGTAAATTATTTCACCAACCGGATTATAGATTTCAATTTTTGTATTTCCTGTTTTTGAAAAAATATTTTCGAGAAAAAAAATTCCATTCGAGGGATTTGGGTAAACTGAAAAATAATTTTCAGTTGAAATAGAATTTGTTGTTGATGGAGTTCCGAATTCATGCGCACCAATATCTATCTGACCATTTACTACACGCGATATACTTTCTGCTGTATCCTGATATTCAAACTCCGGAGTCAACGAAAAAGTATTTGCCATTCCCGGATTAATTCCATTATTAATTGCTGAGCATGTGGAAAGTAAATGATAATTAAAATTTGGAGCATCCACCATTCCTGCGGCTGCAATAGATAAATACCAATTATTTGATGTATCAATGGTTGTTGCGTTTCCAAGAAAAATTGTTCCGGGGCCTGCAAAAATATTATTCACTGCTTTGCAAACCGAAGTTCCATTCTGAATATTCACGAACGAACCATTTGTTTTATCATTTACAATGGTGTTATTGATTAAATAAATTTCGGAAGTTGGATTGGATAATCCTTCTAAACCATATCCAATAATATTTGAGTTCTGCGTGTTGGGGCCCTGTTCTATTTCATTGCCGATAATAATTGCCAAGCCCCCATTGGGTAAATCCATTTCGCGACTTGCATCTCCTGTTGCTTCGTTACTCAATCGGTTGTATAAAATATAATTGTTGTAAGCGCGGCTCTTCAACTCATGACCAATGTGTGCATGATGCGAATAGTTGTAACGAAATGTTAAACTGTTTACATGATTAATGTATAAATTATGGGAGTATCCATCTCCAAAACCATTGTTGTAAAACTCAGAGTGCTCAATAATGATGTCACTTGTGATATTATCACCGGCCAGAATTCCATCTTCATTATCATGAAAATAACAATGACTAACTGTGAGATTAATTCCTTCCTGACGAATGCCTGCTCCATTCTGGTCCACACACGAGCACAGTGAAAATTCTATTGAATCAACTGTTGTGTTATTTCCTGCAATTACCCAGATTGCTTTACCACCGTAATTTGCTCCGTTCGCTTTTAAATGAGCCATTCCGCCAACACCTTTTAATAAAAGATTATTAGCAGTCCACTTGGCAACATCAGAAATATAAACTCCGGCATCAATTGCAACAGTATCACCATCAGACACTAATAGTGACACCTGACTTGGCATGGTGTAAACATGTGCAGGGCCTACCAACCATGTTGTTGCTGAAGATGATATTGTTAGCAGGCCCAAAAAAATGGTGAGAGAAGAAATTATTTTCATTTTTTAAAATTAATTTTTGATGAAATTATTTTTCAATTGAATTTTGTAAAAGTATTCATTCAAAGTTTTTAGTACCTGTGATAATCAGGGTATTTTACAAATGGATATTTTATACATTTATTGCAAACAGAAACTAATTAAATGACCATAACTCATGCACAACAATCCGTTGACAATTGGATTAAAACCACCGGAGTCCGATATTTCAACGAACTCACCAACATGGCAATGCTCACTGAAGAAGTAGGAGAGGTGGCAAGAATTATTGCAAGAAAATATGGTGAGCAATCATATAAGGAATCTGATAAAGACAAAGAACTCAGTGATGAATTAGCAGATGTATTGTTCGTATTAATCTGCATCGCCAATCAAACCGGAATTAATCTGGAAGAAGCATTGAAAAAAAATTTCGAGAAAAAAAATAACCGCGATGCTGAACGACATCAGCAGAATGAGAAGTTGAAATAAATATTTTTATTTAGAAATTCTTTGCGGCTTTGCTCCTTAATTTTCTTTGCGTGAAATGTTCTTCAAGTATTTTTCATTCTTAATTTTTATTTCTCCATTTTTCGGAAATGAATTTCCTCATTGTCATTTCCACCCTCCTTACTTTTTATTCAACGAATAATTTTAGTGAAAGCAAACCATCCGAGACTGTTCTCTTCCCCTTTGGGGAAGAGATAGAGATGGAGCTGACTGACTCTCTTCTTACTCCTTTCGAAAAAAGCGGAGGCAAGCAATCTGCTACATATCAAGAGTGCATTGCCTACTACAAACAACTCAGTTCATTTTCAAATGAAGTGAAAGTGTTACAGTATGGAACCACGAGTATTGGTAAGCCGCTGAATCTGGTTGTTGTTTCTAAGGAAGGAATTTCAAAATCATCGGAAGTAAACAGAGAAAACAAAGCAGTGTTGCTCGTCAACAATGCAATTCACCCAGGCGAGCCCGATGGCGTGGATGCGTGCATGATGCTCGCCCGCGATTTAGTGATGAAGAAAGAAATGAAACCGCTGCTTGAACATGTGGTGCTGCTCATCATTCCGGTTTACAATATCAGTGGTGCATTGAACAGAAGTTGTTGCTCACGCGCCAATCAGGATGGACCTGAAGAATCAGGTTTCCGCGGCACCATTCAAAACCTCGACCTCAATCGCGATTTTATTAAGAACGATGCAGCAGAAACTTTTTCATTCGAAAATATTTTTACCGAATGGAAACCTGATTGGTTTGTGGATACACATGTAAGCGATGGCGCCGATTATCAATACACCATGACCTACATCGCGACTCAGCACAACAAGTTGCAACCATTGCTTGCTGACTACGAGCAGAAAATTTTAGTGCCGTACATGAATGCCGAAATGATTAAGAAGAATTTTGAGATGACTCCGTATGTGAATGAATTAAAAGAAACTCCCGATTCAGGCATTGTGGAGTTTTTAGAATCTCCTAAATTTTCTACCGGTTATGCTTCGTTGTTTAACTGCATTGGTTTTGTCACTGAAACACACATGCTCAAACCATTTGCACAGCGTGTGCATTCAACTTATGCTTTTCTGAATTGCTGGATGCAGAAAGCAAATGACGATTACAAAACCATTCATCAGTTGCATGTGAAAGCAGATGATGCAGTTGCACACCAACAATTGTTCTCAATGAATTTCAAACCTGATTTCACTTCAGTTACCACTATTCTATTTAAAGGTTACGAAGCCGAACGCAAACCAAGTGATGTAACAGGTGCACCACGATTATTTTATAATCGCGATAAACCTTACACTAAACAAATTCCGTTTTTCAATTCATTTATTCCGTCAGTGGAAATTCAAAAACCGGTTGCATATATCATTCCGCAATACAGTAAAAAACTAATTTCTATTTTTCAAAACAACGGAGTACTGATGCAGGAACTTTCGAGAGACACCCTCATGAAAGTGGAAGTGTACTACATAACCGACTACAAATCACCCGACCATCCGTATGAGTCGCACTACCTGCACAATTCTGTTACAGTAAAGAAAGACACACAAATGATTCGCATGTATGCAGGTGATGTAATGGTGAAAGTGAATCAACCCACAAATAAATTCATTGTTGAAACAATGGAGCCGCAAAGCAGTGATGGATTTTTTGCCTGGAATTATTTTGACGGAGTACTGGCACAAAAGGAATACTTCAGTGATTATGTGTGGGAGGATAAAGCATTTCAACTGTTACAGTCCGATGCGCAATTGAAAAATTTATTCGAACAGGAAAAGAAAAACAATCCCGACTTCGTAAAAACTCCGGCTATGCAATTAGATTTTATTTACAAGCACTCACAATATTTCGAGAATTCTTATAACCGGTATCCGGTTGTGAGAATGGTGAATTTTTAGAATTTTATTTTATTTCCAATTCAGTTATCAATTCGTAGTAAGATATCAAAATATTCGTATTGGAAATTTCTAGCTTGTAAATACGATATACCAATGGAATTTGAATATTTGCTATCATTCCACTTTTCCATGCACTCCAAACATCAAAAGGTATTCTTCCTTTTTTATACCATAAAAATTCTTCAGCACATAAATTGAAGTAGTCGATAATTTTATTTTTCTGTTCTCTGGTTAATTCAGAAATATAACCATCCCTAATTTCATTAATTAAGTCATTAAATTTATCATCATATCTTTTATTAAAATCATCAAATAATTCTTTGAACATTTTATCATCTTCAATTTTATATTTTAAATGGCCGTAATAAATAGTTGCAATTGAAATAATAATTCCAAGAAAAAAATGAATTTCAATGATTTTATTACTAACTAAAATAGTAGTAATCATGAAGAAAATAGCTGCAAATACAGTACTCCAATGTTTAATTTTCACTCTTTAATTATTTTTTTTACAATAATATTTCCATTTGAAAATAGCACACTTGCAAAATAGATTCCAGGTGAAAAAATTTTAATATTTGTTTTGCCAATGGATTTTTGAATATTTGATAGCGTATAAACTTTTCTACCAATTATATCTGTAAATATTATTTCTTCAATAAACATTCCCTTTGATGTTTCAAAAGTTAAAACATCAGATACAGGTGAAGGGAAAGCTTTCAATTCGGTAGAAATTGAATTCAAATTTATACCAGACCATTCATCCAATTTTACAATCCAAAAATCATAATTTCCATGATGATTTGTAACATCACCATTTTCTGATCCTGAAAATCCAGCAATGATATATCCATTGTCATTGGTTTGATGAACAGCAAATGCTTCATCATATAAAGAGCCTCCTAATGATTTCTGCCATTGAATATCACCATCATTATTCAGTTTAACAACCCAATAGTCATTATACCCATGGTTTCCTGTGACATCCCCACCATTTGCTATAGATTTTCCCGCGATTATATAGCCATTATCGTTAGTTAAATCTATTGAGTAACCATATGTTTGAGTTACTGCTCCCAACGATTTTTCCCATTCAATAATACCAGAACTTAGTAATTTCAAAACCCATAATGTACCATGAATTCCTGGTTCAGCATCACCATCGTTTGAACCCGTCAATCCTGTAAGAATATACCCACCATCATTAGTTTGTTTTATGGACTGACTATAATCGTTTCCTGTTCCTCCATAACATTTCCACCATGAACTCTGCCAAGCAGTACCATTTGATTTTTTATAAATTACAACATCATAATTATCACTAGAGCTGTTACCATGAAACCAAGTTAGATTTGTTGATCGAGTTGAACCTGCAACAATGTATCCGCTGTCAGCAATTTGTATTATAGAATTTGCTTCTTCTAGACTATTTCCACCTACATAAGAAGCTGAAATAATGTTTCCTAAAGTGGTTATTTCAACAATATAAAAACTATATTGGCTTTTACCAGCAAAACAATATCCTCCGTTAAAAGTTTGACATATAGAATTTGCTCCTTCATCATCTGTAGCGGCCCCATATGACCTCTCCCATTCAATAACTCCAGAATAAGAAATTTTAATAATCCAAGCGTCATAATTTCCGTGATTATTTGTAACATCACCATCATTTGAATTTGATGTCCCTGCAATAATATATCCACCGTCAGAAGTTTGTAGAATATCATGAGCAATATCCCTTCCAGTTCCCCCATACGATTTTTGCCAATCAATCGAACCGAAATTATTAAGTTTAACAACCCATACATCTTCACCACCATGATTTCCTGTTACATCTCCATCATTTGAAGCGGATGAACCGGCAACAATATAACCACCATCGTAAGTTTGTCTGATGGAATAGGCATAATCAAAACCAGTCCCGCCTAAAGACTTTTCCCATTGAATAGACGGCTGTGCATTTGAATTTGATAGTAATATTGTCGAGAAAATAATTGAAAGTAATATTTTTATTTTCATAGAAATGTATAATTTGAATGTAAATATATTTAATAGATTCTTTATTCGGTTTATAATAAAAATAAGGGATTTTAATTTTAATATTTGAGCTTTAAAAATATATAATCAAATAGGCTTAATATTAACCGGTCTTCCCAATTCCTTCAGCATTCTGTAATGCGAGCGAATGGCATCAGCGAAAGTGCGGTTGTAGTGATACGGCACATTATATTCTTTCGCGGTCTGCTGCACAATTTTACTGATCACCGGATAATGAACATGGCAAACTTTCGGAAACAAATGATGCTCCACCTGAAAATTCAATCCACCAACAAACCAATTTACAATAAAACTGTCCATAGCAAAATTTGCAGTGGTGTGCATTTGATGAATTGCCCAATTATTATCAATAACTCCGTTATTTTTTGGCATTGGGAAATCTAAATCTTCTACTACATGGGCCATTTGAAAAACAATTCCAAGAATCATTCCAGCAGTTAAATAAATACTGAGGTACCCAATTAGAAATTGCCACCATGTATAATGGAGAAATAATAAAGGCAAAACAAAAATGTAGGTATAATAAATTGCTTTCGTTAAAAACAATACCAATAATTCTGTGCGCGGATGTTTTTTTATTTTATAAGGGCCAATACTTTCCTGCGAAATCTTTTTGAAGTCTTTAAATAAAACCCAGAAGATTACTGCGAATCCATAAAGTATAAAAGCAGTAAAATGCTGAATACGATGTATTGGTTTACGCTCCTGATTTGTTGACATTCTGATTGCAGCAGGAAAAACTTCTAAGTCTTCATCATAACCATGAATATTGGTATAAGTATGGTGTATAATATTGTGGGTGATACTCCAAACATATTTATTCCCTCCAATCAAATTCATTGTTAATCCAAGCGCATAATTCAATTTTGAATTGGAAGAATAAGCACCGTGAATTGCATCATGTGCTACTGAAAATCCAATTCCGGCTGAACTGATTCCGAGTACAAAGCAGGCAATGAGTGCCTGCCATCCATTCAACCAGCCAGTAAAAAATAAAAGATAAGTTCCTATAAATGTTCCCAATAAAACAACCGATTTAATTACCATGCGATAATCAGCATGAGTGGAAAGGTTATTCTTTTGAAAATACTGATGAACCCGATTTTTTACTTCGGAATAAAATTCATTCGAAGAATGAGCGAATTTGAGATTGGGAGTGGTTGGTTTATTTTCTGCTGTAAATTCCATTAATGAAAATTGAAGTTAATTTTCAGATTGTGTTTCTTTATCAATTATAAAAAAGAAGAACAATTCTGTTGGTGAATATAGTATTTCAGATGTCAATTGGATTGCTTTTGATTTCTACTAATATTCGAGTCGGTGAAGATAACGCTATACAGGTTGATTAAAATCATAACCGCAGTCATCACAATACCATTGGCAACAATAACACCTTTTAAGTTCCTCATTCTTTATTACAACGGAAAATTGCTCATTTGTTACAAATGAAACTTTCAGTGGCTATCTGTGTTTTCCATGGCTCATTGGCAAACTCATTCTCAACAAATTTCCAATGCTTAAAAAAAATATTTATTCTCTTTCTGACTTTTGACCTTTGAATTCTGAAATTGTCTGAACACATTTGCATTTAATCAATTTACATGTTGAACATTATTTTATTCGGACCTCCGGGCAGTGGAAAGGGAACCCAGGCACAATTGCTCAGGGAACACTTTAAGCTGTTGCACATCAGCACCGGCGATATATTCCGAAGTGAAATAAAAAATGAAACTGCAATTGGTAAAGAAGTAAAACAATATTTAGATGCAGGTAAATTGGTACCTGACGAATTAACGATTCGCATGCTTGGCAATTATGCCGATAGCAACCTTACTTCAGAAATGCAGGGAATTATTTTTGATGGGTTTCCGCGCACTGTTCCGCAAGCCGAGGCATTAGATGAATTTCTTGAAAAGAAAAATTCAAGCATCAATGTTGTGTTGTCGTTAGAAGTAAATGATGAAGAATTAGTGAAGCGATTAATCAATCGCGGATTAACCAGCGGAAGAACTGATGATGCAAACGAAGATGTGGTTCGCAATCGATTGAAAGTATATTATAATCAAACCGCTCCTCTCGCTGATTTCTATCTTGCACAGAAAAAATTTGTTTCTATTCGTGGAGTTGGAACTATTGACGAAATATTCGCGCACCTTTGCGACGAGATGAATAAACTCTCATAGAAAAATTGGAAGGAAGCAATTTCGTTGATTATGTAAAAATATTTTGCAGAAGTGGAGCCGGTGGACCGGGTGCTTCGCATTTACGCAGAGATAAAAACACGGCAATGGGCGGGCCTGATGGTGGTGATGGTGGTCGCGGTGCGCACATTATTTTACGAGGCAATCAGCAGTTGTGGACTTTATTGCATTTAAAATATCGCAAGCACATTCATGCCGATGATGGTGAACCGGGTAGTTCCAATTTAAGTACCGGTGCTTCGGGGAAAGATATTATTCTCGATGTTCCGCTCGGAACAGTGGCCAAAGACTTTGCCACCGGAGAAATTCTTTTTGAAATTACCAAGGAAGGTGAAAAAAGAATTTTAGTGAAAGGAGGGAGAGGAGGTTTAGGAAATTATAATTTCAAAACACCAACCAAGCAAACACCACGACACGCACAGCCCGGCGAACCCTTGGAAGAAGGTTGGAAAATTCTGGAGTTGAAATTATTGGCTGATGTTGGATTGGTAGGTTTTCCAAATGCAGGTAAATCAACTTTACTTTCTGTTGTGAGTGCCGCCAAACCTGAGATTGCGAATTATGCGTTCACCACACTTGTTCCCAATCTTGGAATGGTGCAGTACAAAGACAATAAATCTTTTGTGATGGCCGACCTTCCCGGAATTATTGAAGGCGCACATGAAGGCAAGGGATTGGGGCATCGCTTTCTCCGTCACATTGAACGAAACTCCATGTTGCTTTTTGTGATTCCAA
This sequence comes from Chitinophagaceae bacterium, assembly GCA_947474435.1. GTDB lineage: Bacteria > Bacteroidota > Bacteroidia > Chitinophagales > UBA10324 > UBA10324. Next base: position 28,268 of record CANJII010000015.1, on the reverse strand, counting down.
TTGACTGCAACGATATAAAAGCAGAATATGAAATTTTGTTAAACGAATTGGAGCAATACAATCCTGAGTTACTACACAAACAACGGATGCTCGTGATTTCGAAATGTGATCTGGCTGATGAAGAAATTTTAAAACTCGTGAAAAAAGAATTGCCGAAAAAAATCCCTCATGTATTTATCTCAGCTTATAAAAAAGAAGGCATTGATAAAATGAAGGAGATGATTTGGAATACTTTGAATAATTGATTTTATAAATTCTGGTTCACATTTAAAAAAACCGAATCGTATTTCCACGATTCTTCTTTTTTGGGATAATCAATATTGTAAACTAACCCACAACTTTCATTTCGGACAGAGGCTGAATTTTTTAAACAATTAATTCTCTTAAGAAGAAAAATATTCTGTGAAAATTTTCTATTTCGCAATGTATATTTTTTCAGTAGTCACACCTTCATCGGTTTTTAATTCAATAAAATATATTCCGGAGGAAATATTTTCAATAGAGTAGTTGAAAATATTTTCACTGTATTTCAACACAATTGGATTACTCCAAACTTTCTGACCTAAAATATTAACGATGGTCAATTCTGCATTTTCATCTGCAATTGAATTCACTTTCAAAATAAAATTTCCATCAGTTGGATTCGGAAAAACTGATAAATCAAAAACACTTGTTGAAACCTCTTCCAATCTCAATGGAGTAGTAAAAGTTTGAATGGTTGTCCATCCTGAATTTACAGTGCCTGTGTTATTACAATCAGTTCTCATTCTTATTTCGTAAACAGAATTACTTAACAAACCCGTTAAATGTTTAAAAGCTATGGGAGCATTAATTAAAACAGTTGTCCATGCTGTAATACCTTGCTTGCGGTATTGTAAACGATATTTTACAGCACATGAATTGCCAGTCCAGTTAACTGATGCCGATGTTTGTGTAATGGCTGTAACATTAATGATAGTTGGCTTTGCACAATCGCAAATTGTTGTAAATGTTTGAATGGAAGAATAGGCAGAGGCAATTGTTCCGGAAGTGTTACAGTCAGAACGAACACAATATTCATAAGTGGTGATCGGCTGTAACAGTGTTAAAGTTTTTGTGATAACAGGTGCAGTTACAATTTTTGTTGTCCATGCTGTTGTTCCGAGCGCTCTATAATGAATTCGATATTTTACTGCTCCATTATTTCCTGTCCATGTTATTGTTGCCTTTGTTGCAGTGATGTTTGATGAGGTGATATTGGTTGGTACATCGCAGGTGTTTGAAGGTTGAGTAATACGGGCAGTTGTTCCACCTGCTACATAAATATTATTATCAGTTCCAAAATCAAAACAAACAGGATAACCACTTGGGGTGGTAACTGTCCACGCTGATGTACCATCATTGTTCACTTTGCATACACCCATTTGCGACATAGTACTTCCAATAAGATAGGCTGCATTATTTCCATCCAATTTCAATTGGGCATGTGCTAACAATGCAAGTGCAGCTCCATCGGCATCAAGATTTTGCCAAATAAAATTTCCGTTGTTATCATACTTCATAAATGCCGCACCATATCCAACACTTGGATAACCGCTTATCACCGGAAAATTATCTGTACCAATTTCAATCCGATTGCCTTTCATTGTATTTGTTTGTGACCACAAAACAGCTCCTGCCGGAGATAATTTTGTTAAAATACTTCCGGCATTTACAACCACATATTCTCCATTTATGATGTAAGTATTTCCGAATGCGTCACCAGCAGCATCGCCGGCTGTTAAACTATTTATGCCTGATAAACTCCAGATGTTATTTCCATTCAAATCAATTTTAGAATAGCCATTGATACTTCCAGTCAAACCTCTGTGTGAAATCACAATTTTATTATCAGGGGTAAATTTGAAATTAAGTGGTGCGCCAATTTCTGAGTCAAAATAATTCCAAACAGAAACACCTGATGAATTAAATTTTTTCACTTTTGTAACCTGACCGTTCGGACCAGTTCCAAGTCCGAGCACATAAATATTATTGTTTGCATCTACCAGACATTTTGTAGTGGATGAACCATCAAATGAATTTTCATACACTACACGCCACAATAAATTTCCGGCAGCATCATACTTCATTAACAAACTTGCAGCATTTACCGGATTAGAATAACCTGAGCGGATGGTTCCTGAAACCAGAATGTTTCCTGCATTATCTGTATCAACCCATGTTGCCACTTCGTGTCGGGTATTATCAATATTATCATAAGCAACATTCCACAGAATGGTTCCGGTACTGTTACGCTTTGTTAGTGTGATGTCGCCTGCCGGATTATAATCCCAGTTTGCTGTATAAACATTGTTGCTTGCATCAGTTGCAATGGAAACTCCTCCCGGATAATTGTACCAATCAACTATTGCCTGAGCATTCATCAATCTTGTTGTTGCAATAATCATGATTGCAACCACGAAATATTTTTTCATCGCTTAGTTCTTTATCAATTTAAAAGTTCGAAAATTTTCATTCGATTTTATTCTGCAAAAATAAATTCCGCTGCAGAGTGATGATAAATCAAATTCATTTTTTAAATCCGTTGATTCAAAATTCAAAAGCAATTTTCCGGAGACATCATAAATTGAAATTAACTCAGGTACATCATTGCTATTTGATTGTATAGAAATTTTATCTGAAAAAGGATTTGGAAAAACTATTAAATCAAATTCATCAACACTTGATGTTTCATCTTCTAATCTCAAAGGAGTTGTGAATGTTTGTATAGTTGACCATCCTGAATTTACTGTGCCTGCGGTGTTGCAATCAGTTCGCATTCTTATTTCATAAATACTATTGTTCACCAAGCCTGTTAAATTTTTAAAGGTTGTTGGAGCAATAATTAAAACGGTTGTCCATACTGTTGTGCCTTGCTTGCGAATTTGCAAACGATATTTTACAGCACATGAATTTCCAGTCCAGTTAACTGTAGAAGTTGTTTGCGTTATGGCTGTTACATTAATGTTTGTTGGCTTCGCGCAATCACAAATGGTTGTGAAAGTTTGAATGGACGAATAAGCAGATGCAATTGTGCCGGAAGTGTTACAGTCAGAACGAACACAATATTCATAAGTTGTGAGTGGCTGTAAAAGTGTTAAAATCTTTGTGGTGACAGGTGCGGTTACAATTTTTGTTGTCCATGTTGTTGTTCCCAACACCCTGTAACGAATGCGATATTTTACTGCACCGTTATTTCCTGTCCATCCTATTGTAGCCTTTGTTGCAGTGATGTTTGATGATGAAATGTTTGTTGGAACATCGCAGGTTCCGGATGAAGTTGTATTAAGGTAGTGTAACACTGTCCACCAGTTTAATCCGACAACAAAAACACTTCCATCACTTGCAATGGCTAAACCCATTCCGCGTGTTGCAGTTGAGTCGTACAATTTCACCCACGATTGATTTCCAAGTGCATCGTATTTAATAGTGAATACACTTGCCGGATTTCCGGAGATAGTTGTTGTACCTGTTAAGAAAACTTCGCTGTTATTTGGGTTAGTCGCCATAAAATATAATTGCGGAATATCAGTAGCAGGTGTACCATAAAATGCTTGCCACATCAATGAACCTGCTGATGATAGTTTGAATGTTTCCAATCCCGTTACAGGAGATGTACATACACCTGAAACCACCACATTGCCATCAGGTTGAAGATTAATGCGCGAAGGAGCTTCAGTATGACTGTTGTTATCATAGAAATAGGTGAAGAGAGTTGAACCTGTAACACTGTACTTGGTTACTACCATATCATCATCTAATCCGGATGCATAACCCTTATTCACAACATATACATTACCACCATTATCTACTTCCACATCTATCCCCGCATATATGCTGGAAGAAACAACTCCCCATAAATAATTTCCGCTTGCATCAAACAAAGCGGTGGTGCAATTGAAACTGAATCCCTGCACAGAAGTTATTCCGGTGAGCGCGATATATCCATTTCGGTAGCGCATGTTATTTACTCCATAATAACTTCCGAAATTATGAATGGAAATAAAAAGTGTATTGCCATTCGGGTCGAGCTTAATTAAATTAAATCCATAATCGGCTTGTCCTGTAACAGTTGCAGCAATTCCAATATAAATATTTCCGGAAGGATCAATTTCGCATCGCGATTCAGGACCATAAACTCCCGGCATCGTTTTCTTAAACAACAAAGTTCCGGTTGGTGAATATTTCAAAATCACAATTGCATTTGGCTGTCCATCACTTGTTCCGTAATAGCGATAACCCAAAGTGATTATATTATTTGAACCATCCGTTGCAATCCATGAAGAACGCTCGCGGTTATTGAAAACTCCGGAAGTATCTTCCTTCTCCCATAGAAAATTTCCAAACTTATCCCACTTGCGGGTGAACATGCGGTCGTGAATTAAGTATCCGCACGACACCACATTGTCACTCGCATCGCGCGCAATCATATTTCCTTGTTTGTTATAACTTCCGGTGGTACGAACCCAATCGAGTGTTTGTGATTTTGCAGATGGTATATTAAAACTTATAAACAGTGCTAAAAGAATTGCGGAGAAAAAGATTTTGTTTTTCATTTTATTGATTGGATTTAATGCTATTCAAAGTTTCGTTTATTAAAACGAGATTGCTATGACTTGAGTCAGATTTTAAGAATGATTTTAGTGAGTCAGGTTAATCACAATCAGTTGGCAGTTGTTTGCAAAATTTATTGGGATTAAACAGTTGAATTTTTTTATTGATTTATTTTATCTGATCAAAGTTGAATTTCCTTTCAGCATAACTTCTCTTCCATCCACAAACTCGCGATAGAAAACCACATACACATAAACGCCAATGCTACAGGGTAAATCGTTGTAAGTTCCATCCCAATTAAAATCTCCACCTGATGAAATGAAAACCTGTTCGCCCCACCGGTTATAAATTGCTACTTCTTTCAGTGTGGCATTTCCAATACGGACAGGAAATAAAAAATCATTTATTCCATCTCCATTCGGAGAGAAAGCATTTGGCATAATGTACTCACCCGGGCATGGCGATAGAATAATTGAATCAACTGCTGCACTGCATGAATTTGTTGCATCAGCCCAATAAGTTCCTGTTTCCGAAATATAAATTGTGAAGGATGTATCACCGGTTGACCATAAAATACTTTCAGCATTTGTATTGGCAAAAAGTGATAGCCATTGTTGTGAACACAAAGTGGTATCCGGTTGAAGTGTCAGATATAAAATCGGTTCAGCGGTTATGACAACAGTATCATTTGCATTTCCGCATTGATTGCTCACATTTACAAAAACAGTTTCTTCAGTAGTAATATTTATTTGCGATGCGGTTGAATTATTAAACCATAAATAATTACAGCCTGTGCAAGACACATCATAACTGATGGAAAAATTTCCGCAATAAGTTGTGTCATTTCCGAGATTTACTGATGGTGGAATTGCCTGATAAATATGAATGGTATCTGTAACATTGCCGCAGATGTTTGATAACTGAACCCAGTAAGTACCAAATTGATTTACAGTAATTGTTTGATTGGTCGAACCATCACTCCATAAATAGGAAGTTGCAGCATTTATTCCGGCATCAAGAATCTGAGTGAAACTGTTGCAGTATATTGTATCGTTTCCCAATAAGGAAACCGGTGGAGATGATTGTGCTATGATGATAGTATCTGTTGCAGCACCGCAAGTATTTGAAACATTCACCCAGTAGGTTCCACTTGAATTAATATTTATGGATGATGAAGTACTTCCGGTTGACCATAAATTAACTGAACCGGTGTTGTTTGCATTTAAAACAAGATTGAAAATTGAACAATACAAAGTATCGTTTCCCAATGAAACAGCCGGTGCTGATACTTGAGTGAAGGTTATTGAATCAGTAACCGAGCCGCAGTTGTTTAAAATATTTACCCAATAAACTCCTGGTGCATTTACATTGAGTGTTTGCTGATTGGTTCCGTTGTTCCACAAATAAGTTGCTCCGGCATTTCCTGCGTTCAGTGTTAAATTAAAATTGCTGCAGAAATTTGTATCGTTTCCAAAAATCATAACAGGAAGACTGGAAACAGAAACAGTAATTACATCATTTTGAATTCCACAAACATTGGTAACTGTAACCGCATAATTCCCTGCTGTATTTACACTTATTGTTTGAGTAGCAGCTGTTGTTGACCACAGATAAGTGCTTCCTGCATTTCCTGCATTCAGCGTAACAGTTTGTCCGGTGCAAATGGTTGTATCATTTCCTAGATTGAGTATTGATGTGGATGATGAAATCTGAATCGAGTCGGTTACAATGCAATTACCAGCTCCAACTTGCACCCAATAAATTCCGGCGGTGTTTACTGTAATTGTTTGCGTGGTTGCATTGGAATTCCACAAATAATTTTGACCTGGATTTCCTGCATCGAGTATTACTGATTGCCCGTTACATAAAACTGTATCGTTTCCAAGATTCACATTGATGATTGGCAACACAGTCAATTGTGTAGTTACAATACTATCGCAACCAAATGTACTGATCAATGAATCCATATAAGTTCCTGTTGTATTATAAGTGTGTCCGTTGATGGTGAAACTTTGTCCGTTACAAACAGTTATGTTTTGTGAACTGGTACTGGAAGTTACTACAGTCAACGATGTTGTGACAATGGTATCGCAACCCGAAGCATTCAATAAAGTATCGAGGTAAACACCTGTTGCAGTATAAGTATGACCATTAAATACATAACTCTGACCAGCACAAATTGTAGGATTGGCACTAATCTGCAATTGATTCGATGCGATAAAACTTACATCCTGATTGGCTCCTCCGCACAATGCATTCTTTATTACCAATACATGAATTACATGACCGGCGATAAATGAATTTAAAGTGTCGCTGAAAACAGAAAGATTAGCATGATTTTGCAACACAATATTTGCAGTGCTATCAGTCCATATAAAAGTGTATTGAGCACTTGGGTCGCCATTCAGAATATTTATAACACTCATTGAACAATCATTGAATAATGATAATTGCAAACTGGTGTCAATGCATACCTGATTCCGTGATGCTGTAGCAACTAATTCTTCTCCACTGATAAATAATAAATCGTTTCCGCTGTTGTACTTGATATCATAAATATGTTTGCCAATCATTCCTGGCAATACAATATCAGTTAGTGGTGTAAAAAGTGTTCCGTTAAAATGAAACACTTTCAGGTTGCCGTTATTTCCACCCACATAAATATTATTGCATTCATCAGCATAAATACCGCCTTGAAATTTTAAAGTGTTACCGGGTATGCTGTCGCTGGTTCCAACAGGTGCTCCGGTATTTTTATCATAGGCAGCAATGTTGTAGCCATCGTAGTAAAATAAATATTGACTGTTTGCATGCAATGCATTTAAACCATTTGAACATCCGTATCCAACATAAGGTTTGTTATCAGCTTCAGCAAGAGAATAAAATCCGGTTGGTGCAATCCAGAAATTTCCATTGAGCGTTGAATTTAATTTTAGTATGGCATTGTCGAGTTGCCATGTACTAACTGATGCCATGAGCACGAATAATTCTCCATCATTAGTGATGGTTGAACTTGCAATATCCTGATAGGAAGAAGCGAATCCTGTAACATTAGCTGAGCTGAAAACCCCTGCCGTTGTAATGACTCCCATATTAATATTTCCCTGTGTACCGCCACCCATACCGAGAATATTTCCATTGGTGCAGTCCAGATTCATTTCCCATATTTCGTTGAAATTTGGGTTGATAGGAGAAATAAAATTATCGTAAACACCATTGGTATTTAACCGAACAATGATAGAACCATTTATCAAATCAGCCCCCTGACCTACATAAAAACTTCCGGTCAGTTTTTCAACCACAAAATTTCCCATGGCACCTATTCCGCCTTTCGATTCCCATGCAGGAGAAATGATGCTTCCACTGAATGTCCAAAGTAAAGTTCCATTGGTGGAGTACTTGGCAACTTTTTCATTTTCTTCTAACCCACTATAACTTAAATAGCCAGCTCCATAAACATACAAGTTACCCTGATAATCAAAATCAACATCATATCCTTTGTTGTTTCCACCTCCTTGTGTAACAGTTAGCGTTGTGATTGGAGTGACCCACGGATCAACAATAATTTTTCTGGATTGATCAACCTGCTCATTGAAATGAAATGAAACAATATTTTTTTCTGCATTGAATTTACATTGAATTGGTGTTCCGTCTTCATAAAAAACTTTAAGTCTTCGCTCTGTTAAATCACAAACTTTATTTCGAATAAAAAGTGAATCACCTGTTAAATCAACTTTCACTTTATCACCTGAATATTTAAAAGACACTTTGCTGATATCAGCACCTTCGTGAAGTATCAAACTGTATTTTATTCCACCTTCATCAGGTACAATGTATGTGACATCAATTTGAGGATAGAGATTGATATAGGTAATTTTTTTATATCCATGACTGTTATACTTCGCTTCTCCGTAGGTGAAGTAATGAAAACTTTTTTCTTCCGGTTGAATGATGCAATCCGAATTTGAATTTAACCATTGAAGCGTAACATCTGTTTCAAACAACTTGCTGTTTTTTATCTCCTCAGCTTCCCGCTCTTCTTCATTTTCACTTTCTAAATGTTCCAATTTATTTCTTTTCGACAGATGCCATATCAATCCGTTTTGGCTGAAATAAATATGTTCGCCATTATTTTCTATACCATAAAGTACTGTTGATTTGTCATCGCCATACTCATTGAACTGACCTTTGTTTTCAATAAAATAGTTGGTTTGAAAAATGTCTTCTGAAACAAACGATTTTTTCAGCTGAGCATGACTCGTTATTGAAAAAAAGATTAAGAGAACGAAAAATAATTTTATGGGAGGGTAACAGCGGTGATTATTATACACGATTTTAATTTTTTTATTGTTATTGCTTGCAGGTTTTCAGTTCAAATTTTTAGTTGATTCAAAACTTAGTTTTTTTATTCAGAATGGAAATGATTTGAGTCAGTTTTGAAATTGTGACAAGAGATTTTAAAATCAGATTTTTTCGAAGGTGAGTAAATCAGTTCCACCATTTCCGCCACTTACATCTTCCAGTTTTATGATGGAAGAGCTTTGTTGTGTTACATGCCAGTCGTTATTCAGTTCTTCGAAAGGTGTTATTGTTCCGAAGTTTAAAATAAATTTCACCTGTGAGTCATCATTTCCGTTTGACCATGTTCCGGATACTGTACCGCTTGAATTTGTTGCTGCTATTGTACCGCCTGAATTAAATTGAAAAGTATAACCGGTGTAATGGTTGGTTTCATCTGTTCCATTACTGCTGTAGTAAGTAATTTTCCAGGAACCTTGTTGCGCGTTGGTCGCAATGTTTGCATTGGAATTAATTGTTGTGTTGTCTTCTTTCTTACAAGAATTGATTGCAATCAGAACAATGATTGCTAATGCTAAAAGTTTTGCTGTGGTTTTCATGAGTTGATTTTTAGTATGGTTGATTGAATAAATTTTAATATAGAATGTCAATTGAAATTGTTGCCCGGAAAAAGAATTTTGTAAAAAATTGTTTCAGCAGAATTATTAATGCAACACTGTTACACCATTAATCCTGATAAAAAATTTGTTGTTAGTGAAAGTGGTTGTTTTCAACTAACAACCATCTGCCAGAATAAATGCAGGCAGAAAATGAATTAAACCAACTGAGGAGGTTGCCAGATGCTGGCGAAATAATGACTGATAAAATCTGAATCAGCAGTTGGAATTTCTTCGCAATGCTTTTGAATAAAATTATTATTTAACAAATCAACCTGATAAGTTAACAGAAAGGACGAAACACCGGATGATGTAGAATTGCCGGATGACCTGAATGGCAACTCCATATCGCGTTTATTATCGTTTGGATTTTTATCGTCAGTTACATAATGCATCACCAGAAACTGATATACTGTAATTGAATGATCAAGTCGTTTGTGTTCGGCAAAGTGATTAACCACAACATTGATTTTCATCAATTCGTTTAACTTAACTCCTGAGAAGAGATAAAGGGAAAGAAGAAATATGGCAAATGCGCGTTTCACTTTTGTGTTTTCAGTTTTGGCAACTCAAGATTCTTTACTTATTAAGATGATTCAAATTTGAAAAATTGGTTGCGTAAATCAATTGAAAGGCGGCTGAGCGGGAAATTCTATGGGTTGAAAAAGTACAATTCATTTTCTGAATAAATTTCAAAACTCCGTTATTCTATTATTCGTTTTTGAATTTCAATTACCGAATCATGTTTCCATGATTCCATTGTTTCGGGGTAATCAATATTGTAATGCAAGCCACGACTTTCTTTTCGTTGGATAGCAAATTCAACAATAAGTTTTGCAGTTAATGCAAAGTGTCGAAGTTCAATGGTTTCGTAACTGAGTGGATTGTTTTTAAAAATTTCTTCAGCTTCATTTTTTAATACTGAAATTTTTTCAAGAGCAGTTTGCAATCCAATATTGTTTCTCACAATACCAACATACTGAGTCATTGTTTTTTGAATTGAAGATTTTATTATTGAAAGCTTCGATAAATTGAAATTTGATTTTGTTTTCGAATGTTCATCCTCTATAGATGGAGTAAATGCGAACAAATTATCTTCCAGCAAAACCACATCAGCAGCAGCGTTTCTCGAATACACTACTGCTTCCAATAACGAATTACTTGCTAATCGGTTTGCGCCATGAACTCCGGTGCACGCACATTCACCACTCGCATACAATCGCCTGATTGAAGTGTGTGCATTTTTATCCGTCACAATTCCACCGCACATGTAATGCGCCGCCGGAACAACCGGAATCATTTCTTTCGTAATATCAATTCCGAATTTCAAACACTGATTATAAATATTAGGAAACTCCTGTTTCAGTTTTTCACTAACAAGATGAGTTGCATCCAGATAAACACAAGGTTCATTATTGAGTTTCATTTCCTTTTCAATGGCCCGTGCAACAATATCGCGCGGCGCCAATGATTTCAGCGGATGATATTTTTCCATGAAGGTGCTTCCATCTTTCAACTTCAATACACCGCCAAATCCACGCAACGCTTCACTTATTAAAAATGAATTTGCATCAGGAGCGTAAAGCGATGTGGGATGAAACTGAACGAACTCCATATTCGCCACCTTTGCACCCGCTCGGTATGCCATAGCAATTCCATCGCCCGTTGCAATAGCAGGATTGGTGGTGTGCTGAAATACATTACCGACTCCACCACTGCAAAGCATCACGCACTTTCCTGTAAATAATTTTTTGGTTTCTGTTTTCGAATTGAATACCCATACACCATCGCAGGTTTTTTCTCCGGCGGTTTCTTCACTCACTAATAAATCAATCGCAATGTGATTTTCAAAAACAGTGATTGATTTATTTTCCTTCGTGGCTTTTATCAGAGCGCGTTCAATTTCTTTTCCTGTAAAATCTTTTGCATGAATAATTCTGTTCTGCGAATGACCTCCTTCCATTCCGAGCTCCAATGCGCCAGCTTCATTCTTTGAAAACTCCACTCCGAATTTTATCAGTTCATCAATACAACTTTTTCCTTCCATCACCATCATGCGCACTGCATCTTCATGACACAATCCTGCACCTGCAATCAATGTATCGCTGATGTGCGAATCAATACTATCGGTGTTGCTTAGCACCGATGCAATGCCACCTTGTGCATAATTGGTGTTCGATTCGCGGTCTTCTTTTTTTGTAACAATGGCAACTGTTCCATGCTTCGCCACCTTCAACGCGAAGGTGAGCCCGGCTATGCCACTGCCAATCACTATAAAATCATATTTATTAATCATGGCCATCAATCACGAAAGGTCTATCATGCGCTTGATGGGAATATATGCCCGGCTCAGTATTGGTTCCGGAACATCAACTAAATATTTTTCTTCGTCGGCGGTTCCGATGGCGCGCAATGCCTCCAATGTATTTTCCATCGTAATTGTTTTCATGTGCGGACAGCTAATGCACGGAGTCACAAATTCTTTATCGCGATACATTCCTTTCAGCGTGGCGCCCAGGTCGCATTCCGAACCGAGAATAAATTGTTGCGCATTACTCTTCCCCACATAATTTAAAATATCCAATGTGCTGCCAACAATTCCTTTGCGTATTTTCAGTGAACTGTTCACCGCTTCATCGGGCACTTCCCAATGCACCAGCACTTCTGCCTCCGGATATTCAAGCGTGTACGAATCAATCATTCGCTTATTAAACTGTTCGTGCACCTCGCACTTGCCGCTCCACAAAATCATTTCCTTTCCGGTTTCGCGCGTTATCACTGAGCGCAGATTGCGCCCCATAAATTCATCGGGCACAAAAATCAGTTTATCTTCTTTAAACGATTTGGCAATCTTCAGCGCGTTGCGCGATGTGCAGCACACATCCACTTCCGCCTTTGTTTCGGCATAAGTATTTATGTAAGCAATTACCGGTACACCCGGATGTTGCCGTTTCAGTTCAATCACATCCTTCCCTGTAATACTCGAAGCGAGCGAACAACCAGCATGCATATCGGGCAGCAAAATGTTTTTCGATGAGTTCAATATCTTGGCGGTTTCAGCCATGAACTTAACGCCGCAAAAAATAATATGGTCGGCGCTCACATTCATCGCATTCACACTCAGCCCCAATGAATCACCCGTAAAATCAGCAATGCCACCCAGCTCTTCTGTAATCTGAATGCTGGCGGGCATGTAGTAGTGCGATAAAATTTTTGCGTTCTTTTCTTTTTTTAATTTCCGTATCTCAGTAATCATTGCTTGCAGCGAGTCGTGTTGTTTTTCATTCACTGCCGAAGTCATAATGCCAAGCTGCTCAAAATATTTCGTGTTGTTTTTCATTCTGTTTTTACGAAAGTGCAAATCTAACTGACTGTCAGTTTTCAAAACATGATAAGTGTCTTAGGTTTTTATTAAGAAAAATAAAAGTAGAATTGTCATAAAGTGCTATAAGAGAAGTAAGTCAGGCTGCCATTTTTAGGTTGCAAAAAACGCTAACCTGTACATCTCAATTTTACTTTTACTTTTGCCAGCCTAACACATTTACATGATGAAATTTACATCTGTTGCTAATCCCGCAAAAACCGATACAGTTGTTGTGCTTGCCACAAAGAAAACAGACTGGAAAAAAATAAAAGTCATTCACCGAAATGACATCAACATCATTACATCAAATCTGAAATCAGATATTAAAAATTTTATTCTTCAGGGAGGAAAAGTTCCTGTGGTGATTTCAATAGCTGAAGACAAAAAAGAAATTAATAAAACCAACGAAGCCATTCGCAAAGCAGGCAATGCTGTTTGCGGAATTTCGAACAGATATAAATTAAGAACTGTTTGTGTCCTAAACGAAAGCGGATTTGCCGGAGCACACTTTCCATTCTGCGAAGGTTTAGCCATGAGCAATTACCAGTTCATTAAGTATCGAAAGGATGAAAAGAAAACAGCAAACACACTTCGCGAGATAAAATTATTGGTGAAAGATTCTTCGAAAGAAGAAGTAAAAAAATTACAAACCATCATTGATGCAATTTATCTGGTTCGCGATTTAGTGAATGAACCGGTGAATCATTTAAATGCAACTCAACTTGCTGAATCAATTAAAGCAGCTGGAGAAGATGCGGGATATACCACAACAATTTACAACAAAAAGAAAATTGAAGAACTTAAAATGGGTGGCTTGCTCTCTGTGAATCAGGGAAGCATTGACCCGCCAACTTTCAGCATCATGGAATACAAACCTGCAAATGCGGTTAACAAGCAACCGATTGTGTTAGTTGGTAAGGGTGTTGTGTATGACACGGGTGGTTTATCGCTGAAGCCAACAGGCAATAGCATGGATTACATGAAGTGCGACATGGGTGGCGCAGCAACCATCACCGGTGCATTATATATAGCAGCGAAAACAGGTTTGCCTTTGCACATCATTGGTTTGGTTCCGTCAACCGATAATCGATTGAATGGAAATGCATTTGCACCCGGCGATATCATTGACATGTACGATGGCAGCACAGTTGAAATGCTAAACTCCGATGCTGAAGGAAGAATGATTCTGGCAGATGCATTGGCTTGGGCTAAACAATACAAACCACAATTGGTGATTGATGTGGCTACACTCACCGGAGCTGCACACCGCGCACTCGGTGATCATGCGATTGCTTACATGGGAACTGCAGATGCCACAAATAAAAACCTGCTCGAAGAAAGTGGGCATGAAGTGTATGAGCGCTTAGTTGGTTTTCCATTGTGGGACGAATATGGAGAAATGCTGAAGAGTGATATTGCCGATATGAAAAATGTTGGTGGCGCATTGGCCGGTCACATTACTGCCGGAAAATTTTTAGAAAAATTTACAGACTATCCTTGGTTGCATCTCGATATTGCAGGCATCGCCTTCTTTCAAACCAATCAGGGGTATAAAGGGAAACACGCATCGGCTTTTGGTGTGCGTTTGTTATTTCGTTTCTTAGAAAAATTAGCAACAACAAATAATGGCTGAGCATAAACCGATTATCGGAATTACGAATGGAGATGTGAATGGAATAGGGTTAGAAATAATTCTGAAGACATTGAGCGATAACCGGATTATGGAGTTGTGTACTCCTGTAATTTACAGTTCGGCGAAAGTGGTTTCGTTTCATCGCAAGGCAATCAATCTCGGAAGTTTAAATTATTCGCAAAGCACTTCAGTTGAAAATCTGCAACCGAACACCATAAACATTATTAATTGCTGGGAAGAAGAAGTGAATGTTCAGTTAGGAATTGATAATGCAATAGGAGGGAAGTATGCGTTCAAAAGTTTAAATGCCTGCACCTTTGATTGGGTGGAAGGAAAAATTCAGGGAATGGTTACTGCGCCAATTAACAAGCACAACATGCCCACTGAAGAATTTCCATTCAAAGGCCACACAGAATATCTGGCGAGCAAGTGCGATGGAAATCCATTGATGATTATGTGCAGCGATGAATTAAAAGTTGGTTTGGTATCTGGTCATGTTCCGGTAAATGAAATTGCTGGAAAAGTGAAAAAAGAAATTATTCTGAAAAAACTACAACTGCTGAAAGAATCATTGCAAAAAGATTTCGGAATTGATAAACCAAAAATTGCAGTGCTCGGTTTGAATCCGCACAACGGTGATAACGGATTAATTGGTGGTGAAGAAAATGCTGAAGTAATTCCGGCTATTAACGAAGCGAAAACAAAAAACATTTTAACCTTCGGACCATTCAGTGCCGATGGTTTTTTTGGGGGACATCAATATAAAAAATACGATGCTGTGCTCGCCATGTATCACGATCAGGGATTGGTTCCGTTTAAAACTATCAGTTTTGATAGCGGAGTAAATTTTACTGCAGGCTTACCTTTCATTCGCACATCGCCCGACCACGGCCCTGCATATGATTTAGCAGGAAGAAACATGGCAGGTGAAGAATCATTCCGCAGCGCTCTTTTTATGAGCATTGATATTTATCGTCAGCGAAAAGGATATACTGAAATGCACGCCAATCCGATTAAGCATAAAGAGTTGGAGAGGGAAAGAGGATAGAAAATAATTTGAATCAGAATTTTTAACGGAAATATTTTCTCTGTGTGCTCCGTGTCTGCGTGCGAAATTTGAATCAGCAAAGATTTCAATAACTATAGAACTTGAAATAAATTTATGACTAACAAAAAGAAAGAAGTCGTAAAACAAAAACTGCCAAATGCGAATACCGCTAAAAGCGGATCAAAAACACAAAATCAATCGTCGGGCAGCAATCGATATTATCTGCTGCAGCTTTTCGTTTTCACTTTTATTATTTATGGAAATACTCTGTGGAATGATTATGCATTGGACGATGGTATTGTAATTACACAAAATCAATTTGTACAAAAAGGATTTGCCGGCATTGCAGATATTCTCACGCATGATTCATTTTCGGGATGGCAAAAAAATGCGAATAGCGATGTGGCCGGTGGCCGGTATCGTCCGCTTTCATTGGTGAGTTTTGCCATTGAGCATTCCATGTTCGGAAATAATCCCAGAGCAAGTCATTTAATTAATGTGTTGTTGTATGCCATAATTGGAATTGTAATTTTTATTTTTTTGAAACGATTGTTGATTGATGAACCAACGAAATATTCTTATCTCTCTCACTTGCCTTTTCTCACGGCTTTAATTTTCATTGCTCATCCTATTCATACCGAAGCTGTGGCAAACATTAAAGGTCGCGACGAAATTCTTTCACTTTTGTTTTCAATCATCGCATCCATTTACTTTTTGAAATTTATTGATGATGGAAAAAAAATTAAAAGCATAATATTCGGTTCGTTGTTTTTATTTCTTGGACTATTATCGAAAGAAAATGCAATCACATTCTTTCTGATAATTCCGTTGATGCTCTTTTTTTTCAGGAATGGAAACATTAAAACCATTCTTCCGGTTTTGGTTTCGATAATTATTTCAACTGGAATTTATCTGTTTCTGCGTCAAACATTTTCAAACACCTCCATTAACAAAGAAGTAACCGACCTGATGAACAATCCTTTTTTTGGAATGAGTGCTTCACAGAAATATGCTACTATAATTTACACTTTCGGAAAATATTTGTGGTTGTTGATACTTCCACTGCATTTAACCAGCGACTACTATCCCTACCAGATTTCTATTCATGAATTTAGCAGCATCGGAACCATTCTCAGTTTAGTAATTTGTATGGTATTAGTCGTAACTGCTTTTATTCAGCTTTCTAAAAAAACAATTTTCTCTTTCTCAGTAATTTATTTTGCCGTCACTTTATCTGTTGTTTCCAATCTTGTTTTTCCGGTTGGCACTTTTATGTCAGAGCGGTTTTTATTTATGCCTTCATTGGCATTTTGTTTATTGTTTGCTTACTTCATCAATTTAATTCCATATTATAAATTCAATTCGTTTCCGTTTTCAAAATCAGAAATTTCACCTAAAATTATTGCTGCCGATTTTTTCGGGATGAGGAATATCCAAATCATTCTGATACTGATTTGTGGTGCATATTCAATAAAAACCATTGCAAGAAATACTGACTGGAAGAACAATTTCACACTATTTTCAGCAGCAGTCATAAACTCTCCCAACAGTGCCATGTCGCATCATGCAATTGCATCAGAACTTCGCAAGAAAGGTGAGTCAAGTATCAATAAAAAGGTGCAATTGGATTATTACAAACAATCAATTGCCGCTGATGAACAATCAATTACTATTCATCCGGAATTTGCACAGGCTTATTATAACATTGGTGTTACTTATTTGTTAATGGAAGATGTTAGTGCTGCGGAAAAAAGTTTTAGAAAAACTATTTCAATTGCACCCAACTATGCCGATGCTTTAAATAATCTTGGTCATTGTTTTATGCGCGAAAACAAATTGGATTCTGCAATAATACTTTCTACTTCGGCATCAAAAATTGATACAACTTATTTCAGACCATACAGCACTCTCGGTGCTATCTATCTTAAAAAAATGGATTTAGAAAAATCACATTATTTTTTTTATATGGCAAACAAGCTGGAACCAAATGATGCAACCAGCAAAAAAATGCTGGATGATTTGAATGAAATTATCCGGAGTTCAAATTAGCGAATTGCTTGTATTTCTGAAATAAAAAAGCGACTGATTTTTCAATCAGTCGCTTAAAAAAGCTCCAATCAGAAATTTCTATTCAAAAATTATGTTCATTTCCACTCGACGGTTTTTCTGCCTGCCTTCAGGAGTATTGTTATCGGCTATCGGTTTAGTTTCACCATAATATTCAACAATGATTCTATCTGCCTGCACACCTTTACTTACCAAATAATTTTTAACAGCCACCGAACGATCGTTGGACAGCTTCATATTTTTGGCATCATCACCCACATTATCAGTATGACCAGCAATGCGCAAACCGTATGATGGTTTGTTCTTTAACAATTCAGCTAATTCCGTTAAGGATGGGAATGAACTGCTTCGGATAATATCTTTTCCGGTATCAAATTCAAGGTTATCAAAAGCGCGCTTAATAATTTCTGCTTCTTTGGCTTCAAGTGCAGGGCAACCACGATTTTCAACAGTACCCGGAGTTTTCGGACAGGCATCATCTTTATCCAATACACCATCACCATCTGTATCTAGGTAAGGACATCCGTTATTTTCTTTTGGCCCTGGAGCGTTGATGCATGAATCTTCTTTATCTAGCACTCCATCTTTATCCAAATCGCCAAAAGGACAACCATTGTTTTCTTTCGGACCTGATACATCAATGCACTTATCTTCATTATCCAACACACCATCACCGTCTTTATCACCATAAGGGCAACCATTATTTTCAATTGGTCCGGCCACATCAATGCATTTATCTGCATTATCAAAAACTCCATCTTTATCAATATCGCCATAAGGACAACCTTTATTATCTAATGGCCCAGGAACATCAATGCAATGATCATCTGGGTCAAGCGTTCCATCACCATCGCGGTCTATTATTTCTAAAGTCTTTGGTTGCGGAATCGGAATTTTTATTCCGGCATATGCGCGCACACCGCGCACATCAGAGCCAATTAAATTTCTGATTAAATCAGGTGAACCAAAATACAATGGCCCTACATAACCAAAAAGTCCGACATCAAAATGACTCATTGAACCAATCGTCATCGGTATTCCTACCCCAAACCATTTGTTTTCATATCGTGGTGTAATCCAAATTCCAGTAACACCATGGAGCTTTTCAAAATTCTTTTTCATTACCGGGCTCCATGATGTTCCTACATTGAAATAAAAATTTTTCTTGAAATAATAATCAACAAACAAATTAAGAGTCATTGGCAAATTCATGGTGTAAGTTTCTTTGTTTCCGGGATCAACCGTTGGAAATCGATTATTTAATGTATCGTCCCAATCCTGAATGGAGTTTACACTGAGCGGATACAAATTCCATTTATAAACATTGGCTGAGAAATCATAACTATCAGGGTCTTTTTTAAATTTAATTGAGCCCAAATCCATTAATGAAAAACCTGCTTTCAGTTTGTATTTATTCATATCTTTTCGTTCCATCCAATTACCGCTTTGGTCGCGTGTTTGCATTTTTTCAAACTCAGGCCTGAATTCATATACGAATCCAAATTCGCCACCAAATCCCCAACTTTGAATTCCATCGTTTAAAAAAGTAAATGGTTTTACTTCTAAATTTTCAGAGTGACCATATTTCACAGACGAATTAATCAATGTGAGGGTATCAGAATTTTCGAATTGATATTTTATATCACTTCCATAATTATAAGCTGAATAGCGGCCTTGCAAAGTTTTTAAGGTTACACCCAATTTAAAAAAATGATTTTTTTTGTCGGGCATCAATGGCAATACTGCTGCATAGGTAAAATTTAATTCACTCCAGCCCATCGCATCAACACTATACCCGCTACCATCAAAAGTTTGTTTCAATAACGGAGCGAAATGAATTTCTTCAATTCCTTGTTTTGATAATTCCGGTTTCCCTCCATCTATGTTTGCCATGTTTCTGAAACGGGTGGAAATTGCAATGGCATTACTCGGATTAATCGGAATTAATACGGAAGGTCCCAAAGCATCCTGTGAAACAGTAACACGGGCCACTCTGTTAGTATTTCCTTTATCCCATGCATCACTTGCGTAATTATTTTCAATGCTGGTGTAATCAATTTTATCTTTTAAAATTTTACTCAGGAAAAAACCGGGATGTTTCAACCCTATAAAATTGTTATCAAAACCCAGACTGAGTCCTACAAGGTTCAAATCGAACTGATACCTGCCGTTAACTATTTCAGCCGGATTAAATAATACAGAATGTATTCCGGCGTAATTGGTGGCTGAATACCCAATCCATTCCTGTGAAAATGCAACCAATGAAAGTTGCATGAATACAATAACAATTAAAAAGTTTTTTAAAGAAAAAAACATTTTTATAAAATTTTTCTTAATTATCGATTTCATAATTAAATTATTTTGACCGAAAAGTAATGAAAAAGTTATTGTGTGATTATGATTGTTATCAAGCAGTTTACATCAATAATGATTGTATTGAAAAGAATAAAAGAAACTTGCATTTTGGTATTTGTGTCAGTTTATTTCAGGCGTGACAATAATGAAAATAAAAAAGTCCACCCAAAATTCGGGAGGACTTTTTATTCATCAAAGAGAAAATTTTTATTATTGGTCTTTATCAGTTTCGTCAACCTGATTTACTTCGTTGCCATCGGCATCAAGGCGAACAACTTTATCGTCATACTTAATAACATAGATTGTTTTGCCCTTGGCATTTTTAATTTCTTCGCAACGCTTTGGTGTTTTGTCGGCTGAATTTTTATCGAGGCTTGCAATTACACTTTTTGGCAATGCAGTTTTCTGAACAACTGTAACCTCACGAATCACTACACCAGCAGGAGTATAAACTGTACGACACTCTGTTCCGTTGTTTTTAAACATGGCAGCATAATTACCTTGCTTGCCCATCATCCAATTTACTCCCTGAACGGACGGATACATGGTTTTAAATTTTGATGCAACTGCATCCGGTGGAGTAACAACCTGAGGTGTTGTCGGAGCGGGCTTAGTTGTTGAATTCAATCCCGGACTTGTTGTAGGTGCAGGTGTTGTTGTAGTGTTTTCAGTTTTTGTTGGTGCTGAAAGTTGCTTTGTTTGTGCAAGTGCTGCAGTTGCAGTTATTGAGAGTGCGATTGCAGCAGTAAGAATTTTTTTGTTCATGGTTTTATTTTTTTTGTGTGCGATTTAAGACAAAGACAATGCCTTGAAGTTTATTTAATGAAAAATTATTTTCTTCTGATATCAAAAGTATTTAATCAGAAGCAATATTTATTCGCGTCAATCAATTTAGCCGAAATTCTTCTCCGACAATCTTTCGTATTCACAATTTCAGTTTTTGAAAACCGTTTTAATCCAAGAAGCATCATTCTTAATTCATCGCCTTCGGCGAAAGTGGCGAGTGCATTTCTTCCTTCGAAGTGAAAGCGATCGGCAGCATCGTGAAAATTGACATTGAGAATATCGTTGTGTTCCTGTGTTGCCATTCCTGATTCGTTCATCTTCATCACGCGAAGCAGTAACGACTCACACAAGTAGGTTTCAGAAATCATGTTGGCTACATTCATCAGTAACTCCTGTTCAGTTTCCAATGCCATCATCAGTTTTTGCACTGCCGCTCCTGCCACCATCAGAATTCCTTTCTTCATGTTTGAAATCTGTTTGCGCTGAGTCGCATACGGTGCTTCGTCTTCCGAACTGAAATCCGGAATGCTCATCAATTCTTTCTGAATGTTCATAGCCGGAGTCATTAAATCTAACTGACCTTTCAGTGCGCGCTTCAGCAACATGTCCACTGTTAGCAGGCGATTTATTTCATTTGTGCCCTCGAATATTCTGTTGATGCGTGAGTCGCGGTAAGCGCGGGCGGGAGTGTATTCTTCCGAGAATCCTAATCCGCCATGAATCTGCACAGCTTCGTCAACTACATAGTCAAGCATTTCACTTCCGTACACTTTTAAGATTGCACACTCAATTGCAAATTCTTCTGCAGCGCCCATCAGCGCTTTTGGATATTCTAATCCTGATTCGATGAGGTCGTGCGCCTTTTCTTCTATCTGTTTTGAAGCACGATACATTGCACTTTCTACCGTGAAAATTTTTATTGCCTGTTCGGCCAATTTATATTTTATGGCTCCGAAGTCAGAAATTTTATGTTTGAATTGTTCGCGTTGCGTTGCGTACTGAATTGAAATAGTTGCCATTCTTTTTGTTGCGCCCATTGCTGCAGCACACAATTTCAATCGTCCGATATTTAAAATGTTGAATGCAATCAGGTGACCTTTTCCGATTTCGCCTAACAGATTTTCAACGGGAACTTTCACATCCTGAAAAAATATTTGTCGAGTGGATGACCCTTTGATTCCCATTTTCTTTTCTTCTTCTCCTCGCGTTAAACCTTCGCTGTTTGCTTCAACAATAAAACCAGTAAATTTTTCTCCGTCAATTTTTGCGAACACAATAAACACATCGGCGAAACCACCATTGGTGATCCACATCTTTTGTCCGTTCAATAAATAATATTTCCCATCAGCAGAAAGTTTTGCATTTGTTTTTGCAGCGAGTGCATCGCTTCCGCTTCCGGGTTCTGTTAAACAATATGCTGCTTTCATTTCGCCATTTGCGAGTTTTGGAATGTATTTTTTCCGTTGCGCTTCATTGCCGAAATACAAAATGGGCAGTGTACCAATGCCTGTGTGTGCCGCACATGCAACAGCAAACGAACCACCTGCTCCAATTTTTTCAGTGAGCAAAGTTCCGGTGATGAAATCTTTTCCGAAGCCACCGTATTCTTCAGGAATTGTTGCACCTAGCAAACCAAGTTCACCGGCTTTGTTCATCAGCTTAATCATCAGTCCTTCTTCCTGATGATCGAGTTGTTCGTTGACAGGCAGCACATCGTTGTTGATGAAGTCTTCCGCCATCTGCGCCATCATCTTCTGTTCTTCATTGAACTCTTCGGGAATGAAAGTATCCGCCGATGAAGATTCTCTGATTAAGAATTCACCGCCCTTGAGCGCTTGCTTTGTGAGTGTTTCAGCCATGATATTTTGGTCTTTGAATTTATTTTATCCTTTCTTCCAAAGAAGAAATTTTTCACTTTTAGTTTTTCACTTTTCACTAACTACATCACCTCAATCACTCCTGCAATTCCCTGCCCGCCTCCAACGCATGCTGTGACTATTCCGCGTTTTTTTCCGCGGCGGTTTAGTTCGTGAATAAGTTGTATGGTGAGTTTCGCGCCTGAACAACCGAGCGGATGACCGAGTGCAATGGCGCCGCCGTTCACATTTACAATTTCCGGATTTATTCCAAGCGTGCGAATCACTGCAATGGATTGCGAGGCGAATGCTTCGTTCAGTTCTATCAAGTCAATGTCTTTCAATTTTAATCCTGCCTGCTTGAGTGCGATGGGCACGGCTTCCACGGGACCGATTCCCATGATACGCGGATGCACTCCAGCACTCCCGCAGCTTACTAAGCGCGCAATGGGTTTAATATTATAATGCTTGCACATGCGCTCGCTCATCACAATGGTGAATGCAGCGCCATCAGAAGTTTGCGAAGAGTTGCCGGCTGTTACACTTCCCTTTGCGGCGAACACCGGTTTTAATTTACTCAGCACTTCAAGCGAAGTATCGGCACGCGGACCTTCGTCGGTGTCCACTATGTATGATTTTGTTTCGCGCTTGCCTTTTGCATTTACTGTTACATCTTCAACTGTTACAGGTGCAATCTGGTTTTTGAAATATCCGTTGGTGATGGCGTTGATTGCCTTCTTGTGACTCTGGTACGAAAAAATATCCTGGTCTTCGCGACTCACATTGTATTCGTTCGCCACTGCTTCGGCGGTGAGTCCCATGCCGAGATAATATTCGGGAGTGGATTTCGACACCGTGTAATTCGGAACTGTTTTCCATCCGACAGTGGGCACAAGCGACATGCTTTCGGTGCCGCCGGCTATAATGCAATCTGCCATGCCTGCGCGAATTTTTGCGGTGGCAATGGCAATGGTTTCCAAACCCGATGCGCAATATCTGTTCACCGTCATGCCGGGTACATTCATTGGCAATGCGCGCACTGCTATCATGCGGCCAATCTGCAAACCCTGCTCGGCTTCGGGCACTGCATTGCCAACAATTAAATCATCTACATGCTGCGGCTCGAGCGCCGGAACAGTGGCAAGCAACTGGCGAATGGTTTCCACCGCCAAATCATCGGGGCGTGTGAAACGAAAACCGCCCTTCTTCGCTTTGCCCACTGCGGTGCGGAGTCCTGCTACTATATATGCTTCTTGCATTTGCTGTTGAACTAAAAATTAAAAGATAAAAATGAAAAATTGTTTGCTGCTACTTTATTTCTCAAAATTAAACGGGCAACTCATATTAATTTATGACTTGCGAAAATTTAACGAACAGTTGGTGTGGATAGTTCACGCGATAAATCGAAAGAAACATTCACTTTAATTAATTTTTCTTTGTCGAATAACAATCATCTGCATTCCCCAAATAAAAAATGCAGCAAGCAATCCGAAGAATGCAGATACTATAATTGGAATTATAATTATTCTAAAGTCACCAATTGTTATCGGAAAATTTTTACCATCTCTGAAATGATTAAAGTAAAAAGCATTGGCTACATTGAATAAATTAAAAAACATGGACGAAATAAATCCAATGCAAAATGATTTTTTGAAATTCAGTGGCGTACTTATTTTTTGTTGCGCAAAAAAATAAAATGCTGCAATCACACACAGCGGAAGTGGAATTGCCTGTATCGGTCCGTTCGTTGTGATCTGAAATAAGATCAAATTCATTATTCCACAGGCATTTCCCGGAATAGCTGAAACGAAAAAAACTTCCTTCATATCTACCTTTAGATTCATGCAACGAAAATATTTATCAATAGAATTTATTCTTTCACAAATCTTTTCACAGCAATTCCGCTTTGCATTTTTACTTCTGCAAAATAAATTCCGGCAGTAAGCAATGCCACATTCAGATTTACATGTTGCGATTGTGCAGCCTTCTGCTGTAACACTTCCCTGCCTGTTACATCTGTAACAGTTACAATGTCATTTATTGAGATGGAATTTCCGGTGATAGAAATCTCTTTTGAAGCGGGGGAAGGGAAAATTGTTAAATCCTTTTCAACATTCGTAGTAAATACGGCATTGATATGCTGAGTTACTCCTGTTTCAATAATGTCGCATTGCGGATTTGTGCCGAACGCTGGAGTGCAATTAATCAATACATTGTAGCTGTGATTAATAATATCAAAACTGAAAAAGACGCCATTGTTGTTTGCCCCACCCATCACTGTTGTTCCGAAAAGTTTGCCACAACTTCCTTGCGTGAGACTTCGTTGAGGAAATGAGCCCATCAATCCATTAAATTCATAAACTACTGAGCAGGTATGAGAGGGAATATTATATTTGAAAATGACACCATATCCTGCACTACCTCCGCTATTAGTTGTTCCATAAAGATTACCATCTGAAGCCTGAATTAAACTACCATTTGGATTTAGCCCATCTGCACCATTGAAATCATGCAAGTCAGTATAAATTCCGGTGCTTAAATCGAAACTAAATAATACCCCATTACCCTGAATAAAAAATGAATTGGGATAGTCATATGCGCCACCCATTAAAGTGAGACCGTATAGTTTGCCATCATTTGCCTTAAGAAGATGACCGTATCTTGGATTATTACCTGTAGCAGGAGAAAAACTATAAAGACTATTAAAGGTAGAGTTTGTGATATCGTAGCTGAAAATTGATCCCCCTGATGTACCATAAAGTTTTCCATCACTTAACTGAATTAGTTCTCCTGTGGACCCCGCGCCATCAGCAGTTGTAAAATGATGGATTGCATTGTAAGTATTAGTTGCAGGATCAATGCGATAAATTACTCCTGCGCCATTGTTTCCTCCTGCACCACACAATCCGTATAGCATACCATCCGAAGCATTCAACATAGCACTCTGAGCCCCCCATCCTTGTGTTTGATCAAGATATAGATCGTAGAATTTTGTATAAACTCCTGTTGCAGTATCATATTCAAAGCAAACACAACTATCGCCATAACCGCCGAGATATGTTACCCCATATAAGTGTCCGTTGTTTGCCATGCAAAGTCCGCCCATAGGTTCCGCTCCATTCGTATTGTCAAAAGAATAAACAGATTGGAAGTTTGTGCCATCACTGTTTCCTTTCACAATTGCTCCCCATCCCATTGCTCCACCCCATCCACATGTTCCCCATAGAGTAGAAGATTGTGCAAGAAGAAAAGTAGTATAGCAAACTGAAAGCAGTGTGAGTGAAATAAATTTTTTCATGTTTGAAAAATTTTTGGAGGAGTTTAAAAAACTGATTTGACCGAAACGAATGTAAGAATGATATTCGGAAAAAGTAAATAGGTAGAATGCAATCAGGAATTTTTATTCTGATGCAGATGAATACTGCTTACTTGTTGCAAGTATTTACTTTCGCAGCCACAAACTATTTATGAACTGCTGCATTGTAACAATTGGTGATGAACTTTTAATCGGTCAGGTTGTGGATACCAACTCTGCTTTCATTGGTCAGGAAATGAGTAAACTCGGTGTGCGCATTCATTCACGCATCAGTGTCGGCGACCGTGAGGAAGATATTTTGCGCGCGCTTGATCAGGCAAAACAGGTTGCTGATATTATTTTAATCACCGGCGGACTTGGTCCAACAAAGGATGACATAACAAAAAATGTTTTGTGCAAATATTTCGGCGTAAAGCTGATTGTAAATGAAGAAGTGTTACACGATGTGAAAGGTTTTTTCACACGACTCAATCGCCCCATGCTCGAAACAAATCTCAAACAAGCCGAAGTGCCGGATAATTGTGTGGTGATAAAAAACAAAAACGGAACTGCGCCCGGTATGTGGTTTCAGCAGGAGAAAAAAGTTTTTGTTTCGATGCCCGGTGTTCCTTATGAAATGAAAACGATGCTGACCGAAGAAGTTGTAGAGCGATTAAAAAAAACTTTTTCGTTTCCAATCATTATTCACCGCACCATTATGACTTGCGGAATCGGCGAATCATTTCTTGCCGAGTTAATAAAAGACTGGGAAGAAAATCTTCCATCGCATTTTCGATTTGCCTACTTACCCGCATTGAATCAATTGCGATTGCGAATGACAGCAACCGGAACCGATGAATCGAAACTGAAAAAAGAAATTGCTGAACAGGAAAACAAACTCATTCCGCTCATTGACAAATTTGTTTTTGGTTACGACGATGAACCATTGGAAAGTGTAGTTGGAAAAATGCTGAAGGAAAGAAATGCAAACATCGCCCTCGCTGAAAGTTGCACCGGCGGATACATTGCACACAAGCTGACTTCTATTTCCGGAAGTTCCTCTTACTTTGATGGCTCTCTGATTACTTACAGTTACGATGCGAAAGAAAATTTTCTCGGCGTGAATCACGAAACACTTCTACAAAATGGAGCAGTGAGTGAAGAAACTGTACGCGAAATGGTGGTAGGTGTAAAACAAAAATTTAAAACTACCTATGCAATCGCTGTAAGTGGAATTGCAGGGCCCGACGGCGGAACTCCTGATAAACCGGTTGGTACCGTATGGATTGCACTCGCAACAGAAAAAGAAATTATTGCAAAAAAGTTTTTCTTCCACCGAAATCGAATACAGAATATTGAAATGACCTGCACCGCTGCATTGAATATGCTACGAATGGAAATACTTGGCAAATTGGATCATTAACCAACATAAAATTTCCAAACAAATTTTGATTCTTATTTTCGCGGCAGAAAAAAAATACAATGGCTGAAGTGGAACTCATTATGCCCAAGATGGGCGAAAGCATAACAGAAGCAACCATTCTTAAATGGCTGAAGAATGAAGGAGATAAAGTGGAACTGGATGAAGCTGTTTTGGAAATTGCAACCGATAAAGTGGACAGCGAAGTGCCATCCCCTTTCGCAGGCACTGTTTCAAAAATTCTTTATAAAGTCGGCGATGTGATTGCAGTAAATAAACCGATTGCCATTATTTCAACCGGCGCTGCTGCTACAAAATCTGCTGCTCCTGTTTCTGCACCTGCTGTTACACCTGTGCAAAAAACTACAACATCTGTTCAAACTTCTCCGGCTGTTACAGTGTCACAAACTGCAACAAACGGACAAAGCAATGGTGCGCGCTTTTATTCTCCGCTCGTTTTAAATATTGCTCGAAGCGAAGGAATCAGCATGAGTGAACTCGAAGCAATTGCCGGAACCGGATTAGAAAACCGCGTAACTAAAAAAGATATTCTGAATTATATTCAGGAAAAAAAATCAGGCGGTGGATCAGGGGGATTTCCATCTCCAATGAAACCAACTGAAGTTGAAGAACCTGTAAGTATTCCTTCTGTTTCTGTTTCAGGTAATGTTGAAATTATAGAAATGGATCGCATGCGTAAACTCATTGCCGATCACATGGTGATGAGCAAGCGTACAAGTGCACATGTTACTTCATTTGTTGAAGCAGATGTTACAAATTTGGTTTTGTGGAGAGAGCGGGTGAAAAAAGATTTTGAAAAGCGCGAAGGCGAAAAAATAACCTTCACTCCATTATTTATTGAAGCAATTGTGAAAGCGATAAAAGATTTTCCATTGGTGAATTCCTCATTGAACGGA
>CANJII010000014.1 GCA_947474435.1 Chitinophagaceae bacterium | reverse complement strand
GTTTGAATAGATTTCAGGATCTTCGAAATGCTTAACGGTTACGAGTTCATTGTAAATTTTTATTGCCTCTTCATTCTTACCAAGTTTTACTGCTGCGTTGGCTGCATAAAAAGATGCTGATGTGTCAATAATATTTTGCTTATAAGTTGAATTAACAATTCCATAAATTTCAGATACTCGCATGAAATTATCATAAGCCAGTTGATAGTTCTTTGCATTATATGGAATTACAGCTTCGTTAAAAGTATAATAAGCAACTTCTAACCAAGGGTTCATCATGTCAATGGTGAATTCTCCTTTAGTATCAAATTCTTTTGCTTTTTTGTAGCTGTTATAAGCTTCGGTTAAATCAGCAAATTCTTTTGCCGGTTTGCGTGTGGTGTCGTTATAAATTGCTAAATAGATATTCCCACGGTAATACCAGGTCTTCGCCATAATCTTAGTAACTTCATCATTGGTAGCTGTGTTGATTGAAGTTTTGGCTTTATCGAGCTCACCGTTGTTCAGGTAATTCCAGGCACTTACCACTTGTGATTTTTGTGCGAAAGAAATGCTGCTTACACATGCAGCAATCAGAATGAAAATCAGTTTCTTCATTATGTTAAGTTGGTGTTTAATTAAAATTGTTACTGGTTTCGAGTTATTTTCTGAAACTATTTGTACTAATTAAATTGAGCAAGACTGCATGATTATCTTATTGACTTTCAGTAGTTGGAGTTTCTCCTGTTGCATCGTTGTTCAGATCACTACCTGTTGGTGGAATTTCATTTTCATTCACCTCCGGAACAATCATTTCAGAATCAATTTTTGCAACTGAACCAATGATATCATCATCAGCCAAACGAATTAACCGAACTCCCTGAGTTGCTCTTCCCTGCACTTTAACTTCTGCCATACTCATGCGGATTGTTATGCCGGATTGGTTAATGATCATTAGTTCATCTTTCTCGGTTAAATCCTTCATGGCAATCAAGTGACCGGTCTTTGGTGTGATGTTTAAAGTCTTCACTCCTTTACCGCCACGATTGGTGATGCGATATTCTTCAAGATCAGATCGTTTGCCATATCCTTTTTCTGACACTACAAGAATTGTTGATTCTTTATCATCCTTGTCAATGGTTATGATTCCGATTACTTCATCGGTTTTTCCGCAGGTAATTCCTTTTACACCAATTGCACTACGACCAACTGCTCTGAATTTATTTTCCGGGAAACGAATGGCGCGACCGGATTGTACAGCTATCAACACTTCACAATTTCCGTTGGTTTGTTTTACATCCAACAACTCATCTCCTTCTTCAATGGTGATTGCAATGATTCCGTTGTTTCTTGGTCTGCTGAATTGTTCGAGTGTTGTTTTCTTAATGGTGCCTTTCTTGGTACAAAAAATCAGAAAGTGAGAATTCAGGAATTCATGATCTTCCAGGCTCTTCACATCAATAATTGCTTTGACGGAATCACCTGCTTCAAGATTCAACAGATTCTGCACTGCTCTTCCTTTTGATGTTTTAGTTCCTTCGGGAATGGTATAAACTTTCTTCCAGAAACATTTTCCTTTATCTGTAAAAATTAAAAGATAAGCATGAGTGCTGGCAACAAATATTTTCTCAATGAAATCTTCATCTCGTGTGCTTCCTCCCATTGCTCCTTTTCCTCCACGGCCCTGAACACGATACTCAGCTAATGGTGTGCGCTTGATATATCCAAGATGCGAAATGGTAATTACCATGTCTTCCTCTTGAATCAAATCTTCAATGTCAATTTCATCGGCGTTCATTATGATGTCGGTTTTTCTTTCATCACCATACTTCGCTTTTATTTCAATCATTTCATCTTTAATGATTTTGAAACGAAGAACTTCATCAGATAAAATTTCTTTGAAGTATGCAATCATCTTCATCAGCTCGGCATACTCTTCTTTTATTTTATCGCGCTCGAGACCAGTGAGTCGTGACAAACGCATTTCGAGAATTGCTTTCGCCTGAATTTCAGATAAACCAAATTTTTCTACTAAACCTTCACGGGCAATATCAGGAGTTTGCGAATTTCGGATGAGTGCTATTACTTCATCCAGATGATCGAGCGCAATTAATAAACCTTCGAGTATGTGGGCGCGTTTTTCTGCTTCTGCCAAATCAAATTTGGTGCGACGAACAACTACTTCATGACGGAACTCCACGAAGCTTTGTATCATATCACGGATGTTCATCAGTTTCGGGCGACCGTGGTCCAATGCAATGTTGTTGATGCTGAATGATGATTGCAACGGTGTGTATTGATACAATTGATTCAACACTACATTAGGTATTGCATCTTTCTTCAACTCAACCACCACGCGCATTCCGTCTCTGTCTGATTCATCGCGGACCTCAGCAATTCCTTCTATCTTCTTCTCTGCAATTAATTCATACATGCGGATGATGCATGATGCCTTATTTACCTGGTAAGGAATTTCAGTAAATATGATTCGCTCTCTGCCGGATTTTAATGTTTCGAAAGTTGATTTCGCCCGAACTATTACGCGGCCTCTTCCAGTACGGAAACCTTCACGAACTCCTGATAAACCATAAATGGTTCCGCCGGTTGGGAAGTCGGGAGCTTTAATGTGATTCATTAATTCGTCGACTGTAATTTCTTTGTTGTCGATATAGGCAATGATTCCATCCACTACTTCGGTTAAATTGTGTGGGAGAATATTGGTTGCCATTCCCACTGCAATACCTGATGCACCATTCACTAACAAAGTAGGAATGCGCGATGGCATAACGGTTGGTTCTTTTAATGTATCATCAAAGTTGAGTTGAAAGTCAACGGTATCTTTTTCTAAATCAGCTAATATTTCTTCTGCAATTTTTTGCAGGCGGGCTTCGGTGTATCGCATTGCTGCAGGACTATCACCATCTACACTACCAAAGTTTCCTTGCCCGTCAACAAGCGGGTAACGCAAACTCCACTCCTGCGCCATGCGCACCATTGCTTCATAGACTGATGAATCGCCGTGCGGGTGAAATTTACCAAGCACCTCTCCCACTATTCTCGCTGATTTCTTGTAAGGGCGGTTTGACATTACACCCAGTTCATACATTCCGAATAACACGCGGCGCTGCACCGGTTTTAATCCATCGCGCACATCGGGTATGGCTCGCGATACTATTACCGACATCGAATAATCGATGTAGGCGGTTTTCATTTCATCTTCAATGTTAATCGGAATAATTTTTTCTCCTTCCATGCTTTGTTGGTTTCGAGTTTTTTAGTTTCGGGTTTTTAGTTGTTTGACGAAAAAATCAAAGTAAAACGGATAAATATTTTGTTGTTTTTCGTTGCCTTCAAATGTAAGTTGAATGAGCGGCTTTACCTTGTTTTCCGTGGTTTATTTTATCACGAATTTGTCAACATTTTATTAGCGGAAGTGATGGTTTATTATATAAGTAGTGGTTGTTTATTTTACTCAGGGTGTTAATTGGTATTACAAGCAGTGTATGACCATTTAACATACCGTGTAAGCGTATTTAACAAACTGTGTAAGCGCACATTGTACAATGAATGTATGTGCGTTTAACATTCAGAGATGTAGGTTTTACATGGAGTGTATGGTTAATTTTATAAGCGGTGTAAACCTTTTTTACATAGGGTGTAAATAAATTTCACATTGGTATTTACATTATAAACCGACCAATTGATTATTGAACCATCGAAAGTGAAAACGAGTGGTTTATTTTCAACAAAAACCCATAATTGCTGAGCAAGGAATGGAAATGGAAAGACATGATGCAATATTCGTCAGCACAAAAAGCGTGTTGGAGAAAACTCCAGACACGGGCGTGAGCGTGCTATATATGTTGAGCGATGAAATTGTGGAACACCAACAAAGGCGGAAAGGATGTTGAAAAGGATGTAGAAACATCAGCAGTGGCTGGAATGGCAACGGTCGTGGTCACGAAGGTTAATTCATTAAAACTTTTTATTTAACAACCGTAAATGTTGATGAATAACAGAATTCAGCATTTTTAAATACGGCCAGATAAACTCCTGATTCGAAATTCTCAAGATTGATTGTCTGATCATGATTGTTTATAAAATTAAAAGCGCCGGTTTTTACCCTCTGTCCGATAGAATTGAAAAGCTCAAAACTGAATGCCGCCTGCAATAATGTTTGAATAAATAATTTATCGGAGGCAGGTATCGGATAAAAAACAAATGGAAAATTTACTTTCGATTGAACAAGTGGATTCACAGAATTTATAACAACAAGATGGCAAGGCACATTTTCAATTGTAACAGTATCATTCAAAGCAATTCGTATGCTATCTAATTTTATCCGATACTGAAAAAGCACATTCTGATAAAGTTGATTTTTTACAAGGTTTGTCATTTGCAGTTTATCATTTACCATATCAAATAATTCTTCAGTTGTATCAACACAGTAGTATCTGTTGTATTGAAAATAAGGGGTGCGAACAGCGCGAACTTGCGCCACAGAATCTTGACACGGAATAACTTCATACATAAATTCATCGCGGCGATAGATACCTGGTGCAAGAAATAAAAAATATATTCTGAAATTGATTTGTGGTTTTACTTCCCAACAGAGAAGTTCTAACCATCATTAATTATAGAATTAGTCATCTCAGATTAATTCTGATCACAATATTTTTTATAGTTGTTAAGTATTGCCTGCCAACCACCGCGCTGCATTTCAACAGGGTTTTCATTTTCAGGATCAAATGTTTCAATAACGGTTGTTTCATTTCCATGTGATGTAAAAGTGATTTTCACTTTTCTTTCATCAGCCAATTTGTATTCAATTACTTTATGCAGTTCTACATTTGTGTAAATTGCTTCAAAGTCAAAACCCATGCTTCCGTCTTTTGCTTCCATTCGGGTTTTAAATTTTCCACCAGTACGCAAATCATTTTCTGCAGTGGGTGCACACCAGTCATCTGATGCGAAACACCATTGTGTTACATGCTTTGGTTCATTCCAATAGTTCCAGGCCTTTTCCATTGGAGCGTTTACAGTAGCTTCTACTGTGATTGTATTTGTTTCTGTAATTTCCATTGTTGGGGATTTTTAATTTAGAATTAAGGTTTATGGTTGTTTTTTATTTGTTGTTTTTGAATTACCTGTTTTAAATAATTCTTTCGCCATTGCTCTTTTTATAAGCCTCCGAGATTTATTGTTTATAGAATTGCTTTTAAAGAATCTTGCAATTGTTCAAGTGTGCCGCCCCATCCTTCATTCATATTTGAAATATTATCAGTAAAAGTTTTTACTTCTGTTTCGCTTGCGTTTACAGGTATTCCAGTTATTGTCATTATAGTTTTTCCTCCTTGCTCAGTGAATACAACGGTATTTAAAATTTCTGCCGGCCAGTTTGTCGCAAACGGGTGACGGGAAATTCCTTCCGATGCATCAGAAAATGAATCTACGAAAACCAGTTTCTCAGGTCGAACAATTTCTCTGTAAATAAATTTGCCATACAATATATTTCCATCCGGTGTTTCCATTTAATAAAGAAATGTCCCTCCGGGTTTCAGTTCAAGTTTTTCTGTTCGCACTTTAAATCCTTTTGGTCCCCACCAGTTATTCAGGTGCTCAGGTTCAGTCCACATTTTGAATAACAATTCACAGGGTGCATTGAATTCGCGGATGATTACAAACTCATTTTTTTCTTCCATTTGTTTTTGATGCTTTTTTATTATTGGCAGTTAATTGTTTTTGATTTTTTCTTTTCACTTTTGGTTTCTCACCTTTTGACTGTAATTCCTTTAGATAAACTTCCAGTGCATCCAGTTTTGTGTTCCAGAATTTTTTGTATTGCTCCACCCAATTTGATACTTCATTTAGTTTTTGCAATTGTGCTTCGCAGTGCCTCTCTCTTCCATGCTGAGTCATTGTAATCAATCCGCACTCAGTTAAAATTTTTATGTGCTTTGAAATAGCAGGTCGGCTCTGATGAAATTTTTGAGCAACCGTATTCAAATTCAATGTCTGATGAGCAATCATATTGAGGATTTCTCTCCGAGTCGGGTCTGCTATGGCTTGAAAAACATCGCGTCGCATTTTTGTTGTTTGATTAGTTATGTAACCAATCGGTTGCAAGTATATATGAAACCTTTTGGTTACGCAATGTTTATGAAATAAAATATTCTTTTAAAATGAAGTTGAAAAAAAATTCAATCATGCAAATTGCTTTCAACAATTACATTTATCCCGGACATTATAAGCTGATTCATGAAAGAGAAATTAGAAATACTAAAACATAAAATTGCTGAGGCAGAATTAGGAGGAGGAAAGAAGCGCATTGATGACCAGCATAAAAAAGGAAAGCTGACCGCGCGCGAGCGAATTCACTTTTTAATGGACGAAGGTTCGTTTGAAGAACTCGGAATGTTTGTGACCCATCGTACACATGATTTCGGAATGCACAAAGAACAATACTTAGGTGATGGCGTGATTACAGGTTATGGCACCATCAATGGCCGAATGGTCTATGTGTATTCGCAGGACTTTACTGTTTTCGGTGGTTCGCTGAGTGAGGCACACGCAACAAAAATTTGCCGCATCATGGATTTAGCAATGGAGAATGGTGCACCCGTAATTGGATTGAATGACAGTGGTGGAGCACGAATTCAGGAAGGTGTTGTTTCGCTGGGTGGATATGCTGATATTTTTTATCGCAACACATTAGCAAGCGGAGTGGTGCCACAGATAAGTGCAATCATGGGTCCATGCGCAGGTGGCGCAGTTTATTCACCGGCAATAACTGATTTTATTATGATGGTTGAAAACACTTCGTACATGTTTGTAACCGGGCCCAATGTGGTGAAGACTGTTACACACGAAGAAGTTTCGTCAGAAGATTTAGGTGGAGCTATGACTCATGCAGTAAAATCAGGTGTCACTCATTTTACTGCGTTGAATGAAATTGATTGTATTAATCAGTTGAAAAAACTCATCACTTACATTCCGCAAAACTGTGAAGAGCCTGCACCCGTTTATGCTTACGAACATCGTGATGAAACTTTAAAAGGAATTGAAAATATTATTCCCGAAAATCCAAATCAGCCATACGACATAAAAGAAATTATTTCGCGGGTTATTGACACTGATAGTTTTTACGAAGTGCATAAAAATTTTGCGGAGAATATTGTTGTAGGCTTTGCTCGCCTCGGTGGACGAAGCATTGGTATTGTGGCTAATCAACCTGCTGTTCTTGCGGGTGTGTTGGATATTAAAGCATCAGTGAAAGGCGCGAGGTTTGTTCGGTTCTGCGATGCGTTTAATATTCCGTTGCTGGTGTTTGAAGATGTTCCGGGATTTATGCCGGGTACCGATCAGGAATGGAATGGAATAATTATGAACGGAGCAAAATTGTTGTATGCATTTTGCGAAGCAACTGTTCCGCGCGTAACTGTGATTACACGCAAGGCTTATGGTGGTGCATATGATGTAATGAACAGTAAGCACATTGGTGCCGATATGAATTTCGCATGGCCTTGTGCAGAGATTGCTGTGATGGGAGCAAAAGGTGCTGCGGAAATTATTTTCAAAAAAGAAATTACAACCGCAGAAGATAAGGAAGCAAAATTGAAAGAGAAAGAATTAGAGTACCTTCAGAAATTTGCAAACCCATACGGGGCTGCTGCAAGAGGATACATTGACGAAGTGATAAAACCGGAAGACACCAGAATGAAATTGTTAAAGACCTTTGCCATGTTGCAGAATAAAACAGTGAAAGCGCCAAAGAAGAAACATGGAAATATTCCGTTGTAAATTATAGAATGATGATTAATAAATTTATTGTTGAAGTATTTAAAATGACAAAATGCAATTAGTAAAAACTATTTTAAATAAAATATTAGAATGGATTTTATACAGCAATCTGTTTATCGCATTGTGCGCTGCTGCGTTGGTTTGGGAAACAGAAATATTATTAGGAATATCTGCAGGCATTGATGCAATTAGTACAATGGTTTTTTTCGCCACACTGTTTTTATATGGTGGTCATCGAATGCTTTCGCTCAGAAGAATTCCGGATGCGAACAGAAACCACCAGTTGAAATGGTCGAAGAAGTATCTGTTCGCTATTTTTATTTTAACACTTCTCGGCGGAGGTATGGTGGCATCGGCAGTATTTCACTTAACATTCTCAGCTTTTATATTATTGATTCCGATGGGTGCTATTTCTGTTTTGTATGAATTGCCAATTATCAAACACAATGGAAAATACAAGCGGTTGCGTGATATTGGATTTTTAAAAATTGCCTGGATTACAATTGTGTGGAGTGCAATTACAGTTTTGCTTCCCGCATTTCAGTATGGCGAACAAGTGAATGGATTGGAAGTAATAACAGTTTTTATAATGCGCATGGCCCTGATATTTTCATTGGGACTTTCGTTTGATTTGCGCGATGTGCAGTATGATGAAGCAGCAGGGTTAAAAACCATTCCTATTATTTTTGGAAGAAGCAAAACCATTCGAATAATAATCTGGTGCTTCACACTTTATTTTTTTATAGCTGTTCTTCAGTTCTCCACTTTCCAGCATTTTGATTTTGGAAAATTAGCAGCAGCATCTATTACCGCCATGCTTTCTTACCGGTTAATTGTAGCAGCATCAGTTATTGACGACTGGTATTATTATCCAATGTTTGTTGATGGAATTATGATTCTGAATTTTTTATTGTTGCAGTTGGATAAATAGAAAGCACTTTATTATTTAATCTGATTTATTAAACAATCAGTTATTAACCAAGATGCATTTCGTGAATTCGCAAGTCTGATTAAACTTTCTATTTTTAAACCTGAACATTTTTTCATGAAAAAATTATTCACCACCCTCCTGCTTGTTTTTTCCCTCTCGTTTTGTAAAGCGCAGTGGGTGACAATACCCGATGCGAATTTTGCTTGGTTTCTCCAATTAAACTATGGAAGCGCAATGAATGGAAACCAACTTGACACAACAAACACAGTTGTTGTAAATGATCCAACTCTTGATTGTTCAGGATGGAATATTTCAGACTTAACTGGCATTCAATTTTTTGATCATTTGATCATTCTAAATTGTAGCGATTGTAATCTTACATCTCTCCCAATATTACCAACTTCATTAACTCAATTGGATTGTTCTCATAATCTGATAAGCATACTCACTAATATACCAGATTCATTGCTCTCACTTGATTGTTATAACAATCAAATTAATTTTATGCCTATATTACCTAATACAATAAATACTCTCAATTGCGATAGTAATCATGTGATTTCATTCGCAAATTTACCTACCTCACTAAATTGGTTTAGTTGTTTGTATAACTCGCTTACAATTTTACCTGCTTTGCCTCAAGGATTGGAAAATCTTTTTTGCTCGAATAATTTTTTGGACTCATTACCTGAATTACCTAATTCATTATTTAACCTCTATTGTTCGAATAATCAATTAGAATTTCTTCCGACTCTTCCTTCTTCATTATATATTCTTTATTGTGAAAATAACCTGTTGTCAGCTTTACCTCCTTTGCCGAATTCGCTTGGTTTTTTGAAATGTTCAAATAACCAATTATCTAATTTGCCAGTTTTACCGGAAACTCTAATGAAACTGTGGTGCGATTATAACCAGTTAACTTCCTTACCAATATTGCCTAACTCTATAAATACACTTTGGTGCCAGAACAATTCATTGACTTCAATAACTAATTTGCCAGATACATTGTATGCATTTCTTATTAGCAATAATCCGATGCTAAATTGCATGCCTCCTTTAGTTCACTTTACTGGTCCGTATACTTATTTTAAAATTTCAAATACAGGTATAAATTGTTTGCCCAATTTGATCCAACATATTGGCTTTATTCCGGCAATAGATACAATGCCAATTTGCAATATTTTCAATAATGCTAATGGCTGTGACCTTGGATGGAATATTCAAGGAACAATATATGTTGA
The DNA here is from genome assembly GCA_947474435.1 of Chitinophagaceae bacterium. GTDB lineage: Bacteria > Bacteroidota > Bacteroidia > Chitinophagales > UBA10324 > UBA10324. The sequence goes on along the minus strand of CANJII010000014.1, from coordinate 67,625 downwards.
CTCGGATAGCAGTTGTATTACTACTAATGATGGAATAGGAATTCCTATGGTTAAAGTGAATTTAATTGATTCATTAGGAAATCTCATTCAACAAATTATTGCCAACTGGAATGGAGAATATGCATTCGATTCGCAACTTGGAAATTATTCCGTATCGGTTGATACATTGAATTTTCCTTTTAATTTTTTGTGTCCATCTAACGACACCTTAGCAGGCACACTTACCTCGATTGATTCATTAGATTATAATGTTGATTTCAGAATAGCATGTAGGTATAATTTTGATAACGGAGCATGGAATGTTACAAGCAATAATATTTTCTTTCCAAATGATACAACCTCTGTTAATGTCTTAACGGGAGATGTAACACAAAGTATTTACAATGTCACTTGTAGTTCAGGAATCAGCGGTGAAATAAAAGTGGTAATCAGTGGACCAGCAAATTATCTCTCGCCATTAGCAGGCGCACTAACTCCAATTGTAAATGGAGACACTTTGATTTATACAATTGCAGATTTCTCATTGGTAAATGCAAATACAGATTTTGCTTTTAATGTAATCACTGATTCAACTGCATTACTCGGAGAACAGATTTGTTTTGATGTGACTGTTACACCTATTTCTGGCGATAATAATATTTCAAACAACACACTCACACATTGTTTTGCAGTCAGCAATTCTTACGACCCGAATGAAAAAGAAGTAAGTCCCGTTGGTAGTTTAACTTATCCATACAACGACTGGCTTACTTATACCATTCATTTTCAAAACACAGGCACTGCTGCTGCTCAACACATTCAGGTGCTCGATACTTTAGATGCTGATTTAGATGCAAGCACTTTTCAATTGCTCTCTTATTCATTCGCTCCATTGGTACAGATAATCGGAAATAATGTCGCTTTTGATTTTATCAATATCAATTTACCTGATAGCGGAACTGATTTAACCGGAAGTCAGGGTTATGTAAGTTACAGAGTGAAACCATTATTGAATCTTCCTTTTGGTTCATTTATTCAAAACACAGCAAGCATTTATTTCGATTTTAATTCACCGGTTGTCTCTAACACAGTGAGCAATATAATTTGCAATCCAACAACTTCAACAATATCTGCAACCATTTGCGAAGGCGATACTTATTTTTTCGAAGGAAGCAATTTAACTGTTGCAGGAAATTACACTATTACACTTCAAGCTGTTGACGGCTGCGATTCAATTATCAATCTTAATTTATTAGTTGCCCCTGCTGTTTCAATTTCAATCGGAGCATCCATTTGTTCAGGAATCGCTTTTGATTTTAATGGTCAGCAACTTTCTTCATCAGGAAATTATGCAGATACTTTAATCGCAGTAACCGGATGCGATTCTATCGTGAATCTTTCATTAACAATTTTGCCTCCTGTTACAGAAAGCATCAATCAAACTATTTGTGCAGGAGATTCAATCAATTTCAATGGTACTATGCTTGACACTACAGGCACTTATGCTGATACCCTCTCAACACTTAGTGGCTGCGATTCAATTGTAACGCTTCATCTTTCATTAATTTCTACTGTTACTCATTTGCTCAATACAAATATTTGTCAGGGCGATACTTTTAATTTCAATGGCGCTTTACTTACTTCTACAGGTATTTATTATGATACTTTATCAGCCGCAACCAATTGCGATTCTGTTGTTGTTCTGAATCTGAATGCGCATGAACTAAATGCAGGTATCACATTGAATGGAAATGCTTTCACTGCAACCGGCAATGGAATTATACAATGGATTAATTGCGACAGTGGCACCTTTGTAGTTGATGCAATCGGAAATACTTTCACTCCCACAGTTATTGGAAATTATGCAGCATGGGTTTGGGATGGCTTGTGCAGTGATACTACTGCATGTGTTTTTAATGGTTTAACGAATTCGAATGGTGAAATGTCAATTATGAATGGCTTTGTTATATATCCAAATCCCACAGATGAAAAAATTACGGTTCAATTTTCGCAATTATGTGAGAACTGTAAAATTGAAATTTCAAATACATTAGGACAAATTCTAATTACTGAAATTATAAATAATAAGTCAGAAAATTTTAATCTGAAATTATTTCCAACAGGAGTATATTTTGTGAAGATAAAAACCGCTGATGGAAATTTTGCAGTGAAGAAAATAGTACTGGAGTAAATATTTATTTGATATAATTAAAACTACCAGCATATTAAAATAAAAAACCCCATTCATTTTCATGAACAGGGTTTCAATCATTTAGTTATGGTTTTATTATGCTTCAGTTGTAGCAGAAACAACCGGAATAATGTTGATGAACTGACGCTCCTTTGCTCTCATTTTAAATTCTACCTTACCTGATTCAACAGCAAAAATGGTAAAATCTTTTCCCATCATTGTGCCTTTGCCAGGCCAGAATTGAGTGCCGCGCTGGCGAACAATAATGTTGCCCGGCTCAACAGATTGACCTCCGTATATTTTTACTCCTCTCCGTTGACCGTGACTGTCCCGACCATTCTGGGTACTACCTTCACCTTTTTTATGTGCCATGTTAAGTGCTTATTATTTTATGTTTTCAATTTTAATTTTGGTCAGATCTTGGCGGTGACCATTCAGTTTGCGGTATCCTTTGCGCTTGTTCTTTTTAAACACCAACACTTTATCGCCACGCATGTGCTCAATGATGGTAGCTGAAACCTTAGTGCTCAGAAACGGTTCGCCGATTTTAATTTTAGCTGCATCAGCAGTCAACATTACTTTTTCAAACTCAATTTTTGCGCCTGGTTCTCCTTCTAAACGGTGAACGAAAATCTCGTTTCCGTTTTCCACTTTAAATTGCTGACCGGCTATATCTACTATTGCGTACATGGTAACTCCTTTTTTGGGACGGCAAATATAACGGCATCACGCTATATTCCAAACTGAAAGATTAAGGTTGCCAACAGCATATTTCAAGTGTCCTAAGTTAAGTAGATCAAACAGTTGGGTTGCTTTTTTTTCGGGGTTTAACATAAATAATATTTACAATTCCGATTAACAGAATACATAATATTCCGAAAAGCAATAAATCAGGCAGGGTAAACCAAAAACTTCCTAATCGGTTTAAGAAAGTTTCTTCTTTATTATCAGGGTTATAAATTACCATTATTTTATCTCCGACTTCGGGCATGCCAAATAATATTTCATTGTTTTTACGGTAATATAAATCGCCCCATTTTTGAGTTGTATATAAAATAACCGGATATTGAAAGGAAGCATCATTGCCTTTTAAACTGATAAACTTTCCGGTACTGATCTGAGTAACTTTTCCTATTGATTTATTAAAGGTGAAATATTTAACTGCTTTTGGAAGCAGGAATATACAAGCAATCAATATCATTCCGGTTATAAGTACCTTGCTTTTTTTCATTATTAACTGGTTTCAAAACAAACATAACATTCTAAATGAAACATCTGTTTCCAAAAGGTTCAATTGTACAGATGCAGATTGCCAAAGTAAAAATTGATTTTACATTTACGCACCACAAGAATAATTCTATGAAAAAAATTTTCTTCCTGATTTTTGCATTTAGTTTTTCACTTTTTGCAATACAAAACACAACTGCGCAAACTGCAATCGAGGACACCACAATTGTGCAGTGTTTCACTTATCAATCACCGCAGGATGCCTGGTTTAATTTTCCATCTGATACAAATCACTATCGAAAGATTCTGATGATGTATAATTTACATTGTCCAGACCCTGTGCAGTGCGGCGAATGGGATTATCTTACTTATACTTATTTGTATGATCATACAGGAGTGCTGGACAGTACCTTGCTCAATCACTCCAGTTTTACAGTTGATGGTAATTCTCCTGATTCTGTTTCTTACATGAATTCACCTTCGTATTCATATCAACCTTCTTTGCAATATTCATTGGTAATTGACAGCACTATATCATCAAATTTATTCAATATCGGAACCGGAACACAGCAATCAGTTCATCCATTTAACACACTTGCCGACACCCGCGCCCGCACTGTTTATTTATGGAAAGCATCAGAGTTAACCGCAGCTGGTTTAACAGCAGGAAATATTTCTTCAATTGCGCTGAATGCTGTTTTTTCTTGGAGTACTGAACTCAATCATTTAAAAATCAGAATGGCCTCAACAATACTTGACTCTTTAACAGATGCTCAACTTGCAGCATCGTGGTTGCCGGTATTTAATCACAATACTTATCTCTCAACCGGGGCAAATATTTTACAATTTACTCAATCATTTTTATGGGATGGAATTTCGAATCTGATGATTGAATTCAGTTTTGATAATAATGAAACAGGATGGGATAACCTGATTGAAACAACAGCAGAAACATGGAGCGCCGGAATTACATCAACCGGAAACGATAAAGATATTTTCTTTAATGGTGCTGAATTTGTTCAGGTACCCAAAGAAGCATTCGCAACGATTGATTCATTTGTAACTATTGCCTACTGGGCATATGGCGATCCTGCCACACAACCCAACGATGGAACCTGTTTTGAAGCAGTTAGTGCTGACGGTCACAGAATTCTCAACGCACACTGCCCATGGTCGAACCTGAATATTTATTGGGATGCAGGAAGCGATGGAACAAATTTCGACAGAATAAATTATGCAGCCACCACTCAGCAAACCGAAGGTCAATGGAACTACTGGGTATTCACTAAGAACTGTGCAACCGGTTCAATGAAAATTTATTTGAACGGAACATTATGGAACAGTGCAACAGGTTTAACAAAACGGATGAATGGTATTGAATACTTCCGTATTGGAAAAGGAATCTGGAATGGTGCACAATCTTATCGTGGAGAGATGGATGAATTTGCAGTTTGGAATATTGAGTTAGACGCAGCAACCATTCAGCAATACATGTATAAAGACATTGATGCACAACATCCGTTTTTTTCAAACCTTATGTGTTATTATAATTTCGATAGCAGCGCTAACAACACTTTTGCTGATGGTTCAATTGGAAATTATACTGCAACCATCATGAGCAATCTCGATAATCAATTTGTTTCAGCACAAACACTTTTCAGAAACTATGAAAAACTTTATGAAAGACCGAATATTGTTTTCGAGCAAGGGATATATAATTCTCATCTTGATTCAATGTTGGTGATTGATACAATTCAAAATGCTCCATTCACTATTGTGATGTACAGCGATACTATGAACCCAACTACTGCAACAGATACTATTTATGTATGGGCAAATTATTTTAACAATTATTTATACGATATGGCAGGAAATGCAATTGACTCTTCATTTGTAATTCCGGATGATACTTTATGGAAACAAACATGGTATTACTACAGTCCGGCATTTGAGGTTATTGACCGTTATGAACTGTCAAGATTTATTACCTTGTATGGAAATAACACTCAACTTCCGGCAGCAGGAAGAACATGGGTTTACGATTTAACCAACCTTGCACCGCTGCTTCATGATTCTGTTCATCTTTCAGCAGGCAATTGGCAGGAATGGCTTGATATGAAATTTGTAATGATAAAGGGAACACCTGCACGCGACCCTGTAAGCGTAGTGAATTTATGGAATGGCGATTATGGGCATAACGCATCAATGGAAACTTACCTTCATCCCATGCGCATTAAAATTGATAGTACTGCAAAAAATACTATGTGGCGAACAATCAATACCGGACATGGACAAAATGGTCAACCTGTTGCAGCTTGCGATGAGTTTTGTCAGAACTCACAGTACGGAAAAGTAGATGGAGTACAGCATTTCAATCAGTTGGTTTGGCGAGATGACTGTTCAAAGAATCCATTGTTCCCACAAGGAGGAACCTGGATTTATTCTAGAGCAAATTGGTGTCCCGGTGCTGATGTACGCGAATATGATTGGGAACTTACTCCATATGTTACCCCCGGAGATAGCGTAACACTTGATTTGGATATGGATCCACCAGGCACTTACAATGGCAATTATGTTATTTCCTCTCAACTTATCAGTTTCGGGTTACCTAACTTTTCAATTGATGCTGAGGTGTACGATATTGTTTCACCTTCCAATCAATTTATATACAGCCGCATGAATCCGATTTGTGCAAGCCCTGTTATCAAAATAAGAAACGGAGGAACAACAACATTAACTTCAGCAACCATATCTTATGGAGTTGTAGGTGGAAACACATACACCTATAACTGGACAGGAAACCTTGCATTTCTACAAACAGAAACTGTAACACTTCCATCTCCATGGATATCGGCTGGGAATAATTTCAGGGCTACCATATCAAATCCTAATGGTGTAAGTGATGAAAATGTTCATAATAATTCTGCTGTTTCAACATTTATACCTACAGCCTTTTACACTACCGGAAACAGCAATCCTCCAAAGTTGGTGCTCGAGGTAAAAACAAATGATAATGGCTTCGAAAATTCTTATACTATTAAAGATGTTGATGGAAATGTGTTAGTGAACCGTTCTAACTTGGCGAACCAAACTGTTTATCGTGATACTTTTCCTGTGAATAATTATAGTTGTTACAATTTTCAAATTCTCGATACGGATGATGATGGTTTAACTTTCTGGAATCCATTGGTTGAAGGTTCAGGTTATGCAAGATTAAGACGGGCAGATGCGCTTAATATCCTTAAAAATTTCCCAACTGAATTTGGTTCAGAATTGACTCATCAGTTTACTGTTAACTGGGCATTGGATGTTCCTAACATTAATTCTTCGGAAGTTTCATTTTCTGTTTTCCCGAATCCAACAGTGAATGATTTAATTGTATCATTTCAATCATCAAAGCCAACTGAAATGATTGAAGCAGTAATAACTGATTTGTCAGGGAAAGTTTTAATGAAACAGCAGTCTGAATATGCATCATTTGTTGATTTTACATTTAATGTAAATGATTTGTCAGCCGGATTGTACTTAGTTGTTTTGAAATCTGGAAATCAAAAATTCACTTCAAAATTTATTAAGTTGAAAGATTAAGGAACAGCAGTTGTTAATTTTAAATAAAATTTCAGTTTATTTATTCAGAAACAATTCATCTGATTTTCAAAAATAATTGTAATTAATTTTTCATCAGTGCGAGCATTCTTATTCTACCTATCGTACCCATTCCTCTATTTAATTTCCTGTCTTCCGTTTTGGATGCTCTATGGTTTATCTGATTTCTTTTATTTCATATTGCGGTTATCTGGTTACAGAAAGAAAGTTGTGCTCACCAATCTGCGCAATTCATTTCCTGAAAAAAGTGAAGATGAAATAAATAAAATCTGTAAAAATTATTATCACTATTTGTGCGATCTGATATTGGAGATTGTAAAAACTATGACTATGACAAAATCACAAACACAAAAGCGTTGCGTGTTTCATAACACTCCATGGCTCGATGATATTTATGGAGAAGGTAAAAGTATAATTGTGTTAATGGGACATTATGGAAATTGGGAATGGGCCGGGCCTGCGTTTTTATTTACAACAAAATTTCAGTTAGCTGTAATCTATCGTCCGCTTACAAATCCATACTTTGAAAAGATGACTGTGAAAATGCGCACTCGCCATGGCACCAGCATTATTGCCATGAACAACACACTGCGAGGCATGATTGCAAACCGAAAAACAATTACTGCAACCGCTTTTGTTGCCGATCAAACTGCAACACCTGAAAATGCTTATTGGACAAGTTTTCTGAATCAGGATACAGCAATATTTACCGGCCCTGAAAAACTGGCGAAGAAATTTGATTATCCTGTTGTGTATATGAATGTGAAAAGAGTGAAGAGAGGTTACTACGAAATTTTTCCGGAGCTGATGAGTTTGCATCCGAATAAAACTAAGGAGAATGAAATACTCAATGCATTCATGCGCCGGTTGGAAACAGAAATAAATATTGATCCGTCTGTTTGGCTCTGGTCGCATCGAAGGTGGAAACACAAGCGAAAGTGAATAGTGAATACAAACGCGATGAAAAATATTCTTCATTCTTAGTTCTTCACTCGCTATAAGTTCTTCGTTATTAAAATTATCTTTGCCTTAATCCCCATAGATGCGCACCGGAAAGGAATTGATTTTAGCTACCAAGTCATTTACTATTGAAAACAGATTCCGTAGTTGGTACGAAACTATTCTTACTCTCACCTTATTAATTATTTCGCTCAGCGTTTCTTTTATTCATTTTCCTCTTGTGTTCCGATTACTTTTTTGCTTAACAACTTCACTATTATATGTGCGAATGTTTGTGATTTATCACGATTACCAACATCATTCAATTTTACAAAAATCAAAAACTGCATCGCGATTGATGAAGGCTTTTGGTATTTATATTTTAGCGCCTCAAACAATCTGGAAACGCTCACACGACTTCCATCACAATCACAATTCGAAACTCACCATTAACGGAATTGGCTCCTATCCTACTATCAGTAAAAAAAGATTTTTAAATCTTACTAAGACCGAACAAAAAATTTATTTACTGAACAGGCATCCACTGGTTATTATTTTCGGATACTTCACATTGTTTTTTTACTGGTTGAACATTCGTTCATTCATTCAAAGCCCGAAGAAACACATTGATTCGTTGGTTGCTATTGTTTTGCATATCACCATTTCGGTTTTGATTATTTTTTACTTAGGTGTTGCAACTTTTTTTATCAGTTGGTTTGCACCCTTTTTTATTTCGTTTGCATTGGGTTCTTATTTATTTTATTGTCAGCATAATTTTCCTGCTGCGCAATTTCGCGAGAATCCGGATTGGAAGTACGATTCGGCTGCTATGTATTCAACAAGTTTTATGAGCATGCCGCGATGGATGCATTGGTTCACCGGACAAATCGGTTACCATCATGTACATCATATGAATTCACGAATACCATTTTATAGTTTGCAGAAAACAATGGCGAGTATGCCGGAGTTACAAACAGTAGTAAAAACATCTTGGAGCCCGATTGAAATATATCGTTGCTTTCAACTGAAACTCTGGGATGATGAAAAGAAAAAGATGATTCGATTGAGTGAATTATAATTTATTTTCAAATATTATTTTAAAATCTAAAAAGGATATTTTTCAAACACCTGATTTTTAGTAAAATCAAAATCAAATTTCACTTCCTCGTTTTCATACCTGAAATTCTTAGTGAATACGGATTCTTCACATTTAAAATATTTAATGTTGTGCTTACTGTAATGCCAGGCAAAAAGTGCCATTCCATTTTTTTCCATTAAATAAATTCCAAATCTTTCGTCATCGAGAAAATCAAGTTTGCGATTCCAATCAGTATTGAGTGCTGAAATTTTTTTATGCATGTTCAACTTTTTTTAATTTATTTTTTTCCTCCCTGAATTAATTTAAACGGATCACCCATTTTAATATTATTTGGTTCAGGGTTTCCGTGAGAATCTGCTAATGTTATTCGGCCTTTAAATTTTTTTTCATACCAGCCACGCAACACATTCATACTTTGTATATGCTCCATTTCTCCATTGGGTCCAAAAGCATCAATCGGCTGTTCGGAGTGTTCTTTAAACTGCGCTTCGCCACCATGCTGAATCATCGGTGAACCCAACCTCGAATTTATTTTTCCTTGCACGCTCCACAAATTGGCACTTACCCGGTGTTCCATTCCGTTAAGTTCAGAAACCAATGCAAGATTTCGTTGCGGTTGATTAATATCAATGATATCGTATAAGTCATAATCGCCGTGAATGAATTTTTCATTGCACATCAAGCAACCATAATGTTTTGAATTTTTATCTTCGTTTACCTTGTATTTTCCTTTTGAAAAATCCATTTGTTGCCAGTACATTTTTGCATCTGCAAGTTTCCCCGGATATGCACCCGGATGAATATTGGGGTCAACGACTAATCCTTTCAATTCATAAGGACTCACATCGCTTACAGCAGTTTTTGCTTTACAATCAATTTGCTTTGGCGTGTAATCTGATTTTCCAATATAATATAACGATGCCTCATTCGTGACTCTCACTAATATCCAGAACTTGTTTCTTGCAGCTTCTGAAAATGCAATTTTATCAATGTGTCTCATTTTAAATGATTTTTAAAATTGAATTATTTATTAAATACACTTAATCTATTATCGAAAATCTACCTTTATTACCTGATGGTTTATCTTTCTTATTTTCAGGTGCAGCCGTTTTTTCTTTTACAACTACAGGGTCTTTTTTTATTGATTCCAATCCAAAAGACAATGCTTTTTCAAAATCTTCCTTCGAAACTTTTTGAGTTACTAATTCTTTTGATTGATTCAGTGTAAATATTATTCCAAAGGCAGGGTCATCGTCTTCCATCAGGTATGCTTTAACCGGACCGAAAAATTCTTTCAATTGCTCTTCATCACAGGTTGGAAGAAAAATCCGCAACACGCGTGGATCGTAAAAACGGAAATACAATTCTTCCCCATCTTCTGTTTTAACTAAAATAAATTTTCGAAAATGTTTGTGCAGGCTTTCAAAATCATTGTAACATAAAACATATACGCCCCATGAATTTCCCCAGCCATTTTCAGAATGCCATTTTGAAAAATCTGTTTCAGGCTTATAATTGAATAAATAAGGCGAAACAGACACAAGAATGTGTTCACTTTTACCACTAAATAATGTTTTACCCGATTTATTTAGTTCCAATGCTTTATCAATTTCGTCGGCCATTCGGGCTGCATCCAATAAAATATAATTTGCGGCTGTGCTCATTTTGTTTTTATGAATTGACGAATGTAGTATTCAAAATATCTTTTTCAAAAGAATGAAATTTAGAATATTAAATTTGAACTAATAAAATAAAAATGTATGATCGCTAATGAAGAAATTTTAAAATTGTGCGCCTATCATGAAAGCGGACGAATAGTGTTTGCTTATCAATGCACATATGGTTGTGAGAGTGTTGAACTTTCACCTACCGATTCGGGAAAAGGTAATTCTAAGTTAAACGGATATAATGATTTGGAATTTATTCAGGCAATTTTCAGTGGAAAACCTCAGACTATAATTACTGAAAATGCAAACAAGGCAAATGAAGTTGCTAAAAATCTGATGAAGATTTATTGCGCCGGTTCGTGCGCTGAAAATTATTTTGAAAATGGTTTGTCGGCTGATAATATTAATGAGATGGAAATTCCAGGGCAGGATGCAAAACACATTGAACAGCTTCAGAATTTTTTAACCCAACAAATTCCAAACCACCCTGAAGATTATCCTTCAAAAATTATTCTTCAGATTTTCGATGAGTTGAAGAAAGCTGATATCTGGAAACCAATTGAAATTTTGGCGGAACGAATTTTAAAAACTGAAGAGAAATCGTTGAACCGTTTTTACATTGAAGATGCGTTGATGATGGCTGGTTTTAAAATTAACAAACAAATTATCAAGCAAGGTATTTCAATTCAGGAGGATGTATCAAAACCTTTAAAGCCTAATGCTATTTCTGAAGTTCAACCCGCACAAGCTGATGGTGCATTGATTGATAAAGCATTGAAAGATTTTTTAGGGTTAGTGAAAAAAGATTGGACATCAGACGAAATGGATGCTTCCATTAAATATCTGAAACTGATTTTTAAAAAATTTAATTGATAAGCCAGAAAAATAATTCAATCCATGATACTTCAGTATCGCTGAAATGATTAAATTAATACCTAAATAATTTCCCCAATGAAAAAAAGTAAATTCTTTTCCCTTTTAATTATTGCATCCGCTTTTTTATCAATTGCAATCAGTTGTAAAAAAGACAAGAATAAGATTAAAGTCCGCACGCACACCTTTGCCATTAATTGGTTCAGAGATGCATCTACTGCTAACCCCGAAGCATTTATTGACCTTTACAGCAAATCATATAATCAGGCAAGTGCTGTTTTGAAAGCAGATAGCATTGATTTTTTTATTTATGATCACTCGGCGCTTATCGTTTCAAGTCAGTCGTTGGGTGTGATTAACATGGCTTTTTATGGCGCCAATAATTATTCGGCTTACGATACTTTTAATGCCGTGGTGGGTGTGGTTTCGTTTCCGACTTATAATTCTTCCACCATGAGCGAAGTTGCAATTACTTCAACCGAATACAGCAGCATTGTAAATAATGAAGACATTGCAAACCTGTTTGCATCAAAATCGCTGAATGGCGGTTATACCGATATTGATATTGCAGCATCAGATTTAACAGCAACTACAAAATACTATATGTTCAAGTGTGCGAAGGTGAATAAGCGCGGATTTTTCCGTGTCGTATCATCCAACTACCTGCCTGGCGGCACTATGAGTGTGGAAGTGAAAGTGGAGCGTTGAAATTTTAAGCGGCACTTTCGTAATATATTTTACAAATGCACTTTTTAAATTCGTAATAAAATTTGTCGGATGCCAGAAACAATTTCATGTTGTTGTTCTCACTGTCAATTTGAATCTGTAACCGATAAAGGGATTCATTTTGAAATTGATTTAATTTTTCGAACATTTCCATTATTTCTTCCGCATTGAAATAAACATAACCCGCCCAGTGAATGCCCGATGCATCGAACCACCTGTAAATAAGTATGCGCGGAATCCCTCTTGCCGAAGGAACATTTTTAAATTCATTGTTGAACAGTAAAAATTCTCTTTCGCCGTTAAAAGTTTGTATCCTTAAATTAACCGGTTCCACTTCACCAATAAATAATGGATTCCAATTGTATCTGGAATGAAATCTTTTCGCCCATGCTTTCTGAATGCCGTTAGTATTCAATTCCGAAAGTTGCTCTTCAGTCAACAAAGCTTTCAGTTTCTGGTTTCTGAAATCATCTTGAGTGAAAACATCTTCACTCATAATTTCTTTCCACTCAATTTTTGTTTCGCGGGCTTTCAATAAACAGATCTCTTTTACCAAACCCTGCCCGGCAGCCCAGAGGCAAACAAAACCCCCGGGAGCAAACCCGGTAATGAGGAAATCATATTTAGCTTTAGAGCCGTCCGCCGGACTTATAATTTCAGATGAAAGCAACCTGTTAATATTGTATTCAGCTAAATCAAAACGGTCTTTGTAAAATTTATTTTCAGCGAGTGAAAACCAACAGACCTCCATCCACGATGGAGCAGCATGTAAATCATTTTCTGTAAGGTTGGCAAACCCGATTTCGCCCCAACCGTTATTATATACATTGCCCTTAGGTATCATTACCGGGTCGCCTTGCTGAAAACCAAAACGACCCGTCAGTAATTTTGCGGGAAAAATATCAGGTGCGCAGGCAACCGGTAACCATTTATATTCTTCCACTTAAAAATTTTTTAATATTACCCATTTATTATTTTAAAAAATCAGCCCTGGTGAACTCTTCTTCTTCTTACTCCGGAAAAATAATTGTCTTCATCAGAATCCCAACAATCTTCCGGTTCGCCCCCTAAAAGCCCCCGAATCCATCCTACTCTCATTGAGTGAAGTTGAGGCTTCATAGGCCATAAAATACTATGAGAAGGTGTAAAATGAGAAGAAAAATGACAATAATTATGTCTTAGTCGTTGGATTTGAGGATCAACTGATGCTATCCAATGCTGTTCATCATGACGATTATTTTCTACTAGTGATTTAATTTGAACTAAAAATGGATCGGTGCTTAACGGAAAATCACTCAAATCAAAGTGCAATTGTTTTTCTACGGCTTTCTCCGACATAATGTGTAATGGAACCCAGCTATAACGATTGCTGATATGTACTCTTGAAGCTTTCAACTGATTATAAGCCACTACCAATTCGTTTCGCTGATCACCTGGTCTTATTTCAACAAGGGGATATATTTTATACCAGCCAAGTGAAATCAAATTGTCTTTTACCCTGTTTAATCTTTCATAAAGCCGGTTCATATAATCAACACTATGTGGACGATCTTCCATTTCGAAAACCACTAAATTGTCTTCTTTCATATTTCCGTTTGTTGATTCATTGTACCCACCGCCAATGTCGGAATGAACTCCGGGTAAAAAAGTTTGTCTGCCTTTTCCTCCTGCACTGTGAATATCTGTGAGCGGAAAATTATATCTGTGCTCATCACCTGATGCAAGATGAATGACTCTTTCTACTTCTCCTGCCCGAATTGCATCTAAGTGTAAATCCCTTGTATCATTTTCATGATTTCCACCATAAGAAGCAACTGTATCAAAAAGACCAATGAAAGGTAATTTATAATCGCTGATAGTAAAATTGCCATCATCCGCATCAGTGAGTTGATGTATCAATGAATAAATAGAGATATCTACACCTGAAACATCATCTCCTGAAGCAGCAAATCTACTTTCTGATTCTAAAACCCTGTAAACAAAGTGCCGTGCAGCGGCGGCACCTCTGCTAAAACCGAAAGCATCAATTTTCAGGTTACCAATTCTTCTATTTCCATTACTTAATGAACCGATTCTGTTTCGAAGATGACTTATTACAGTTGATACCCTTGCCGGAATTCCGGTATCACCCATACCAAATGCCTGCCCTAATAATGTGGAATCATCCTCCATATTTAATGTACCCATTCCTTCACAATAAACCGAAAAGTGATAATTGTTTTCGCTATTGGTTAACCTAATATTTGTTGCAAGTCTCGCTACATTCGAATATGAATTTTGATAGCTGCCTTCGCCACCACTTCCATGACTAGCTGCATCGGTATTAAATAAATTATTGCCGGTGCCATCAATAAAAACACTGGCTCTTACATCAAATGGAGGCAGTTCAGAACTTCCGGATGAGGCGCTACTCCTTGTTGGGCAACTGGGAACAGTTGAACTTACACCGGAATGATCGGCAGTATAATGAATTAACATTTTCCCGATTGTTTAATAAAACAGTTAAGAATGTGGTTCATTTTATTTCGGCTAATTTTCTCAAATCTGAGTCTGAATTAATTTCAATCAACTTGTATCTTTCCGAAACCAACTCAGCACAAAAATTTTCAGTTCTGAAGTTTTCATGTAATTCGGGGTCAACTAAATATTTCTCCAGCTTTTCAGGTAGTAGATTTCCCCACCCATAAACTATTTTGTGATGAAGGAGTTTTTGAATATTAATTCCTGCATGTACCTTGTATTGAGCTGCCCACTTAACAATCAATGAAATAATGCTTATTAATTCTGATTCAGGTTTATCCTTAATAAATTCCTGAAAATTATTTTTTAAAAAAGGAATAGTAATTGAAATAAATTTTTCAAGATTGATTTCATTAAACGATTCCAACTGATTATTTCCAATAATCATAGCTATCAGATATTATATGATTTACGAATTACTTTTTTGAGAACAAACAGGGCAACCATCAGCACAATGAGCAAATGGAACACCTAATTCTGCAGCTTTTAAAAATTCCATCTTCTGTGCCATAGCTACCTGCGATTTATTACTGAGTTGCTGATAAACTCCTACAGCTACAGCACCACCACCACCAGATCCGCCACCACCTCCGGCTTCTCCAATCAAAACGGTCATACATCCCAACATAATGGTTCCGCCATGTGCACATGAATCTCCCATTCGTGCGGCAGGTTTCCCACCAATTAACACCCCCATAGAACCTAGTAATATTGTGTCAGGAGGACCTGTGCATGTACACATGTTGCCTAAAGTTGCAGCGGGCATTCCGCCAATTAATACCGTTGGTACTCCAGGTGGAAGTATTGGTCCACCAACATGCGGCACGGGTGGAACTGCAGGTGTTACCATCGGACACATATGAAAATCTCCTACTCTTGCAGCTGGCTTTCCCATTTTATTTTTTCTTATTTATCCTTTTTGCCGAGTGCTATGATAATATCAATTGTGTCTCTAACCAAAAAAATCATGATATTGTTTTGTATTTCTTGATGAGATGCTCTAATGCTTTTGCAATCAATTCGTGTAATACTTTCAAATCAATATTATTCAGTGTTTTAATGCAGAGTCACGACTTGCTCGTTTTAAACTTCAGGCATTATCTCCGTTATAAATATGATGTTAAAGCAAATATGATTAAGCAGCAAATTAGCAAACTAAATATTTTATGCAACCCATTCCGGATGCTCAGAATATTCTAAATATTTTTTTTTGTTGTTAGGGTTAGGCGATGTGAACATTGGGCGTTTGTAACGCAGGGTTACGAATAAAGTAACCGGGACGAAAAATATTTTATTGCTTGAGCTAGCTTAAAATCCATAAGTAAAATAAGAGAAACCCATTAGCTGAAATTGCAGAAAAATTTTGGAATGGATATTCTGTTTTTTGGTAAAAAGTTTATTTTGTGAAACGAAAAAAACTAAGCATGAAAAACAGAATAACCTTATCCCTTATTTTTCTTTTTTTAATTTCTGCCTGCGGCGAAATCACTGAAACAACGAATGCAGGTACAGTAAACAATACCGCAACAACCAATTCATCGGATTCGCTGATTGACCAATGGAAAAATGAAATAGCTGGCCGCATACTTCAATATTATTACAGCGACAGTTATTACGCTGAAAAAATTCAGATTGCCATTTGTGAATAGGGTTTTGGAAGTTATTATGAATATAACAGTGGCGGCGAAACCAGTTTTAATTTTAACTGGCACATTGAAAATACAGAAAGAGGCGGACCGATTTTATATATAAACGGACCTAATGACGACCAGCATTTTTCTTACAACCTAGTAATGGAAGATGGTATTATTTATTTGAATCAGAAAAAATATCTGCGGCTGGAATAAGGAGCGAATTGTAAATAATGGAAATGATTATTTAAGGAGCTCTGAAGATTTTGAAGTGCCACTTGCTCCCTGTCCTTTTGCCATAAACAAACTGGGCACCAAAGTTATCTTTGTCATCAGTAGCCCATTTATTACCGTTGGCACCTTCCTGTAACCCATCAGTAAAAATCTGAGTGTGACCATATCTTTTATGCGAATTAACGAAACTTCCGTCTGCATTTTTTGCGTTCTCATCAATATCAGGATCAACTGTCCAATAAGCTATTACATCGCCGGTTTTATAACTTCCTTTTTCAATTCCTTCTATAAGTTGTTGTCTGGAAATCTCTCCCTTATCTTCAAGAGAATATCCCAAGCTCACAAGGTTGTTATGATATCCAGGCTGGTTTGCATCTCCACCAGCCCCTAAGGCCTTCCATGCAAGCTTATCTTCATTGCCTTTGAGCAATTGCACAAAGTTATAGGCGTGATTGTATGTGCCATGGGCGCATTTGCCATGTGTTTCATTATTTAATTTATACATCACAGTTACAGCTTCTTTAATAGGTCTGTAATTCGAAAAGCTAATCCACTCATTTTCATCTTTTGGCCATGCATTTTTATACAGATCATTTTCGTTATTGTATTTTCCTTTCCATACCATGTCTTTGTCTTTCGGTTCAACCTCTGCCTGAAGTACTAAGTAGGTTTCTTTATTCTCATCTAAATATTTTCTCCAGTCATAAAGTACTTCATCGCTTGAAGGCCGCATAGACAATTGCAACAAGGATTTCTTTGTACTCGCAGTTTCACCAATTTTATTTTTATGTGTAACAATTGATTCTACGGTGATTTCCACGCCTTTCCACTTGTTCCAGTTCAATCCTAATGAATAAATTTCAGTGGTAGTTTCATCTTGTTTTTCAGTTTTATAGGGTTCCTTCTCCACCTTAATTCTGAATTCTTTAAGTTCCTGCATCTCCAGACCACCCGTAGATGTGAGAAGGGGATAGCTTTCATCAATTGAAAAAATGCCGTCACCCACTCCTTGCTTAACCTTAACCACAACCTCGGCTCCAACTAAATCACAGGTTTCGGCTACTAAATATATCCATCCCCCGAGTGTCACTCTTTTGCGCTGACTTAAAGAATAAAACCGATCAACTTTTCTCAGGTCTTGGAATGCATCCGTTTTTATAACCCTGATTGCATGTCGGGTTTTATCCTCATATTTTGATGTTTTTTCCCTGAAACTTTTATGCCTGTCTAACACCTTCATCATTGCCTCCTTCTTTTTATTGATGGCATCATCAAGTTTCGGCTTTAATGCTTTTTGTGCCTCTTTATTTCTTTTTAATGTTGCAATCAGTGCCTTGGTTGGATCTTTTCCTTTCGGAATTAAGCTCCCTGCCATATTTGCGGCTTCAATGAGAGCATTAGTTGCCTTTTCAGTTTCTATTAACGCTTTCATCGCAGCCGTTCTCTCATTCACCTTATCCTGTTTTTCCTGAATGCTCTTATCTCCAAATTCCTTTGTTTTATTTTTAATCAGTTCCTCTAAATTACCTTTCAATTCTGCTTCTGACTTATCATTTATCTGATCAATGTGAATATATTTTTTCGATGAAACTGCATATGGAAAATAATTTTTGCCGCTATCATCAATATATATTTCTGTATTAGTCAGCTCAATTATTTTATTGTCGTTCAGCCAGAGTTTCAGAAGAGCAGGAATGGATTCACCTACTCTGTTAATAAAATCGTCGAGAGATTCATCGGCAGATTTGTCCTGAAATTCGAATACATCACTATCCTTAATTTCTTTTGTTTTGTCCAGTGTTACCCGGTCGGTCGCATCAATATAGGCAAAATACAAATCTCTTATTTGAGGTCTTAAATCAACCAGAGCTGCAGTCTGTTTACTGATTTTTGAAAACTGACTATGAATAACCTTCACCATGACTGGACCCTATTCTTTAAATTTTGCAAATACTTCTATTTCCTTTTCATTAGCGCTAAGTTCCAGATAATGCGCATCGGTAATTTTTTCCTTGTTGTATTCCAATTCAATGTCTTTCGTTTCAAAGCCATCCACCAAAACCTTCATCCCATCCGGATTCCTGTATACTATTTTAAACAACACTTTACCCTCCTTGTCAACTCCTGAAATCTTCTTTCCTTTTTCATCATAGAAACCACAACTTTCAATTACCATGGGTGGCTTTGTAGGGCATGGCGGTTTTGCGTCAGCTGCCTTATTTGGTTGATCGCTAGAATTGTTTTTTGTTTCATCAATAATTTTTTTCTCGACAACGCTTATTGCCATAAATTATTTTTTTTTAATTTCTCAACAATTAAATCTCTTATTTGCGCTATCCTTTTTGATTCGTTCAATGATTTATTTTCTATTGCTTTTTTATATCGTTCATCGTTCTCGAAATCATCCATCACATTGAACTTAATCTGAAAATTAATCAGGTCAGAAAAACTTTGAGTTTCTTTAATATTGTTTTTCACTGCAAATTCCACTACTTCAGTCACCATTTTTTTAATTTCAGTTTCATCTTTTGAAGCAGCCCATTCATTATAATCAAGTGGAATTGATTGTGTTTTTTCTTCAATAAACTCTTTTGTTATTTTTTTGCCGAATGGAATCAACTGTTGGTTATAAATAATCATAAGTTGCTCTTTATTTTTTCAGATGATTACTCAGCAGCATTGCAATCTTCACAATTAATTGAATCATGTACCAGAGGATCTCCGGCAACAGCGGCATTTTTCATGGCAACTGCTTGTGTTACTCTTGCTTTAAACTCGATAGGCGTTGCTTTTGAAATAGCAGAAGATGCTTCACTTGAAACATAAGCACCAGCCGCAGCCCCGCCACCGCCACCTCCTCCGCCTCCACCACCTCCGGCTTCACCAATCAAAACCGTCATACATCCTAACACTATCATTCCACCATGCGCACATGAATCGCCCATGCGTGCAGCAGGCTTCCCTCCAATCAACACACCCATTGAACCAAGTATAATTGAATCAGGAGGTCCTGTACAAGTACACATATTACCTAATGTTGCAGCAGGCATACCTCCTATTAATACCGTAGGCACACCCGGTGGCATTACTGGTCCGCCAACATGAGGTACAGGCCCAGTTACCATCGGACACACATGCATATCACCTACTCTTGCTGCTGGTTTTCCCATTTTATTTTTCTTTTAAAGTGAGAATAAAATTAGTAAACGGATTTGATTTAGATTCTAATTTTTCCTGAAGATCTAATAATGTTTGCTCCCATTCTTCTTTGCTGAATGAATTGGAAGAGGGAGTAATAATAATATTCACACATTTTATTAATCCTTCGCTCGGATTATTACTCAGTTTTACTCCACGCTCCACTTCTACATTTTTTATTCTGTTTGATAATTCAAAACGGAAAAATGATTTAATGTCTTCAACTGTAATAATCCGGTCGCGTGTTAAAAGAGAATATCGGTACGCATCCAAAGTTTCGTCGTTCGATAATCTTCCGCTTCCGCCATGTGTATTAATCATTAAAAGAAGACTCTCTTTCTGTAAATCAGATCCTGAATACAATTCCAGTTTTGTACCCGACCGAATGTTATTAGCGGTTTCGCCATTTGTGCTCCAATATTCGATAAATAATATTTCACCATCCTCTCTAGCATTCATCATTATATACATAGTATCATTCAGAAACTGAGTACTGTTCTGAATCATCTTTTGTTCGAGCAACGATATATCCTGATTAAGAGAACGAATGCTGCTTATCAGAAAATCGTGACCTAAAGCTGCAAACGATGCACTCTCATCGCGAATTAATTCCAACAGGTATTCTAAAAACTCTTTGCCATCTCTGTCATCAAACCGTTCTACTCCACGGGTGCGAAGAGTATATGTACCGGGCGATGCATCATCATTTGTTTTTTGCAAAGGCGTGGAATGATATTCTAAATCATTTGCACCTGTCAGTGATTTTATACAAAAGAAATCGCCCGTTGAATCAATCAACGGAACAATATTAATGTTAAGAGGCAAGCGATAACGAAGCTGATTGAGTTTTTTATTGACAACAGGAAAACAATTGATGGAAACAAAAGTGTCTTCTAATAATGGCTCATTGAAAAGTGCAGGGAATTTTACTTTTATCCATACATGTTTTTCAGTAAGTTGTTTTAAATCTTCTGAACTGAATGAATCTTCGAATTCTTCGGGATAAAATTTTAATGATTCGTACGGGTTGTATTTAAAATCATTTTTAAATCCATTGAAAGAAACATATCGGTTCTTATATAATGAAAAAATTTCCTTTTGCACCTTCTGCGCAGCCACTTGATCTGCATCTTCAATCTCTGAATTTTGAGTCTTCAAAAAATTATCGAGTCCGAAGCGAACCACTATTTCATTTCCGTCCAATTCCCAACGGGTGGCTGACAGTATTTTATATAACGAACTTTTATCAGGTTGATTTCTCCAATCGAAATAAAAAGTTAAATCATTTAATGAAGTAATTTTTTCATTAAGACTTAATGCAATCCAAAGAGTTGATTCATTAAGTTTATTTCCGGATCTGGTTTTAAGAAAGAACTCGCGATTATTATTTTCATTGTAAGAAAATAAATTGGATCCTGATGCCGAAAATTTTATTGCCCCATCTACTATTTTCTGGTTGGTCAATGGAACAAAAAATAAATCAATAATTGTATCTAATGGTCCGTTAAGCTTTGAGGAAATTTTCTTTTGATGAAAAAATTGAATTCCCTCATGTAATTCGCATACTGGTTCAACCGATTTTGCGAACATAATAGAGTGTGCAGGTCGTGACCCGATATAAACATCAGGTGTAAGTAATGACGATAACCGCTCTAAGGTGCGAACCTGCGATGAATTTATTTCCTGTGTTAATTTATAAATTTCTGTAGCGCATGATTCAATCAGTAGTTTAACAACAGGGTCAAAAGAATCAATATCTGAATCGGCATAGCCCCAATAACTCGCGGCATTTTTTATCATGCGGCTCTTAATATATTCTTTTGAAAGAGAAGTTGCTTGTTTAACCGACATAAAAATTAATCAAATGATATGGGGCTTAAAAAAAGTGATTGACGGAACGAAAATGGCTCGCGGGTTTCTTTAACAAAACCTTTAATTGTTATTTCCAGTTTTCGTTTAATTCGATAGGCAGTTTTTAACTTATCTATCATTTCTTCTTGCTGAATAGTCATATCAACTTCAATTTCATACAATCGGGTCTCATACTTAATAATGGTTTTTGTGAGGGCTTTGGTCATCTGAGCAATCCATGTATTCTGATCGGGAATATGTTGAAAATCCCACTCCCAAATTTCGCTTCCGAATTCAGGATCAAACCTGCATTCATCAAATTTTGTAGTGAGAATAATGAAAATATTCTGTGCAATTGATCTGTAAAAATTACAAACCTTTATATCCTTTTTCCTGGTTATCGCACTGAAGTCTAACGGTAAGGAGTAATACTGTTCCCGATTCATTTTTATAAATAATTAGTTAATCATTACCATACCTCCTTGAAGCTTTGCCATTCCGCTACCTTTCAATTCTAAAATTGCGCCTTCAACTTTTGTACTAACAGATCCTTTAATTTCGCATGTTGCGTCAGCCTCAATTTTTATCTGTGCTCCTTTTACTGCGAAATCAGTTGATGCTTCAATTTTAGATGACATGGTTTTCAATTCAAATTTTTGCTGTGAAGTAACTTTTGTCTCCTTCGTAGTCACTTCAATTTTATTCTCCGAATCAATTTTCATTTCCTTGCATTTCATTTCAATTTTCGGAGCATCAAATATTATTTTATCCTTTGCTTTAATGGTTATTAAACCATCTTTTTGAAGCGTGAGTGAAATTTCATTTTGTGCATCTTTATTTACAATTTTTATTTCTTCTTTTCCACCTTCATCATTAAACCAAATCATGTTTCCACTAATGGTCTTTATTGCTTTCAGATAGTTTTTATCCTGCTTCCAGGTTGATTTTTCTTTGCCATTATACATGGCGCCAATTACATACGGCGCATCAGGATTTCCATGTTCAAATCCAACCATCACTTCTTCGTCAATTTCAGGAATAAAATAAAATCCTTTATCCTTCCCCGCATGTGGATGTACTAACCGAAGCCAAGGAGTTCCCTTATCAGTTTGCCAGAACATTTTAACCTTCACTCTTCCTATTCCTTCGGGGTCTTTATTATCAATTACAATCGCTGGTTGTGTTTCTGACTTTGGATAAATAATATCCTCGTTATATGCCGGTGGTGTTTCTAATTTTTCCGGAATACCAACAAAAGAGTTTTCATAATTTCCAATTCCATCAGAATGATGATTAATTTCAATGATCCGAAAACTTCCGGCATCACTACTTTTATTTTCCTGATTTTTTAATGTTATTGAAACAAGGGAACCTAACTTTAGGGAAGGAATATCTGTTTCAGCTATTAGGGTAACAAATGAAGCAGCAGTTTCTGATAATTGTGCTTTTACTAATTCTTCCACTTCTTTTTTTACTGTAACAGGTCTTATGCTTTGTTGCAGCATTGCATTCGGAAATAATTTTTCAGATTGCGAAAAAGCATGCTTCCCTAACGGATCCAAACCGGGAACACTTGATGATGCCTCGCTAACAATTTCCTTCTTCATATAATCATATTGATAAGAGGAAAATTTAAGACTTGAAACACTCATTGATAATTTGATATCGTCACTATCTCTTAAATATTCTATAGAAACAGATTTTTCATCTTTCGGTGAACCAAAAATTAATTTTGATCCATCATAATAAAACCACTCACCAAACTGAACTGCAATTCTGTTCAAAAAGTTAAAATCACTTTCGTTGTATTGAACAATGTAGGGGATAGTCGTTGATGACTTCGGACTATTGGATATAGAAACAATATTTGAAGGAATTATTTTGGTAATCTCTTCTACAATTTTTTTAATGTTGGTTTCAGTAAATGATTTTAAATTATCTCCGCCCTCTAATAATATTGTTGGGCTATAACCGGAAAAAATCAAATCGCCAAAAGAGCCATGCTCATTGGAGAGTTTTACTTCTGTAATTAATCCTTTAAAATTATTTGCTTCATCTTCACTCTGCTTGCCTTTCATGTTTATCGAAACAATGGTTCCGATATATTTTTTGGCCTCATTCAAGATGAATGAATCAGATTTCTCCAATACCTCCATGGGAAATGAAATCTCAAAAAAACTATGCTCGTTTATTTTTTGAGTGATCTTGAAGTGAGAAAAGTATTGAATATCCTTTCCGTCTTCTAAAGTAATTGAAACTTTAATTTCCTGAGCCATAAAAATTAGATTAAAAAACCACAAAAGAAGGTAGAAAATTCCGCCATCCTTTGTGGTTCTGAAAATGAATTAGAAATCTTATTGAATTAATTCAAGAATGATACCTTACAAAAAAATTAAAACTATTTAGGCCATTCGTTAGTAAGTGTTGCACTTCCCACTTTAATTTCTCTGCATGACATGGTGATGTTATAAACCATAGTTTCACCACTGAATTTACTGATACTTTCGCTGAAAGCAATTACATAAGCATCAGTTAAAGTAATTTCTTTCAAAGTTCCTTCACCATCCGGATTTGAAATGGTAATAGTGCAAGCTAAAGCTTTGGTTGGTGAGTTCACCATTGATTCCAACAGTACTTGTTCTTTTACTGTCTCAAGTACAAAATCTACAGTTCCACCGTAGATTGCTGAAGATGGTTTGCCTTTTGAATCAGTGTCGCGACGGAAACTGTAGCTAAAGTTCTGGATGTCAAATTCCTTTCCTCCTACTTTTAATTTTGCATTGAATGCCATGGTTTTGGGTTTTGGGTTTTAATTATTTAAAAAAAAATTATTGTTGTGAATAAGAACTTGCCCAGGTAGTTTCAGCATCTTCTCCTTTCTGACCATCGAGTTTAACAATGAAACTTTTTGCAGGAAAGTATGGTGTCATGTGAATATCAAGGTTTATTTTATCCTTAATATTTTCATCTTTTTCAAACTTCATGATTTTGAAACTTTCAATCAGTTTGGTTGGACCGGTTACTCTATCGAGGAAACTTACAATCTGCCCACGCAAATCTTTCTCAGTTAAGGAGGTCCAGTTTTCAAATGCACGACGATTTAAAAAGTCAACTAAAACTTTGGTTATATAATCAAACACACGAACTACAGAATAAGTCTGCAATCCAAGGTTATCGCCATTAAATAAAGTTTTAGCTGAGAACGCCATTACTTTGCCGTATTCATTCACCATTGGTACCAATCCCATTTTTTCAAGATTTGAAATCTCACTTTTCTTTAATGGGAATTTAACTCCATCTACTTCATTTATACTACCATGCTTTTTACCAGCAGTAACCTGCGACATTAAAGTAGAATAAATTTTACCGGCAAGTGCTGATGAACCAGGAACAAAAACATCTTCTTCTTCTCCAACTTCTTCATTTTTTCCGCGACCTATCAGGTAATTGCAGGTCATAATACAATTTGATTTGTAAATATCTCCCCCACTTAAGTTGGCTGATTCAAATAAATCAGCAACTTCATCTACTGAATCCAGGTTACGGAAATCAGTTACCATCATAACCTTATTATCGTAAGCAATCTTCGCCCATTTTTCCACAACCTTATTTGAGCCGAGATAACCCGGAACAACCATTAACGAATAATTGTCACGCAAATCAAGACGATCATAATTTGCTTTTAATTCGCCTGCAACATAATCAATGAATCGGGTATTATCCAAATCCTGCAATTGCTCCATATCGGCATTTACAATCGTTACATTCTTCAGCTTATCTGATTCAGTATTTTTGAAAAACAAAGCTACTGAACGATAGTTTTCTTCAAGTGAACGGGTTGCTTCCAGCGTTTTCTTTAAATTTTTCTTTAAAGTTTTTGAAGCCGAATCTGCTTTTACAGAACTGCTTTCAATCATATCAGCAATAGAATTGTTCTCAGAAAGAATCGTTAACCAAAGCGTCAGTTTTTTCTTCAAAGCATTGCGTTCATTCTTTTTATCAGCTTCTGTAAGAAAAATTTTCTTTAGCGCTTTTCTCTCCGGGTTCAGGTTTTTAGTGCCTTCAATGGTAGTTTCAATGAAATCGAAACCGCCAACTTTAGATAGTTTACTCATGCTGCTGCTTAACACTTCAGCAGGTGCCTCAAGTCTTTCAAATAATTTTTCCTGAGCTTGTTCTGGGGATTTTTCTAATTCAGCCATTATTAATTGTTGAGATGTTTTTTTAAAAATTTATTATTTACCTGAGTCTTCAATATCCTGAATCATTGCTTTCAATGAATCAACAAATGCAGCTTTGTTATCTGCATTTTCAACTACTGATTTTAACAGCTTGTTTGATTTCAATTGCTTTATGATAGTCATGTATTGATCTTGTTGCAGATTAAGGTCTTTCAAAAACTTACTTTGTTCAGTAATATTTTTTGCACTGAAGTCGCCAAGGTTATGGAACTTCACATTTTCCTGAACAGAACTTCCATCAGCACCTTCAAGATCTAAGTCTAAATTTGGTTTGTAATGTTCAAAAACATCTTCTACTGTTTTCAAATCATAAACTGCTTCAGGTTTTATTGGTGGGTCGGAAGTTAGTTTCTGCACAAACAAAGTTTTGTTTTGCGAAATATCCGCCATTGCTTCTGATGCCTCGTTGGGTACTGCGTTTCCGCCTACTCCGTATTCAAATGCTCCCATAATTTTAGTTTAAAAATTTTTTAAGAAATGAATTGTTGGTTCAAAAATAATTCTATAATTCACAATTCCAAATCAGGAAAAAAAATTTCATATTATTTCTGATTCAGCAGCAGAGATACCTTATGTGTTGATATTGGAACAACTGCATTACCATTCAAATTGATTTTTATAATTCACTTATTTAGTTTGAATTGAAACTCACATTTAAATAGTCGAAAGTGTTTTCGTCTGCTCCATTATTTCTGTATATTGAATAATGACAACTGCCTACTGATCCTTCTGTTTCACAAATTTCTTAACCATGATGCTGCCATCACTCATTTGCACTTTTAAAAAATAAACACCGGTAGCGAGTGCACTCAAATCAATTTCAAAACTGTTATTGCGGTTGCTGTACTCAGTGTGTGGCAATTTCAACATTTGCACACCTAACAAATTTGAAAAAACAACTTCCTCAATGTCATTCTGAGCCTGTCGAAGAATTATAGTTACCGTTTCGTTTGCCGGATTTGGATAAATCTGCAATTTGTAATCAACAATCTGCAATCCTGTTCCTACATCAATCCCAACAGTCACCGAATCAATCATCACACAGCCATTATTATCAGTTACAGTAACAGTATAAATACCAAATAATAAGCTATCAATTGTACTTGTTGTTGCTCCGTTGTTCCACAAATAACTTATTGGCGGCACACCACCAATAACATTAATAGTTGCTGTACCATCATTACAACTTGCACAACTTGCGTTTGTTATTGTATCGGTAATTACTAATTGTGTTGGCTCAGTAATTATAACTGTATCTGTTGCAGCAATTCCGTTACTATCGGTAACAGTTACATAGTAAACCCCTTCACATAAATTGAGTACTGAATCTGTAGTTGCTCCGTTACTCCATTCAAATACAAATGGCAAAACTCCGTTACTTGTTGCACTTGCATTTCCAGCGCATTCACTAAAACAACTCACATCAGTTGATTGTGTTTGAATTGAATTTATATAACTCACTAAATAAGTATTAGCAACAAAACAACCCATGCTATCAGTTACTGTTACTGAATAATTACTGAAGGCAAGATTGGTTATTGAGTTAGTTGTATATCCGTTGGTCCACTGAATACTTAATGATCCCGTTCCTCCAATCACTCCAATACTTATACTTCCATTATTGCATATTGCACAACTTGCGTTTGTTATTGTATCGGTAATTACTAATTGTGTTGGCTCAGTAATTATTACTGTATCTACAGCAGCAACACCGTTGCTATCTATTACAGTTACATAATAAATTCCTGCGCATAAATTGATTATTGAATCTGTAGTTGCACCGTTATTCCATTGATAGGTATATGGTGCAACACCTGTAGATACTGCACTTGCAGTTCCCGTGCATTGATTAAAACAATTTACATCTGATGATTGTGTTTGAATTGAATTAATATAACTCACTAAATAAGTATTAGCAACAAAACAACCCATGCTATCAGTTACTGTTACTGAATAATTACCGAAGGCAAGATTGGTAATTGTGTTAGTTGTATCTCCATTACTCCATTGAATACTTAATGATCCTGTTCCACCTCCTAACGATAGACTTATGCTTCCGTCATTACAACTACCACAACTTGCATTTATAGCTCCAGCAGTAATTTGAATAGCAGATGGCCCTCCAATTGTTACACTTCCTTCTGTTACACTACCTCCTCCATCAGTAACTGAAACAGTATATACTCCCGGACACAAACCTGTTGCAGTTCGTGTTGTTTGCCCGTTACTCCACAAATAAGTATGAAGTGGCACACCAACTGAATCAGCAATGGTTGCTGTGCCATTACAATTATTACCGCAAGATGAGTTTTGTGTTTGAAATTCAAGTTCGCCGAATCGTGCTAAAACTCTTATTGTATCTGTGCCATTGAATGACCATCCTATACCATTGTATAACTCATTATTATATACACAAATCGGACTTCCAGCACCGAGCGGTATTGCTCCTGTTTGATTCCAATTTGTTCCATCCCAATTTGCTGGGGAACTAATAAAATTTCCTCCACTATACCCACCCCCTGTAACATAAAGTTTGCTCTTAAATATTGTAAAGTTACTGGCATATGTACTAATCCCAACACCTACTAGTGACCAATTAGTACCATTCCATTTGGAAATATGACAAGGTATCCCTCCTGCAAATTCAAAATTACCACCAGCATATAATTCATTGTTATATTCTTTTAAACTCCAAACCCACCCATCGTAAATACCACTATTTCCGTTAATTCCACTGCCAAGTGCGGTCCATGTTGCCCCATTCCACATAGCAATATTACTTACAGCAGCACTTCCGGCGGTTGCAAATGTTCCACCTACATACATCAATGTATCAACAAACTCAATATCCTCTACAAACGAACACCACCCACAGTTGGGGTCATCACCCCCCCCTCCAATATCACTCCAGCTTACTCCATCATACACACCTATTCCTTTAACTAATGTTCCACCAATTACCGTAAAATTACCCCCTGCATATAATTTCCCATTGTGTACTTTTAAACAGTTTGTATAATCATTGGGGGTTGCAAATACAGACCAGTTTGTACCATCCCATTTAAAAATTTTATGTGCTGGATAATCGTTGCAAGCTGCATATATTTCATTGTTATAAATTGCTAATGAGGTTATAATAGTATACAATCCTGAGCCAAGATCTATTCCATTTCCTATCGGAATAAAATTTATACCATCCCATCGGGCAATATTTTTAGCCTGTACATTCCCAATTGAATCAAATTGACCTCCAATAATTAAAGTATTTGTTGCTGAATCAACAATCATTGCACACACACCAGGCCCTCCATTACCAACTTTATAAAAATCCAAATCACTAACCGCTTTCCAAATCTGAGCAATCGAATTAATTTGGAGAAAAACCATTAACAAAGTGAGCAACCCAAAATTATTTCGCTTCATCTACAATAAATTTAGATTGTGAAGATTTGGTTGCACTTATTATTCGAGCGAAATAAACGCCATCAGATAATTTATTTTCGCTCTTATTGGTGTTCCACATTTTCATCGCTCAACAAATATAAACAACCCAAGCCCTTGCGAGGTGTTTTCACCTGCAAGAATTTTTGATATGGCGATTGTATTAATCATAGCAGTCTGCATAGTTAGTTAGAAATCCCCCATTCATTATGACCGGTCAAATAAAATCTTGCTGATGAAAATCTGTATTCTTCAGGTGATGCTGCGAGATTCCATTTTTCATTGCATGGATTGTTATGAATGCAATTTAATTTCTGCCAAACCATTTGCCGGGAATAAAATTCAAAACTTCGGAGTAGTCTTTCCCAAATCTGATACGCACGATCAACGGCTGCTACTTTAAATTTTTGCAAGTATTCTTTATCGTTCTTTAGCAAATCAAATTTCATTTGTTGAGTTTTGAATTTCATAAAATTTCTTTGCACATTTTCCTGATTGTTATCAGGCATCATAAACCACATGAGTTGATTATGAATTGACCTTATTTTAAATCCGAATCCATTAACTCTGGTTTCTTTAACTCTTATTTTTTTTCATCAAAACAAGACAAGACAACTATGATTCGTTAATTGAAATTATTCTCCAATAGAATTTACTTTTTTCCGTTAGCTACTTTAGCTCTCAAATATGGAAGAACCAATCATTGCGGATAAGAAATCATTGCTTTTAAAAATCTTAAAAGTTGCGGGCGCATTAATTCTGTTGGTGATTATTGCCGGCATTGCAATCAGTTTACTGTTCGGAAATGATATTAAACAATTGGTGGTTCGCGAGATTAATAAGCAATTGGCAGTGGAGGTAAATGTGAAGGGCGAAATAGATTTTTCGGTGCTTCGGAATTTTCCGTTTGCATCTGTCACATTTAACAAAGTGGAAATAAGAGAAAGTTACAAAGGCAGTAAATCAAATTTATTAGAGTCAGAAAAAATTTCGTTGCTGTTTAACATTCTTGATTTATGGCGAGGAAATTATACCATACAAAAAATTATTGTAGGCAAGGGAAAATTAAATGTTACCATCAACGAAAAAGGCGAAGGCAATTACTTCATATTCAAATCGGGAACCGATACCACAACCGATGAACTGACAGTGAAGATTGATAAAATTCAGTTGAGTGATCTGGAAACAAAATTTATTGACGACGCGCACCAACAGTTTTATGAGTTTCAAATTCACGATGGAATAATTAATGGAGAATTTGGTGCTGATGTTTCAAAGTTGAAATTAAAATCATCGTTGTTGTGCAGGCACTTGTTTGTTTCGTCAGATGATTATTTGCAGAACAAAGAACTGAAAGTTAATACTGAACTGAATCTGAATTTAAAGAATGAAGAATATGATTTTGCCAATACAACCATTGAAGTGGAAAATTTCAGTTTCAGTACTTCAGGCAAAGTGAAACAAAAAAAGAATTCAACTTATATTGATCTCACAGTTATTGGAAATCAAATTGGTATTGAATCGTTCGCAGGCATTTTGCCTGAACAATATGCAAAGTATCTGAAAGAATACAATTCGAAAGGCACATTGATTTTGGAGGGAAAAATCAACGGGGAATATTATGCTATGAAAAAACCGGACATCAGTTTTGCTTTTTCGGTAAAGGATGCAACTATCAGCAATCCTGCTGTGGATGCAAAGTTTGAACATGTAAATTTTAATGCCCTGTTTTCGAACGGGACATCGAGAAATTTAATCAGCAGTAAAATCAGTTTAAAAAATGCAACTGCTTCCATTAACGGCAAGCAAATTAATTTCAGTATGGAGTTACGGAATTTTAAAAAACCGTATCTCGATTTGCAGTTGAACACGGTGCTTGATCTGGGCGAAATTTATCCGTTGTTTAAAATACCGGAATTAAAAAATGCGTCGGGCGAATTGCGCTTGAATAAATGTTTTTATTCCGGGCCTGTGAGTCAACTCTCTTCATCTCCCGATTTCAGTTCCATAAAATCAGGAGGCGAAATAATACTTTCCAATGGAAAAATGAATTACAACGGAACTTCATTTGAAACAATAAATGCTTCGCTCAAATTGCAGAACGGAAATCTCGTAATTGAAAACTTTGCTGCACAAACTTCTGTTTCTGATTTTACTGTGAGTGGAAATTGCTCCAACCTCCTCCCATATTTATTTAACAATTCAAAATCAAACAAATCAATTTTAAAAGTTGGAACCAACTTAATTGTTTCTTCAAAAAATATTGATGCAAATGAGTTCAGCGAAAATCACAAATCAGAACAAACAGGTCAGGCGGGTTCCACTGCCATTGCTTCGCTGCTCGAAATAGTTACCGGCAATGTGAAATTCAGTATTGGTCATTTTAAATACGATAAGTTCAAAGCAGCAAATTTCAACGGCACGCTGGTGTGTACAGGCGATCATGTTTTTTTCAATAACATTTCAATGGATGCTGAAAAAGGAAGAGCAATAATTAATGCGCAACTAAATTACACCGATTGGAATCATACTTTGTTAGATGGTACTTTTAAAGGAAGCAACATTGACATCAATCAATTGTTTTATGAATTTAACAGTTGGGGGCAAACAGAAATTACTGATAAAAACCTGAAAGGAAACCTAACTACCAATCTTGTTTTGAAGGCGGGCTGGAACAAAAATGATTTTGATTACAACCAATTAGTGGTGGTGGCTGATGTTACAATTGACAAAGGCGAGCTGAACAATTTTGAACCAATGAAATCACTTTCTGCTTTTGTTAAAATTTCGGAGCTTGAAAATATCAGGTTCACTCAACTGAAAAATCAAATTGAAATACGAAACAGTACCATCAATATTCCAACGATGAATATTTTTACCAACGCAATTAACCTTGAACTATCGGGCACACATACATTTGAAAACTTAATTGATTACCGCATTAAATTAAATCTGTTACAATTGCTCTCAAATAAATTCAAATCAAAAAATAATTTTGACCCGGATGCAGTTGAACAAAGTGATGAAGGTTTATTGTTTTTATACATAACCATGAAGGGGCCTGCATCGGATCCGATAATTAAATACGACAAGAAATCGGTGAAGGAAAAAATTAAACAGGATGTACAAGTTGAAAAACAAAATTTAAAAACTATTTTACAACAGGAATTTAACAGGCAGCAAACCGAGCAGCAGGAAATTAAAGATTGGAAAGCACCTGATGAATATGAACCGATGAAATTTGAAGATACATCAGTAGTGGAAGAACTGAATTTTGACGAAGAAGATTCATCCATACAAAATGAAAATTCAGTAACCCGGCAAAAACAAAAAGAAGCGTTCGATCAGTTTAAAAAATCATTACAGAAAAAGCAAGGCACTCCGAAATGAATATTTACAGGCAAACACAATATTGGAAAATTTTATTGATTGGTTTGCTCACATTAATTGTGATTGCTACTATTTTGTATTCCAATTACCTGGCAGAAAAATTAGCCGGCGAGGAGCGGAAAAAAATTGAACTCATTGCAAATGTTTACAAAAAACTAAACAGCGCTTCAGATAATCTTGATATCAGTTTCATGTTTGAAATTATCAGCAGTAACACAACAGTTCCTTTAATTCTTGCTGATGAAAAGGGAACTGTTATTGGTTTTAAAAACATTGATTCAGTAAGAGCACAAACAGATAAAAAATATCTTCAAAGTACATTGGAAGATATGAAGAAAGAGAAGGAACCAATTCAAATTGTGTTTTCTGAAAATGCCAGAAATTTTATATACTACAACGACTCCTACCTGCTTCGTCAATTAATTTATTTTCCATACATACAATCCACCATCATTCTTGTTTTTTTAATTATCGCTTATGTTGCATTCAGCAGTTCAAGAAGAGCTGAACAAAACCGCGTATGGGTTGGCATGGCTAAAGAAACTGCGCATCAATTAGGCACACCGCTTTCATCTCTTAGTGCCTGGGCCGATTATTTAGAAAATATTCTGCCTGAAAATATCAAAGAAAAATTTTTACCGGAATTGTCAAAAGATATTCAACGGTTAGAGACCATAACCAATCGTTTCAGCAAAATCGGAAGTCAACCGGTATTGACTGAGGAAAATTTATTTACTGAAATTGAATCAATGGTTGATTACATAAGACAACGGGCAAGTGGCATGGTTGATTTTAATATTCATCAATCAGAGGGAGCCAATATCCGTGCATTAATTTCTGTTCCGCTGTTTGGTTGGGTACTTGAAAATTTATTGAAAAATGCGCTTGATGCAATGGACGGAAAAGGCAAAATTGATATTTACATCAGTACCAATCATGTACATGCCATTGTTGATATTAAAGACACCGGCAAAGGAATTCATTCTTCAAAATTCAAAACTGTTTTTAAACCCGGCTACAGCACTAAGCAACGCGGTTGGGGATTGGGGCTTTCGTTAAGCAAAAGAATTATAGAAAATTATCTGAAAGGAAAATTATTTGTTAAAGAATCAGTTATTGGAAAAGGAACAACTTTCAGAATTGTGTTGGATGAAAAAAAACAGTAAGAAGTATTAAAAATTTATTTGAAAAAGATTCCAATAAAATTTATTTCACTACTCTCCCATTTTTATTATAATATCATATTCAGTTTTAGTTAATGGCATAACTGACAGCCTTCCGATTTTTATTAAGCCGATATTACTCAGTTCTCTTTTTGTTTTCATTTCAGAAAGGGTAACAGGTTTTTTTAATTCTTCTTTTGCAGTAAGTTCAACAGCCACCCATGCTTCATCTTTTGTTGTTGAATCCTGAAAAAATTCTTTTGACACTTTTGCAATTCCTACTATAGCCATTCCTTCATTGCTGTGGTAAAACAAAACTTCATCACCCTTTTTCATTGCCTTCAAATGAATTCGTGCAGCATAATTCCGCACGCCTGTCCAATCAGTTGTTTTATCCTTTACCAATTCATTCCATCCATAAGTTTCGGGGTCCGATTTAACAATCCAGTAATTCATTGAACTGATTCTAATAATTTTTAAGATAAAAAATTTCTTTGTTATAAATCTTTATTCCTTTATATAAATAACCTCACCTTTTAAAGCTAAATCCAATTCACCTTCAAAAGCATTTGTAAAAACGAAAATCCGTTTATCAAACTTACCTGCAATTTTAGCATCATAGGTTGCCTTTACAAAACCTTTTTCGCCCGGAGCAATTTCGGTTTTAGAATAATCTACCAGCGTACAGTTGCAGGATGGGTCAGCCTTGGTAATAACTAACGGGGCGTTTCCGGTATTTTTTATTTCAAAAGTTATTGAAACCGGTATACCCAAAGGCACATTTCCGAAATTATACACATTCGATTCAACCCAAAATTTTGGTGCAGGGGTACCATCTTTTGATCCTCCAACTTCAATCTGAGCAGAAGCTGAAACACAAAAAAATAATACGATTAATGTAAACAATTGGTTTTTCATTTTAAATTGAATTTGAGTTTAAAATTAATTGAATTTTTTCTTAGCAAATTTATTGCCGAACAATTTTCATTTCATTTAATAAATATCCAGCACCAGCAAATTTATCGATCAAAAATAAAGTATACCGAATATCAACAGAAACATTGCGGCAAATTTCAGGGTTGTAATAAACATCACTCATTGTTCCTTCATACACACGATCAAAATTAGTCCCGATTAAATTTCCATCGGCATCTAAAACCGGACTTCCGCTGTTGCCTCCTGTGCTGTGACAATTTGTTATAAAGCAGGTATGTAATTCACCATCAGCATCAGCATAATTCCCGAAATCTTTTTTTGCAATCAGTGTTTTCAGTTTTTCCGGAACAGTATATAGAAAATTATCAGGATTGTTTTTTTCATTCACCCCATCAGCAGTGGTGAACCATTTATATTTTACCGCATCGCGGGGTTGGTATCCTTTTACATTTCCATAAGCAATGCGCAAAGTTGAATTGGCATCCGGATAAAAATTTTTCTTCCCTGAGAAAGCCAGTAACTGAAATTGCATGAATTGTTTATTCAGTAAATTAATTCTTGCAAATAATCTATTCATGGAAATCTGACATTTTGAATTGAATGTTTCTTTTAAATTTTTTGCAAGAAGTATGACAGGATCAGATGAGAGTTTTATTTTTTT
Source organism: Chitinophagaceae bacterium (assembly GCA_947474435.1). Lineage (GTDB taxonomy): Bacteria > Bacteroidota > Bacteroidia > Chitinophagales > UBA10324 > UBA10324. Next base: position 32,052 of record CANJII010000014.1, on the reverse strand, counting down.
TCCATAGTTCAAATTCCGAATTGCATTGAGTGCTGATGATTCATTGGTAATACAGCTTTTTGAAAATAAGAATTCAGTATATGCGTGAACATCGTTTTTAAATTTCATTAAATCAATTGAAAGCTGTGCAGGGATATTTGGCGTCTGCATTTCTGATAAAAATAATTTCAACAATGCTTCAGTTACCTTTTTATCCAGTTCGGGTTGATAGTTTTTATAAAAATTTTCCACCGCATTTATCAAATCTGTTTTATGAGTTATAAAAGCACTTGGCTTATTTGGATCCATGGCTTCATCAATAATAGTAAGCCATTGTTCTGCAAATGAAATTGCTTCACTCCCCCGCAATGCTTCATTGTAATAATCTGCAACGAATTGAATCTGACTCAAAGTATCGTATGCCAGTTTTAATTGCGATAAAATATTTCCGTAAGGTGTGAATTCTGTTTTCGTTGAAATGATTTGCATAATGCTGTCTTCCTTTCGCTTTTTCATTTCTGCAACTTTGTATTGTTGCAAGCCAAGCATTTCGCCCTGCCATTTCTTCCATCCATTGGCAATACCCGAATATTTTGCAGCGTATTGAATATTAACAGCATTATTTTTTTGCATTTCATTCATCCAGATATTCAGCTTTACTGTTCTGATTTTTACCCGATCTGGATCAGTTACATTTTTTATAAATTCAACCGCATATGAAGAAATATATTCTGTTGTTCGGCCAGGAAAACCATACACCATTGCAAAGTCTCCTTCCTTTTCCCCTTTCAATGAAACAGGAAAGTAATACTTGGGTTGGTAGGGTACATTATCAGCGGAATAAATTGCAGGATCATTATTTTTATCAGCATAAATTCTGAACAACGAAAAATCTCCGGTTTGCCGTGGCCACATCCAGTTCTCATCATCACCGCCAAAATTGCCAACTGCTTCGGGTGGTGCTCCCACTAACCGAACATCAAGAAAATTTTCTGAAACAATTAAAATAAACTGATTGCCATAATAGATTGGTCGCACTGATGCTGTATACTTTGTTCCTGCAATCGCTTGCATACTTATTTGTTTTCCTAATGAGTCAATTACCAAATTTCTTTTTGCTTCATCAATAATATTTTTAACTGCACTTACTATTTTATCAGTCACATCTTCCATTCTGATAATAAAGGTCACAGTTAATCCAGGACATGCATATTCTTCCTTTCTGTTCATTGCCCAGAAACCATTTTTTACATAATCATTTTCAACTGAACTGTGTTGCTGCACATATCCAAAACCGCAATGATGATTGGTAAGCAACAATCCTTCGTTTGAAATCATTTCACCGGTACACCCGCCATTAAATAATAAAACTCCATCCTTCATGCTGGTATGATTGATTGAATAAATATCTTCGGCACTCATGCGGCATCCAGCTGCCTGCATATTACTCATGGTAGTTTGCTCTAATAAAAACGGCAGCCACATTCCTTCATCAGCAAAAGAAAAAAAAGAATAAAAAATGAGAGAGAAACTTACCAGCAGTATTTTCATGTGTCAGAATTATTTTAGCTAATCAAATAAATTTTAAACAATAAGCCTGCATTATTTTTTATCTCTTCTCTAATACAATGAACAATTCACGACCGCTTCTTTTTTCAATAGAATTATAACAGGTTTCAAAAACATTGAAATTAAAATAGGGTGAAAAATAATTTCTGTACTCATCAGCATTTCCACCGAATGGAGGTTCATTGTCATTCATTTTATCGTTGAATAAAACACCAACTAATTTCCCTTTTGGTTTAAGTAATCCATTCATTTTTTCGGCATACGATTTCCGTAACGATGGATGGAGAGCGCAGAAAAATGTTTGCTCAAATATTAAATCATAATTTCCTTTATGTTGAAAAAAATCTCCGCATATCAATTGTTCTTTAGGAAATTCAGGAATGCGGTTTTGAATATTCTGCAATGGCTCTTCTGTTATATCAAGCACGGATATATTTTTAAAACCATTCCGGAATAAAAATTCTGCTTCATGACTATTGCCTGCACCTGGGATCAAAATGCTGATTGATTTATGTTTTAACTGGTCAATGTATTCTTTTAATGGAGTTGTGATAGCACCAACATCCCATCCGGTTGCATTTTCAGTGTAGCGGGCACTCCAGAAATTTTTATCGGGGTGAATCATATTCATCAATCTTTAAATAATTTAAAATCTGAAATCAAAAATCTTATTTCAAAATGTCTTTTTTAAATTCTGATGTAAAATGAAATTTTACTCGCGGATGATTTTGCATTAAGGTATCAAGCATGTACCTGGTTTCAGCCATGTAAACAAAATGGTCATCCTTATCCAGACAAATTTGCTGACCACGCAAGCGAACGAACTCCTGCAATTCCAATTTATCATCAGCAGTAACCCAACATGCTTTATGTAATTGCAAAGGCCGCCACGAACACGATGCACCATATTCGTTTTGCAACCGATACTGAATTACTTCGAACTGCAACTCTCCCACTGTTCCAACAATTTTCCGGTTGCCGGGTTGTTGTGTAAATAATTGCGCTACTCCTTCATCAGTCAACTGACGAATTCCTTTGTCCAATTGTTTTGTTTTCATCGGGTCAGTATTCACTAATTCCTTGAAAATTTCAGGAGAGAAACTTGGAATTCCTTTGTAGTGAATGTGCTCACCTTCAGTGAGTGTATCGCCGATTTTAAAATTTCCGGAATCATACAATCCAATAACATCACCTGGAAATGCTTCGTCAATAATATTTTTTGCTGAAGCCATGAATGATGCAGGGCTACTGAAGCGCAATTCTTTAAGTAAGCGTGTATGTGTATAAAATTTATTCCGCTCAAATTTTCCCGAGCAAACTCTCACGAACGCAATTCTATCACGGTGACGAGGGTCAAGGTTTGCATGAATTTTAAATACAAAACCAGTGAAAGGTTTTTCCTCGGGTTTCACTTCTCGCAAATCGGTTCCGCGCGGAATGGGTGGTGGCGCAATAGAAGTAAATGCATTTAACAATTCGCGCACACCGAAATTATTTACTGCGCTACCAAAAAATACCGGCGCCAATTTACCTTCGAGATATGCTTTGTGGTCGAATGAATCATATACACCTTCAATCAAACTCACATCTTCGCGAAGTTGATTGGTGTATGGTGCAATGTAACTGTCAAGTGATTCATCGTTCAATGAACTGATGCTTACAATATCATCAGTCAGTTTTGTTTGACTCGGATTAAAAATGTTCAGCGACTTTTCATATAAATTATAAACTCCTTTAAACGACTGACCAATACTGATTGGCCAACTCAACGGACGAACTTTAATATTCAGTTTCAACTCCAACTCATCCAATAGATCAAAAGGATTTTGTCCTTCGCGGTCCATTTTGTTAATGAAAATAATTACCGGAGCATCGCGCATACGGCATACTTCCATCAGCTTTTCAGTTTGCGCCTCCACTCCTTTCACGCAATCAATCACGAGTATTACACTGTCAACCGCTGTGAGTGTGCGGTAAGTATCTTCAGCAAAATCCTTGTGGCCGGGAGTATCTAACAGGTTAATGATTTTTTCGTTGTATTCAAAAGTCATAACCGAGGTGGCAACCGAAATTCCACGCTGCCTTTCAATATCCATGAAATCGGAAGTTGCAGCCTTCTTGATTTTATTACTCTTCACCGCACCGGCAGTTTGTATGGCACCACCGAACAATAAAAATTTTTCGGTGAGCGTGGTTTTACCTGCATCGGGGTGGCTGATAATGGCAAATGTTCGTCGCTTGGCTATCTCTTCGTCTAATGTCATAAGGGGCGCAAATGTAAATCAAGTCGTTGCTTAATTTTAATAAGAACAATAGGTAAAATAGGAATTGAAACCTAAAAAAAATTTGCTAAAAAAACATAGAGGCCTTTTAAAAATCAAACGGGATAATCCTTTAGAAATAATTTCAATGGTGCCCGGGGCGGGAATCGAACCCGCACCGCCGTTTCGGGCGACAGGATTTTAAGTCCTGCGTGTCTACCAGTTCCACCACCCGGGCGCTTCACTTGCGTGAAAAATTCCAGTAGAAAATTATTTGCCATCCATAAAAAAATCATTAGAAGGAAAACGTATTTCTAATAACTAACTATATATAACAAACAACTTAAAAAATGAGCGGGAGACGAGACTCGAACTCGCGACCCCGACCTTGGCAAGGTCGTGCTCTACCAACTGAGCTACTCCCGCTTAATTATTTTTTATTAAAGAACGATTTTAAAATTCAGATAAAAAAACTGTGCTGTTATGCAACCAATAATTTTATCGAGCCGCAAATATAGAGTTTGACTCTAAAAATCATAATGAAGAAAAAAGAATTTTCATTCTTCTATACTCTTCTTCAACTCGTGCAGTTTTAATAATGCCTCCACAGGGGTTAAAGTGTTAATTTCTATCTGTTCAATTTGTTCTTTTAATTTTTTTAACTGGGGATTCCCTGCTTCAAATATGCTGAGTTGAATTTCTTTTGGTTTAATTTCTCTTGCAATTTTTTTCAAATCGCTTCCTAAAGATTTCGATTCCATTTGTGATAAGATATCATTTGCACGCTCCACCACTGATGTTGGAATACCTGCAATTTTTGCTACATGAATTCCGAATGAATGCTGACTGCCGCCTTCGACCAATTTACGAAGGAAAATAATTTTATTTCCACTTTCGCGGATCGACACATTAAAATTCCGTATCCGTGGAAACTTTTCTTCCAACTCATTTAACTCGTGATAGTGAGTGGCGAAAAGTGTTTTCGGTTTTCCTTTGGAATTTGTATGCAGGTATTCTGCAATTGCCCATGCAATGCTGATTCCATCGAATGTGCTCGTGCCTCTTCCTATTTCATCTAACAAAATCAGACTTCGTTCGCTGATGTTGTTAAGAATACTTGCGGTTTCACTCATCTCCACCATAAAGGTTGATTCGCCGGAAGAAATATTATCAGATGCCCCTACTCTGGTAAATATTTTATCAACCATTCCTATTCGCGCCGAAGATGCCGGCACAAAACATCCCATTTGCGCCATCAAAACAATCAATGCAGTTTGACGAATCAATGCAGATTTACCCGCCATGTTTGGCCCTGTGATAATGATTATTTGTTGTGATTCATTATCGAGAAAAATATCATTCGGAACATACTGTTCTCCCAATGGAAGTTGTTGTTCAATTACCGGATGCCTTCCATCTTTTATGTCAATAATAAAACTGTCATCCAGTTTTGGTTTGTGATAATTGTGTTTCAAAGAAAGTGTAGTAAATGATTGCAAACAATCCAATCGTGCGAGAACTGATGCATTCAATTGAATCACCTGCACATAATCATTCAGTTCATTTACCAGTTCAGCAAATAATTGCTGTTCAAGTTCCAGAATTTTTTCTTCGGCACCCAGAATTTTTTCTTCATATTCTTTTAAAGCTGGAGTTACATATCGCTCTGCACTCACCAATGTTTGTTTTCGTATCCAATCTGCAGGAACACGACTTTTATGCGTATTGGTTACTTCAAGATAATATCCATGTATATTATTGAAACCGATTTTGAGCGAAGTGATTCCTGTTTTTTCAATTTCATCTTTCTGAATCTGCAGCAAGTATTCTTTGCCGGAGTAAGCAAGATTTCTGTATTCATCCAACTGAATCGATAAACCATTTTTAATCACTCCACCTTTTTGAATAATGGCAGGAGCTTCATCATGTAATGTCATTTCAATTTTTTCCCTGATATAAATACATGGATTCAACTGACCTGAAATATTCTGTAAAGCTTCGTGTGATTGAAAATCAGCAATTAATTTCTCAATTGAAATCAATGCCCTGCGCAACTGAATAACTTCACGCGGATTTATTTTTCCCAATGGAACGCGGGCAATTAATCGTTCTAAATCGCCAGCTTGTTTTAATCCGGTTTGTAAATGTTTTAGCAATTCATTTTCCTTAATAAATAATTCCACCATTTCCAACCGCTCTTCAATCTGGTGTTTATCTTTTAGTGGAAGTACTACCCACTTGCGCATCATCCGGGAACCCATCGGACTCAGTGTGTGATCCATTACCTGCAGCAACGACTTACCATGTTCGTGGTGACATTGTAATAATTCAAGGTTGCGAATGGTAAACCGATCTAACCATACATATCGTTCTTCTTCAATTCGTGAAATGGAAGTGATGTGTCCGATGTTCGGATGCTCGGTATCTGATAAATATTGAAGTGCTGCACCACAGGCAATAATTGCAGGTTTCATTTCATCAATTCCAAACCCTTTTAACGACTGCACCTGAAAATGCCGCTGCAATAATTCATTTGTATAATCAAATTGAAAAATCCAATCATCAATGGAGTAAGTATAAAATCGTGAACCGAACTGAGTAAGAAAATCTTTTTTATAAGACTTGCTGAAAATAATTTCACTTGGTTTTAAACTCTGTAACATCTTATCTGCATACTCCGCGTTTCCCTGCGCGGCATAAAACTCACCTGTGCTGATATCTAAAAATGCCAGACCATAAAATTGTCCATCAAAATGAATGGCACATAAAAAATTATTCGCGCGGTGGTCCAGTAATTTTTCATTGTCAGTAACTCCGGGAGTAATCATTTCAGTTACTCCCCGCTTAACAATGGTCTTCGTTAATTTCGGATCTTCTAATTGATCGCATATTGCCACGCGATATCCAGCCTTTACTAACTTAGGTAGATAATTATCGAGCGAGTGATATGGAAATCCTGCTAGTTCTACAAATGATGCTGAACCATTTGCTCTGCGCGTTAAAACAATTCCTAAAACTTTTGAAGTGGTTACTGCATCCTGTTCAAATGTTTCATAAAAGTCCCCGACTCTGAACAACAAGATGGCATCGGGATATTTTCCCTTGATCTTTTTGTATTGCGCCATCAATGGCGTTTCTTTTATTTCTTTAACCTTGTTCAATTTGAATCACTAAATATGCAGGCAAAATAAAACACTGAATTTAAAATTCATGAGAAAAATATTAAATGAAGAATTAGGTCGCATTTCCATAGATGAATTCAAGCAGAAAGAAAAACTGAATGTGATAATTGTACTGGATAATATCAGAAGCGCCCACAATGCCGGAAGTGTTTTCAGAACCGCCGATGCATTTGCTGTTAAAGCAATTCATTGTTGTGGAATAACAGCAGTTCCTCCAAATCGCGATTTGTTAAAAGCATCATTGGGTTCTCAGGATTCAATAGAATGGAAATACTTCAGCACAACATTGGATTCAATTTCAGAATTAAAAAAAGATGATTATAAAATTATTGGTATTGAACAGATAAATAAAAGTATTTCGCTCACTGATTTTCAGTTTGATAAAAATGAAAAAATTGCTTTAGTGTTTGGCAATGAAGTTCACGGATTAAGCGATGAGATTTTAAATGAGTTGGATTCAGCCATAGAAATTCCGCAATTCGGCACTAAGCATTCGTTCAATATTTCTGTCTCAGTTGGAATTGTTCTTTGGGATTATTTCACAAAAGCATACAAAACATAATCCCCGATAAAATTGAGTGATTCATTAAAAGAAGAAGGGCGATTCGAAACCGAATCGCCCTTCATTCAACATCAAAACTGTTTTATTTACTTGCTTATTTCAACATCAACACGACGGTTAACATTGTAAGCCGATTTCATTAATGGGCTCTTTTCGCCTTGTGAAGAAGCAGTAATTCTACCGCCATCAATGCCATAATATTTTACTAAGTAATCTTTAACGGCATTTGCACGCTTCATTCCAAGATCATTGTTGTAACCATCAGAACCTCTTTCGTCAGCATTACCAACAACATTAATTTTAACAGATGCATTTGATTTCATGTATTTAGCCAATTCACTTAATTCAGGATAGTACATTCCTTTAACTTCGCTCTTGTTCAAATCAAAATAAATTGTTGGTGGAATGTATCCGCCTGAAGTTGTACCGGTTGCAAAGTCTTGTTTAATTGTTTTTCCTTGGTAATTTACTAAAGCGCCGGGTTTAGAATTTGGCTCTTTATCATTTACATCAGCAACGCCATCACCATCAGCATCGTTTGGTTTTCCATCAGCATCAACTGTTGCACCTTTTGGTGAGAACAAATCAGAATCCTTTGCATCAGCAACACCATCACCATCAACATCCATACTAACACCAGATCCATCAACTTTATTACCAGCTGCTGTGTTAGGTTCTTTGTCAAATATATCAGCAACGCCATCGTTATCAGAATCGGTTGTCATTTTTCTCATTTTATCTGCAAGCAACTGATACTCATCATACATGGTTTCAGTTGGATCCATCCACTCTATGTAATCTTTGTTTTCATCCTTTCCTACAAATTTGTAAGTTAAAGCTAATGAAGTCATCATCCACTTATCATTTGCCTTTTTAACCACGCTGTTTCTATTCATTACAAAACCATCCAATTTATCAGAGATTACATAATGCATATCATTTTGCAATCCAATATCAAAGGTTCTTGAAATTTTATATTTTACACCAAAAGTAATTGGGAAATCAACCTCGATAGTTTTACCGGTAAAACCACGAAGATATCCTCCAATTCTTGCATTAGCATTTCTTGATGAATCATATAGAGTTTCGTAAGAATCACCATCAACAATGGTTCCTGAATAACCTGAATACGAAGGAGCTAATCCATCCTTCAAATCATAAATAGTTGCATCAAAATGTACTAAACCTATTCCAACCGCAGTATAGAAACCTAACTTTCTGCTGCTGTTTGGTTTTTGATTTGCCTTTTTTAATGACATAGCAAGATTTGAAAGGTTCATATACATATTCAATCCATAATTGATCACATTTGTTTCAAAATACACGGGTCTGTCAAATCCAAGTCTCTGATATATATTCTTATCTTCCACTGCTGATGAGTCGACATTTGAAATTCCTAAAAGTTTTGCATAATTAAAATTTGCCTGCATGCCAAATACGCTACTGAACATTCTGTTTATTGATAAACCAAACCCCGGTTTCCATTCTGAAACTCCACCTGCTTTTGTTCTGGCGAAATCAAAAGTTCTTACATCAGTATATGCACTTGATATCCCTCCTCTTAAGGTAATCGAAGTCCCGGTGTAATATTTTTTTGGATCCTGCATCATTTGTGCGGTAACAGGATTGGAGTATGAAAGCACTAAGGAGACAAGTGCCGAAAAGATGAAAATTTTTGTTGATTTCATAAAGATTGTTTTGATGTTTTAAACAGTTGTTTTTTTTATTGCGCACAAAGATAATCAGAAAGAATAAAAAACAAGGTTTTCAAAAAATATTCAACACACTGTTTTGTTCATTGTCTAAATATTTTGTTAACGGAATTTAATTGCTATCCCGAAATTAAAATGAAATGGTGCATCAAACCGAGCAGGATTATTTGGTGGAGTATTGTAAGAACGATAATCTCTCGGATCAATAAATTCAGGATCTCGCCATTCAGATGGAACGGCATCTCCATCGTAATATGCATTACCGGTAACAGGATTTATGATCAGTGGATTTTTTGTGTTCAGAATATTTGTAGCCTCAAGTGTGAATGAAACATCTGTTCGTTTAACTTTTATCCATTTGCGTAGAGTTGCATTCAACCAGAATGAAGGAACCGAAATTTTTTGAAACTGATGTTCCGGAGTTCCATCAACATTATATATTGGTCTGCCAGAATATTCTTCATAGCCTTCAAACAAGTATGGGGTATATCTTTTTCCGGTTCTGAAAATTGCTTCGGTATAAAAACTAAAATGATTAAAAACTTTTGAATTGAATAATCCTTTTTCCTTGTTCACGGTGAAAATGGCAAATCCTTTTACATCAATTGGTGAGTCCCATGCGAGGGGAGTTTCTTTTGTGCTTACTGAATTTCCTGTTGCAAGAATTTGTGATAAGCTTTGCGAAGCTGATGAACTTTGACCGGTGGCTGCACTATATGAAAATGAAAGCTGGCCACTGAACCATTTTGCTACACGCTTCATGTACCCGATTTCGAAACCGCGAACACGGGCATAGTCAGCATTTATTCTTATGGTTCGTGCAACTTCTCTTCCTGTTGCATCTTTTAAATAAATTGTACTGCTGGTTATGAAATCATATTTATCTTTCCAATATGCTGACACATTTAAAGCATCGTTACTTCCGATTTGTGATTTCAAACCTAATTCATAGGATATATCAACTTCTGGATTCAAATCAGGATTACCAATGCGGCCAAGAGTTGAGCGATCAGCATAATATGGATCGAGTCCAGTATAAATATATGAAGGATGCGGTTCAACCATGCTGTGACCATAATTAAAATACATGACCTGATTTTCTTTTATTGGAAAACTTGCAGCGAGTTTCGGTAGTAATCGCATTTTCATTCTGCTACCAAAAATATTTACTGTGTGTTTTAAATATTCTTCTCTGATGGCATCAGCAATAGGTGAGTTAATATTTTCAATTGCATCATCCACAAATTTTCCTGCGAACCAGTATTCATACCGCAATCCAATATCAGCAATCAATCCGCGGAATTTATATTTATCAGAAACATAAAATGCACCCCGCACTGGAACCACATGCCATGCATCACTTAAATCTCCCAATCGAAATGATTGTGTAAAACTTTCATCGGGCAATTGAATGGGCGCTCCAATCCAAGGGCGAGTGATATCAATCCACTGCATCTCTCTTCTTTTCAATTCTCCTCCAACATAAAAGCGGTTGCTGGTGTTCTTAGAATAAAAAGTTGCTGATGATTTTAAAGTATATTCTTCCACATAGTGATCGTGCCACAAGGTGGCTATTCCATCATTGTTAAATAATCCCGGACCTGGCAAAACAAAAACAATACTATCTGTCGGATTAAAATATTGCGTTGGAAATGTAACGATGCTCGATGGATCAAATTCGCTGTTCACTTGAAGTGGCCGCCAGTTTCTTCCATTGGCATCAGCACGCAGGTGAACAAACAATCTTGATAATGTTATTCGATAAGAGAAAGATGGTTTTGGTGTTTGTATCCAAACCAATGATTCAAGATTTGTATCGTGTGTGTATGAATTTGCATTATCCGGTTGCAATGCGAAGCTGTATTGATAACCGGGAGTAAATCCAACATCATTGCCTGTAATGCGAAGCATATTAAAATCCTGATTAATGGTTATACTTTTTAAATAAGTGAATGATAATTTTTTTGCAGATGAAAAATCATAATTCAATTTTAACATTCCTGCCCACCGATTATCCTGATAAGGACTCCATATGGTATCGGGATAAACAGATGACACAACCTGATCAGCAGGGTTGTGAAAATAATTATCGGTAAAATTAAATTTGAAAGAGGTGTAGTATTTTAATTTCGGTGCAACTTCTTTTTTTAATTTCAACGGACCTCCTAAACCAAATTCGTAAATGGAATTATTGAATGTTGAATTCCAGCCCTTATTAAATCCAAAGTTGTCGCGTTTGTGCGAGGCATTGACAGAAAATTTATCGCCACCACTTTTTGTTTTTGCATTCACTGTTCCAGAGGTGGAGTTTCCGTATTCAACTGAAGAACTGCTTGTACTTACTTCAATATCATCAATGGCATTGCTTCCTAAATCAATTCCGAAACCGGTGCCTGCAAGCGGATCAGTAGCTGAAACATCATCAATAAAAAAACCTGTTTCATAAGTGCGGCCTCCTCTTATGTGAATACCCTCAGCATTTTGAACCACGCCGGCTGAAGTGTTAATGATCCCTTGAATTTGTCGTGATGGCGCTGATTCAATTTGATCTTTACCGATTTTTTGTGTGCTCTTCGAATCTTCAACATCGACCATTGGCTTCTCTCCTATCACTACAATATTATCATCGAGTGTTATGGCACTAACGCCTAACTGTACATCTAATTTTTTTTGCTCGCCTTCTGAAATTTTTATTCCGGTTAAAAGAATTCGTTCGTAGCCGACATAACTACATTCAATTATGTAAGTACCTGCCGGAATATTATTGAGCGAATAATTTCCGTCAATATCTGTGACTGTTCCGAAAGATGTTCCTTTTAGCGCGACTGTTACACCAATTAATATACTCTTATCACCCTTATCGGTAATGACCCCATATATTTTTGCAGTCTTTTGTGCAAAGAGTAATTGAATATTTAAAAGTAAAAAAATCGTGAGCGTTATTTTCCTGTTCATTATAAATCAGCTATGCAAATTTTCATCGGGCTAAATGTAAACCAACGAAATAATTTTTGCTGAAGTTTAATTTTTTCTGTAGAACAAAATTTATCGAAAGTCGAGTTGTCTTAATTTTTTTATACGAACGCGGGCTTACTTGTTGATGAAGCGGCCTGGTGGAAATTGGTTTTTCATTATCCAATTTGAGTTAATTTATAAAGGTTTTCGATTGCAAATCAGTCTAAATTGAATTTGCAATTAACATTTGAAACATACGACAGATTAAACAGTTAACTATTATCGATTTTAAAATTATTCCATATTTAAAAAGTGATTTTTATTCTTTAAACTTGATACAAAAAAACAATCGGGTACGGTTTTGTTGTGAATATAATTGCACTCTGAAAAAAAAGTAAATGAGGTTGCTAATTTATTCATATACTCTTTTCAAATTTATTTCCTTGATAGGAGTTATTATCAATGGAAATTTTTCAATAGAAACCGAACTGGTGTCTAATCCAAATTCATGACCTTCTTTGAGCGAAATATTTTTCAGAAAGAAATAACCATCCATTACCAGCTTTTCAATAAAGGGTAAGTCGTTTTCGAAGCTCAGAAATTTTTCAATCACTACAAAACGAAAGTCACCAGTTACTTGCTGACGGCTGAGCGATTCGTAGCGACTCACTGTATCCACTTCATTGTTGGCTACCATGTTTTCAATCACTTTTTTGAAATACAAATTAATGCGCGGAGGCACTCGGAAACCAAGAATAAAATCAATGCGGAATACATCGCCGGGAATTAATGTGGTGACTGAATATTCCAAGGTGTATGGTTCATCTACGACATCCACATGAACAAACCAATACACATCGGCTCGCTTTGGTTGCTTGTTAAAAACAGAATAAAAAATTTTTGATTCCATTTGCGACGGGTAATCGGCGCTGGTAAGGTAAATGAGGTGTGAACAATATTTTGGAACTGTTACATCATCGCTCAATGCTTTCAGTGGTGGTAAAAAATCTTTCACATTCACAAACTCAAGGTATCGGTTTTTGATTTTGCGCGCACGATACCACACATACATAATTGAAAATAATAAAGTGCCGAGCATAACTGTTACATAACCGCCGTGCATGAATTTAGCAAGGTTGGCAGTAAGAAACGAAAGTTCAATGGCAAGAAATGTTAATGCAGTGATGGCAACCAGTATGTAGGAGCCGCGTCTCACATACAAATAAGTACAGTAAAGAATGGTAGTCATTAACATGCAGATGCTTATTGTTAAACCATAAGCGGCTTCCATGTTTTTCGATTCTTTGAAACCGAGAACCATCGCCACGCAACCAACGAAAAGAAAAATATTTACACTCGGCACATATATCTGTCCGCGCAAATCTGTTGGATGCACCACCCGCACTTTTGGCCACAGGTTTAATCGCATAGCTTCATTAATGAGTGTAAAGCTTCCTGTAATTAATGCCTGACTGGCAATGATGGAGGCAAGTGTAGCAATTATGATTCCAATGAAGCGAAACCAATCGGGCATGGTTTCATAAAACGGATTAATACCTGATAGCACTTCACCATTGTGTGTCATAATCCATGCGCCTTGTCCGAAATAATTTAATAGCAATGCCGCTTTCACAAAAATCCATGAGATGCGGATATTTTTTTTTCCGCAATGACCGAGGTCGGAATACAAAGCCTCGGCACCGGTAGTACAAAGAAAAACTGCACCGAGCAGCCAGAATCCTTTTGGATAAAATACTAAAAACTCAATTGCATATTCAGGATTGAGTGCATGAAGAACACCCAGATGGTGATTAAGATTTACAATACCAAGAACCGATAACATACCAAACCAAATGAGCATTACCGGCCCGAAAGAACTGCCAACCATCATTGTACCCAATCGCTGAAAGAGAAACAACACGCACACAATGGCAATAACAATGGGTACGGTATTTATTTCGGGGTAATAAAATTTCAACCCTTCAATGGAAGCAGAAATGGAAATGGATGGTGTGATAACTCCATCGGCAAGCAATGCTGCACCACCAATGATTGCCGGAAACACCAGCCACTTTGCACGCTTGCGTACTAATGCATAGAGCGAAAAAATCCCCCCCTCACCATGATTGTCGGCTCGTAGTGTGAGAATTACATACTTGACTGTTGTTTGTAAAGTCAATGTCCAGAACACACAACTCAATCCGCCATAAACAAGCAACTCGCTAACTGGCCGGTCACCGAGAATTGCCTGCATCACATAAAGTGGCGATGTGCCTATGTCTCCATAAATAATTCCGAGCGTAACGAGTAATCCGGCGAGTGAAAGTTTGTTTAGGTTATTATTTGCCATTGGAAATTTCTGCTAATTAAACTTTTGCCACAAAACGATAACCAACACCCGACTCGGTTACAAGGTGAAATGGTTTGTTCGGATTGTCTTCAATTTTTTTCCGCAACTGCGCGATGAATACCCGCAGGTATTGTGATTCGTTGCTGTAAGTAGGACCCCAAACCTGGTTTAATAAAAACCAGTGGGTTAAAACTTTTCCTTCATGTTGTGCAAGCAGGGCAAGTAGTGTGTATTCGGTTGAAGTAAGCTTTACTGTTTCATTATTTTTTTTAACTGTGCGCGCTGCCAAATCAATTTGTAATTCATTGCAATCAATGAGTGAATTATTTTCTTCTGATGTACTGTCGCGAAGTGTGGAACGAATTCGTGCAAGTAATTCAGCTGTGCGAAATGGTTTTACTAAATAATCGTTTGCACCGTTATCCAATGCTTTTACAATGTCGTCTTCACTGCTTTGCACCGAAAGAATAATGATGGACTTGGTGTACCACTCTCTTAATTTTTTTAAAACAGTATGACCGCTTTCATCAGGCAATCCCAAGTCGAGAATAATTAAATCGGGTGGATGATTAGCTGCTGCTATTAATCCATCTTTTGCCGTGTTTGCTTCTTTTACAATGAAGTCCGTTGCTCTGCAAAGTTATTTCGAGCAAACGGCGCATTTGCTCTTCATCATCAATTACTAATATTTCAGCATTATTCATTTTTCTGTTTATTTAAATAAGAAACTTCGGCAGGAATAGTAATGGTAAATGAGGCACCACCTGATAGAAGATTAGATAAATGAATGGTGCCGTTTTGCGCTTCTACAAAACCTCTTGCAATGGATAACCCTAAACCGGTTCCGCCTGCTTTTGAATTTTTCAACCGATAAATTTTTTCAAAAACCTTTTGAATTTCATCAGGCGGAAATCCACTTCCATTGTCACATATTTCAATTACTAAATTGGTAATTTCTTTATCTCTTTCAGGGTTAATATTTTCAGTAGATAAATTGAAATGCCCCTTTACTATTTTAATAAAATCAACTCGAATGGTTATAGTTGTTCCTGCAGTAGTATAAATAATGGCATTGTTTACCAGGTTGAGTAAAACATGTTCCATTAAACCAAAATCGAGTTTGAACAGCGGAAGTTTTTCGTTGATTTCAATTTTTAATTCGTGTTGATTCAGTTTTTCTTCCAGCCGATTTACTACTGAGTAAACCAGTTCATTCACATCGCACCAATCTTTTTTTGGCTGTATGTATCCAGATTCGAGTCGCGACATGTTCAATAGATTTTCTACCTGTTGATTTAACCGGACGGACGCAATTGAAATTTCGGAAAGAAGATTGTGTTTGTTGTCTTCTGAAATTTTATTGGTGTCGGATAACAAATTATCAGATGCGCCGATGATTGCGGCAATAGGAGTTTTTAATTCATGCGAAAGCGAATTGAAAAGAGCATTGTAAAATTTAATAGCATTGGCCTTCACTTCTTTTTCCCTCGCCTCTTTTTCTATCTGTCGGATTTTAAAAGTCAATACAGCGTTCACCAATGCAATAACAAAGTACATTACAAGCATTAAGGTGTCTTCAGGATCAGTAACATGAAGTGTAAAGTGAGGTGGAATAAAAAAGTAATCCCAAATCAACGCGCTAAGCATTGCCGAAATCAACACGGGAATGATATTGGAAAACATTGCAATGAGCGAAACAGTAACGAGCAATATCAATGCAACTACTCTGTAACCAACAATATCAGAAAACAAATAGCTGGCTGCAGCAACCAGGCAAACAATAAGCGGGGCAATAAAATAAGTTTTTGCTTTTTTAAGCTGCGTTTCGAAAACTGTGTTCACTGTTCTTTATATGCCGGTGCAAAAGTATATGGCTATTTATAAAGGACATATAAAATGAATGACGATAAGCATAAAGATTTTATAAAGAATTTAAGGTCTCATTTCGAATTGCATGATTCGGAAATGAATAATCTATTTTTGAAATTATTGAATACAGAAATTTGAATTAATGTATTGCTGTAACGCTCACCTTTTCGATACCCGATAAATGAACTTCAATGTGTCGGGTGTGTGCCTTGTTTTCGTACTCACTTATGATTTCGAGAATGTCGTAATCAATAAAATTGCAATCGCTGCCATCAATAGTAAGCACCGAGTATTCTGGAATTTTATCTAAAGCATCGCGCAGTTTCACTTTGTTCAGGAAGGTGACATTGCTGTTCAGTTTTATAACGAACACATCGGTGGCGTGCTTTCTGGTTTTCTGAATTTTATATTCTGCTTTAAAATTATTGAGTATGATGTAGTAAACCGAAATGAGTAAACCGATGCTCACACCAATTAATAAATCGGTAAGCAAAATGGAAACGATGGTGATGATGAATGGAAGAAATTGTTTGCGTCCGAGGCTGAATATGTTGCGATACAACTTGGGTTTGGTGAGGTTGTAACCGGTAACTAATAGTATAGCCGACAGTGATGCATAAGGAATGAGGCACAACACAAATGGAATAAAAAGCACGGCGAGCAAAAGAAAAACACCATGCGTTAACGACGATAATTTTGTGCGTGCTCCAGCATCAACATTGGCAGCGCCGCGAACAATAACTGCGGTCATTGGCAGCGCACCAATCAGGCCGCATGCAATGTTCCCGAAACCCTGCGCCAATAATTCGCGGTTCACGGGAGTTATGCGATTGAGTTTATCTAATTTGTCAATGGCTTCCACACACAATAAAGTTTCGAGCGTAGCGAGCAAGCCAATTACAATTCCATATTCCCAGATATCGGTTCGTGAAAAAATTACTGTGAAGTCGGGAAATAAAATGTTTGCGAAAATATTATCAGGAATATTCACCATCTGCGTTGGCCGTAGCGAAAAAGCCGAAGCGGTGTGCTCGAATAAAAAATTCAGTAGTATTCCAACCACTACAACTATCAATGGTGCAGGTAAAAATTTTATTTTTTTGAAAAAGGGTTGTTGAAATAAAATCAATAGCACTATTGATATGGCTGAAATAAAATAAGCGCCGCGAGTTGAATGCAAATTGAAGTTATGAATACTGCCGAAGAAGTTTTTTGATGAAAACAAATTAAGGAAACCGCTGTTCCAGAAATCGGGTTCATTGTATCCAATGGCAATGGGCAATTGTTTTGAAATTAACAGAATACCAATGGCCGCCAACATTCCTTTAATAACTGCTGATGGAAAATAGTTTGCTATGCTGCCGAGTTTAAACAGGCCCAGTAAAATCTGAAACAGGCCTGCAATAATTACAACCAATAAAAACAAACGGTAATCGCCTAACGAAATTATTGTTGCGGCAACCACAGTACTCAATCCCGCTCCGGGCCCTGATACCAGCAATTGCGAACCGCTGATAAGAGTAGTGACCAATCCACCTATAATTCCTGTTATTAATCCTGCATACAAAGGCGCGCCGCATGCCAGTGCAATGCCGATGCACAATGGAAGCGCAACAAAAAACACGGACAGACCTGCTGGTAAATCATGATTGAGCCAAACAATGCGGTAATACTTAATTGTGCGTTTCAAAGTATTTTACTAATGTAAGCGCGAAGATATCTAGGCGATGCAATAAGAAATTATGATTTAATAAAAGTTTGAAACAGAAAAATTGTGTGTGCCCGAAAATTTTAATAGGGCAGGTTATGACAGTAAATAATGCTGTAAGAAGTTGAAATATAAAGGAGGATGAAAATAGTATTTCTTAAAACAGTTCATCAAGAACATCGAGTATATACTTAAACCATACAATCACGCGATTCCAATCAATAAATGAGAAGTATTTAAAGATGCTGAATAATTTATTGGTAATAAATTGAATGATTATAAATTTCATTATTATTTATTGGTATTAGGCTTCCCTCCTTACTCTTTGGAAGATGAATGGTTACATTCAATTTTATTACCGGAACAATTGCTTCGATAACGCATAGTATTTTATATTACAATTCATTGAAAATTGATAAACATAAATTGAGTTTATAATTTATCAGAATTTTAAAATTCAGATACTAAAGCTCTTTCTGGAAATAAATTTACATCCTTGTTAAAGCAGGTAATTTGTAGAAATGCTATGCAGTTTTTCTTTGCTTATTTTCAATAAAGAACTGCAATTCTTTAACTAAACCAAGTACAGAGTTTTTAGCATTACTCAAATGTGATTCTATATCAACCCACGAATTTTCTTTCCCCATGTTTTCCAAAACATATAATAAATCGCCTGTGTTCTTTGCGCCAAATGGTGATATACTACCCCGCATTTTATGTGTAATTCTATTCATAGTAAATCCTTCGCGAATTCCAACTGCCTCATCCAATGAATCGAGCTGAGGTAAAATGCTTTTCAAAAAAAGTTTTATTAAATCAGTCATCAGACCCGCATCACCAACACATTGTTCACTGAAAAATGAAGCATTGAAATAATTAAAATTAAATTCTTCAGCATTGTTCTCAATTTCTTCTGCTTCAGAAATGGCAATTTCTTTTCCTTCAAACAATTTGGCCATTACTTTAAAAACCTCATCAGTTTTAATGGGCTTGCTTACATAATCGTCCATACCAACTTCAATGCATCTATCACGATGCATTTTCATTGCGTGTGCGGTCATGGCAACAATTGGAATGTGTTGTCCTGTTGTCAATTCATTTTCCCGTATTTTAAGTGTGGTTTCATATCCATCGAGGTGCGGCATTTGAACATCCATAAATATGAGATCAAAATTTTCTTTCTTCAGAATATCAAGCACTTCCAACCCGTTGTTTGCAAGTGTTACTTTAAATCCATTTTTTTCAAAGACAGTAATCGCCAGTTTTTGATTTATCAAATCATCTTCGGCCAAAAGAATGTTCAGCGATTTTGATTGATAAATTTTTACTGTTGAATTTTGTATTTTTTCTTTTGCATGATCAGAAATAACATGGCCAAAAATCAGGAATAATTCATCCAGCAATTCCTGATAGGTAACAGGTTTAGCCATGAATGTGCTGATGTTCAGTTTTTCCCGTTCATGGATATCAATGTTATCAGCCACACTCGACATCACAAATATTTTTGTGGAATCGAAATTCGGATTGTCGCGCATTATTCTGGTTACCTCCCATCCATCAATACCGGGCATTTGCACATCCAACAATATTAAATCAAAAGGGTAGCCATCGTTATACGCTTTGCTTAATTCGTAAAGAGCTGTTCTTCCGTTTTCAACACATATAATACCGTCAACTAAATTTTTCAATTGTCCTTCCATTATGCGCCGGTTGGTTAAATTATCGTCTACAATCAGCACTTTTAATTTATTCAGTACTTCAAAATCAGCAGGAAGGTAACGGGTTATTGACTGTCCGATTCCAAATTCTGAATTGAAATGAAACTTACTTCCCTTACCTAATTCGCTCGTTACATAAACTTCGCCATGCATCAGGCCAATTAGATTCCGGGTAATGGTTAATCCCAATCCTGTTCCACCAAATTTGCGGGTGGTGGAGCCATCGGCTTGTGTAAATGGTTCGAAAATACTTTTTAGTTTATCCTGTGGTATTCCTATTCCGGTATCGCTTATTGTAAAATCAATAACAGTTTTTCCACTTTCCTTGCGATTCAGTTTTGCATATAATCCAATCTCTCCTTTCTCAGTAAACTTGATTGCATTACCTACAATGTTTATCATTATCTGACGCAAACGACCAGGATCACCTACAATTATTTTTGGTATCTCTTCATCAATATCCAAAATCATTTCAATGCCTTTATCCTTTTTACGGAGAGCAAGCAACTTCATGGTTTTGCTCATCATATCACGCAAGTCGAAATCAATTTCTTCCAACTCCATTTTGCCCGCTTCAATTTTGCTGAAGTCGAGAATATCATTTATAACAATTAATAAATTGTCGGCCGAAGTTTTTACAAGCTCCAGGTATTCGCGTTGTTCATCTGCACAATTAGTTGCAAGCGTAAGTTCTGTCATACCCATAATACCATTAATGGGTGTGCGTATTTCATGACTCATGTTTGCGAGAAATTCGCTCTTCGCCATGTTAGCACTTTCAGCTAATTCTTTTGCCTGTCTTAATTCTTCTTCAAACTGTTTATGAACTGAAACATCTTGTCCGGTTCCTCTGAATCCAACAACATTTCCAAACTCATCAAATGCAGGCGTACCACTGACACGAATGTATCCGTTTGAATTATCCTTTCTGATGATTCGGAATTCAATGTCTTTAAACGACTCAGAATTAATTATAAATAATCTGAACGAATCAATAATTTTTAACTGATCTTCATTACTGATAATACAACTGAAATCGGCATTCACACACTCATCAATTAAATAACCGGTAGCATCTGTTATCTTGCTTGAAATATAAATTATTTCGCCTTTCACATTTGTTTCCCACACAAATTCACCTGCCGCTTCAGTAACATCAATAAATCTTTTTTCGGAATTACGCAATGCGGCTTCATTTTTTTGTCGTGCAGTAATCTCACTTTGTAAATCTTCTTTTTGTTTGAAGAATTTAATTATAAGTAAAGCCAGTTTTCCAAATTCGGTTTTTGAATTTGAAAGTTTTGAAATGTATCGTGGGTTATTGTGATTTAAACTTTGTGCAATGTGCACCAATGGATTTCGAACCCAGGAAATAAATGCCCAGGTTACTAATATGAATAGCACAAAACAGAAAGCAATAAAAATTAAATTAGCCTTCTCGGCTCCTGAATTTAATTGCGAATAGAATGGTGTTGGATAACTGATGTTGGTTTTTGCAATTACTTTTCCGTCAAAACCTTTTAAAATTCTGGAGCTTGTTAATGTACCTTTCTCATCAAATTTGTTACATAAAATATTCTTATTAAAAGTTGTTGAATCTAAATTCATTGATATATCCGCAATATTCAATTTACCTAACTCGTTCAAATAATTGATATCCCAGAGTTTTGCCACAAACAGGTATCCATTTGGTACATCCAGGCGATTATTATCTAAAGTTCCGTGAATTGATGCTCCTCTTATTTCCATTAAATCACCTGCTATTGTTTTTATAAAAAAGTGAGTGAAATTATTTCCACGACCTTCGTTTTGTTTGATAAATGCGCTGCTTAAATCAAATCTTGATAGTGAAATTTTTGCATCCGTATCAGAATCATAATTGTTAAAAGCATAAAGGCATCCAAAGTTTACATCATAAACCCAGACCCCGCAAAAATTATATTGCTCCAATAAAAAATTAATACTGTTTTCTTCAAAATCTTTTTTCTGTTGTTGTTCGCCTTCTGTTAAATCTGCTTTAGCGGCCAACCTGGAGTAATCAACCATTTCGTCCCAGATGGAATATTCATAGCTGGCTATCATGTTCAGACTATTGGATTTTAAATCCAGTATTTTATCATACACAATATCTTTTTCAGCCAACCTGTTTTTTAACAGAATTGACATTTTATCTGATTCGGAATAGCGCATGAAGGTGATTACAGCAATACCACCGGTGAGGATGATAGTAAGTAATAAAATAATTCGAAGTTGAATTTTCATAGTGTTTAAAATTCAGCACCAATTGAAATGGCTAAATTCAATTGATTAGTGCTTAAGAAATTGGTAAAATCAGAACCGAGAATGTGAAAAAAACTGAAAGATGGTTTCAGGTAAATGGTTTCGGATAAACTTTTTTGAAAATATCCATTAAGGTCAATCAGTTTGTAACTTGAGTTAACAAGGCCTGGTTCATCTACTGTGATGTTGTATTCCGAAAATTTTTTATTTCCTGCTCCATAAGCCAGATTCAATACTGAATGAGCATATTCAGTTTCATTGTCGAAGGTAAATCCGACTTCAGAAAAAGCTCCTCCTGCGTTTGATAAAATATCAGTAGCAGGATTCATAAACACACCAAATGAACCTTTAAAATAAGCTGCATAAAGTGAGGCTTCAGCTGTTGCTGTTAATGAATTTTTAGTTGGATAGGTGTATAGTAAAAGTGTTGGTTCAAAATAAAAATTGCCTGCTTCAATACTTTTTAAAAGTGTAAAATCAAGTTCCTGAATAGTTTCGTTTTCGTTGGTTTCTAAAATGCTTGTTGAGTTCCAGATGTTTAAACTGAAACCCTTGTATTCCATTGTAACCGCTGGCTGAAGTATTAATCCTTTATTAAATTGAATGCCTCGCCATAAATATGAATTGGTGAAAGCCGATTCAACCGAAACTGAAAAAGGCGCTTCAGATTGAATGGTCGAATCAGTTACAGTGGTTTTCGAGCCACCGCCCTCTTGTGCAAGTACAACAAAATTAATGAGAGTAAAAGCAAGGGTTTGAAGTAGAGTTTTTTTCACAAAAAAGGTGTTTTGGCTTTTTGTCTTGCACCTCTTTACTTGTTTAAATTTTAAAAGTTATAGGTCATAAAATATATTTTTTTATCGGTATAAGGTGTTTTTAAATTATGCTTCATAAGTTCAGACCTGAAAAGCAATCAGCTGATTAAAATATCTTAAGAATTGTGAATGAAAAATTCAAATCCAGTTGACTTATCAAAAAAATTAATCTTTGATAAATTCTTTCCTGAATGGCGAAACCTGTTGATGCAGCTTTATTGCTTTGCGCGAAAAATTTATTCCATATCGCAACGATAATAAAGCACCAATAGCCATTCCCGGATAATAGTTAATGAACAGAAAAAAATCATATGCACCATGCAACAATGCTGCAAATCCAAGGGCTTTCAATCCATTGTTTTTGTTTTGAGTATCAAATTTTTTTAATCCTAAGTAATAGCCCATCACAATACCGAAAGTGGCATGAGCAGGAACGGCCGTAACCATTCTTAATAATGCAGCGCTCATACCGCCATCCATTACATACATCACATTTTCAACCGTTGCAAATCCCATTGAAACCATTACGCAATAAGTAATGCCATCAAATGGTTCGTTGAATGCTTTGCGCGGATATAAAAAATAACGCACCATAAAATATTTTGAACCTTCTTCGGCCAACCCAACTACCAATACTGCTTTAACAGCATTTGACACCAGATAAACCGGAATTGATTCGGCATAATTGGAAAACAACACTTCTAATATTATTGCAGGAATAATGCTGAACGCGCCCAGTAAAAAACTTAAACCAAGTAAGCGTTTTGGTTCCCTGTCAAATTTATCTTTCCAATAAATAAAAATAATGATGGCTAACCCGGGTGCAATCGCAAGAGCTATTGGAAACATTTTAACTGAATTTATTCAATGATAAATAAATCAAAATAAATTCCGAAAATAATTTAACACATCATCAGGCAATTAAATTTCTATCTCTTTTAAATAAGTCAAAAACAATTTCATTGCTTTAATTTTTTCGTCGTCGAGAATAAAATCTATTCCATTGGTGAGGTAATCATTTACATCAATTCCGGAATAATTATTTTGTTCTTCGGCAATAACTTTATCAATGTTGTTTATCCCATATTGAAATGCTTTTGTCAATTCATTTTCAATTTCATCCGGAATTTTATTTGCACTTATCCAGGCAGCAAAAACAAACGGAAGATTGGTCAGCTTTTTCCATTCAGTACTTAAATCATACACGAACGGTAATTTATGTTTTAAAGCAAGTGCCCGGTCGCCAATAACCAATCCTGCAGTTTCACCTTTTATATTTTGTTCGTATCCTTCTTCAGTTGAAGCAAATTGCGGAAACAATTTCCAATGTTTCTGAAATAAAATTTTGGTGAGCATTACTGAAGTACGCGATTGATAATCGAGTAAAACTGTTTTGCATTTTTCAATTGGTAATTCAGAAAACAGACTAACTGATTGAACAGGACCATTGGAACCAATACAAAATCCATTGAGTAAATGATATTCCCTCAATTGAGAAAGCACGGCTACCGGAACCAATGCCAAATCAACTTCGCCATTTAATAATTGGTTAGAAATTTTTGCCGGAGTGTTAACTGAAAATTCAATTTCAGATTTGAACGGATAATTTTTTAATCCATACAAAAAAGGTTTCGAATTCAAATAAGAAACAGAGGCAATTTTATACTTCGACATGCAAGTGAGTCAGATCGTTGAATGCAGTGATTTTAAATTCTGTTCCATCAAACTGAACACGATAAAGTGATAAGTTGTAATGTGGAAATTCATCCATCACGCTTAATGATTTATTTAACAATGTGCAAAGCAAAATGCGCATCGCTCTGCCGTGCATACATACTAATATTTTTTTCTGCGGTCGTGATTGCAACACTTTAATAAACCGATTGTGTTTTTCCTGCAACTCCAACGGGCTTTCTCCATTCGCGGTTTTTTCATTGTGATTTCCATTTTTCCATTCACCAATTATCCGTTTGAATTCGCTGTGGAAATAATCATCCACCTCTCGTCCTTCAAAATCGCCCCAGCCAATTTCATCTAACTCCGAAAATTTTTCGTGCGGAATTTTTAAATCAATGAATGACTGAACAGATTCAATTGCGCGCTGCAAAGTTGAAGTGTAAATAATTTCAAAAGGCTCTGCCTGATATTTCTGAAAAAAAGATTTAGCCTGCGATTTTCCTTTTTCATTCAACGGAGGATTTACTCCGCGCCCCTGCACTATTCCCTTTTTGTTGTACTCTGTTTCGCCGTGGCGTATTAAAAATAGTTCTATCACAATTTGACTGACTTGTTCATTGGTTTATTAGTTCATTGGATTTCTGACTAAATAAAAAAATCAGTTCAGATATGCGCGTTCTGCTTTTTCTTCAATTATCGGATTTAAAATAAAATCGCGAATGGGTTTATACAAAGTATCGCGCTCAATGGGCCGGCGATTAACAGCTAAAATTAAATCCACTAAATCCATTGTGTTCATTGTTGGATTTTGTTCTTCGGCTCCTGCCATAGAATAAATTTTTGTGGTATCATCAATTGTTCCGTCAATATCATCCACTCCAAAATTTAAAAGAAGCTGTGCATTTGTTCTTCCAATCATTGGCCAGTATGCTTTTATGTGATTGAAGTTATCGAGAAAAATGCGTGACATGGCATAACACTTCATGTCCTCAACAATTGTTGATTCGGGCACATCACTCATATCGTTATCACCATTGCGGAATTTGAGAGGAATAAAAGTATTGAAACTATGAGTTCTGTCCTGCAATTCGCGCAAGCGGTTCATGTGATCAATGCGGTGCGAGTAATTTTCAATGTGACCATACAACATGGTTGCGTTCGATGGTATTCCCAACTGATGTGCAGTTTCGTGAATCAATAACCATTCTTCTGACGATGCTTTGTCGTTACAGATTTTACTTCTGATTTCTTCATCAAAAATTTCGGCGCCACCACCTGGCATCGAATTCATTCCGGCATCTTTCAATTTTTGCAAACCCTCCTTCACGCTCACTTTTGCTTTACGGAACATGTATTCCAACTCAACAGCAGTGAAAGCTTTGACATGCAAATCCGGACGATGTTTTTTTATTTCACGAATGAGATTGCAGAAAAAATCGAGATTCATTTTCGGATGCACACCACCTACAATGTGAACTTCGGTTACAGGTTCACCATCATACTTGCGCACAATGTCCATCATTTGATCGTGCGATAATTCCCACGATTCATTTTCCTGTTGAATCAATCGGGAATATGAACAAAAGTTGCAGGCGAATACGCATTTGTTGGTTGGTTCAATGTGAAAATTCCGATTGAAATATACAGCATCACCGTTTTTCTTTTCACGAATAAAATTGGCAAGCGCACCGAGCAATCCCAAACTTCCATGTTCATATAAATACAAACCTTCTTCGGGGGAAATTCTTTCAGCAGCAATTACCTTCTCTCCTATTCTTTTCAGTTCATCGCTAAGCGATGCATCATTCAAAATAAACTGAATGGATTCGGGATTGATTAAAATTTCGTTGGTCATAATTGAATGCAAATGTAAGTTCAGTACTTAGTGACTATTCTCATATTCAATAATAAATAAACAGAAATATGATTTTACCGTTCGTGCTGAACAGCCACTTTTTTAATAATTTTTTTTCCATTTACCCGAAAGTCTAAAAAATACATGCCTGATGGAAAATGACTAAGATCAATTTGAAATTTTGAAAGTGAGAGTTGGTCCATTTGAATTTTCTGCTGTTGTCCAAGAACATTAAAAACAGTTATGGTTCCTTTCAAATCTATTATCTCACCAAAGTCAACTGTAACAATTCCACCATTTGGATTCGGGTAAATTTTTAAAATTTCGGTTGGGTCAGGATAAGTAAAACTCACTATATAACTCCTTGTTTTAAAATCATTGGTAGTATCTGCATCCTGAAATCCATTTGGGTGTTTTGTCCAAGCGCAAAACAAATTGTACCATGAGCTGTCAGCAATTTCAGGAAGTGTAATATCAATATTTTCGTTTGAAGGGAGTGAACCGGTCCAGTTAAAAACATGAATCTCGCTTCCCCAGTTTTTAGTGTAAAAAATATCAGCTGTTGTAATGGTTTGTATTCCATAATTATGTATAGTAACAACAGGTTTCATTGTTTCTCCATAAATAAACTCATCAGGATGTAAAATTTTTGATACACCAATATCCCAAGCAAATGTTGAAGCTAAAGGAACACAACCGTCCGATGTTAAAAGACCGGAGCGAAATGCATTAATTGCATCTGTCATTGCATTGCGCTGACCAATTGTGAAAATATTCATACAACTGTCAAGCGTATAATCCATGTAATTCATAAACATATCGCTGGTGTTATTGCAACTTGGAAAAGGAAATCCATCACACTTATAGTGTTCTTTATCCTGAACAGGTGTATCATCCACATTATCATCAGGACTGCAACCAGGTGAATCGCCCCAAATGTGAACCAGATTTAACCAATGCCCTACTTCATGAGTGGCTGTTCTTCCTTCAAAATATTTTGGAGAAAAACAATTTATTCTTCCAAATGCTTTGTAATGTATTACAACACCGTCATTTGAATCGATATTCACTGGAAATGTTGCATATCCAAGCATTGGATATTCGAGCGGGCAAACCCAAATATTTAAATAAGAAGAATTTGGCCATGCATCATCTCCACCTGAAGCGGTATGTTTAGGAGAAGAAAAATCATTAAAAAAATTAAATGAGGTTGCAATTCTTCTGATTCCATTTGTTGTATTTCCTGTCGGGTCTTTCTTCGCTAAACAAAATTCAATTTCGCAATCGGCACCAATTGAATTAAAGAGCGATGGGGTATTGAATTTATCGGCATTAAATCTTCTGTAATCTTCATTGAGCGCATCAATTTGCGAAGTAATTTGCCAATCACTTAATTGATGATTTAGACTGTCAGGATGATATAATAAATGAACCACCACAGGTATTGTAATGATTGTGCGCGCTCTGTTTTCCTTATGGGAGTTAATATAATTCTGTAAATAAATTTCTGATTGCTCCATCATGTCAGAATATCCAGGAACAGTTGCTTTCAGGTATTGCTGGTATTCAACTGAGTTGCATCGTGGTTCTTCCTGAGCAAAAGTTTTTTGCCAGAAAAAAATTATGATTACTAAAACAAAAAATATTTTTTTATTCATGATTGAACGGTTGCCAAATATACTTGTGACCAACTAATTAAAAATCATGCTGAACCAGTACTCTTTTAACAATGGATATGTGGCTATCAGCGAACCGGATATAATAGATACCGGATGAAACAGAATTGAAATTGAATTGATATTTATTCAATGCCGTTTTAGTCAGTGCAATTTTTGATTTTTGTCCAATTGAATTATAAACAGAAATATTTCTTTCAGTCAACAAAGGATTATTCATTTCAATTGTAACGAAAGAATTTGTGATGAAAATAGTTTGGTTTTGAATTTCACCTGAACCAATATTTATTGAATTCAGAGTGTCGGGCAATGAATAATAACTGTGTGTTTTAAAATCGTTAGTAGTATCTGCATCCTGATTACCATTTGGATTTTTTGTCCATGCACAAAAAATATTGTACCAGTTACTATCGGCAATTGCCGGAAGTGTTACATCAACATTTGCATTTGGTGCAAGTGAGCCGCTCCATGAAAATGAATTCAAATTACTCTTCCAGTTTTTTTCATACTTGATTTCACAAGCAGAAATTGTTTGTGAACCGAAATTGTGCAGTGTAACTATTGGAGCAATTGTATTCCCATAAAACAAATAATCGGGTTGAGCGATTTTTGTAATGCCAATGTCGTAAGCAAGAGTATCCACTGCATTACACGCTGATGAATTTAAAATTGGAGTCCGGAATAAATTTATAGCACTCACCATTCTTGTTTTTTGCCCTTCGGTATAAATATTCATGCAACTGTCTCGACTGTAATCCATGTAATTCATACTCATATCACCGGAGTTGTTACAACTGACAAATGGAAATGGAATGCATTGATAATGTTCAGCATCCTGCAATGGAGTATCACTAACATTATCATCAGTCGAACAACCCGGTGAATCGCCCCAGATGTGCAGCAGATTTAACCAATGTCCGACTTCATGAGTAGCTGTGCGACCTAATTTATATTTTGTTGAGAAAACATTTATCCGTCCGAATGTTTTGTAATGGATTACCACACCATCATCAGATGCATTTATAGATGCTGAAGGGAAAGTTGAATATCCAAGCATAGGGTATTGCAACGCACAAACCCAAATGTTTAAATAATCAGTATATGGCCACGGATCATCGCCCCCATTAGCAGTTTGTTTTGCAGAACTGAAATCAGGAAAAATATCCCAGGGAGTTTCTACTCTTACAATTCCTGTTGTTGCATTTCCATTGGGATCCTTCTTTGCTAAACAAAATTCTATTTCACAATCAGCAACAATTGAATCAAAAACAGACGGTGTCTTATATCTGTCGGCATTCATCAATCGGTAATCTTCGTTAAGCGCATCTATTTGTGAAATTATTTGCCAATCGCTTAATTTATGATTACTGCTGTCGGCGTTATACAATAAATGCACTACAACCGGAATGGTGATTATAGTTCGCAAATGGTTTTTATGAGTGCTGATGTATTGCTGCAAATATATTTCTGATTGTTCAAGCATATTCGCATAAGCTGGGTTTTCTGCTTTCAACTGTTGCAATAGTTCAAATGAATTGCATCGTTGTTCTTCCTGTGCGAATAATTGCTGATTGAATACAACAGAGAAAATAATTAATAAAAATTGCTTCATATAATTAAGGGTTAAGGTTATTAATTAATAACTGCTTATTTCGACATCATTTCCCAAATATATTTCACAGGCACACTGCCATAACTTAAAAATTGTTCGTGAAATTTATTTAAGGAGAAATCATTTCCTAATTTTTTTTTCTGGTCTTCGCGCAATGAATAAATTTCGGTATAACCATTAAAATAACAGCAGAGTTGAGTTTGAGTCAGCGTGGCCCGGTGCCATTTTCCTTCAGCTTCAGCAGCAGTTTGAAAACCTTCTTCAGTCAGCAATTTAATGGCCTCTTCCTTACTCATATTCTTGCATTGCACACTATAATCAAGTATTGTATTTAAGGTCGACCGCAAGTGCCATTTATAATACATCAACCACATTTCCGAGGAGTTATTTCCATACCCTTCTTCCAGCATCATACGCTCACCATAAACAGCCCAACCTTCAATCATGGAGTTGTTTTGAAAAACAGATTTAATTAAATCATTTACTTTATTTGAATAAACCAATTGTGCGTAGTGCCCGGGAATGGCTTCGTGAATATTAAGTATTTGCAAAATCCAGTTATTGTATTCACGCAAATAACTTTCAGCTTCATCAGGTGTGTAACCATCAAGTGGCGTTACATTATAATAGGTATTGGCATTTTTGTCATAAGGTCCGGGTGAGTTTATGCTTGCACCGGCTCCGCCACCACGCATGTACATTGGAGTTTTACGAACCTGCAATGGTTTGTTAGCATCAATTGACAATAGATTTTTTTGTTTGATGAATGCTTCAAGTTCCGGAATTTGTTTTTTTATAGTTGCAATAAAAGAATCAGCAACACAATGTTGCCGACTTAAAGTGTCTATCATCATTTTAACGGCTATTAAACCGTTAGGAACCGGAGCGGAACCAAAATATTTTGACCATAATTTTTTTGTGTAATTCAACATTTCAGCATGAATTTCAGTTTTATGGTCTTGCGCCTTTTGAAATATTTCATCCACTGAAAAACAACTTTGCATTTCAAAACGAAATTTCTTTTCATATAAAACTTTCCCCAACCTGAATGATCGGGAGGCAGATGAATCCAACATCATTGATGTTTGCATTTCGGTCAAATACTGAATGTATTCATTCATACTCGAAATGGCTTGTGTCAATTGTTTGTTGATTTCTGTTTTCTCCACACTGCTTAATTTACTTGAATTGATACTATCAGGAATATTTTTCTGCAAAATTTCAAGTGATCCTTTGTTTTGCAAAATGGCAAGTTCAGTATGTTCCTTTGTTGGCTTATGAATATTTGCTTTTGCGACTATATAATATTCTGGTACATATCGTAACCTTTCGTTAATAATTTTCAATCGCTTTTCTAATGAAACCTTTGAATTTCCAAGTATTAAATCAAATCCTTCGCCTACATTGTATTCGGCAGGATTCCATTCAAAACTTTTTAATTCATAGCAACTCCAGTTATATGCTTCTAAAAAGTTCATCATGATTCTTGCATCAATCGAATTCTCCGGTGTAATTTTTTTCCAGTCGTATTTATTCAAACTATCTGATAGCGATTTATAGACATCAAGCTTTCGTATTCTGTTTTCTTTCGATGGTATCTCAAGCCGCTCATCGTATTCATGATTACCCATTACCAACGCCCAATCCGGATTGTTTTTCCAAATGGATTCGATAAACAGTTTTTTGAAATTCTCAAATGACTCGTTTTGCTTATATAAATACTTTGTTTGGTTACAGGAAAAAAACAACCAGCCCGATAAACAAACAACTAAAATAAAAAACTGTAGAATTCTTCTCATGCTTTAATAATTAGGTAGTTATGAATTCAGTAATTCTTGCATTTTGATAATTTGTAAATCAACATGACCTTTTTGGTGAATAAGAATTTATTTTTACACCATTCTTTGTTGAATCAGCTAATTATTTTTAACACGCCAATCATTTAATGAATTTCAAAAAACTCCTTTTTATAATTTCTTTCGCATTAACTACTACTGTAGTTTTTGGGCAAAATCTTTATTTAAGCAATGGAATAATAAATGAAAGCACATATCAAAATATAAATACACACTCCATCAACATTAATAATTATTCCGGTTTCAATGCTGTAATATTCAAACCCGGTGGAAAAACCGGAGCATATTGACCACCAAAAACCGGTGCAAACTGACCAGCTGATTTGAGTTCCATTTTGTAACATTTTGTGGTGTGAGATTCAAGGTTGTTTTTCTTACTCGCTTAAGTTTTCAATTTCAGTTTTTTGTTGTTTTCG
>CANJII010000013.1 GCA_947474435.1 Chitinophagaceae bacterium | reverse complement strand
TTGTTGTTGCTTTTCAATTCAAACACATTTGCCCAAAAAGCGGAGATTGGAGCATTTGGTGGCATCACAAATTACCTTGGTGATTTATCACCTGTCGCATTTGCTCCTTCTGAAACACAATGGGCAGCAGGTTTAGTTTATAAATACAATCCGCGCTGGCATTTTTCAGTGAGAGCTGCTGCTACTTATGGTTTAATAACAGGAAGTGATGCAAGAAATAATGCGGGTCAACCGTTTCGCATCCGCAGAAATTTATCGTTCAGAACTTTTATTACTGAAGCAAGTTTAATTGGTGAATGGAATATTTTTGGCTGGCAGGGTGAGTGTTACACACGAACTTTTACTCCTTATGTTGAAGCTGGTTTGGCGTTATTTCATTTTGTTCCACAAGCAAATTATAATGGTCAATGGCTCGATCTTCAACCATTAGGAACAGAGGGGCAGGGGCTTCCATCGCAAAAGGGAATAACCACTTATCGGCTAACACAAATTGCCATTCCTTTAGGAATTGGAGTTAAAGTTCGTTTAGGAGAACATTGGTGCATAGCCGCTGATTGTGCATTGCGAAAAACATTTACTGATTACTTGGATGATGTTAGTACTTTTTTCCCTGATAGAACTGAAATGCTGAATGAAAAAGGTCAAATTGCTTTGGATTTAAGTGATCGTAGTTATGAAGTTGCTACCGATTCATCCAAACTGTATTTTAAAAAGGGACAAATCAGAGGCGATTTAAAAAACAAGGATTGGTATTTTTTTCCTGGTATAACCATCACTTATAAGTTAAATGTATACAAGCAACAGAATCAATTGAATCCTGAAAATTGTCCTACACTTAAATAAAAAAAACTTCAAGCTCAATTGAGTCCGGGTATTATATTAAGTTGCATTTCGATTTATTTTTTTATTCTGCTTTTCATCGCATGGTTAACATCACGCCATGCAACAAACGATTCCTATTTTCTTGGAAACAAGCAATCGCCCTGGTATGTTGTAGCGTTTGGAATGATTGGTGACTCTTTAAGCGGAGTTACTTTTTTATCATTACCCGGTACAGTTTTACTTGCACAATTCGGATACATGCAAATGGTACTCGGATATGTACTTGGCTATTTTGTTATTGCCGGAATTTTACTTCCGCTGTATTATAAATTAAATCTGACTTCAATTTATTCATATTTAAATACACGCTTTGGAGCAGTAACCCAAAAAACCGGTTCCTTCTTTTTTCTGATTTCGCGACTGATTGGTGCTGCACTGAGGCTTTTGTTAGCCGCCGGAGTTATTCAGCTTTTTGTTAGCGAACCATTGCATGTGCCTTTTGCAATTACTGTTTCCATTATTATTTTTCTCATCCTTCTTTATACTTTTCAAGGCGGAATTAAAACGCTTGTTTGGACCGATACTTTTCAATCACTCATGTTATTAGGTGGGGTTTTAATCAGCATTTTATTAATTGCACAACATCTTGACTTTAATTTTAGTGAGATGATAACTGCTGTATATCAGAGCGAATATTCGCGCATGTTTTTCTTTGATAACTGGAGAGAAAAATCTTTTTTCTTCAAACAGTTTATCAGCGGTGCTTTCATTGCCATTGTAATGACCGGACTTGATCAAAACATGATGCAGAAAAATTTAAGTATCCGCTCATTGCCCGATGCTCAAAAAAACATGCGGGTGTTCAGCTTCATTGTAGTGCTAGTAAATTTATTTTTTGTTTCACTTGGTGCTTTGTTATACATCTATGCAAACAGCAAGGGAATTTCGCTCCCTGCAAATGCCGATACAGGAAAAATAATTACTGACCAGGTTTTTTCATTCATTGCTTTAAATCAATTGGGCGGAATTGCGGCTATCATATTTATTGTTGGGTTAACTGCAGCAACATTTAACAGCGCTGATTCAGTGCTCACAACTCTTACCACAAGTTTTTGTATTGATTTTTTAAACATGGAACATCATGAAACCAAGGAACAGGAAGCGAGAGTAAAAAAATACCGAATCATCGTTCACTTTGCCTTTGCTTTTTTATTGTTGATGACCATATTACTGGCGGCAGAATTAAACACAACATCAATTCTCGATGCAATATTCACCGTTGCAGCATACACTTACGGGCCACTGTTAGGCTTGTTTGCTTTCGGGTTATTTACAAAAAGAATTTGTATTGATTATTTAACACCCGTAATATGTTTTATTTCTCCGTTCATCACTTTTTTACTGCATACTTATTCTGAACAATTGCTTAATGGTTATAAATTCGGTTACGAACTGTTATTGATAAATGGTCTGTTAACTTTTGTTGGATTGATGCTTATTTCAAAAAAAACAAAAACGATTTTTTAAAGACATACCTGATAAATTGGTTTAATAAAATTAAAATACATAAAACCCTGACGGCTTCGTTTTAAAATACACATGAACAAATTTTTTATATCATTTTATGTAATCGCGATTTCAATTTCGGCATGCACGAGTTGCAGCACTAAAAATTATGTAGCAGATGTAAGCAAAATAAAAGTAGAATTGAAAACTGAACGATTTGATAAGGAATTTTTATCACTTGCGAAAACCAATGATGTATATGGCTCAATATTGAACCTGCAAAATAAGTACGGTGATTTTTTTAAATTTTATTTACAGGAAATTCTTTCAATAAATTATATAAGCGATACTTCACATGCATTGGCAGATTCAATAGTTGGGTTTTTTAAAAACCAGTATTATTTAAAGGTATTTGATACAACTGTTTTGGTCTATAATAATGTTGAAAATATTAATTCAAAACTCACCGAAGGATTCAGGCATTTTATTTTTTATTTCCCCGAGATTAATGTTCCAACTATTATTTATTATTTAAACGGTCCACGGGCATTTACTTATGGCGACAGTATATTGGCCATTGGGTTAGATAATTATTTGGGTTCAGATTTCTGGTTTTATTCTGCTGTTCAACCGCCCATTCCACAGTTTCTCATTCGCAGATTGCGTGAAGAATACATAGTTCCAAATGCAATGGAGGTAATGGGTACTAACCTGTTTCCCTATGTTGATGATGGAAAAAAACTGATTGATGAAATGATATACAGGGGAAAAATCACTTGTCTTCTTCAACACATACTGCCTGAAACTACTGATTCATTGCTTACTGGTTTTTCAAAATTGGATTTGGCATGGCTTGCTGATAATGAGCGTGAAGTTTGGAAATTTTACATGAAGAATAATTTGCTTTATGAAACTGATCCAATGGTTTACAAAAAATATGTAAACGATGCTCCTAACACAAGTGGTATGCCTCCAGAATCTCCCGGAAATACAGGCAGCTGGGTGGGTTGGAGAATTGTTCAGAAATTCATGAAAGAAAATCCGGATTATACACTGAAGCAATTGATGAATGAAAAGGATTCGCAGAAAATTTTAGCACTATCAAAATATAAACCTTAGCAGATAAGAATAAGGATTTTTTACTCTACACAATTTACCTTATTCGCTCCACACTTTCGTTCCTTCGGTGCAGTTGGTACAGATATCAATTTCACTTCTAGCTTTTAAAAGTGATGTCCGGAAATTCTGATACGATTCATTTCGCCACAGCTCTTTAAAGCTTTGTTGTTTGAGCGAGCCGAGTTTGTGTTGCGCATCCTTATCGAAACAACAAGGCACCACCCAGCCATCCCAAGTTACCACGCAAGAGTGCCACATTTTCCAGCAGTGATTGAGCAATTTATTTTTGATGCTCCACTTACCCGATGAATTTTTTTTGTAGCGCGAATATTTTTCTATTGTCGGAATTAATTCATTTCCGTTTTCATAATCATACACCTGCGCAGTTTTAAACCACACATCATCCACTCCTAACTCCTTCCCGAGCTTCTTCACTTCTTCTACCTGATGTTCGTTTGGCTTCACAACTAAGAATTGAAAAACAATCATCGGAGTTTTACTTTTTAATTGCTTGCGCCACTTCACAATATTTTTTGTGCCTTCAATTACTTTCGAAAGTTGTCCGCCCACTCTGTAATTCTCATAAGTTTCCTGAGTGGTTCCGTCAATAGAAATTATCAATCTGTCTAAGCCGGATTCGATAGTTTTTTTCGCTGCTTCATCATTCAGGTAATGTGCGTTGGTGGAAGTTGCTGTGTAAATTTTTTTTGACGATGCGTGTTTCACCATCTCCAAAAATTTTGTGTTCAGATATGGTTCGCCTTGAAAATAAAATATCAGGTACATCAGGTGCTGATGCATTTCGTCAATCACCTGTTTGAAAAAATCTTCCTGCAACATTCCGGTTTCGCGGGTGAACGAACGCAAACCACTCGGACATTCCGGACAGCGAAGATTGCAACTCGTAGTCGGCTCAAACGAAATGCTGATGGGTGAACCCCACAACGATGCCTTGCCTGTTGCGCGTGAATAAAAATAACTGCTCAACACTTTGCCTGCATTTAAAGCACGGCGAAGTGTAAGTTTTGAAATAAAGTTTGTTGAATCGAGAAACGAAAAAGACATCGCTTCAAATGTAAGCTCTGCTACTTGTTGTATTTATAAAATCCTTCGCCAGATTTTTTTCCGAGCTTTCCTTCATCCACCATTTTTTGTTGTGTGGCACTAGGTTTAAATTTTTCTTCATGCTCCATTAATTCATACAATGATTTAGTGACATTGAGATTTGCATCCACACCAATCAGGTCAATCAATTTGAAGGGACCCATTTTAAAACCACTTGCTTCCATGAGTGCATCAATGGTTTCCACATCGGCAATTTCTTCTTCCAGAATTTTTATTGGTTCGGTGTGATAGAGTTTACCAATTCGGTTGACAATAAACCCAGGACGGTCTTTGGTCATCACCGGATGCTTGCCTAACTTTTTTGATAAATCAAAAATCAGTTGAGCAACTTCAGGTGAAGTTTCTTTTCCCGAAACTACTTCCACCAATTTCATTAAGTGTGGTGGATTGAAAAAGTGCATGCCGACAACGAGAGAGTTTGAGGTTGGAGTGTTTGAAGTTTGAAGTCCTCCTCCAATAAGTGTAATCGGAATAGATGAAGTGTTGGTTGCGAGAATGCAATTGTTGTTGTTCACTTCCGCAACTTTTCGAAAGAGTTCTTGCTTGACTTCTAATTTTTCCAGCACAGCTTCAATCAGCACATCGCATTTCAAATCTGTGATTGCTGTTGTGGTTTTTATTCTGGAAAGGGTTTTTTGTTTTTCTTCTTCACTGAGTTTCCCTTTCTCCACTGCAACTGAAAGATTTTTTTCAATCAACTGCTTTCCTTTTTGCAATGCAATTTCAGCAACATCATACAACCACACATCATATTCTGATTGCGCACTCACTTGCGCAATGCCTGCGCCCATTGTGCCTGCGCCGGCAACTGCAATTGTTTTTATTTCGGAAAGAGATTTCAATCAAATATAAAATTTATGTATTTGAAAATTGTCTCAGGAATCTTACATCATTTTCAAACAACATTCTGATATCAGGAATGCCGAAGCGCTGAATGGCGAGTCGCTCTATTCCCATTCCGAATGCGAAGCCCTTGAACTCTTCTGGATTGATGTTACAGTTCTGTAACACTTTCGGATGCACCATTCCACAGCCGAGAATTTCCATCCAGCGATCAGTTCCTTTTTTTCTTATATCCATTTCCGCTGATGGTTCAGTGAACGGAAAATAGCTCGGACGAAAACGGATTTCGAAATCTTCACCAAAAAATTCCTGCACGAAGTAGTAAAGCGTCTGTTTCAAATCGGCGAACGAAACTTTGTGGTCAATGTAAAGCCCTTCGAGTTGATGAAAGAAAACATGGTGCTTGTAGGAAATGGTTTCGTTGCGATAAACTCTGCCGGGAGAAATAATTCTTATTGGTGGTTTTGTTGTTTCCATCACTCGCACTTGCACAGTTGATGTTTGCGAGCGCAACACGAGCGCTGGATCTTGCTGAATGTAAAATGTATCAGTCATGTCACGCGCCGGATGGTCATCAGGAGTATTAAGCGCGGTGAAGTTGTGCCACTCATCTTCAATCTCAGGACCTTCTGCAACAGTGAAACCAATGCGCGCAAAAATTTCTATCACTTCATTCTTCACAATGTTCACCGGATGACGAGAACCCTTCCACATCGGGTCGCCGGGCATGGTGAGGTCAATGTTATTTTGAACAGAAGATTTTTTTTCTCCCCCAATTTTTTCTTTTAACGAATTGAATTTCTCCTCTGCAATTTGTTTGAGTTCATTCACTACTTGACCGAATTCCTTCTTCCGTTCGTTCGGAACTTCTTTAATGGAGTTGAATAAATCTTTCAGCACATTTTTACTGCCGAGATATTTTATTCTGAATTGTTCCAATGCTTCTGCCGCATCAGGCAACTGATTTTCAATTTCTGATTTTAATTGTTTTGCTTTTTCGAATATGTCCATTAGAAATATTTTTTATCTGCTATAATTCGGCGCTTCCTTCGTAATCACCACATCATGCACATGGCTTTCTTTCATTCCTGCATTCGTCATGCGAACAAATTTTGCTTTCTGCAAAGTGGAAATATTTTTCGAACCGGTGTAACCCATTCCTGCGCGCAATCCACCGATGTATTGATTCATCACTTCAGCCAAAGTTCCTTTGAACGGCACACGCCCAACAATTCCTTCGGGCACCAATTTTTTTATATCGTCTTCCGCATCCTGAAAATACCGGTCCTTGCTTCCTTCGTGCATGGCTTCAATGGAGCCCATGCCGCGATACGATTTGAATTTCCGTCCTTCGTAAATAATTGTTTCACCCGGTGATTCTTCCACTCCGGCAAACAGTGACCCCGCCATTACACAATCAGCTCCTGCAGCAATTGCTTTTACAATGTCACCTGTGTAACGAATTCCTCCATCAGCTATCACCGGAATTTTTCCTTTCAATGCTGCTGCTGCTTCCATCACTGCGGTGAGTTGTGGAACACCGGCGCCTGTTACTATTCGTGTGGTGCAAATACTTCCGGGACCAACGCCAACCTTCACCGCATCAGCGCCAGCATCAGCCAATGCTTTTGCTCCGGCACCGGTTGCAACATTGCCTGCTATGAGTTGTAAATTTTTAAATTCTTTTTTCAAACTCTTCACCATGTTCAACACGCCGAGCGAATGACCGTGTGCCGTGTCAACTGCAATCACATCACATCCAACGGCAAGCAATGCACTTACTCTGTCGAAAGTATCGGCTGTTACACCTACCGCTGCACCAACAATTAATCGTCCTTTAAAATCTTTGCACGAGTTCGGAAAACTTTTCAGTTTCAGAATATCCTTGTAAGTAATAAGCCCGACAAGTTTTCCTTTTTTATTTACTACCGGAAGTTTTTCCACTTTGTAATCCTGAAGAATCAATTCTGCTTTCTTCATGTCGGTTCCTTCGGGTGCGGTAACAAGTTTGTCTTTTGTCATTACATCGCGCACCAATTGCTTCATGTTTTTTTCGAAACGCAAATCGCGGTTTGTGAGTATGCCAACTAAATCATTCTTGCTGTTCACAATAGGAATGCCCCCGATTTTATTTTCCTTCATAATTTGCACAGCACGACCAATGGTGTCATTCTCATTCAGCGTAATCGGGTCGGTGATAATGCCACTCTCACTTCGTTTTACTTTACGAACCTGTTCGGCCTGCTGTTCAATGGTCATGTTCTTATGTAGAATACCGATGCCGCCAACTTGTGCAATGGCAATAGCCAATGCAGATTCTGTTACAGTATCCATTGCTGCCGAAATGATGGGCGCATGCAATTGAATGTCGTTGGTAAGGCGGGTGGTTATATCAGTATCGCGGGGAAGCACCTCCGAATAAGCAGGAAGCATTAATACATCATCATAAGTTAAACCTTCGAGTGCAATCTTGGAGTTGCTCAGTGGCATAGAAAAAATTTTAGATTGCGCGCAAATGTAATTTATAAATAGTGAAGCATTGCACTATGTGATTTTTATACTTATCAATTTTGAAATGGTAATGCGAATGATAAGAATATGACAAAGCGATATGAACATTTTATGAATCTGAGACTTACTTTCACTTTCCAATTTTTATAAAATGAAAATCAATACCTACTTTTTAAAACTAATGGTTGTGCTTGTGAGCATTTCAGTTTCATTTTTTTATTCTGAAAAAAATTTCCACGCCAAAAAGATTCGTTCAGAAAAATTTTCTGAAAATGAAAAAGAAGAAAATGATGTGAGTGAAAAATTCTTTTTACAAAGAAGTTATCCTGATAACTCCATTGATATGGTGGCTTATGATAAAGCCATTCAACAAGCATTAAAAGATTCAAAAGGAAGCAGAGCCTTAACCGGATTTAATTTGCCTTGGGTGTTGGAAGGACCAAATAACATTGGTGGTCGTTTTAATTGCATGGCAATAAATGCTGCGAACAATAATATTATGTATGCAGGATGTTCAACAGGCGGAATTTTTAAAACCACCAATGGCGGCACAACATGGTTTCCTGTTTTTGATGCGCAACCCTATTTATCAATCGGCTGCATAACGCTTGATCCGGTTGACCCGAATATTATTTATGTGGGAACAGGTGATGTGAACATCAGTGGTTATCCTTTCATCGGCGATGGAATTTATAAATCAACAAACGGTGGAACTACATGGACTCATCTTGGATTGACTGCGCAACGAATTATTTCTGAAATAAAAATTAATCCAACCAACACGCAGGAAATTTATGTAGGTACAATGGGTTTGCCATTTGAACGGAATAATTTTCGCGGCTTGTATAAAACAACAGATGGTGGAGCAAACTGGAATCAAGTATTGTTTGTAAATGATTCAACCGGAGTAATTGATTTGGAAATGGATTACAATAATCCGAATACATTGTACGCAGCTACATGGAATCGCATTCGCAACAATCATGAAAGTATATGGCATGGAATAGATGCACACATTTATAAAACAACTGATGGTGGCGCGAACTGGAATATTTTAACCAATGGTTTACCAACCGGCGACCAATGCAGAATTAGTATGAGCATGAGTGCTACAAATCCGCAAATTATTTTCTGTACATATGCAGATACCACTGCCGAGTTGTTGAACATTTATAAAACAACAGATGGCGGAAGCAACTGGACAACACTTGCCGCAAATGGTTTGAACAATCCATTCAACGGACAGGGTTGGTACAGCGGTGGAATTTTTGTGAACCCAGCAAACAACAATGAACTCTGGTTGTGCGGAGTTGATTTATGGAAATCAACCAATGGCGGAGTTGATTGGGCATTAGGTGCACCCGATTGGTGGACTTACGATGTACACGGCGATCATCACGATGTTGTATTCAGCAATTCACAAGTTTTTGCATGTACTGATGGTGGAATTTTTTCAAAAGATTTTACGAGTTCTACATGGAATGATGCAGAGCTTATTCCTTGTAATCAGTTTTACAGAATTACTGTTGATCCGTGGAATGGATTTTACTCGGGTGGTGTGCAGGACAATGGAACAACAGAAGGAAATGCTTCAACAATAAATAACTGGGTTCGTTTGTATGGTGGCGATGGATTTCAATCGCGCTACAATCCTGTTGATCCGAATATTTTTTATTACGAAACACAAAATGGTGGAATAGTAGAAACCATTGATGGAGGATTTAACTGGTACGATGTGAGCAATGATTTAGATCCGAATGATCGCCGTAACTGGGATATGCCCTATCTGATAAGTGTGCACGATCCGAATATTTTATACATCGCAACCGATAAAGTTTATCAGTACAATGTTGGTGGTGGTGCTTTTCCAATGAGTAATGATTTAACTGATGGAAATATTTTTGGCGAACAATTTCATGATATATCGGCAATGGCCGAATCGTGGGTGAATGGAAATTATTTATACGCAGGAACTACTGATGGAAATGTATGGCGCTCACTAAATCAAGGAGCGGGATGGAATAATGTAACCGGAAATTTACCGGATCGTTATGTTACAAGTGTGCAGGCATCGCCAACAGTCGCGGCAAGAATTTATGTAACTCATTCAGGATATAAAGACAACGATCCTATTGCTCATGTGCATCGTTCTGATAATAACGGAACATCGTGGATTGATGTTTCCGGCGACCTGCCACAGATTGCTGTAAATGATATTTTAATTCTGCCAAATCATGCCGATAGTGTTCTGTTTGTTTCAACTGATGGAGGAGTTTATGCTTCAATCAATTCAGGAAATCACTGGGAACGATTGGGATTGGGTATGCCGGTTTATACTGTGCTCGATATTGATTACGACAGTGTGAATCATAAATTATTAGCCGGCACTTACGCGCGTTCATTGTTGAGTTATAATGTTGATTCCATGTTATATGTGGCTCCGCAAGACACAACAATTGATACCACCTTTGTCACTGAAATTGCCGCACAGATTTTTAATGTGTTTCCAAATCCTGCAACTGATTATGTGAATGTGATTTTGAAAAACACCAATGTGAATTCAACTGTTTCAGTTTTCAATTCTGAAGGAAAATTGTTGCAGACTGTTTCTGTAAAAAACTATTCAACCAAAATTAATGTGAGTGAATATGCAAGTGGTATTTACTACATCGCCATAAATAGAAATGATAAACAGGTAATGAAAAAAATTGTGGTGATTCATTAATAATCAACGCAACAACATCACCGTTCCTTTTCGTTCGGCAGTGTGACCTTGATTGTCAACCACCTGAACCATATAAGCATATACACCTTGCTCAACAATTCTTCCCTGATAAAAACCATCCCAGCCTACGGTTGCATCCTTGGTTGAAAACAACATTCCGCCCCAGCGATTATACACTTCAAACAGGTATGATTTGTTATCGGCAAACCGCATCACTGGTTTAAAAATATTGTTCTTGCCATTTGGTGCAAATGCATTCGGTACTAAAATTTTTACCAGCTGATCAATGCACAATTCATTGGATGTGCTTCGGACTGTATCAATAATTCCATTTGGAAAATTTAAAGTATCGGTTGCCACTATCAAATAACAAATTGTTCCGTTCTGATCAACATATTGTTCCACCGATTCCTGATAATCTAAAGTTGATGAACCAACGGTCGTAACCGAATCATAAGTGTTTAGTATTTTTCTGAATAAAGTATAAGAAGTTACACCACCATAATCCAATTCAAAATTTTCCCATTCGAGGTGATTAATTAAACTACTGTATGCGCCCCCATCTAACCAGATACTTTTTCCAATTGTGGAATTTGATTTTACGCCACAACTATCAAGTGCTTCAAAACGATAATAATAACTCAGTTCATTTG
The DNA here is from genome assembly GCA_947474435.1 of Chitinophagaceae bacterium. Classification (GTDB taxonomy): domain Bacteria; phylum Bacteroidota; class Bacteroidia; order Chitinophagales; family UBA10324; genus UBA10324. Next base: position 73,184 of record CANJII010000013.1, on the reverse strand, counting down.
TTAATGGAGTGCTGTCAGAAAATACATTGATAACTGACAAGTCGGTTGGAATATCCATCACTTCAATTGCACTGAATGTGACGCCATCTGTTCCGCGTTCCACTTTTATAGTGCGTACATCTGAATTTTTATTCATGCTGAAATAAATATCAATAATTCCATTACCCGCAACAGTTACATTCCGGATATAAAAATCCTGAACCGGACTGCTTGGGTTTGCTGGTAAACAATAAATATTAGAGAGCGATGTAAAAATTCCATTGGATGCATAAGCCACCACTGTGAAGCACATGCTATCGGCTCCATATGTAAAAGTGGTGGCAGTATCGTTGGTGGTAAGCAACAACACATTCGGCTGATTACCGATTGATACAAAAACTTCATAATGATTTACTCCGCCTGTCCAGTTTTTATATTTATTCCAGATGAGTTTTCCTGTGGTACTGCAATTTGAAATTTCACAATAAGCAAAAATGGTGGTATGCGGAATAACACTTATCAATCCTGTGTTGCCGCAACTATCCATTGTGGCAATGGTGTAAGTAAGTGCGCCCGATGATGCATCGTTAATGCTGTCGATATACTGAGTTGCATTGCCATTGTAAATTGTATCCATAGGGAAATTTGAGCCACCGAATACAACATAAATAATGTACGCATATGCATCAGGTGAATTGCTTGGTTGAAATTGAATTAAAATATCTTTTGTAGCCAGTACCGAAACAAAATCAATTACGGGAGGAAGCGGAAGATTGGTATCAAGAGTATCGCTGCTGAGTGATGTATAACCAGAGCAGGCATAAGTACTTTCCATATAAAAAAACCAGGTTCCCGTAGAATCGATAATGGTATATGTTGTTTGAATCTGCGACAGCACAGTTGTTATTAAAGTATAGGGGCCATTAATATTCTGACTTCCCCATATTAAATATCCGGTAAATACTCCGCACGGATCAACAGGAGGAGTTGACCAGGTGAGTAAAATATCACCGTTCGATAAAACATTCACGCATTGCAAATCGGGTGCTTGCAGTGTTTGCGCTTTTGCAATTACTGAAAAACAAATCAGAAAAAAAAGATTGACAAATATTATTTTAAGCAATTTCATTACCGGTTGTTTTGTAAAAATACGATATACAGTAACGAACTTGTTTTTGTTTTCTTATAAAATCTTACGGCTTTGTCCAAATTATTTGCCTACGCATTTTCGAATCCCGACTTCATCGGGATAAACTCCGACACGGAGTGCACAGAGATTTTTTTGCATTGAATTATTTCTTCCCAACTATTACTTCGTTCATGGTTGTTGGAACAAAATATTTATTAGCGAGTTGCAGAATATCATCTGATGTGGTGCTCATCATTTCAGTAATTCCTTTTTGAAATTCATTCAGTTCCAGATCATACACCACTAAATGTTTTACAATTTCTGAAACATTAAACGGGCCGTCGGTATCAGAAAGAATAGTTCCCATAATGTAGTTCTTCACTAATTTTAATTCTTCGGCTGAAACTTTTTCGGTGCAGAGCAAATTGAGTTCGTTGTTAATTTGAGTAACTGCATCGGCAGTTGAATCCGCATTTACTTCGGCTGCAATGCATAAGTATGCATCATTTACAAAAGAAGCAATAGACGAATAAACTCCGTAACAATATCCTTTATCTTCGCGCAGGTTGCTCATTAAACGCGAACCAAAGTATCCGCCGAAAATCATGTTCATCACTTTCACTTTATGATAATCTGAATTTCGGCGATTGATAAATCTTTTTCCAATTCTTATGGCCGATTGAACTGCATCGGTTTTAAATTCATAAAATTCGTTTCCGGCTAACGGAGAAATTTCTGTTGGAAGTGAAGCAATTTTTTTATCGGAGATTAAATCTTTTCCAAAATATTCTTCAATCAGTTTTAAGGTTTCATCATTCACTCTGCCCGAAATAATGGCTGTGCAATATTGTGGTTGAAAGCGCGCCGCATAAAATTGTTTTAACAAATCGGTATTCAGATTATCCAAATCATATTCAGAAGTGGTGTAACCAATCGGATGATTTTCGCCGAACAATGCCGAAGTGAATTTCCGTTGCGATAGAAATTCCACCTTCTCTAAATTCACTAATAATTTTTGTTTGTTGTTCTGAATGTAAGTATCAAGTTCGCGTTGCGGAAAAATGGCATCGGTTAAAACTTCTTTCAACAACGGAAGCAACTTTGATAAATGTTTGTTGAGCGTGTAAAGAGTAACCGAAGAAGTATCGATAAAAGCCTGCGTGCTGATTGATGCACCATAAAAATCAAATGTTTCTGAAATTTCTTTTGAGGTTCGCTTGCTGGTTCCATCGCGCAACAACTGACTCACCGCGCCGGCAATACCTTTCGCATTTTCATGCATGCGACCGGCTTTAAAAACCAGTTCTAATTTTATCACATCCTGCTCGCCTGCATTAATAATGTGCGCGGTTAATCCGTTGGCAAACGAAATTTTATTTACAGGCAGCAACTCAATTTTCTCAATTGCTCTTAGCGGCGGTTCAATTGTTCTGTCAAAATTCATAAGGCTGCAAAGAAAGCAAAAGATACAAGTGTTGCGATTTGAAATTTTTTGCTGATAATTATTGAAGTTTGCCGGCTCATATCGAATAATGAATATCGAAAAAGATTTTTGAATGATGAATTTTTATAAGACACAAATATTTCAAAAATCAGAAGTCGTTAATCTTCGGTTTGATATTCAAATATTATATCGAATTGAAAACATAAAAGCGATTTTCCCTGATCGATGTAGTCGGGATTTAGGAAGGAAGGAAAAATATTTCTCCAAAAAAATAAAAAGATCCTGAAAAATTAATTCAGGAGCTTATGATTATTTCAGGTTAAAAATAATGTTATTGAGTCTTAATCATTTTTTGCGAAATCTTTTTTCCTGTTTGGTCTTGCAGGTTTACAAAATAAATTCCGTTGGGTAAATCGCTGATGTCGAGTTTAATTTTATTTTTTCCTTCGTTCAACTCAGCATTAATATTCTTAACAATTTTTCCGGTTAGATCAACTACATAGATTTCAGCAGAAGCCATAGAAAAAACAGTTAAATCAATGTAGGCAAAATTGTTGGCGGGCATTGGGTAAACATTTATTTCGTTTTCGGGCTGGACATATTCATTGTTAATTTCCTGAATGGCTCCATAATGATATTCGCCACCAATGTCGAAATATTTTAACCGGTAATGCGATATGCCGGATACCGGATTATTATCAATACAAGAATAACTTAACTGTGAAGTGGAAGTACCTGAAGCCTGAACTTCAGTTAACTGAGAATAATCAACTCCGTTCACACTTCGTTGAATGGTAAAATAATCGCAATTATATTCTGATGTGGTAACCCAATAAACCTGCACCTGAGTACCTGTATTATTAAGTGTTGCTGTAAATAAAGCAATGGTTGTTGGTGAGTTTGCTTTTGTTGAATGAGATACAGAATTAAAATATAAAAATGAACCTATTGAACATACAATTACCGTTGCAGATACCAGTGCTATTGATATTAATCGTTGTTTTAACGAGAGTTTAATTTTTGGTAATTGTAAAAGTTTGAGTTTCATAAAACTGACTTATTATGTTTTTGGTCAATGGTCTTTACATAATGAAACTGAAAAGGTTTCTTTTGTTATTATTCTAAGCCATTTTATCCACTAAATACCGCTTGTGAATCGGCTGTTGTGTAAAGTTCAATCTTCTCATTTTAATAACTCAGAACACAATAACTTTCATATACATTTGCCCCTCTTAAAATAAAAAAACATGAAGTACTTTTTTACGCTTGCATTAACGATAATAGTATTTGTTCAAGGCAATGCCGCTGTAATTACAATTGCGGCTGCCCGTGCATCGGCAACCGGAGACACAGTAACCATTCGAGGCATAGTTTCAAACGGTGCTGAATTCGGAAGTTCGCTTCGCTATATTCAGGATGGAACTGCGGGTGTTGCACTTTTTGATGGATCGCTTTCCAGTTTAGTAAGAGGGGATAGTGTGGAGGTGGTAGGAACAGTTACAACATTTTATAACTTACTGGAGATTTCTGTTTCGAATTTTACAGTAATAAATAGCGGAAATGTTATTCATCCTCCTGTTGTTTTATCAATTCCTTTTGCATATGCTGAACAATATGAAGGGCAATTAGTACAGATAAACTCAATTTCATTTACTTCAACAGGAATATTTGCAGCAAATGCATCTACTAATATTACAGATGGTGGAAATTCGGCAGTTGTTAGAATTAATAGCAGTTATGTCGGCAATTTAACAGGTACAATTATACCTACAAGTACAGTTGGGTTGGTTGGTATTATGGGTCAATTTTGTGGAGCAATAGGAGGAACAGGATGTACAACGGGTTATCAATTGCAGCCTCGCGATTTATCTGATATCATTCAGGTTGGAAATCCACCAATACTGACTACCATTTTACAACAAACAAATATTCTGACAACTGGTTTCACAGTTGGGTTCACTACACAAAATCCAGGCAACACTATTATTCAATACGGATTAACAAATGCTCTTGGAAGTGTAGTAACCGATGCAGCATTAACCACCAATCACTCAGTAAATTTAACAGGCTTAACACCTGCAACACTTTACTATGTTAAAGGAATAACCATTAGTTCAGGTGGCGACACTTCATTTTCCTACACTCAAATAATGGGTACACAGTCACTTTCATCTCAAACCATTACCTGTTATTTCAATCGCCCAACCGATTCGTCTTTTGCCTCTTCACCATCAAACTATGCGCATTATCTGAATAATATTTCGGCCGACACATTAAAAGCATACATCGGCAGAGCCACTTCAACCATTGATTTTGCCATTTATAATCTTGATAATAACAATGGAATAGTTGATGCTTTAAATCTGGCCGCCACCAATGGAGTTACAGTTCGTGTGGTGTGTGATGAAGGAGTGAGTGCCTCGGTTTATAATTCTTTTATTGGTTCCATTCAAAAAGTTAAAAGTCCTGTCAATAATCTTCCGTACGGAATCATGCATGATAAATTTTTAATTATAGATGCCAATTCCACCAACCCCAATGCACCTGTTGTTTGGACAGGTTCAATGAATTTAACCGACGATCAAATGAATGTTGACGCGCAAAACATTATTATTTTTCAGGATCAGACAATGGCGCGGGGTTATACACTTGAATTTAATGAAATGTTTATCAGCAATAAATTCGGTCCTGATAAAACCGATAACACACCACACGAATATGTATTACAGGGGAACAGAGTTGAACAATATTTCAGCCCATCGGATGGGTTGAATACTAAAATCAAGAATGCACTTTTAACAGCTAATACTTCAGTACATTTTATTCTTTATAGCTTCACGAGAACAGAACAAGCTTATCCCATTGCGGATAATTATCAAACTCATCCAAACTATTTTGCTCAGGGAATAATGCAGGATACAGCGGCTTCAACTGCGGTTTATAATGCTTTGGTTTCTGATATGACAACTTCAAATTTAAAAATTCATCAGTTCTCTTGGTTAATGCATCATAAGTATGCAATTATTGATGCCGATGATCAGTTTTCGGATCCTCAGGTAATAACCGGCTCAGCCAATTGGTCGGGTGCCGGATTTACAAAAAATGATGAGAATGATGTAATTGTACACAGCGAAAATATTGCTAATCAATACCTGCAGGAATTTGCACAACGATTTAAAGATGAAGGTGGAGTGGTAATGGTTGGTATAAATGATGAAATAGCCGATTCAAAGTTTGAATTAACAGCCTATCCAAATCCAACTTCAGATTTTATTTGGGTGAATTTCTATTCTGAAAAACAATCAAACACCATTATTGAATTACTTAATATGGAGGGAAAAATTGTTCAGCGTTATATTCAGGGAAGTTCAATTGGAAATCAATCAATGAAAATTAATACATCCGAACTTTCATCGGGCTTGTATTTTCTGAAAGTCAGCAGCGGAAATTTCATTAAGACAGATAAAATTACTGTTATAAAATAGTTCGACATAAATATTAAGGATACCCATCTGTGATGATTCCTTTTATTAGATGAAATTGTTTATCTGATATATTGACGCAAAATAAAAAGAGGGCTGTTCGAAACCGAACGGCCCTCTTTTTATTTAATTGATTTTAAAAATTATTTCACAACTACTTTGTTGTTCATGCTTTTTTCGTCGAGCAAAATCTGAACATTATAAACACCGGCAGCAAGATTGCTGATATCGAGTGTTTGCTGAAAAGCACTTGCGTTCAACGAAACTTCATTCATCAGCTGACCGATTGCATTATAAATTCTGATTGAACCATTATTCCAACTGTTACCCGTCAAATCAACAATCAAATTATCGTCAGAAGGATTCGGGAAAATCTGAATATTATTTTCAGTTGCAATTACAGGAGCAGAAACCATTTGAGAAATAAATACCCAGCGCTGTTGAGGAATTTTATTATATGCAGTTACGGTTACCAGCATTGAATCGCCAATTACATTTGAAAGATTACCATTGGTAATAGCAACATTAACTGTTCCGCCTGATATAAATCCTGATCCCAAAACCTTATCTTCAGCATACAATCCAACCATTGCACCATTTACATTGCAATTTACTGTAAAACTACTTGCCCAACGACCAACTGTTGATGCATGTGTAACAGTCATTACAGCAGGTAAATCTGTTCGAACCATAACTGATGGATCGCCAAAACAAGCCCAGGTATCAGTCATATCAGCACCGGTTGCACCATAAGTATCATTCATTTTCATAAGTCCCGCAACTGAAACACCTCCAAAAGTTCTTTTAATATTGGCACCTGCATTTTCAGTTAAAACATTGTTGAATTCATCTTGTGCTTCCATAGGTTCATCCCATAGTTGATTGATAGTGCTCATTAAATTTGCAATAGATCCGGCAGGTGCACCTGAAGCATCCGTTGCGCGCATCCATGTTTCTCCAAAACAAGTATTGGTTACAAAGTTTCCGGTTTGACAACCTACGATCCAAACAAACGGAAGCTTTCGTGTATTAGTTAATGCATCAACAGCAGAATTATTAAAACCAGTGGTCACAATTACATCAATATTACCATGACCAGTATAATTTAATAAACCAACACCGTTATTAATTAAAGTAGAAACATCAGTTGAAGATGGGTCTCCAGACGCATCGGCCCCACCTTGCGAACCATCATATAATTCCGAAACAGTTGAATAATTATAGCCTGTTAATTGCGTACGGATATTTCTTTGATGTTGCCAGTCATATTCATTGTCATCACCGGGACCCTGATCAGAACCTATTCCAATTGCATTTTTATACCAGCTTCCTGCAGTTGGAGATTTTTCATACTGTACGGTTCGGTCTACCTGAGTATTTACATGTGCAATTGATTGGGCTGAAAATCTTCCCATAAATACATCCGGATAATGATCTGATGCACCACCGGCGAGGTAACTATAATTTTGTTCGTCATCCGTTATGTTCCAACCACTGCCTGATTGTTTGGTAGGAATTTGAGAAGCATCGCCTACTAATAGTAAGTAAGCAAAATCACTATTTGCATCGTAATAATTTTGAATATAAGTTTTAATGGCGGCTGCGGTGGTGCCAATTGAAGCAACATCTTTTATTTCCACATTTATTCCTTCTTGTTTTTTCCATTCAATAAACGGCAGCATTGCATTCATATAGGATGCTGCAGAAATTATCAGCATTCTTCCACCTTCCTGTAAAGGAGTATATCGTGTTTGCATAGCATCATAATTCAGAAAATGATGACTATAAATCATATCGAACTGATCAACTATATTTTTTAATTCATGTGTTCGAATAAGAGGATTAATAACAGGTTGATTTGATACTGTTAACTCAACTATTATATCCGTTGCTATTCTTAATTCTTTAGTAACAGGGTTATACTGAATAGGATTAATTACTATAGTTTGTCCACGGAAATCACGAATGATATGTGGAGCACGGAGAACAGCTGTTTGAAACGGAAAAAACTTATCAGTTCCATAAAAATCAGAATAGTTAAAAGGAATTGAGGCAGGATCTATTGGTCTTGTTATTGATCCTTTTGAAGGAGCTATGTTAATGTTAGTAAGAGTTGTGAAATTCTGAATGGTTGATGAAACCTGCATTGTTTGATTGTCGGGAATAATTACAGATGTCGTCAGTTTTTGTAAATCAGGTGCTCCTGACATAAGTATCGGAGTTCCTTCAGAAACGATGGCTTTGTATTCAATTCCATTTGGTGTTTGCACCTCGACCAACTGAAAACCACCCACCTTAACTTCAATCACAATTTTATCTGATGATTGGTGTAATACAGTGAATGTTGTTTCCTTACCCGTATTATCAGATGCAAAAGATTGTATTGCAAAAAATAAAAACAATGATGCTAAAAGTGAACTAAGTTTTTTCATTTGTTTGTATTGACTTTAATTGTTTAAAAGTGAAAGGTAGAATTTCTTTTGAAACCTCAAAACACTTACAACAAACGGTGAAAATTAGTTTCAAACCAATTGTTAATATTCAGTCATAAGATGAATGAAATGCCCTTCTATTTTTAACCTCACAAAAATTTTGTAATGGCTTCAACAGAAGAATTAAAAAACACAGCAACACAAGTACGCAGAGATATTGTAAGAATGGTTCATGCAGTTCAATCAGGTCATCCGGGTGGCTCGTTGGGATGTACTGATTTTTTGACTGCATTATATTTTGAAATCATGAACCGGAAAAAAGATTTTGACATGGATGGTGTTGGTGAGGATTTATTTTTTCTTTCCAATGGCCATATCAGCCCAGTGTTTTATTCGGTGCTTTCGCGTAGTGGTTATTTTCCAGTAAGCGAACTTTCAACTTTCAGAAAACTGAATACACGATTGCAAGGTCATCCGACCACACACGAGCATTTACCGGGAGTAAGAATTGCAAGCGGTTCACTCGGTCAAGGCATGTCAGTGGCATGTGGTGCGGCTTATGCAAAAAAAATGAACAACGATGCAAACTTAGTTTACTCATTGCACGGCGATGGTGAATTAGATGAAGGGCAAAACTGGGAGGCCATTCAATTTGCAGCGCATCATAAATTAGATAACATGATTGCAACCATTGATTGGAACGGACAACAGATTGACGGACCTACAGAAAAAGTAATGGCGAACTTAGATTTGAAAGCAAAGTTCGAATCATTCGGCTGGCAGGTGTTGCAGATAAACGGCAATGTGATGGAAGAAATTTTAAGCACCATGCAAGAAGCAAAATCAATAACCGGAAAAGGCAAACCAACCGTTGTATTGATGAAAACAATTATGGGATTTGGTGTTGACTTTATGATGGGCAGTCACGAATGGCACGGTATTGCACCGAATGATGCGCAACTGGCAAAAGCGCTGGAGCAATTGCCTGTTACTTTGGGAGATTACTAAAAATAACTAACCGCAGAGGCGCAGAGTCGCAGAGGAAATAATTTATCTCTGGGTCTTGGCGCCTCTGCGGTAAATAATTTCACAATTGAATTCGGTTTTTTTCGTTCTCAAATAAACTCCTTCGAAACCTGAAAAGAATTTTACTTTTTGTTATTATTTTTTTATGTGCTGAAAAAAATTTCGCACAAACTTCCCGCGTATTAATTGTTCTCGATGGAAGCGGAAGCATGAAACAAAAATTTCAGCAACAAGTGAAGTTTGAATTAGCCGGAAATATTCTCGTTTCGTTTATTGATAGTATGGAGCGCACCAATCCGAAAGTTGAATTTGCATTGCGTGTTGTCGGGCATCAATATCCGAAGGTGCAAAATAATTGTAAAGACACGAAACTCGAAGTTCCATTCGCGAAAAAAAATTCGGCAAATATTAAACTCGCACTCAACCGAATAAATCCTCAGGGCCAAACACCAATCACCTATGCGCTCGAACAATCATTGAATGATTTTCCGAAAGATTCAAATGCATACAATTCTATTATTTTAATTACAGATGGAATAGAAACCTGCGGCGGAAATCCATGCGACCTTGCTGAATTATTTCAACAAAAAAAAATTGCACTCAAACCATTTATCGTTGGGTTAGGAATTACTGATTCGCTGAAAAAATTCTTCAACTGCCTCGGAACTTATTACGATGTGGCAGATGAAAATGAATTTGGTGGTGTATTGAATGCAGTTATAAAACAAGCTTTGAACCGAACAACGGTGCAGGTGAATTTATTAGATGCTTACGGAATGCCGAACGAAACAAATGTGGAAATGAGTTTCCTCGACCACTACTCGCACAAAACGCTTTTCAATTTCGTGCACACATTGGATGCACAGGGAATTCCCGATACACTTCGACTCGACCCGAAAGGAAGATACGATTTGGTTGTACACACTTTCCCACCGGTAAGAAAAGATAATATTGAATTGCTTCCGGGAAAACACAACATGATCGCATTGGATGTGCCGCAGGGAAAATTGAATTTGGTGATTGACGGACAAACAAATTCATACACTCCTGTTCAATGCATTGTTCGAAAAGTCGGCACGGAAGAAATTTTATATGTACAGGATTTTAATTCTACCAGAAAATATTTAGCCGGTGATTATGATTTTGAAATTCTCACTGTTCCAAGAATATATAAATACGGGGTGCGCATGCAGCAGTCACCCGAAACCGAAGTTCATATTTTAGTTCCGGGCACTGTTACACTTCAGCCAATGCAGTTGGTTGTTGCAGCTTTATTTGTAAAAGAAAATAATGCACTCACAAAAGTTTATGATTTCAATGCACTGAAAACAAATGTGAGTTTGCAGGTGCAGCCAGGCGAATACATTTTGATTTTCCGTCCTGATAAAGGAAAGCGCGCCAACCTTACCCAGCAAAAAGTATTTACTGTTTCATCAAACAAAACTATTCAGGTGAAACTATGAGAACGAATTTTTTCATTTTTATTAATTCAATTGCAGCTGTCACCTTGAGCTTGTCGAAGAGCATTTGTCTTTGCCTCGTTCCGTCTCCCCACGAACCGAAACTGCGAAGCGCATTTTTCGCTTTTATTTTTTCACTCGCAGTTGTCACTCTGAGCTTGTCGAAGAGCTCCGCTCAAACTGTAACGGCCGCTCCAGTCACAAGAATTTTATTTTTAGTTGATGCCTCATCAAGCATGATGGTGTCGTGGGGAAATGAACCGCGCATGGATGTGGCGAAAAGAATTCTCGGAGAAATTATTGATACACTCAAACGCAAACCGAATATTGAATTGGGATTGCGTGTGTACGGCAGTCAAACTATTGCTTCATTGAATGATTGTTACGATACAAAATTGCTGGTGCCATTTGGGGGTAATAATGCAGGTATCATAAAAGAATCATTGAAAAATCTGGAGCCAATGGGAATTACTCCAATCAGCATGTCGATGGAAAAAGCAGCGAATGATTTTCCGAAAGATGTTAACACAAGAAATATTTTAATCTTAATTACTGATGGCGCTGAAAGTTGTGATACTGATCCATGTGCGGTTTCGCTTGCGTTACAAAAAAACGGAGTGTTCCTTCGACCGTTCATCATTGGGTTGAATGCTGATAATTCAATTGTTGCTAATTTGCAATGCATGGGTGCATTTTATAATGCGCAAGACCCGCAAGGATTTAAAAATGCAATGCAACAAATTTTAAATGCAGCACTCAATCCAACTTTCATACAGGTTAATCTGCTTGATATAAATAGCAATGCTTCGGAGACAGATGCTGTCATGACTTTTTACGATAACCGCAGCGGAGCTATCCGATACAACTATACTCATACACTTAATTACAAAGGAATTTCTGATACTGTAAATCTTGATCCTGTAAGTGCATATAATTTAGTGGTGCAAACAACCCCACCAGTTGAACTGAAAGACATTGAACTTGCACCCAAGAGTATTAATAAAGTGAATGTTCCAGCACCGCAAGGATTTTTATTTATAAAACTGCAAGGGAAAACAATTAACAACAACATCAACAGCAAAATAAAATGTCTAGTAAAGCAAAGTGATAAATATGGAACAGTAAGTGTGCAGGAAATAAATTCGACTCAAAAATTAATTTGCGGAAAATATGATCTGGAATTTCTCACGCTGCCCCGAACAAGGTTGAACAACATTGACATCGCTCAGAGTAAAACCACAACCATTGAAATTCCAACTCCCGGAGTATTATCCATACAAAAAACAGTTCCGGGTTATGGAGGAATTCTTTGGCTTAACGGTACCAACTGGCAAAAAATTTATTCACTCAATGGATTCGGCGGAATGGAAACAATAGCGTTGCAGCCCGGCACTTACAAAATAGTTTTCAGATCAAAAATGTCGAAAAAAACTACCGATACAAAAGAACAACTCATTAACATTACAGCCGGAGGAACCGCCTCGGCAAAATTTTAAATCATGATTGAACAAGAAACTTTAACGATGCTCGAACAATACACCAATAAAGACATGAAGGAAACTCGCGGCGGCTTTGGTGCCGGACTCGCGGAGGTTGCAAGAAAAAATTCAAAAGTAGTTGCACTCAGTGCCGACCTTGCAGGTTCACTGCGTATGGATGAATTCATTAAAGAATTTCCTTCGCGGTTTATTCAGGTGGGAATTGCCGAAGCAAACATGATGGGTGTTGCGGCAGGATTAACCATTGGCGGAATGATTCCTTACACCGGAACCTTCGCTAATTTTTCTACCGGAAGAGTGTACGACCAGATTCGTCAGAGCATTGCTTATTCAGGGAAAAATGTAAAAATATGTGCATCACACGCGGGCTTAACATTGGGCGAAGACGGAGCCACACACCAGATTCTCGAAGACATTGGTATGATGAAAATGTTGCCGGGCATGACGGTGATTGTGCCTTGCGATTACAACCAGACGAAAGCTGCAACCATTGCCATTGCAGATTATGTGGGTCCGGTTTATCTGCGATTCGGCAGACCGAAAACTCCGAACATTACTACTGCCGAACAATTCATTATTGGAAAAGCACAAATGATGAGTGAAGGAAATGATGTCAGCATTTTCGCTTGCGGTCATTTAGTTTGGAAAGCAATTGAAGCCGCAAAAATTCTTGCTGCAAAAAATATTTCGTGCGAGGTGATAAACATTCATACCATAAAACCATTGGATGAAGAAGCGATTCTGAATTCGGTGCGCAAAACAAAATGTTGTGTAACAGCCGAAGAGCATCAGCAATATGGCGGACTCGGCGAAAGCATTGCGGGGGTACTGAGCAGAAATTTTCCGGCACCCATTGAAATGGTTGCTGTACAGGATTCATTCGGCGAAAGCGGAAAACCCGAAGAACTTTTAACGAAGTACAATATTGATACACCAAATGTGGTTGAAGCGGTGATGAAGGTTTTTGGGAGAAAAAATTTGTAAGTATATTAGTTGTTTGAAAAAACATTTGTTTGGATTATGGAAACATTCAATTTTTTTTCCTTTATATATAAGACAACAGTAAATATTTTCTTATTAACAACTTATTATTTCTCAAAGGTCAATAGCACTAAATTTATCCTGTGATAAAATATTCCGCAGTTATACTCTTTTCGTTTTTCGTTTTTCATTTTTCACTTTCTTCAGCGCAGGTGAGTTGGATGAAAACTTATGGTTCATCCGATGCAGATTATGGCGAAAGTGTGGTGTGTGATGCATTCGGAAATGTTTATATCGCATCGTCATTCGGAAATGTGATGATGATGGATACTTTTCATTTGAATTATGCAGGGCATCAGGATGGAATCATTTCAAAAATTGATTCAACAGGAAAAATAATTTGGACCCAAAGTTTTGGTGGTATGTATGACGATATTGTAAATTATTTGGCGCTTTCACCTGATGGTTACTTGATTATTGCGGGATATATTAATGACAGCTGCATACTTGGGAACATACCTGTGTATGGAAGAGGAAATAAAGATGCTTTCGTGGCAAAATTAGATACTTCGAATGGCGATGTACTGTGGGTTAAAACTGCCGGAAGTCAATATGGTTATGAAGAGGCATCGGCTTTATGTGTAGATAGTCTGAACAATATTTGGGTTGGAGGCAAATTCATGTATTATATGATTGCCGAAACCGACACATTAGTCAGTAATGGCAGCATTGATTTTTTTATTCTGAAATATGATGCAAACGGAAATTTATTGCAATCCAATTCTTTTGGTGGCGCCAGTGTCGATAACATTTCATCTTTCAGTTGCGATGCTGCCAATAACATTTATTTCTGCGGCGCTTTTTCTGATACCATGCAAATCGGAAATTTCACAATTGCTTCTGCTGGTTTTCTCGATGTATTTTGGGCGAAGATGGATGAGAACGAAAACATCAGTTGGGTGAAACGAGGTGGCGGAACCAATACAGAAACAGTTTCTTGCATCCGTGCTTTTCGCGATGGAAGTTATTATATGAGCGGATGGGTACAGGATTCTGCATGGTTTGATGGTGAATTATTAGTAGGCAATGCTGAAGATTTGTTTCTCGCAAGTTTTGATGCAAACAATCAATTGCGATGGATTAAGCAAGGGTTCAGTATAAACGCAGGCGATAAGGCCCGAAGCATTACATTAGATAAGTACAATAATGTTTATCTGGCAGGGCAATCAAATTTTATTATTCAACGATTGGAAGATACAGGTGGAAGAATGGAATCAATTGCCAATGCATGTCCGTTTGGCGATTTGGTTTTTCTGAAATATGATACAAGTGGTACAATGCTTTGGATGGAACACACGCTCAGCACTAATTTCAATATTGCAAACGGAATTGCCATTGATAATCTGGGCAATTGTTTTGTTACAGGATATTATACCGACAGTATCTGGCTCGCTTCATTTTTAAAAACTGCAGCTGGCGGAAGTGATATTCTGTTATTCCGTTTTCATGACGAAACTTTCAAAATCAATGATGGAATATACACTGTTAAAGAAAAAGATTTGAATGCCGATGTTTATCCCAATCCTGCCGAAGACGATTTTTATGTAAACATATTTTCTGAAAAGGGAAGAAGACCTTGCGCAGTAAAAATGTATTCGATGCAGGGAGTTAAAATAAGTGAATGGAAAATTTATTTGGATGAAGGAATGAATGTTTTGCAATTCAACTCCGGTGCATCTCCCGGCATGTATATGCTTTCACTCGAGGCCGGCGATGAACATGCACGATTGAAATTGATTCTGCATTAAAAAATTTCTCTTTCTTTTTTCATTAGGATTCTGTATTGATTAAATTTATCGAATGAAAAAAATTCTTCTTTCTCTTTTATTGATTGCATTTGTATTTACTGTTAAAGCACAGAAATATGTCAGTGTGGTTGAATCATTCTGCAACACCGGAAAATATGATTCGCGTTTTTCCATTCAGGATTTGCATGATAAATCTGTTGTTGATGACACCAGCGATTTGAATCACATTTACATTCAGTACCATGTTGATTATGCATCTGGAGCATGGAATGATAATTATGTGATGCAAAGCAATAGTCAAAAATGGGCGCAGTATGAAGCCAACGGAATTGTTGACTCACTATCGGGAGTGGCAAAGAATGGCGTTCATTCAACTTCAACAAACTGGTACAATTGCGACCCTGAAGAAATTGAAATATATTCAGCGGGAGCAAAGAAGGTGAGTCTGTTGTTTGATTCGTATAATGGAAGTGATTCCACATTAGTGGTGCGATTTGTTCTCGCGAAAAAATATTTAATAACTGATAACAAGTCCATTCAAATTTTTTTATTGGAAAATAATATCAATCTGAATATAACAGCCGGAGAAAATGCCGGACAAAATTTTGTGATGAATAATGTTGCAAGAGCTTTTCGCATAAAACCTGCAACAGTTTATTCCGATACTGTTACAATTAAAATTCCGTCGGGTACAACTATTTCAAATGCGCATATTGTTGCTTTCGTACAGGACAATAACACCTTTGAAATTCTGGGAGGTACCCGTGGATTTCCTGTCAACCGATACATCACTGCACCCGGAAATAAATTTGCTGTGGTAGAAGTTTTTACCAATACCGGATGCTTTGGTTCGCCATCAGCAATTTCAAGCATGTTTAATTATGCAGCTAATGCTGATTCGAATAATCTGAATGACGCTATGGTGCAATTGCATATTTATCAGACTTACGGAAACTGGTCGGATGTTTACACACTTCAATTAAATAATGAACGGTACGATAATTATTCATGGAACAAAGGAATACTGGCAGGACTCTCCGCAGTTTCAAAAAACGGAATCAGATACACCCCCGATGTTTGGAACGATTGCAGTCCGGTAGAGAAAACTGCAACAGCATTTATTGATTTGCAACTGGCTGCAATGGATAGTGCGAACTTAGTGTTGAATTATACACTAAGTGGTGTGCTTGATCCTCACGATCGCGTTTATTTTTATTTGATCGAAAGCGGAATTACTGTTGATGTAACAGGAGCAGAAATTCCGGGCACAACACATCACATGAATAATGTGGCTCGATTTGCAAGAGTTAAAACCACTAGCGATTTAAGTGATTCTGTATTATTGAAAATTCCATCAGATGCACTTATTGAAAACACACGAGTGCTTGCATACATTCAGAATGATGTGACTTACGAAGTAACAGGTTGCAACAAAGGATTTAAACCAAACACAGTTTCAGTTGGTTACACTGCAAAAAGGAAATCCGATTTCAGTATTTATCCAAACCCTTCTTCAGGCGATATCAATATTTTATTGGGCGAATTTAAAAATCAAAATGATTTATTGCTGACAATTACTGATGCGGCAGGTAAAGAATGTTATAGCAGACAACTAAAAAATGCACCTTCTCTTTTAAGCATCTCCGGTTTAAAACTTTCTCCTGGAATTTATTTTCTGAGTCTTATTTCTCAGGAAAATGTTGTGGTGAAAAAATTAGAGATTTTTTAATTGCTCTTGATTTTTAATCTTAATAATTTATTTAAAAATATTTTGATTTGATCTATTCTCTTTCCTTACAGAATATTTCTCAATAACTTGTTAAGTTGCAGCCATTATTTTTAGTCACTAAATGAATTGAATGCCATTACTCGGTTCGCTGATAAAAAGATTTATTAAAGCCCGTTCAATGGTGAAACTGCGCCGCGGTTCAGCATTGGCAAAACAAAACCGCGTGTTGAGGAAATTGTTACGCAAGGCGGAGTTTACTGAGTTTGGAAAACATTTTCACTTTACACGAATACTTTCTGCTGAAAATATCATTGAGAGTTTTCGTTCAACCATTCCTGCTTACAACTACAATTCAATTTATAAAGAGTGGTGGCATCGTAACATGCGCGAAGAAGAAAATATTTGCTGGCCGGGGAAAACAAAGTACTTCGCACTCAGCAGCGGCACTTCCGATTCGGCAAGTAAGCACATACCGGTTACCAACGATATGATTCACGCCATACAGCGTGGAAGCATCCGGCAAATTTTATCGTTGGCGAATTATGATTTGCAGGCCGATACTTTTGAGAAAGGAATTTTAATGTTGGGCGGAAGTACCAAGCTCGATAGAAAAGGCAGGTATTACGAAGGCGACCTGAGCGGAATAAGTGCCGCGAAACTTCCATTCTGGTTTCAACATTTTTATAAACCGGGCAAAAAAATTTCAGAAGAAAAAGACTGGGAAAAAAAACTGGATGAAATTGCTGAACTCGCTCCGCAATGGGATGTGGCCTTTGTGGTAGGTGTTCCTGCATGGATTCAGATTATGATTGAGCGAATCATTGCGCGGCACAAACTGAAAAACATTCACGAGGTGTGGCCCAATTTAATTTGCTATGTGCACGGTGGTGTTTCGTTTGAACCGTATCGTCGTTCGTTCGAAAAATTATTTGCGCGCCCAATTGCTTATGTGGATAGTTACCTTGCTTCGGAAGGTTTCATTGCGTTTCAAACCAATCCGAATACAAAGTCCATGAAGTTGCTTACTGACAATGGAATTTTCTTTGAGTTCGTGCCCTTCGATGAAAATAATTTTGACGCGAATGGTGAATTACTTTCCACTGCAAAAGCATTGCACATTGGCGAAGTGAAAGAAAATATCCCATATGCATTGTTGATGTCAACCTGCGCCGGTGCGTGGCGATACCTGATTGGCGATGTGGTAAAATTTACTTCACTGAAAGAAACAGAGATTGTAATTGTGGGCCGAACAAAACATTACCTGAGTTTGTGCGGCGAACATTTATCAGTAGAGAATATGAATCAGGCAATTGAAATGTGTGCTGAAAAATTTAAAGTATCGGTTCGTGAATTTTGTGTAACCGGAATTCCACACTCAAAAATGTTTGCGCATCACTGGTATATTGGCTGTGATGAAAAAGTAAATGCTGAAGAGTTTCGGGAGACGCTCGATAACAATCTGAAAAAAGTAAATGATGATTATGCAGTAGAGCGGATTGCTGCGCTCAATGAAGTGATAGTAGATATTATTCCAACCAATTTATTTTATAAGTGGATGGAACAACACGGCAAATCAGGCGGACAAAATAAATTTCCACGAGTGATGAAGGGCAGTCAGTACGACGACTGGAAATCATTTGTTGAAACAGAAATGAAAATCGTGAACTGATTATGATTGCAGGAGTATCGGCATTTTATCATGGCATGCTGCTCGGATTGGTTTTTCTGGTTTCGTTTGGACCCATATTTTTTGCTTTGATTGAAACCAGTATCAACCGTGGCTTTTGGGCGGCAGCGAGCATTGCACTTGGCACCATGTTATCCGATGCATCGTACATCATGCTGTCATTTTTTGGAGTCACCACTTTTTTAGAAAGCAACGAAATCAGATTCTGGATTGGAATTATCGGCGGCATAGTTTTAATCATCATTGGTGGTTTTACCTTTTTCAAAAAACCGAAAATTGAAAAAGTGCAACTCATTTCTCCCAATGGTTTTGGTTATGTGACTTATGCGGTGAAAGGATTTTTAATCAACACACTCAATCCGTTTGTATTTATTTTCTGGCTCAGCACCATGAGTATTGTATCAGTGGAATATCCTACTTCGCAAACCGACCGGTTAATATTTTTTGCCGGAACTCTTTTCACAATTTTTTCTTCCGACCTCGGAAAAGCATTTATCGCCAACAAAATAAAACTGCTGCTCAACGAACGACTCATGACCTGGTTCAACCGCATTGCTGGATGTGTGATGCTCTACTTCGGTTTGGAGTTGATGTGGAAGGTTTGGAGCGGGAAGGGATTTTGAAAAAAAATAACAATGTACAGGGGACGGGAGATATTCCCACAAAAAAACATAATCAATACATAGATATTTAATTCACTGTTCAGGAGATAGTTTGACCATATCAAAATTTGTAAGCGGAATTTTTATCAATAAAAAGCCACCTCTAAAATAAAGGCGGCTTGCATGACTCAATATCTTTTTAGCCTCTAAATCACAATCACTTTTTTTACAGAATGAATATTTCCATTTGAATACTCAAGCAGGTACAGCCCTGAAATTTCAGGTGTTAAAAAGGTGGAGGTGTGAGTGCCTGAATTTTGTTGTTCGTTCAATAAAATTTTTACTACCCGACCATTCAGGTCAAGCAATCGGATAAGCGCATTGCCGTTTTCAGAATTGTTATAGCTCACAATTATTTTATCAGAAACAGGATTCTGAATCAACTGAAAATTATTGTCGCTGTTTAACTCAATAACCGAAGAGGCCGACTGTGGTTGAAACACAGCTGATGTAGTGTAACAATGATCTCCGGTTGAGTTTCCATTGTTGTTGGCGCAAATAGAGGCCACATAAAAAGTTACATTGCCAATATCGGTTGCTGGTGCATGCCAGTTGAAGGTCCATGATTTTGTAGCGCCTGCTGATTTATGACCTACATACCAGCGATTATTTACTACAGTATTTGCAGAGGTATTGTTGGTATTAATTAGTGATTGAGAACCGGCTTTTATATTGGATGCATCCAAACAACAGGTTTCAAATCCAAATCGACTCATTCCGGTTTCATCGGTTGCAACTGTAACCACATAAGTGTTTCCAGGGATATAGAATTGCGAGTCGAATGTTATAGTCACGCTGCCGCTTCCGCTGTTTGGTGTGTTATTGTGGCAAGTAGATTTTCCGCAAGTGCTTTCTGTTGGTGCAGCGGTATATCCCCAATCAGGGGCGTTGGGATGTGTTGAACTTTGAGTTGAAATTAATGTAAGTGCAGTGAACACAATCAATGCAAGGGACAAGGAGAGGATAAAGCTTTTTTTCATTTCGGGGAAAATGATTTTAGGATGGGGAATAAAAAAATTATTAATTATTGCTTGTATGATTCCATAATTTGTTCGGTGTGATTTTTAGTATCAACCTGATTAAATATTTTTTCAATTTTTCCTTTTTCGTCAATTACAAAAGTGGTTCTGATGATGCCCATGTATTTTTTTCCGTATAGCATTTTCTCGCCCCACACTCCGTAATCCTCAATCATTTTTTTTTCTGTATCAGCTATCAACGAAAAATCAAGATCGTACTTATCGGCAAATTTTTTATGCGATTTACTGTCATCGGCACTTACGCCTGCAATTATAAACCCTTTTTTCATTAAAGCTTTCCGGTTATCATTCAGGTTACAAGCCTCTGCAGTGCATCCGGTGGTATCATCTTTCGGATAAAAAAACAGGATCACTTTTTTTCCTTTGAAATTTTTTAATGAAATTTTATTTCCGTCCTGATCAATTCCTGAAAAGGCCGGTGCTTTATCACCGATGCTTAATGACATGAATTTTAAATTTTGAATTTAATTATTGTGGTGTTCGTATTTCCGACTTCATCGGCAACAACCAGTTTAAAAATATGTTCACCTTCAGGCAGATTTTTATTCATGCTCCACTTTAACACACTGCTTTTAATATCATACTCCATCAGTATCCATTCACCATCCATGTATCCATTGTACTTTGTTATACCACTCAGGTTATCTGAAATTTTCATTCGGATATTATCGGTGGTCAGTGTTTGATTGTTTTGAAGATTAAGTGGAGTTACAACTGGCTTTATGGTATCAAGCAGAACATAAAAATCTCCGAACTCACGAATTTTTGTTTCAAGATAATTTCCATTCCAGGTGGATGTTTTACCGGTTACCTTATCGTTGTGATTTTGGAAACAGATGACAGCTTTTGATTTTAGTTTTTCCGGAATATTGGCGGGCAGAATAGAAAGGTTAGATGCATTGTGAATCGGAGTGTATGGATCACCAACTGAATAGGTCGGCGATTTTATTTTTCCGGCCGCATGCGTTTTTTTCTTGCACGAAAAATATAAATCCTGATATAGATTTCCGGTGGGCAAGGTGATTTTTAAACTGTCGGTTGAATATGAATTCTCTTCGTTCCACTTAAACAATTTCAAAAATCCTTTGGACGGAATTTCATTAATTTTATTTGCAACAGCTGATTTTTTTATTTTGAATTTAAGCAATGAAATATTGCCGGCATAATCTTTCACGCTGATTTCAATGGAGTGTTTCAGCGTGTCTGTCAGTTCTATAATTCCACGGTTTAAAATATTGTTATAGATACCTGCTTTGTTTCCTGGCAAAATAAAATTGCGGTAAATCTGAATATCCTTCATTTTATTTTCAGCATAATCAATGTGTGCGTTTGCATATCTACCTTCTGAAAAATCGAGTTTATCTAAACTAAAACTGTAAAATTCTTTTCCATCCATTGAAGAGTGTATGGAATAAATGCCGAAGTCGCCATCGGCATCGCTTGCATCCATAAAATCTTTTGAGCGAACTCCGATTTCAGTTTTCGATTTATTTACAATGATGGTTGATGCAATGGAATATTCATTTCCATTTTTTATAACTGTATATAATTTTTCTTCAGCTAAACATTCAATTGAGTTGAACTGATAAATCATCAACCCATTTATCACAGGCGGTTTATTATCTTCAATGTGAATCCATTTGAGCGGATTGAGCGGAGATGATTCACCACTTGCATCACGAATTTCGAAATGCAAATGTGGTGCAGTTGATGTTCCGGTATTTCCGGAATATGCTATATCATTTCCTTGCTTCACTGTAAATAAATTTTTATCGGGATACAAATCCACCTCAAACGATTTTTTCGCATACTGTTGTTCAATCACATACTTATCTATTGCATCAGCATATTTTGACAGATGACCATATACACTCATGTATCCGTTCGGATGCATGATGTATAATGCATGACCATAGCCACCTGCCTGCACCCTTATTCGACTCACATATCCATCAGCAATTGCGTGAACAGGTATTCCGGTTTTTCCTCTTGTGCTGAAATCAATTCCTGTGTGAAAATGATCGCCGCGCGGTTCTCCAAACGCACCGGCTACATAAAGATTGATATCAATTGGTGCGATAAAAATATTTTCATCATTCAGAGGAAGCGTTTTATTGAACGAAAAAAAAAAGGATAAAAGAATAATTAAAAAGAATCTTCTGATGGCAAAAGAGGAGATCATCTGCAAATAATGGTTAAATAAATTTTATTCATACTTATTCTGAACCTTAGTTGCATTTGATTTTTGTTGTTTGAAAATGCTGCTGATTTCCTTTCCGATATTTATAAAAGTTAATTGGTTCAATGGAAATTCTAATAACACATGAGTGAAACTGAGAAAAAATAACCATTGTAAGCCGATTGCATAATCAATTGAATACAGCCCGATAGATAATAACCAAAGAACAATTATGCCAATAAACCTGCTTCGTGGAATATTATGCCATTGAATAACCGAAGTTTTTGAAAACCAATTTAAATAATGATATAAATAAGCAAAACCGATAAATGCCATGATCGAAAGCGATAATGGGTTTTGGAACAGGTAATTATTAAACCCATCAACAAACTGTTGAAAATTTACAGTTGGTTTACCAAAATCATGCAGGTTAAAAACAGAAAGAATGTGATGATTTAAGCTTATGAATCCATCGCTGAATGACCCATCGTTTTTTAAATGCCCGTAACTGTTCATCACATAGTCAGTTGGTTTATAATTTCCGTTACTGATCGGCAAATAGAAAAAACTAATAGCGACTATAATAAAAACTCCCAATGAAAGAATTCCTGAAAGGCTTCTTCCTTTTAAAGCTCCCACCAAAATAAATAAACCTGTAAAAACAAACACATGAATAAGTGTTGGCATAAATGCACCGAAAACAGAATTGAAAATTATTGAGCCGATAAATAATTTACTGCTTAATGCTGAAGCAACAATTAATACAATTCGTAAAACAATATTTTTTATCGTTACAAAAATTAACGCAGATATAAATGAAACAAAAATCAGTATGGTGCTGGCTTCATTTGGTAAATTTGGTATCAAGTTAAAATTAGCCAGAGTAATTATGATCCCGGCAAGAAGTAAAAAAATCCAGTCATAATTTCTTTTTGTAAAATAATTCCGATCGTGCAGCCAGCTTATTTCAGTCAGGTAATGTGCGGGACCGAAAAAAGCATAAGCAAACAGAAAAGTTTCGAATGGACGGTAGAATGCAAAGACTGCAGCCACAATCATTAATCCAATGTTCAGGTAATTTATTTGATCAACAGAAAGTTTAAATTTCATTGGCGCTAAAATATAAATTGTGATTTAGTTAATATTTCCATTTTGAATAATTATTCCTTTATCGTTTCTAAATTTTTTTTCAGCCATGGAACATATTTTATAACATCGTTATCAGCATCCTTGTCTTTATGTATAAACTCCTTCATCATTGAAATTAGTTTTTCACCCTGGTTTTTTGATGCAGATTTTGAAAGCAGTTCAATCATGGTTAGCATATTTTTCTCCCTCAGGTAATTATCTTCTTTCAACAAATCTTTAAAATCATTTTTTATCTGAACCAACCGATAATTAATGGTGTCAATTTCTTTCAGTTCATACCGGATCATTAATTCGCAAACAGCGATTTTAAGTTTTAATCCGCTATCCGCTTTCTTATAAGAGTCGAGCAAACCCATTTTAATAATGTGTCGGATACTTTTATCGTAATTTTTTTTATCAAAGTAAAAAATTGCCAGATTGAGATAAACAAAAATTTCATAAAACGGAATGGATTTTAATACTGTTCCGGCTTTTAATTCTTCCAGCAATTCAATTGCTTTGTCGGGATTCACTACTGAATAATTTATAGTTAGTGCATTGTAATAAAACACTAAATATTTATTGAAGAGCAGTCGGTTGTGTTCTTCCATGCCGGTGCGCAATTTCTCGCTCCACACCAATGACTCTTTGTATTTTTTATTTTTGAAAAGTGTATTTACTATAAAAGTCAGCATCTCTAATTTGTTTTCATGAGTGCTCTTATTAAACATTCTCTTCTTCTGAAAATTTTTATATGCATTCAATAAATATTTCTCCAGTGTTTTATACTCGTGTTTTTGAAGCAGTGTTCTGCTTACTGCATTAATCATTCTGAATTGAAACTGTGCGCTCTTAGATAATTCTTTATCCAATGAAAATTCTTTCAATGTTTTTTCCAGTAGTTTGATAAGAATTGTGTCAGACGAAAAGTTTTGAGAAAGTTTTATTCGATAATTTATGGCTGCCAGCACCTGATCTATTTCGCGAAGTTTACTGAGTTTCTCATAATTCTTCTGTCTTTTCTCAATGTAATCTTCAGGGTTAATATTTACAAGAGTATTGGAAAGCCGAATGTATTCTGAATAAATAATATCAAGCATTTCAAAATATTCGATACCTATTGCTTTGCTCTCTGCTTTCTTTAAATAGTAGCGTGCAACACTGAAATTGTTTTGATTGAACTGATGTTTGTATAAACCAAACAAGGCATGAATAAATATTTCGTCCTGGCTTTCTACATATTGAAGCAGTAAGGATTTATTGAGTACCTGCAACAGTCGGTGCTTGAGTCGGTAATATGCATTGCGGTTATATGGGGGGTAAAACTTTTTTATCGCTTCAGCTTCAGTATAGCCTTCGCCGATTTCACGAATGTGATCAAAGAGTGCAATGTCTTTTCTGTCATGGCTGTATTCCATTCGTGATGCATACAATTTGTAATGTCGAATGTCTTCTTTATTCATCCGGCCAATTACCTGATTCAAAATATCCATTTGTTAAAATTTTATGAAGGGGTAAGAAATAGATATTTTCTGAAATTGCAAAACATTTAATACATTTAACTTTGAACAATTAAATTAACACCATGAAAAAAATTTTACTTGCCTCGCTGATTTTAATGTTTGCAAACACAGAAAAAATGTTTGCTCAGTCATCTGATATTATACTCACCAATGTTTCATTGGTTGATACAGCAAATTTAAATTCAACAGTGCTTTTTCCGTTTACCATTCAAAATATTAGTTTGACGGATACCATAACTGCTCAAATTCAGGTAAGAGCACGAGAAATAAATTATGGAAATGATTTACCCGATCAATTAATGTCAACCCCGATGACTTTTTTACCCGGCGAACCTTTTTCTTTTCCCGGCAATCAATTATCACTTGACCAAGTACTCTTTACTGTTGGAGATAATGTTGTTGTTATCTGGCCTGTTGTGAATGGAATACCCGGCGATTCCATTTTAAACCCGATTAAAATAAATGCTGCAGACGGTGTATCTGATCCTGAGTTGAAAACGCAATTATTAATTGGAAAAATTTCAACTAATCATTTTCAAATAATCAATCACACAAAAATTGCAATTTCAGAGTCTGCTGTTTTTGATTTAAGTGGAAGAATGATTGAAAAATACATCGGTGATAAAAAACAATTCCAGTTAAATAATATTTCAACCGGCATTTATTTATTAGAAATACAAATGTCCGATGGGAAGAAAGCTGTTTTCAAAATTCTGGCAGATTAGTTTTATTTAATAAAAGAATTCATAGCCTCTTCATTTTGAAGGGGCTTTTTTATTTTCTTTTCATTGGCGGCAAAACAAAAATTTATTAATTCTTTGCAAATGCGATTATTAAATAATTCAAAATTCAAAATCAGAATTGCATTCAGCCACAATAATTTCACTTGTGTTGGAACGGGAGTGAGGCAATAAAAATTTAATGCATACATCCCATATACATATTCATCTTTTTTATATATGCATCCTGAACAACTTTCTGTACTGATTTCAGTTGAAGCAAAGCAGATTTTTTAGTATCAAAAACTCCTGTAACAATTATCATTTTAGTTGTGTTAGTATTCTGCATGTTGCCAGAAGAATAATACCACATCATCTCAACACTTATTCTGCTTGTATCGTCTCTTCTTGGAAAATAATATCCTGCATAAATTTCATCATCAGAACTATCGGATTCTATCATTCCTCTTTTTGAATCGTAAACTAAATAGTTTGAATATTCGATTTCTGTTTTTTTACTAATCTCTTTTGAAAGATTATCAAGGACATGAAAATCTGCAGAAGCGCCGGCAATAACTATATATCTCTGAGCCATTGCATCTTCAAAAGAATCACTCAAATCATTCTTTGAATTATTTTTCTGTGCGTCACAAACTGAAGAGAAAAATATTACAAGTAGAAAAAAGTATTTCATCTTCAAATCAATTATTCAATTTCCCCTTCAAATAATTCGCAGTATGCGAATTGCAGGTCGCAATCATTTCTTCCGGTGTTCCCTGAAATAAAAGTTGTCCTCCTTCATCACCACCATCGGGACCGAGGTCAATGATGTAGTCGGCACATTTTATCACTTCCATATTGTGCTCGATGATGAGTACAGAGTGTCCTTGTTCGATGAGTGCATTGAACGAAAGCAACAGTTTGCTGATATCGTGAAAGTGCAAACCGGTTGTTGGTTCATCAAAAATAAACAGCACCGGATTTTGCGAACTTCCTTTTCCGAGAAACGATGCAAGCTTCACGCGCTGCGCTTCACCACCCGATAATGTGCTGGATGATTGACCGAGTTTCACATAACCCAAGCCAACCTGTGCAAGCGGAAGAATAGCTTCGTGAAGATTTTTTTCATCAATAAAAAAATCGATTGCTTCGTCAACGGTGAGGTCAAGAATATCAGAAATGTTTTTGTCTTTATAATTTACTTCCAGCACTTCGTCTTTAAATCGTTTTCCTTTACAAACTTCACACAACAAGTGCACATCGCTGAGGAACTGCATCTCCACCACAATTTCTCCTTCGCCCTTACAATTATCACATCTTCCTCCATCCACATTAAAAGAAAAATGTTTTGGTTGAAATCCTTTTAACTGGGAACCTCGCTGCTTCGCATACAATTCACGAATCAAATCATACGCTTTAATGTAAGTTACAGGATTGCTGCGCGATGATTTACCAATCGGATTCTGGTCCACCATTTCAACCTGCGTGAGCAAATTCATATCTCCCTTCATTTCATAAAACTCGCCGGGCTTGTCGCCGAAATTTCCACACAAACGCGAGAGTGCTGGAAACATAATTTGTTTTACTAAAGTTGTTTTTCCTGAACCGCTCACACCGGTTACAACAGTCATAACATTCAATGGAAGCGTGATGTTTATGTTTTGCAGATTGTTTTGGGCGCAACCATTGAACTCAATTTTATTGGTCCAATTTCTTCTTGTTGTTGGAACAGAAATTTTTTCAAATCCGGTTAAATATTTTCCGGTGAGTGAATTTTTGTCTTTCAGAATTTCTTTGAATGTTCCGCTGAAAACTACTTCACCACCTTGTGCGCCGGCAAGCGGACCCATATCAATAATCTGGTCGGCGTGATTCATAATTTCTTCTTCGTGTTCAACCACCAAAACTGTATTTCCTAAATCGCGGAGCTTGTGCAACACTTTTATTAATTGCCCTGTGTCTTTCGGATGCAATCCAATACTCGGTTCATCCAATATATAAAGTGAGCTGGTGAGATTGCTACCAAGTGTTCGCGTGAGATTAATGCGCTGCGTTTCTCCTCCTGAAAGTGTGGATGAAATCCGGTTAAGTGTTAAATAGCCCAACCCAACTTCCATCATAAATTGCAACCGATTATTTATTTCAATCAGCAATCTTTTTGAAACTTCAATTTCATATGCGGAAAGTTTTAACGCGAGAAAAAATTTCTGCAATTCTTTCACCGGCATCAGCACCATTTCTCCAATGGACATTCCACCCACTTTTACATATGACGATTCAATGCGAACTCTACCGCCATGACATTCAGGACAAGTAGTTTTTCCACGATAGCGCGAAAGCATAACGCGATACTGAATTTTATAACTCTGTTTTTCCAACTCTTTAAAAAACTCAGTAAGTCCATGAAAATATTTATTGCCGGTCCACAATAATTTTTTTTCAGCAGCTGTCAGTTCGCGAAATGAACGATGAACGGGGAAATCAAATTTGTGTGCGCTCTTAATTAACAGTGTTAACCATTCACCCATTTTCTCGCCTTTCCAGGGAGCTATTGCTCCTTCATACACCGAACGGTTTTTATCGGGTATCACTAAATTTTCATCCACTCCAATCACGCTTCCGAATCCTTCGCACTTGCGACACGCACCATACGGATTATTGAAGCTGAATAAATGAGGAGTGGGTTCTTCAAATAAAATTCCATCCAGCTCAAACTTGTTGCTGAATTGTTTTCCTATTTCATTGTGAAGAATAAAACACTCACCATGCCCTTCAAAAAAAGCAACACTTATTGAATCAGATACGCGCGACAATAAATCTTCATCGTCTTTCTTCCATACAATTCTGTCAACCACCAATTGAAAAACATTCGACTTCAGGTTTTTTAATTGTTCTTCATCAGCTAATAATTCTTCAATCTTGTAAACTTTTTTTTCTGAAATAATCCGTGCAAAACCTTTCTGCATCAACACATTCAATTCATCTTTCAATCCTCTTTTTGCTACAGTCTTTAATTTTTTTTCTTCTGCTGTTTTCTTGAGCATCACCAATGGAGAAAGTATAAATATTGTGGTTTCTTCTTTCAGTGTTTTTATATAATCAACCACATCACTCACTTCATGTTTCTGCACTTCCTTTCCTGAAACCGGAGAAATTGTTTTTCCGATGCGCGCATACAGCAAGCGCAGATAATCATAAATTTCAGTAAGTGACCCTACAGTGGAACGCGAACTGCGTGTAGAAACTTTCTGCTCTATTGCAATGGCAGGACATAAACCTTTGATGTAATCAACATCAGGTTTATTCATACGCACTAAAAATTGCCTCGCATAAGCAGATAAACTTTCAACATAACGGCGCTGCCCCTCGGCAAACAAAGTGTCAATGGCGAGCGATGATTTTCCGGAGCCGCTCACCCCTGTAATAACCACTAATTTATTGCGACCTATTTCTAAATCTACATTCTTTAAATTGTGAACGCGGGCACCTTTGATGAGTATGTTTTTCTCATCCTTTTTAAATTTAATTTGGTCATTCGATTTTTTATTTGATATTTGGCTCAACATTTTTTCCATCGCTCTCGTAATAAGGAGCAAATAAAAGATAAACTCACACAGCAACGAAACACTTCTACACTCAAATTCAAGAAGTTTTATAAGTTAAGTTCTACATTACTAATCGTTGTTATCATTAAACCCCTGCTTCCAATTTATGGCTTGAATTCTACAATTCATTTAACCAATCGTTTAATTAAATCTGTAGAATTATGCAAACCAACCAAACCATTAATGACCAGGAACTGGTAAAAGCTTACCAGCGTGGCAATGAACAGGCTTTGACAACGCTCGTTCAAATGCACAAGCAGCGGGTGTTTTCCGCCATTTACATGTTTGTGCGCGACAGGTATATCGCTGAAGATTTATTTCAGGAGACTTTTATTAAAGTAGTGGACAAACTGCGACAAGGACAGTATCACGAGGAAGGAAAATTTCTTCCGTGGGTGTTGCGCATTGCGAATAATCTGTGTATTGATTATTACCGGAAAGTAAAACGAACTCCGAAAGTTAAAGTCACTACTGCTGACGGAACAGATATTTTCAAGTATATAAAATTTGAAGGTGACAACGCGCAGGACGCAATCGTTCGCAAAGAGGCTTATGTGCGTGTTCGTAAATTAGTGGATATGCTTCCTGAAGAACAAAAAGAAGTGATAGTACTTCGTCATTATGCAGATTTAAGTTTTAAGGAAATTGCAGAACTTACCGGAGTCAGCATCAATACTGCCTTGGGAAGAATGCGCTACGGACTCATCAATATCCGCAGATTGATGGAAGAGAAGAAAATTGCATTGTGACCTTTAGTAAGATTTGTTTGAAGCATACACAATAAACGAAATGTGTTTGCCGTTAAGCATAATAATTAAATGGAAACTACTCTTAAAATTTTTTTTAATGATGCTTCAGCCCTGTCTCAGCAGGGTTACTATCATCAAATGGTACACTCCAGACCTCAAGTCGGAGACCCTGCGTTTGAATGCGCAGGGTTCTCTTCGAGTAACCCTTCTGGAACTTGCGTTAGGCAACACAATAATTCAATAACCACTTCGTTAAAAATTAAAATCAATAACAAATACATGAAAACTTTTACACAAGATGATTTAGTTCGTTTCGTATACAACGAAACATCACAGGAAGAATCTTCCTTAATTAAGAAAGCAATAATGGACGACATGGAGCTTGCAAAAACTTACCAAGGAATGCTGACTTCAAAAGAAGAATTAGACGGAGGAAAACTGAACCCGAGCGACAGCAGCATAAATATTATTCTGAATTACAGTCGCCGATCTTCCAGGTCCAAGAGTCTGTTTTAGTATAATTTGCTTTAATTATTTCAATCAAAAGATTTTTTATCGATATAATTTATTTGATTAATTCAGCTATTGAATTGTCAAAATTATTTTTTTTGATGAAATTCGTGAGGGTATCTTTTCATTATTTTTAGCCCACTGTTTTAATTTTCTTATAATTAAGGAATCAAAATTTTGTACTCCACTAAAGAATGAGTTTTTCATTTTATAAATTCCTGTTCAAATTTTATATATCCGGTATTGCAGTATTGTTTTTTTTGCGGGTGCTTTTTCAATTTTCATATTCATTTAGTGTTTCTCAATATACTTTCGAAAATTTGTTTGTGTGTTATTCTATTGGATTTATTATTGATTCATCAGTTGTTTCGGTCAGTATTTTATGCTGTTTACTTCTTTCATTTATTATTGGGTATATATCAAAAAACTTCTATTTAGTATTCTTTCGGCTTTCGTTTATAATTATCAGCATTATATTTTTAATCAACATCATTGATATTTTTTATTTCGGTCAATTTGGTGTCAGATTAAATCAATATGCTTTACAGGAATTTCAAAGTCCGAAAACTATATTGCCAATGATATATCATGAATATCATACGATTTTAATTTTGATATCATTATTTATTCTTCTTTTTCTGTTTTTTGTTTTATGCCGAAAATATTTTAGAAAAGTTGTATTTGAAGGAGAGATTAAATCTGTAAAATGGTTTGCAATTTCAATATTTACTTTTTTCACTTTATCATTTCTTTATTATGACGGTCCATTCTGGAAACTGACTAGTTTCAGTTCCTCCTCATTGTTGAATCAAATGAGTTCCAATGGTGCTTATACTTTTATTAAATCAATAGCACAGGATTATAATTATCAAAAAACACTAACAATATTTTCTGAAATACCGGATAGCACAGCAATAAATTTTGTAAAAAATATTTCTTTGCATGAAGATGAAATTTCTATTTCAGAAAAATTTCCAACCCGGCGAAAATTATTAACTCCGGAACTTCAGCAGAAAAAAAATATTGTCATAATTATATGTGAAAGTTTTTCTGCTTCGCAAATTGGCGTTTTAGGAGGCAGAAAACTATCACCACAGTTTGATCAATGGAGTAGCAGGGGGATTTTATTTACACATTGTTATAGCAATGGCCCACGAACACATTTCGGTTTAACATCGGTAGTTGCTGGTTTTCCATCTATCATCGGTAGCAGTTTGATTCGTCGAAAGGGATTGAATGAATTTAACTCACTTGGAAATATTTTACAGGATGATGGCTATGCAACAAAATTTTTTTATAGTGGTGATGCAGATTTTGATGACATGAAAATGTTTATGCAACAAGGTGGTTTTGCTGAACATTTTGATTTATATGATTTTAAAAGTTACAGGTATAAAAATGCTATGGGAGTTTGTGATGAAGATTTATATGACAAAGCATTTGTCGAAATTTTTAATAAAGAAACCCAACCGCAACTTTCAGTTATTTTGAATGTGAGCAATCATGCTCCGCATCAAGTACCACCCTATTTTTTAAAAACAAATCCTGAAGTAAAAAACATGAGTAACAAGGAATCAACTTTTTATTACGAAGATTATGCCCTCGGAAAATTTATAGACAGGTGTTCAACCACTTCACAATTCAGTAACACCATTTTTTTAATTATTGCCGATCATGGAGAGGTATATGAATTGAAAGATCAAAATTATAAAGTGTATCATATTCCGGCTTTGTTGCTGAATTCTTCGAAACCAGTAGGTACTTTCAATGCCATTTGTTCGCAAATGGATTTTGCTTCGACACTTATTGGTGAATGTGGTTACAATGGCTCATATCATTTTATCGGCCAAAATTTATTCAGTACAGACTTCAAGCCATTTGCCATTAGCCGAAATACTGAAACTGCATTGGCTTATCATTATGAAAACAAAGTTTTCTTTACTGATTTGCAATATGGCGGCGACAGTTATTATTACTTAGACAGTCTTTCATATCCGGCAATAAAATTTGAACCATCAGTTTCGGAACGAAACAATACTCAGAAATTTTTAAAGCAATATCTTGAAGGGTTGTCAGTAATTTACCGCGATGGTTTGTATCAATACAAAAGTGCTCATGAATAAACACATAAAACAAAATCATTCAACAAAATGGAATTAGAAGAGTTAAAATATCCAATCGGAAAATTTAAATGGCCCAAGGAAGTTTCAGTTATTTCTATTTCTGAATATATAAGTGTCATTGAAAAATTTCCTGCATTGTTAAAATCAGAAGTTGAAAAATTAAGTGAAGAGGAACTTTTATTTATTTACAGACCAGAGGGATGGAACATCAGGCAAGTTGTTCATCATTGTGCTGATAGTCATTCAAATGCTTTTACAAGATTTAAACTGGCGCTCACTGAAGATATGCCATCCATAAAACCATATCTTGAAAACCTATGGGCCCAATTGCCCGATGTAATAAATGCCCCAATTGAATGGTCATTGGAAATTTTAGATGGCACCCATAAACGATGGGTAATGCTGATGCAGAATATGGATAGTGCAAATTGGAAAAAAAGTTTTATTCATCCGGAACACAATCGTGAATTAAAATTAGAAAGTGTGGCATCACTTTATGCCTGGCATTGTAATCATCATCTGGAACATGTGAAGCAAGCGAAAAATTTCAAAGGAAAATTTTGAATTCTTATACCAGGCACAAATTATTTTTTAATTAGTAGCAACTTTATTAAACAGCCAGGGAAGGTATTTAGGACTATCAATATTTAATTCTGAAATTGAATTAACCTCTCTGAATTTTATATTCTTACTTTTAAACCTTAAACGATTTGAATTAAAAGGACCGAAGCAAACCAATGTGGTATCAGTTCTTTTTTGCAGAATATTTAACTGATTGTTTAATTCCAGTGTGAACATTTTTTGATATGGAAAATAGATTTCTGCAATAGTGTAATCATTTATAATTAAAAGCAATAAACAAAAGCAGCCAAGAATAAAGGTCCACCATTTTCTTATAAGGAATAATGCTGTCACCACCAAAATGCATATTAAATAAAATTGTGGAGCGTATCGTGCAAGCCAACCAATCCTTGAAATAAATACAGACCCTAAAACAAAGGAGATTGAAATAAGAATTGAAAAAAATATTTTTTTGTTATGGATATATAAAATCGGAAGCATGATAAGACAAATTAAAAGGGCCAACGAAAAGTAGGGGCCCAAACCAGCCATTGAACCATCGGCCAAGGCATAATTAATTTTTTCATCGTAGCTGAATGTTCCTGGGATTTTAAGTACATTATTTAATGGAGTTTGGCTCCATATTGATTTTGAAAAGGTGGATTGAAACAACCTTTCAAACCGATTTTTATTTTCAAATGAAGCCGGCTGAATTGCTTCCTCTATTCCGATTGATATTTCTGTCTTGGATTTATCAGCCAATGGATAAATTGGATTTTGAAATTGAAGGATATTCGTTATATAGGGTGAAAATCCAAGAATTCCGACTCCAAAAACAAAACCCATTATGCTTGAATAAATAAATTTTTTAACTGCTTCAGTATTTTTATACAGCAAAAAAATCAGAATTATTCCAACTGATAAAATGACTAAATAGAAAGGTAATGAAAACTTGTAATTAATTAATAAGGAAATAATGATTGATAATAAAATAATTGAACCTGTGTTATTAGAATAAAAAATGAATATCGATAATAAAATAAAAGTTAGTATTCCGGCAGCAATTTGTCCATCCACATAATTACTTGAACTCTGATAAATTGTCACCGGATTTGCTGCCGCTGCAAGACCCAAAAAGAAGGAGATGAAAAAATTAATTTTGAAAAAATGGTTGAATACAACTACGCTTAAACACCAGGCAATTACGAACCATAAGTAATTAAATAATTTTCCGCTTTCAATATTTTCTGTTACCTGATAAAATGAGAATGAGTTAAGCCAAGTGCCTCGGGGATAATGATTGATAAAAATATTTTCAACTTTAATTGAATTATCAAGTTGAGTCTTAATTGGATTCCATCCTTCTATCATTTTAATAATAGCTTCGAGTTGGTAGGCTTGACCATCCCATGAAACATCATAAAAATTTTGACTGTTGTTTTTTGCAAGAATAAAAATTGCACAAGAAGATAATACTCCGAAAAGAATAAATTTTGAGTTAACCAAAAAATATTTTGAAGAAATAATACTGCAGCCAACGATACTTAAGAATACGGAAGAATAAAAGATAACGGACGACGGAACAAGATTAATCGCAAAGAAAAAATTAACAATGAAAACATTTAAAAAAATCAACAATAAAAAAACAACGGCTATTACGAATAAAATTTGATTATAAAATTTAAATGGAATTGGGTTTTGCATTTCTGAAACAGAAAATATTTATCCGAGTCTGGATTCTAAATCTAATCTGAATTTTCGTGCTGTATCTTTTGCAATATCATAACCTGCATCGGCATGACGAATAACACCCATTGCAGGATCATTATTTAAAACCCGTTTCAACCTGCGTGCTGCGTCATCAGTTCCATCAGCAACTATAACCATACCTGCATGAATTGAATATCCGATTCCAACTCCACCACCATGATGCAATGAAACCCAACTCGCTCCACCTGCTGTATTAATTAATGAATTTAAAATCGGCCAATCGGCAATAGCATCCGAACCATCCAACATCGCTTCGGTTTCTCTGTTTGGTGATGCTACTGAACCTGTATCTAAATGATCGCGACCAATTACGATGGGTGCTTTTACTTTTCCGGTTCTCACCAATTCATTAAATAACAGTCCTGCTTTTTCCCGTTCGCCCATTCCTAACCAACATATTCTTGCAGGTAATCCTTGAAAAGCAATTTTATCTTTTGCCAGGTTCAACCAGCGAATCAGTCCTTTGTTTTCAGGGAAAAGATTTTTCAATGCTTCATCAGTTGTATAAATATCTTGGGGATCGCCACTGAGTGCTACCCAACGGAATGGTCCTTTGCCTTCGCAAAAAAGCGGGCGAATGTATTCTGGCACAAAACCAGGAAAATCGAAGGCATTTTTTACATCGCGACTTAATGCTTGTCCACGAATATTATTTCCATAATCAAAAGTAATGGCCCCACGCTTTTGCAATTCTAACATCAATCGCACATGTTCTGCCATGGTATCCAAAGAGCGTTCAATGTATTCATCCGGATTTTTTTCGCGAAGAATTTTTGCCTGCTCCACTGAAATTCCAACAGGAAAATATCCAACCAATGCATCATGAGCTGATGTTTGATCTGTCAAAGTATCGATCGAAATATTCCGTTCAATCAATCGCTTTAATAATTCTACTGCATTGCATATTACCGCAATGGAAACCTTTTCACCTTTTTGTTTCGCTTGAAGTGACCAGTCAATTGCTTCATCAATATTATGTGTGAGTTTATCAAGGTACTTTGTTTCAATTCTTTTTTGTGCACGCCATTCTTCCACTTCAGCAGCAAGGCAAACTCCTTCATTCATTGTTATAGCTAAAGGCTGAGCACCACCCATTCCACCAAGGCCGGCAGTAACATTCAGAGTTCCTTTCAATGTCCCATTAAAATGTTTTGCTGCCAATGATAAATAGGTTTCATATGTGCCCTGAACAATTCCCTGGGAGCCAATGTAAATCCATGAACCGGCTGTCATTTGCCCGTACATGATTAATCCTTTTGCTTCCAGCTCACGGAAATAATTCCAGTTTGCCCAATGACCAACCAGATTTGAGTTTGCAATAATTACTCGTGGGGCATCTTTATGTGTTGGTAATATTCCGACTGGTTTTCCGCTCTGTACAATAAGTGTTTCATCTTCATTCAAATCTTTCAGAGCCTTAACTATCAAATCAAAGGCTTCCCAGTTTCTCGCTGCTTTTCCGGTTCCACCATATACAATTAAATCTTCAGGTCGTTCGGCAACTTCTGGGTCAAGATTGTTGTGCAACATTCGCAGAACCGCTTCTTGTACCCAACCTTTACACGAAAGAGTGTTTCCGGTAGCGGCTTTTAAATTTCTTTTTTGAGAAGTAGTGATTGACATCTGAAAAAAATATTTCCGTCAAAAATAATTATTCACGGCAGAGTATAACTTACCTAAAATGAAAAAGGGCGCGGTCTGGTTAACCGGCGCCCTTCTTCCACCTAAAAACAAGGAATTACTCCCTCGTAAATTGTAAAGTACGATTCATGCCTGGAGCATTGATGCGTACGAAATAATTTCCAGAACTAAGATTGTTTACATCAAGAATCAATAAATTGAACCCTTTTTCAACCTCATCAACTTGATTTTGTGTCATTTGCTGACCAATTGCATTATAAACTGTTAAAGTTGCTGATCCAAATTCAGATGCATTAACCTGAATATAGGCTTCGTTTTGAGCTGGATTTGGATATAATAAATTATAATCTGTTTTTTCTGTTTCAGATTCTAATTTTGCATCAGGACATATTTTATTTAAAAGACTATCTAAATTATAACTCCAATCATTATTCATTACGCGATCACCCATTTCTAAAGTAGAAGCATAATGATTAAAATATCGGTTAGAAAATAATCCGGCAGGCATTATCATATTTCTAATGTTCATGTGATCTATTGGTATATTGGCATTATTATCAGGCGCGTTTACCAATGAATTACCTTTAATAAATTCTATATATGATCTATCGCAGTTCACTCTGAACCAGTTACATCCATTATTGTTAAATTTATTCCAGGCATATATAGTTTCGGGATGATCTGAAGCAGAGGTAATATGATCATCTTCACGCACCATAAATAAGACTTTTAAATTTGGAATATTAACCATAAAAGAATCAATAAAATGGTCGGTGTTTCTTAAATACCAATATTCGTTTGATTCTGCCAGGGTGGGTACATATATTGATTGGCTTGTGTTTGGAAAAATCCCTTGCTCATAAGCATGTTGTAATACTTGATAAGATAGGTAGTATTTTTTTGGTGATCCTAAACTTGATGACTCATATTTTCCAACGATATCAAAATCAACACCCCTGTTAAAGATTTCGTTTTCATTTACATCAAAATATAACAAGCCTTTGATGGTTACTTTTCCATTTTTATAAGCAACTGTATCAGCCGCATATTTTAGTCTATTCCAATAAAAGATACCGGTTGAATCATTATACCCATTGTTTTTATTAATATAAACCGCTTTTCCATAAGGTTTTCCAACATCAGCATTCAACATCCCATCACCAATTGGAGATTCAAAAAAGGAAGTCCAGGCAACTTGATTCAAATCTTGCGAATAGAGCCCTAATATAGATAATAAATTACATCCGCCATTAGATCCTCCAATAATACCTAAATTGTAATAAAGCGGGTTAATTGAATTAGCAAGATCACTAGAATTTGTAATGTCATATAAACTTCTATTGTAAATATCGGTTGTTTGACCAAGTGCAAATCGAACCACATCGCGAGCAGCCAACATACTGTTCAGGCCTCTGTTATCATAAATACCTCCACTCTTAGCAGCACCTGATCCTCCGCCCGGGTAATGAAATTGAACTACAATAAAACCGTAATTGGCCATATTATACATAGGAGTTAAAATTCCTGCAGCACCCCAACCACCATTTAAATAAATTACAATTGGTGCTCCGCAGGTAAATCGGGAAGATGTTGGAACCGCTATTCTTACAAATAGACCTGTTGAGTCAGCTGCAAGAGAAGCAATTCTTGTATTCTTATATACAAATGATGCTTTTGAATTCAGCGCAAAAACCGAAGTAAAAATTACTAAGAGAAAACTTAGTCGAAGGAGCGTAAAGATTTTTTTCATGGGTTATTTGTTTTTAGGTGAGACCAAAAGTATGTGCGGCAACAAAGATTCAATTTAAAAAATGTTAGCTGGTTGTTTTTTGTCGATAAGTAGATAAATTTAATCGTCCATGATTTTTAATAGACTGATCAAATTGTTACGATAGAACTCTTTTCAGGAATTATAACATTTTGAAAATGCCTTTCTTCCAAGCATTTTTTAAAGGGCAATTGCCCTTCTTCATAATCGCC
Organism: Chitinophagaceae bacterium; assembly: GCA_947474435.1. GTDB lineage: Bacteria > Bacteroidota > Bacteroidia > Chitinophagales > UBA10324 > UBA10324. Next base: position 34,338 of record CANJII010000013.1, on the reverse strand, counting down.
ATGAACAAGGAATAATTTTTTCAATTCGGTTCGGTTTAAGTTATCTAAAAAATCAAGCATCTCCCTTTGATCGCCGTGAGCACTGAATGAATCCATCAATTCAACATGGGCTTTCACTTGTTTTACTTCACCAAATAGTTTTATTTCTTTTTCTCCGTCTCTGATTCGAGCGCCGAGAGTTCCTTTTGCACAATAACCAACCATTAGTATTGTATTTTTTTCATTTTCAATATTGTTTGAAATATGATGAACAATTCTTCCGGCTTCAGCCATTCCTGAAGCCGAAATTATTATTGCAGGGCCTTCTTCAAAATTTAATTGTTTTGATTCTTCAACTTCAGTAATGTATTGCAGATTATTAAAGCCAAAAGGGTTAGAATCAGTTTTTAAATGGGTACAAATTTCTTCATCAAAACACTCAGGATGATTTCTATAAATTGCTGTGGCGTTAGTTGAAAGCGGACTGTCAACATAAACGGGAATGCGATCTAAATTTTTTTCATGATGTAATTTATCAAGCATGTAAACTATTTCTTGTGTTCTTCCTAAACTGAATGCAGGAATAATGATTTTTCCTTTCCTGTCAATACAGGTGCTTTTTATTACATCGTAAAAATGATTGAGATCATCAGGAAATGCTTCGTGAATTCTTCCTCCGTAAGTTGATTCGCATAACAGAAAATCCAAATCATCCATTTGTTTTGGGTCTTTCAATATCGGTCTGCTTGGTCTTCCGATGTCGCCTGAAAATCCAACTCTTATTAAACGGTCGCCTTCTATTATTTTTAATGTTACACTTCCGCTCCCGAGAATGTGACCATTGTCGCGAATCATAACTTCAACACCCTCGCGTATCGGATACCACTCTTCATATTTTATTGCAAGAAATAATTTTAATGAGTGTTGTGCATCTTCAATCGAGTATAACGGATTTACCAATCCAAGTCCTCTCTTCTTTCTTTTTTTATTTTCATATTGAGTATCTTTCTCCTGAATGTGTGCACTATCTGCCAGCATAATTTCTGATAAATCTTTTGTGGCTGATGTACAAATAATCCTTCCGGTAAATCCTTCTTTAACCAATTTCGGAATTCTTCCTGAGTGATCAATGTGTGCATGAGAAAGAACCAGACAATCAATTTCTTCGGGGCGAAATAAAAATTTCAGATTGTTTTCATCGTTGTATGCATCTTGCCCTTGAAATAAACCACAGTCCAGCAAAATTTTATATCCATCTTCCAGTATAATTAAATGCGAACTTCCGGTAACGGTTCTTGCAGCACCACAGAATTGAATTTTCATTTATTTTGTTTAATAATTGAATCGTAAATTTATTATTAATGAGTCGGCAATATAATTTTCAGAAATAACGAAATGAACATCTGTTAAAAATCATAGTTGTAATAAAAAAACTATATCGTAATTTTCGTTCACCAAATCAAAACTCAATGATTACCAAGCAAGACCTCGAAGCGTTGAATTCGCTTACAGGAAATAACACAGAAGTAAAAGAACCATTATTCATTCATGAAGCAGTTGATTCATTAACCGAATTAGCATTGGAGCATTTTCCAATGTTACGGGTTATGGATTCAGAAAAAATGATGAAACTGGAAGAAAAAATTTCAGTGCTTACAGCTGAGTTGGAAGTTGAATTAGCAGCGATGTCAGGCGAAACAGTTGAATAGAAAATTCTTTTCGATTTTTTCTAATTGAACTATTATTCTTCATTGAAAGAATTAAAAGATTCATTTTCATTTCTCCAAAAAAAATATTCATCACATCAAAGTGAAGGGCAGACTTTTATATTTGCGCCCTCTTAAACAAAACAATACTAAAATGACGGGTGAAAAAATTACTATGCATGAGGGCCGATTAACGGTGCCAAATAATCCAATTATACCATTTATTGAAGGCGACGGTACAGGTGCTGATATCTGGAAATCATCAGTGCGAGTGCTTGATGCCGCTGTTGAAAAAGCATATGGCGGAACAAAAAAAATAAGTTGGATGGAAGTACTTGCCGGCGAAAAAGCATTTAACAAAACAGGAAACTGGTTACCCGATGAAACTCTTGCAGCTTTTAAAGAATACCTTGTTGGAATTAAAGGCCCACTGACAACTCCGGTTGGTGGTGGTATTCGTTCATTGAATGTAGCACTTCGTCAAATTCTTGATTTATATGTGTGCCTTCGTCCTGTGCGTTGGTTTGAAGGAGTTCCATCTCCTGTAAAAAATCCGGGCGCGGTTGATATGGTTATTTTTCGAGAGAACACTGAAGATATTTATGCAGGAATTGAATTTGCTGCCGGAACCCCTGAAGCAAAAAAAGTTTTGGATTTTATTCAACAGGAATTTCCGAAGATGTTTGATAAAATTCGTTTTGGTACAAAAGAAAAATCTGTTGAGTGGCAAAACCAATTAGAAGCAGTTGGTTCACCAAAGCGTGAAGTAGATATTGAAGTCGGAATCGGAATTAAACCCGTGAGTTACTTAGGCACCGAACGATTAATGCATTCGGCCATCAGCTATGCCATTAAGCACAATAAAAAAAGTGTTACGATTGTGCACAAGGGAAACATCATGAAGTTTACTGAAGGTGGTTTCCGCGACTGGAGTTATAAAGTGGCGAAAGATTTTTTTGGTGCGGTGGAAATTGATGGCGGACCGTGGTGCAAAATTCCGGAAGGAAAACCTGGTGCCGGACTGATCATTAAAGATGCCATTGCCGATATCACCCTTCAGCAGATACTCACTCGCCCCGAAGATTTTGATGTGATAGCTACTTTGAATCTGAACGGAGATTATTTAAGCGATGCATTGGCCGCGCAGGTTGGTGGAATAGGTATTGCACCGGGAGCAAATATCAATGGTGTAACAGGACATGCAATTTTTGAAGCAACTCACGGCACAGCTCCTAAGTATGCGAATCTTGATAAAGTAAATCCGGGTTCGGTAATTTTAAGCGGAGCCATGATGTTCGAACATCTTGGATGGATTGAAGCATCAGCACTTATTTATAAAGGGTTGGAAAAAAGTATTGCTTTGAAAAGAGTGACTTATGATTTTGAACGACAAATGACAGGTGCTACACTTTTAAAATGCTCTGAGTTTGGTGATGAGATTATTAAGAATATGATTTGATCTGATTAAAATAATTTTGAAAAAAGTTTAATACAAATGCCTTTCAGATATGAAGGGCATTTGTATTTCAGGATACTAGTCAATCAATCTTTTTCGCTCGCGTAAATCCAGCAATCACAAGTGATACAAATAAACCGGCTATCATGGTTCCACCTGACTCGGCAGTTACCTGCCCCATTGGAGAGAAATAGGAGCGCGCATTTTCTTCCACCTGTTTTATTTCAGCTTCAGTTCTTTTTTCTTTAACCATTTCATTGTGAAATTGTATAGCCATTCTATCTTTTCGTTTCGGGTCAACTGTGCTATTATAGACATAAGCATGTACCCCCATCATCAGTGCTATTACAAAACATACTGTAATGGCCGTGAAAAAAGATTTTCCAAAAGTCATTTTTTCATTATTCAATTTTCTGGTTTCAACAACACATAAGTATGCACCTGCTGCCATAATTAATATTCCGATGTAAGCACTGTATTGACCAAGTTCACTGTCGGGCCATCCCATGTAAAATTCAAATGCACGAAAAATCACACAGGCAATTCCGGTAAGCACTCCGTATTTTAATTCCATAAAAAAATTTCCCGCAAAGAAACCTAAATTCTCTGCGGGAAATATTATGCTTGAAATTATTTTTTAGTACTAATAATCAATTTGCTGGAACTGCTGTTTTTCCCATTATTCAACACTACTAAATAATTACCAGAGGGTAATTCGCCTATTGAATATTGAAAACGGTAATTACCTGTTTCCATTTTCCGTTCAGGAAACAATAGTTTTACTGTTCTTCCCAGTACATCTTTTATTTCAAATGAATAATTTCCAATTTCAGGAATGGTAAATTCAGTTATCAATTTATCAGTTGCCGGATTCGGATAAAGAAACAAGTTTTCGGTTTCAACTTGGCGTTCATTTATTCCTGAACTTATATCAACCAGCGGCGAATTATCAATTACAATGTTTTCGTCACCGGGGAAGTAAATAGTGAATTCAAAAAAGGTAAGCATCATTTCATCGAGTGTGCTTTCACCAGCGGTAACTAACTGCGGTGGATTACTTGGGTTATTGTAATTATTAGTAGTGTTATCATATGTAGCAACAGAATACAACATCGTGTTTGCCGGAATTTTTATAACCTTGCGGAACTGATACAATCCCTGCCAGTGAAAATCCCAGTTGTTGATGGCGATAAAAGGAATAGTATCGTTGGTTGGTGTAACACCGAATGCATTTATTGTTTTTCCAATCAGGTGCTGATGTGGTGCAACTCCAAGCATTGAAATATCAAATGCAGGCAATTGATATTGCTCATGAAAAGTTTTTACAGTGTTTGCCGGAATAATCAGTGGCCACTCAGTTAACACAGTCGGGTCAACATGATTGAGTGGTGCATTAAAATAAACCGGGCGAATAAATCCAGCACTGGTTTGGTAAAAGAAATTAATTTTTGAACTGTCTGATTGTCCATTGCTGCCGGGCGCATAGTGATACTGCAAAACAATATCAGCATTGGCAGGAATATTAATTCCCATTCCGTCAGGCAATATAAAAGGGGTGGCACCGGGAACCCATGCACCAATTAATTCAGCGGCATCATTTCCAACTCCGCCAAAACCAGCATACCCCGGATTCGGATCCTGAGTGTCTAATTGCTGACAAGTTCCTGTAGTATCCCAGTAAATTAAAACATGATGAACAATAGCTGTGTTGCCGGGAATAAATTCAATGGCTTTCATCATCTGATCCGCAGCATAACCTGATGGCACAACGAAGCAACGGAAATCATCTGTTGCAACTGTTACAGTATAATTCGGTGACAGTAAGACATCATCGGGAGTTCCAATCTGACTTCCGACCGGATAGATTGGAAGAGATGGTAAATTTGCGGTATTGCCTTCAGGCATTCCACCATTTACCCAATCATTAATTTTTTGAATATCCTGTGGACTCAACAATCTTTCGTGAGCCAAACGACTGAAATTCGGATCGGGTGGCCAGGGTGGCATGCGATGATTATTCACTGCATCCTGAATGGCATAACCGGAGGCTGTTGCATCGGCATAAGTGACCAATGGAAACGAAGCAATGTTTCCTGTGCGGTGACAACCTGTGCAATTCTGATAAAAGATAGTTGCCAAGTCATCACAAAAAGTCGGGGTTTGTGCAAACAAAAAATTTGTGCAAAGCAATAGTGTAAAAACAAAAAGAATTTTTTTCATGAAAAATTTAATTGGAAAATGAGGATTTGATTTTCAAATATAGAAAAGGATTATTGGTAAATAAATTTGTTGTAGAAAAAATAATTGCAATAAGTTTAATGAATGATGACCAATCGTTTAACAATATTGATTTCATTGCTATGGATTTTCAAAAAATAAATTCCTGAAGGCAAATCATGTGCATCACAAATTTGAAAATGATTTTCATTACCAAAATACAAATTATCAAATATTTTTTTCACTACTATTCCTTCAACATTAAAAACTGAAATTGAAACATTTTCTTTAAGATTAAAATTTAAAATAAACAGTCCATTCCCAGGGTTTGGGTATATAGAAATTTCATTTTTAAATTTATCGGAAGAAATATCCTTTGAATTAAGAGAAATATTTTCATCGCCGGGTTTATATGGAACAATTAAAAAGGCAGTTACCATCATTTCATTTTCACTTCCGTTGCCATAACTAACATCTTGTGGTGGGAAATTCGGATTTGCCGAATTGGAAGAAGTATTGTTATAAGTAAATTCAGAATAGATGGCAGCATTTTGATTTACGACCACCGGTTTTTCATAAGTATAAAATCCCTGCCAGTGAAAATTCCAGTTAGGCACTGATATAAGATTCATTGTATCACCATTTGGCTGAACAGCATATGTTAATGTGTTGCTGCCGATTAAATGCATGTGAGGGAAAACGGCTATCAGCGATGTGTTAATCGGAAAAGTTGATTGTGCATGAAAAGTTAAAATACTATCGGCAGGAATGATTAACGGACCATCAACCAAATTAGTAATATTTATAATTGATTTTAATTGAACAGTTCTAATTTGGATACCTTGCTGAAAAAAAATATTGAGTTTTGAACTATCTATTAGCCCGGCGCTTCCGGAAGGGTAATGCATTTGAACAACGATATCAGCATTTGCAGGAATCAGAAACCCAAAATTTTGTGGCAAGATCAATGGAGGTGAACCCGGAACCCATATTGCAATTTTTTTTGCACTATCGGTTCCGGCAAAAGAACTGAATGAATTATATCCGGGTTCAATAGTTTGGTCATCTAACTGTTGACAAACTCCAGTTGTATCCCAAAAAATTACAGCATGATGATCAATTAATTCATTGCCCGGAATAAATTCAATTGATTTAATAAATACATCCTGAGCAAACTGAGAATGTAGAACGAAACATCTATATTCATCTGTTGAAGAATTTAACACATAATGTGGCAGCTCAAATTGTACATCTGGAATTCCAATTTCACTGCCATCAATAAAGTTTGGCAGTGGTGGTAATAAAGAAGTGTCACCTTCAGGCATACCAAAAGAAATCCAATCATTAATAGCCTGAATTTCCGTAATTGAAAGAACCCGTTCATTAATAAAATGGCGGAATTGAGGATCAGGAGGCCACGGGGGCATTAATTTATTATTTACTACATATGAAATAGAAGAAGCTGCACTTGAAACTTCATCATAATTTGTTAAAGCAAACGGAGCAATATTTCCCGGTCGATGGCAATTAGTGCAATGATTAAAAATAATGGGAGCAATATCCTGACTGAATGTTGGAATTTGTGCAAAAAGAAAATTGCATTGAAAAAGAAAAGCAAACAAGTAAATTCCTTTTTTCATTGTGATGCAAAGTAAACCTCTTTCTCAATTATATCTATATTAAATTTAATGGCATAAAAACAAAGTAAATATTTCTAACATTGCAATTGAACCTTTATAAATCATCATACACTAAAATGAAATACTTTTTGTTTTTACTAATCATATTCACCAGTTGTAAATCAGTTGTAACTCCATCTATTCCTACTGAAAGTGAAGTTGCTATCGAAAGCACCGGTGGTCATATTCATGGAAGTTTATTATTGCCAGCCGATACCAGTAAACCAATGCCGCTGGTGATAATCATTGCCGGTTCAGGACCAACAGATCGGAATTGTAATTCATCAGAATTGAAATGCGACGCTTACAAATTATTGGCTGATTCTCTGGCTAAAAGAGGAATACCAAGTTACAGATATGACAAACGGGGAGTTGGAGCCAGTAATGATTTTAAGATGAGTGAAGCCAATATGCGTTTCGATGATTTTGTAACTGATGCCGTAGCATGCGTAAATTATTTCAGTAGTAATAAAAAATTTTCGAAAATTATTATAACGGGTCACAGTGAAGGTGCTTTGATTGGTTTGCTTGCAAGTAAGCAAACGAAAACCGATGCATACATATCTCTTTGCGGTGCCGGACGACCGATTGCGCTTGTGTTGAAAGAACAGCTGGCCAAACAACCTGAAGCCATAAAAAATGAATGCTACAGAATTATTGACAGCCTGCAAAAAGGGGTTGAAGTAAAAAGTGTAGCACCAATGCTTGCTTCCCTGTTCCGCGAAAGTGTGCAACCGTATATGATTTCGTGGATGAAGTACGATCCGACAAAAGAAATTGCTGATTTAAAAATTCCTTCGCTCATCATTGCAGGTGATAGCGATTTACAGGTTTCTGTTGCCGATGCTGATAGTTTGAAAAAAGCAAATCCTGCTTCGAATTATAAAATTATTGCCGGCATGAATCACCCTTTAAGAACAGGATTTAAAAATGATGCGGAAAACAAAGCTTCGTACCTCCAACCTGAATTACCAATTGCAACTGATTTAGTAAAAACTATTTTTGATTTTATAATTGGATTAAAGTAGAAATTATTTTTTTTGTTTTATTCTTTTATACAAATGACCATTGTAGCTATAGAACGATACCAGGCCTCTTCTTTTTTTATTTATTAGTGTAGTAATAGGATCGAGTGGCGGTTGAAAATCAGCAACCAGTTGCAAATCTGCATTGGCATCATATACTTTAAAAACTTTTGGATTGAAGGCTAATAGCTCGTCAGAAATCAGTATGTAATCATAATCAAAAACTTCGCGCTGATATTTTTCTCTGTTTTCGTTTGTTTCTCCTAAATGCATGTATTGAAAATCACTTCCCGATTTTAAAACTGTGTAATAATAAATTTCATCGCCTATTACTTTTGAATGCGGGGGAACATTTTTTTGAATAAATTTATCAATTGCTTCAGGATTTCTGAATGAAGAGGAAACAAAAATATAGTATCCTTTTGCGCAAACTCCACCGAACATTAAAACAAAAATTCCGATGAAAGCTGCAGTTGAAACTGTTTTATAAAATTTAGATGCAATTTCACTTTGATAAAGCATGTTCAATGAATGAGCCGCTAACAAGTAAAATAAAGGAATGGTATAAATACAATAAGGACGCAGCATGTAAACCAAACCGTAAAAAAGTAAAATACTTGCGATACAATAGAAGGTAAGAAGATTCCAGAATTTTTTCTTGAGAATAACCGCAGTAATAATTGAAATTAAAATTGATACAACTACTGTTGGATATTGATAAATATATATTGAATCGCGTAACGAAAATGAAAACCAGTAATGTGAAGAATCATTTACTATTTTATAATAGTTAATCATATTCTCAATATTACCGTGTGCATAAAATATCCAAATAGAAATAAAAGTGATAAAAACACTACCCAGAATAACTAATTCAAAAAAACGAGAGGAGCGTTTCTCTTTTATCCAGGTATAAATTATCAATAGACCTGAAGGAATAAGCAATATGAGTGTTCGTGGAGTTGTTAAAACCGCTAAAACGGCAAACAAACTATATATGATTGCCAATCGATATTGTTGTTTTGGATTTTTTAATTGCAAACTTTTTAATTGCAATAAAACAGAAACATTAAGAAAGAAAATGGTAACCGGTTCCATTCTTCCTAAATGAAAACTTTCAAATACTGTATAATCAAAAAATAAACTCAGCAATAATAAATATTCAATCCAGCGGAGGCCATTTGGTGCACCTGTCCGATACAACTTTACATAAGTAAATACCATCAGCACCCCAAAGAAAAATCCTGAAAATTTTGATGCAAAACAATTTATACCAATCAATGAATAAACAAATGCCTGTATAAAAAAATAAACCGGACCGTAAGTAACGCATTCATGAAATTCATAGCAAAATGGCGCAACCCAGGGATAAAAATGACCTCTCAATTGAAAATCCTGTGCGATACTTGCATAAAAAGTTTCATCGAACCAGGGTATCGGATAAATAGAAAGAGACCAGAGATGAAAAATTAATAATGCAACAACCAGAATCAGACTGATTAACTTGATGTTTGAATTTAAATATTTTATCATCCTCAATAATAAACAAATCAAAAATTAAAAATTCCCTGCAATCAAACAATCATTCCGGCACCAACTGTTTCGTTGGTTGCTTCATCAATTAAAATGATGGATCCTGTTATTCTGTTTTTGCGATAGCTATCAAACATAATAGGTACAGTAGTTCGAATGGTAATTCTTCCAATATCGTTTTTGCTTAAATTTTTATCGTCGGAAAGGCGTGACATGGTGCTGATGTCCATTTTATATTTTACATCTTTTACAACACACCGGCCTTCCCGGGTGGTGTGTTTAAAAGCATACTTACCATTCAACTGCAATGATTTTTCGTTCATCCAGCAAATCATCAAATCAACATCCTGACTTATTTCAGGTTTATTATTTTTTCGCACAATCATATCACCGCGACTGATATCAATATCATCTTCCAGCGTAATGCAAACACTCATTGGCGCAAATGCTTCTGTGAGTGGTCCTTCGAAAGTATCGATGCTTTTTATTTTTGAACTGAAACCACTTGGCAAAATTTCCACTTCATCTCCGGGACGAAAAATTCCACCGGCTACTCTTCCGGCATATCCACGATAGTCATGAAATTTATCGCTGTAAGGGCGAATAACATATTGCACAGGAAAGCGTGCATCAATGTGATTGACATCAGATGCGATGTGAATGTTTTCAAGCAAGTACAAAAGTGTACTCCCGTTATACCACAACATATTTTGCGATGGGTCCACCACATTATCTCCTTTCAATGCGCTGATTGGAATGAAATGAATATCGCGCACATCCAGCTTTGCAGCGAACGATGTGTAATCTGATTTTATTTGCTCAAACACATCTTCGCTCCAACTCACTAAATCCATTTTGTTTATGCAAACTATTATGTGCGGAATCTCTAACAACGAAGCAATGAATGAGTGGCGGCGTGTTTGTTCAACCACTCCGTTGCGTGCATCTACTAAAATGATTGCAAGGTTAGCAGTGCTCGCACCGGTAACCATGTTGCGAGTGTATTGTATGTGCCCTGGAGTATCTGCAATAATGAATTTCCGTTTTGGAGTAGCGAAATATCTGTATGCAACATCAATTGTAATTCCCTGCTCGCGCTCGGCACGCAATCCATCAGTGAGTAATGCAAGGTTAACCCCCTCTTCTCCACGCTGCTTGCTTGTGTGCTCAATTGCTTCCAGTTGATCCTGAAATATTGATTTTGAATCATACAGCAATCTTCCGATCAGTGTACTTTTTCCATCATCCACACTGCCCGCAGTTGTGAAGCGAAGCAATTCCATATCGAGGTAACTTTTTGTTGTCATTTATATAAAAATTAAAAAATTAAAATTTAGAAATTAAAAACCCAGCGATTGAAACTCATCATCAAAATATCAAATCAGAAATATCCTTGTTTTTTTCTGTCTTCCATTGCTGCTTCACTGCGCTTATCATCTTGTCGCGAACCTCTTTCGGTTGTGCGAGCTGCTGCTACTTCAGCAATAATATCTTCCACTGTTGATGCTTCAGAAAGTACAGCACCGGTGCAGGTCATATCGCCAACAGTACGAAAGCGCACTATCATTTCTTCTTCTTTTTCTTCAGGTTTCAGTTTCATAAAATCACTCATCGAATAAATGACTCCGTCGCGACTGAATACTTTTCGTTTGTGTGTAAAGTATAAACTTGGTAATGGAATTTTTTCAATCAGTATGTATTGCCACACATCCATCTCTGTCCAGTTGCTGATTGGAAAAACACGGAAGTGTTCGCCTATGTGTTTCCGTCCATTAAAAATATTCCACAATTCAGGCCGCTGATTTTTCGGGTCCCACTGTCCGAACTCATCACGGTGAGAAAAAAATCGCTCCTTTGCTCTTGCTTTTTCTTCGTCTCTTCTTGCACCGCCAATTGCACAATCAAATTTATTTTCTTCAATGGCATCGAGCAGGGTTGTTGTTTGCAAAACATTGCGGCTTGCATTGTATCCTTTTTCTTCAACTACTCTTCCTTTGTCAATAGAATCCTGAACCGATGCCACAACGAGTGTTGCATTAATTTCTTTCGCCCACCAATCGCGGTATTCAATTGCTTCAGAAAAATTGTGTCCGGTATCAACATGCATTAACTTGAATGGAATGGGTGCGGGCCAGAATGCTTTGCGTGCAAGGTGCGATACAACAATGGAATCTTTTCCTCCACTGAACAGAAGTACAGGCCGTTCAAATTGCGCAGCTACCTCGCGCAACACAAACATACTTTCTGATTCGAGTTCTCTCAGGTGTGTTAAATTATATGCTCTCATGAATTAATTTTTAGTGATGAGTGGAAGAATGAAAGAGAAAATTTTCTCAACCGATTCTTCAATAGTTAGTTCGTTGCTTTTTATTTCCAATGAAGGCGCAACAGGTGCTTCAAATGGCGCCGTGATTCCCGTGAAATCTTTTATCTCTCCTTTTCTGGCTTTTGCATAAAGACCTTTCACATCCCGTTGCTCGCAAATTTCTAAAGGGCAGTTTATAAAGATTTCAATGAAATCATTTTCACCGATTATTTCTTTCGCCAATTTCCGAACATCATTGGTAGGACTTACAAAAGAATTGATGGTAATGACACTGCAATTCAAAAATAGTTTTGATACTTCAGCAATGCGACGGATATTTTCCAAACGGTCAACTTCGCTGAAACCAAGATTGCTGTTGATTCCTGCTCGAATGTTATCGCCATCCAGAATCTGAGTCAGGAAATTGTTTTCATGTAATTTTTTTTCCAACCCTTCAGCAATGGTGCTTTTGCCTGAACCACTCAAACCTGTTAACCAAATAACACGCGCTGTTTGTTTAAGCAAATGTTGTTTATCACTGCGTTGAAGAATGCGATGGAATATGGGGTGAATATTGGTTGCTGAACTCATTTTTAAAGAGCCGCAAATTTAATTGTCAGAATGTGCGCATCCTAATGAGAATAATCATTTCGAATTTAAAAGCCGCAATGCAATCCATGCCATTGTTCCGGTTGCTGTTTCCAATGCTTTTTCTTCAATATCAAAAGTGGCAGTGTGAACAGGTGAAATAATTCCACGAGTTTCATTTCGTGTTCCGAGTCTGAAATAACATCCGGGAATTTCATGAGAATAAAAAGCAAAATCATCAGAAGTCATTCGCAACGGAATATCAACCACATTTTCTTTTGCTAAAAAATCTATGGCTGCATTTTTAGATTGACTTGTAAGTGCAGGATTATTATAAAGGCATGGATATCCGATTGCAATTTTTACATCAATGATTGATGAAGTTTCAACCGCAATTTTTTGCGCAATCGTTTTTAATTTTTCATGAATTGTTTTTCGCCACTCTTCATCCATGGTTCTGAATGTACCTTCAATATTTACTTCATCAGGAATAACATTGGTTGCGCCGGCTCCTGTAATTTTTCCAAAAGCAATTACGGTTGGAATGGTTTGCGTTTTTAATTCTTCAATTAAATTTTCATAGGCATTTAATAATCTGGCAGAAATAAAAAGCGGATTGTTGTATTCGCCCGGCATTGCAGCGTGACCACCTTTACCTTTAATAGTTATATAAATTTCATCGGCACTTGCCATGTACTGACCTTCGCGAAAACCTACTTTCCCATATTCCAATGTTGGAAAAACATGCAGCGCAAGTATGCAATCCGGTTTTGGATTTTCTAAAATTCCATTGGCAATCATCACACTTGCACCGCCGGGTAATTTTTCTTCAGCCGGTTGAAATATTGCTTTAATTGTTCCGCCCCATTTTGATTTTAATTGCTGAAGAATACGCAAAGTACCAAGTAAAGCAGCCGAATGAACATCGTGACCGCAGGCATGCATAACACCATCGTTGCACGATTTATAACTCACATCATTTTTTTCAAAAATTGGTAATGCATCTAATTCTCCCCGAATCGCAATAACTTTTTCACCTTCTAATTCTCCTTTTAACAATACACAAATTCCGTTGCCGGCAATATTTGTGGAGTGTTGAATTTCCCATTCGATTAATTTTTGAGAGATAAATTCAGCTGTTTTTGTTTCTTCATTTGACAATTCGGGATTAGAATGAATGTGCCTGCGAATGGCAATAATTTCGCTTTGAATATTTCCAGAAAGAAATTTAATTTCTGTTTTTAAACTATCCATTTAATTGAAGATGTAATATTGAATGCAAACATTACACAATGTTAAGCAATTCAGAGTGATTTGATTTGATAACAATTCACATGTTGAGCGTATATTTATCGCGGAAATAATTTCTATTTGAACTAATGAAATTGATTGTCAGGTTTTTTTTGTTTGTTTCTTGCATATTTTTTTTCAACTACTTGCAAGCCCAAACAACACATTTCAGCGAAGATTTTAATAGCGGAGTTCAGCAGGGGTATCAGGCAAATGGTTACAATGGCTGGACAGTAACCACACCCGGAGCAAATGGTTTATATGCTAATGAGTGGTTTGTAACTTGCGCCGAAAATGGAAACCCAACTGGTACTTGTGGGGCAGGTTGTCCTATTATTGGAATTCCAGATGAAACATTGCATATAGGAAATGTTCAGGGTTCACCACTTTCAATTTTTTGTCCACTTGGCGATTGCGGAGCTGCGTATGATGCTGGATTATTTACCGGAGAAGTGGTTACAGATAAAAGAGCAGAATCTCCAATTATTGATTTGACTTGTGCAACTAATCCTGTTACTATTTCTTTCAGATATATTGAAAACGGAGAAGGAGTTATTGACAATTTTACTTTGGATTTTTTTGATGGAATAACATGGTCTCAGTTAGATGATCCTGCCAAGACAATTAATAATTGCTCCGGTCAGGGAAGATGGACATTATATTCTTTCAACTTACCGGTTTCCGCGGCAGGTAATCCAAATGTTCAAATCGGGCTCCGTTGGGTAAATGACGACAATGCAAATGGAACTGACCCATCAGTTGCAGTTGATAGTTTAAGAGTTACAAGTCAGGCAACAACCCCAAACGCTGATTTTTCAACAAGCCCCAATGCAAATTTATGTGAAGGTGATTGTGTTAATTTTAGTGATATAAGCACAGGCAATATTGTTAATTGGAATTGGACTTTTTCTGGAGGAGTACCGACTACTTCAAACCTTCAAACTCCTCCTTCAATTTGTTGGAATACAGCCGGAGGATACATTGTCACACTTACAATTACAGATAATTGTGGAAATATTGATGTTCAAACACATCAAATTACGGTTTCAAACTGTTCGGGACCAATAAATGCAAATTTCACTACTGCAAATACAAATATTTGTGTTGGCACCTGTATAGGTTTTACAGATCTAAGTACCCCTGCCCCTATTATAACATCGTGGATATGGACATTTCCGGGTGGAACCCCTGGTTCGTTTAATGGCCAAAACCCAACAAATATTTGTTATAATTCTGTCGGAACATATTCTGTCATACTAAGCGTCAGTGATGGTATCCAAAATGATATTACACTAATTGGTTCTTATATAAATGTTACAGCATGTAGTGGACCTATTGCCGGATTTAATGCAAATCCAAGCAGTGGATGTGTAAACGACTGTTTCACTTTTAATAATCAAAGTCAAAATTCAACTACCTGGCAATGGAGTTTCCCTGGAGGCACCCCCAATTCATTTATTGGTCAAAATCCTCCATCAATTTGTTACTCTGCCCCTGGTAATTATAATGTTTCACAATATGTAACAGATGCTGCCGGAAATACTGATACTTTGACTCAAATTGGATACATCATTGTAACAAATTGTATTTTCCCTATTGCTGGCTTCTCATCAAATATTACAGCTGGGTGCGTAAATGATTGTTTTGCATTTAATGATCAAAGTCAAAATGCAACTACATGGGGATGGGGCTTTCCGGGAGGTACACCTAATTTTTATATTGGTCAAAGTCCACCCGCTGTTTGTTATTCGTTAGCCGGAACATATGATGTTGCTCAATATGTTTCTGATGCCAATGGAAATACAGATACTTTAATTCAAGTTGGGTATATAACAATAACAAACTGTCCTCCTCCTGTTGCTGGTTTCACAACACCGATTACCACTGGATGTGTGAGTGATTGTTTCAATTTTTCAGACCAAAGTCAAAATGCAACAACTTGGGGATGGGGATTTCCAGGCGGAACACCTGCTTTTTTTGTCGGGCAAAACCCTCCTCAAATATGTTACTCTGTCGCTGGAGTTTATGATGTAGCGCAATATGTTACAAGTGGTAATGGACAAACCGATACATTAATTCAGGTTGGTTACATTACTATAACTAATTGTGTTCCTCCTACTGCTTTATTTACTGTTGATGCAACCTCAGGGTGTGAAAATAATTGTATGACTTTTACTGATCAAAGTATAGGAGTCTCTTCATGGTCATGGAATTTTGCCGGAGGAAACCCTTCCACATTTTCAGGACAATCTCCTCCTTCAATTTGTTATGCTTTACCAGGTAATTACGATGTGCAATTAATTGTTGCAAATGCTTTTGGAGTTGATACACTAACTCAACAAAGTTTCATTACAATTAATATTTGCAGTTTATCGGCACAATTTTCAGCATCTGATTCTTTAATTTGCGAAGGAGATTGTATTACATTGTTTAATCAAAGCATTGGTCAAGGATTTCCAAACGGATGCAAATGGATAATACCGGGAGCCCAACCAGATACAACATCAGCAATCAACCCTTATGTATGCTTTCCGAATGCTGGCAATTATTCAGTTACGCTTATCGCTTTTGATTCAACAGGTGCAGATACGGTAATTTACAATGGTTTCATACAAGTAAGTTCGGGAACACCGGTAATAACAAACATTGAAAGTGCAACTATTTATGCCGGGCAATCTATACAGTTAGATGCTTCAGGTGGTAATAGCTATATGTGGTATCAAAATATTCCAATTAATTCTCTTGACAATGATTCTGTTTCCAATCCAATTGCTTCACCAATTGACACAACTATTTATCAAGTGATTATGATTGATGCTGAAGGATGTTCCTCAGCAAAAACAATAATCATTAATGTAATTCCTCCCGAATTTGTATGGGCACCAACCGCATTCACTCCCAATAATGATAAAATAAATGATGTTTTTTATTTAAAGGTCAATGGTATTATTGTAAAATATACAATGAAAATTTTTACTCGTTGGGGCGAAATGGTTTTTTCAGCAAATGACCCAACTCAGGGATGGGATGGAACTTACCGTTCTGTAAATTTGAATGTAGGAGTATATATATATTACTATAGAATAGAATTTATTGATGGGGTAATTCTTGAAAAATCTGGTGATATTACTCTGTTGAAATAAAGTATTATTCTCTGTTTAATTATTTGTGATTTTATTACTTCCAGCAATAAAATAAACCAGCATCACTGCAAAAGTAAAAGTGATTAAGCCGCCTGCCTGGTGCAGCACTCCCCATATAACCGGAACACTTCCTATTGATAAAATCAATGTGATGATTCCAAGTGCTGCTTGTATAAATATCATTGCCAACAAAGCATTGCAAAACAACAAAGCGTTTTTATTTTCAGAAATATTTTTTCTTTTCATCCACAACCAACCAATCAAAATCAATAACAAATAGGCAGTGCTTCGGTGAATGAGCTGAACAAATGCAGGGCTCTCTAATAATGTATGCCACTGCAGATTGGTGATTGTAAAAACATTTTCAGGCAACCAAGCTGTTCCGATTTTCGGCCAGGTCGGATACCAGATGGCTGCAGGTGCTAGTCCGCCGGCCATGAAAGCTCCTAATCCGAGTTGAATAAAAACTATTGAGAGAATAGTTTTTGCAAAAAATGTTTTTGATTTTTTTATTGCAATTGACCCTTCGACAAGCTCAGGATGACAATTGATTTTCGGATAAAATTGTTCGAGCATTAACCATAGTAAATACCCGAATAAAATTATTGCCAGTAATAAATGCGCGCATAAACTATACGGGCTCACCCATGGCACATCAGTCAGTCCGGTCGATACCATAAACCAACCTAATGCTCCTTGTAACCCCCCAAGCACAAACACAAATAATAATTTCCATCGCAGTTTTGGTTCAATCATTTTCCGGAACAGAAAATAAATAAATGGCAGAAGAAAAACCGGCGCAAACAACCTCGCCCATAAACGATGAATCCATTCCCACCAGAAAATATTTTTGAAGCCCGATAAACTCAAATCACTGTTTACAATTTTCCCTTGAGGCGATTGCATGTACTCAGCATACACCCGATTCCATTCTGTTGAATTCATTGGAGGCAGTGAACCCATCACTACATTCCATTCTGTAATAGAAAGGCCACTTTCAGTCAACCGAGTGATTCCTCCGATTAAAACCTGAAAAAATATCATTACTACTCCAATCAATAACCAGAATCCGATTTGCCTTCGGGAAGATAAAGTTGTCATAATCAAATGCACTCAACAAAATAATTGATTGCGGGGCGAAAGTAAATTCAGAAATGAAAGCAGCGAAAAAATTAAATAACTTAGTTCAAAATTATTTCGATATTAAAAACTATCGCGATAAAAAAGGCTTTAATATATTTTGAGGAAAACAAATTGATTTCAGAGGGAATAAACGGATAACAATTAAAAATCCTGCCTCACAAAATGCAAGGCAGGATTTCAAAAAAAAATGAAAAGACTATTTTAATTTTTAACAATCATTTTATTCGTGCAAATCCCTTCAGCTGTTTTTAATTCAATGGAATAAATTCCTGAAGGATAATTTTCCAAAGTAAAATCAAAATTGTTTTCTCCTGCAAGTAGCGGAAGGTTTTCATTAATTATTTCTCTCCCTAACAAATCTCTTACACAAATGATGGAGGTTTCTTCTTTAACTGAAAAAATGGTTGCTAAAAATTTTCCATCCGTTGGGTTTGGAAAAATGATGAGTTTATTTACTTCAACCGTTTGAAGTTCTTCTTCCATTCTTGCTGCGGTAGTAAATGTTCCGATTGCTGTATATCCGGAATTAATACTGCCGGTAGAATTACAATCGGTTCTCATACGGTATTGATAGGATGTATTGGCAAGAAGACCTGTAAGTGTATAAGTTGTTACAGGTGGAACTGTTGATTTTGTAACCCAGGCTGTTGTACCGGATGCGCGGTATTGTACACGGTATTTTACAGCGCAGGAATTGCCTGTCCATGAAATTATTGAAGAGGTAGAAGTTATTCCTGATACAGAAATAGCTGTTGGTTTTCCGCAGCTACAAGGAGTTGAAAATGTTTTTATGACAGAATATGCTGATGAAATGGTGCCTGCAGCATTGCAGTTTGTTTTTACACGATATTCATAAGTTGTTAGCGCTTGAAGTCCGCTTACTATTTTAGTTGTTGTCGGTGCCGTTACACTCAGTGTACTCCAGACAGTCGTTCCAAGCGACCTAACCTGAACGCTGTATCCGGCAGCACAGCTATTTCCGATCCAACTAATTGTTGCTTTCGTACTTTGAATTGATGTTGCAGTATCATTTGTAGGTATTGCACAAACAGGCGCAAGTATATTTATAGATGAAGTTGCGGAACATGAAGTGCCACTTGAAACAGTAACTGAATAATTTCCTGATAAAACTTTTATGGTTGAAGTGGTTGCTCCGTTGTTCCATAAAAAGTTGCTTCCACCTGATGCAACTAAAGTGTTTGAATCTGTTGCACATAACGCAGGATTCGAATTTATTATTCCAGCAGTTACATTACATTGATTGACCGACAAAGTACTCAGGTAAATATGATCACCACTTTCACTTCCGTTATTATTTGCACAATTAAAAGCACCGTAAAAATTAACAGGTCCGCTTCCGGCCGCTGGAGCTATCCAATTGAAGGTCCAGGTGTGTGAACCGGTGCTTCCTGTAGTTCCGGCTGAAGTGTGTTCAACATATTTTCCGGTACCAACAAGTTTAGTGGCGGTTGAATTTGTAATTACTAATGTCCCCAATTTAACTCCGGTTGAATTTTGAGGTGAAATCTGAAATCCATATCTTACCAGAGCAGCATATGTTGCAGTTGCTGTTATGGTGTAAGTATTCCCGGGTATATAACCACTTGCGGGTATTGTTGAAGTTATCCATCCTGTTGCGGTCGCAGCGGTTCCGTTATGACACGAAGTGCAATTTGAAAAATTGTCGCTTGGCGCTCCGCACTTGCCTGCCGACGGTCCGGAAGTGTCACCCATTATTGTTTTTGATGAAAACAATATTCCGCATGAAATTACAGTGACAGCGGAAAAAAGCAGAATCAGATTTTTTTTCATTTTCTCGTAGTTTTAGATTGCAATGAAAAAGTACAGAGCAAGAAATTAAAAATATTTGTTGGTGAACTACTTTAATAAAAAGCTCAATGAGAATATTGAATGAATAAAAACAGTAATGGAATAATGTAACGAATGAAATTTGAATTAAAATTTTTTGATAAAATTCAAATAATCAAAACAGGGTTTAATGTTGTTTGAAAAATTTTAAGAATTCTTCTTCATAACTTGAACCAATCGGAATTTCATTTCCTGCAATTGAAATGATTTTGTTTCTCACAGTTTGAATTTTACTGAACGGAACAATGAATGAACGATGAACACGAATAAATTCTTTAGTCGGCAATTTTTCTAAAATAGTTTTCATGGTCATGCGTGTAACAATTGGTTTCTGATCAGGCAAAATAATTTTTATGTAATCATCCAATCCCTCAATGAAAAGAATATCGGCAATGGCAATTTTAATTAAACTGTAATCTGCTCTCACAAACAGAAACTGATTTTTAATTTCTTCTTTCTGAGTTCTGAAATTGTAAAATTCTTTTGCACGGTTTACTGCTTTATTGAATCGTTCCTTTTCAAATGGCTTCAATAAAAAATCAATTGCATTCAACTCATAACTTTCAACAGCATATTCGCTGTAGGCAGTAGTAAAAATCACCATCGTTTCCTGCTGAATGGATTTATACAATTCTATTCCGCTGATGGGTGGCATATTAATATCGAGAAATAATAAATCAACCGAAAATTTTTTCAGGTATTTTAATCCGTCGTGCGGTTTGGTAAAAGTTTTTTGCAGATCAACAAAATCCAGCTCCTTACAAAATGCTTCAATCACATTTAATGCAAGAGGTTCATCGTCTATGGCAATTGCTTTTATCATTTCAGATTTATTTTCAAATCAATTGTGTAGTCATTCGGACTGTCTTTAATTATGAGAGTGTGTTTGTTTGGGTATAAAACATTCAATCGGTTTTTGGTAATTGAAATTCCATGGCCACTTACTTTTTCATTTTCTTTTGGTTCATAAACTTTCAGATTATAAACCACCATATTCAAAATTGAATTCTCCAGTTTAATATTTATTTGTATCAACGAATTTTTTTCAGGGTTCACTCCGTACTTAAAAGCATTCTCAACAAACGGAATTAATATGATTGGTGCAATCAGGTGATCGTCCATTTTCCCTGCCAAATTAAAATTAATTTTCACTGTATCGCCCAACCGTATTACCTGTAAGTTAATGTAATTGTTGATGTAAACTATTTCATCATCCAATGGCACGAACTCTTTGTGTGCCTCCGTTGTCACATACCTCATCAGGTTTGAAAGGCTTACAACCGCCTTAGGAGTCTGATCTGATTTTTGAATGGCGAGTGAATAAATACTGTTCAGTGTGTTGAATAAAAAATGTGGATTAATCTGAGCTCGCAAAAAAGATAATTCCGCTTTTAATTTTTCTTTTTCTGTTTTCTTTAACTGACTGGTAATTTTAATAAAGAGAGAAAGAAATAAAACGATAATGAAAAGAAATAAATTTCTGCTTATCAAAAAGAAAAACGGAGGTGGTGGAAAATGTGATGGCTCATGAACGAGTTCATGAAAATCATTTTCGAATTTGAAATGAAATATTAATTCCGGGATGAAAACAACAACAGCAAGTGCAATCACCATCATCAGAAAAAATAAAAAATGTTTCCCGTTGAAATAAAATTTTGGAATGAGCACAAAAAAATTCAGATAGAAAAACCCAATCATTAAAATGAAACATAAAAAATCGCGCTGCGCAAACGGATTAAAAACAGATTCAATTGTCAGGTGCCGTTCAGGGTTAAATAGTATCGGTAACGATAAAAGCACAAAGCATCCGATACAGTGAATAATAATATGCAGAATTCTTTTTTTCATTTGTTCTTTAATCATTCAATCAAAAATAGAAATCAGGATAACGGGAAATAATTAAAGAGGTGATTAAAATAAATCTGTCGGAATAAAATTCTAATAAAAAAATTACCGCATCAGTGTCACATCACCTTTCAGAATAATAATGTCACCCTTCATGGTTTCAACTTCAGCATAATAAACAAACACGCCTGTATTCACCGGCGAATTTCTAAAGGTGCCATCCCAGCCCTGATAAATTCCGTTTGATTCAAAAACTTTTTCGCCGGTTCGGTCATAAATCAACAAGTGAACATTCTGCAAGCTTCTTCCATACACATAAAAAATATCATTCACTCCATCGTTGTTTGGAGTGAAAGCGGTTGGAATAAAATAATTGATATTCGGAACCACAATAAATTTCCCCAGGATAAAAGTATCGGTACACCCAATGTTGTTATAAGCAATCAGCATCACATCATAATTTCCTGAATCAGAATAAGTATGCGATGTTGAAAATAATGTGCTGCTGTCACCATCTCCAAAAAACCATTTGTATGAATCGGAATAAGTTGAATGATTTATAAAACTGAATGTGGCATCCTTTATTTCAGTCACATTTTCTGTTTCAGGTGTGGCTGAAAAATTTGCAACCGGATTGTTTAACACTTCAATAAAATTCGGTTTGGTCAATGAATCAATGCACCCTGATAATGTAGTGACAATTAACTGGACTGTAAAATTTCCAGGATCATAAGTATGAGTTGGATTTTCATCAGAGCTGGTACCATCATCACCGAAATGCCACAAGAAAGTATTTCCAAGTAAACTTTGATTTATAAACGAAGTAGTTAGCGGATCGCAACCAAAACTATCTGTAACATTAAATAAAACCTGTGGCAACAAATCAATTAATATTATTTGAGAAATCTGTGATGATGTGCAATTGTTTTCTGTAACTGTAAGTGTGATGGTATCAATACCGGAATTTAAAAAGTGAACTGAGTAGGGACCAATTCCGGTTCCGGTATTAATAGTTCCGCTGTCAAAATTCCAATTGAAAGTTGCGGCAGTTGTTGCAGTTCCATTGTAAGTAATCATAGCATCCTGATCAGGACAAATAACTGAAGGTGTAACATTGAAATCAGCAGTTGGAACCTGATTTACAATAATGCTGTGAGTTGTAATTACCGATGGACAACTATTTTCAGAAACTGTAAGTGTGATATTGTAAGTGCCCGGTGAATTATATTTTATTTGATATGGACCTTGTCCGCTTCCGCTCAAAATTATTCCTCCACCAAAATCCCAAGTGTAAGTTCCGGTTGCAGATGCACTTCCTGAATAAGAAATTAATGCACTGTCCGATTGGCAAATTGCAGCAGGTAAATTAAATGTTGATGTTGGAACCGGATAAACAATTATGGAATGTGAAGTGGCAGGAGAAGTGCAACCATTTTCAGTAACAGTTAATGATACATTGTAGTTACCTGCATTCGTCCAGTTTAAATTATATGGGCCTTGTCCGGGCCCGCCAGTTGAAACGGCACTGCCAAAATTCCAATTGTAAGTTGCAGTTGCAAGAGATGAACCTGCATAAGTTGCGGTTGAATTATCGCCTGCACAAAGTGATGGTGGAGTAAAATTAAATGCTGATGAAGGTATTGGATTCACAATCACATTTACTGTTGACGCAGGCGAAGCGCATCCATTCACTGAAACTGTAACAGTATAATTTCCGGAATGTGAAACTATTGAATTTGTTCTGGTTGGATTTTGTAAAGCGGATGTAAATGAAACGGGCCCTGTCCATGAATATATTCCACTTGCAATATTTCCTGCGTTCAGTGTAATAGTTTGCCCTGCACACACTGGTGAATTGCTTGTTGCACCAGGAGCTAATGGAACAGGTTTTACTAAAACAACAATGCTTGACGGCAGACTTGTGCAGTTAAATAATTTTACTGTTGCGTTGTATGTACCACTTGCTGCAAGAGTTGCTGCCGGTATTGTTGGATTCTGTATAGCAGAAGAAAAACTATTCGGTCCTGTCCAAGCAAAAATTCCGGTTGGAATATTTGCTGCATTCAACTGTAAAGTTTGTCCTGCACAAATCGGACTGTTCGATGATAAAACAGGAACAGCCGGAATAGGATGGATAACCACATTGGTTGAAACAGTATTTCCAATGCAACCAGCTAAAGACATTGTGAGCGAATAGCTTCCCATATTATTTGCAACTGTTACATTATTTATTACGGGATTTTGTTGATTGGAAGTATATCCATTCGGTCCGGTCCATGAATAAGTTGAACCTGCAATCGGTTGTGTTGTTAAATTCAGAGTTTGTCCATCGCACAATGGTCCGTTATTTACCGGAGTTGCAGGTGGAGATAAATTTATTACAGCATTTGTAGTAGCTGGCAAACTTGTGCATCCAAGCACAGTTACTGTTGCATTATAAATTCCTGAATTGGCAAAGGGAACATTTGCGATAACTGGATTTTGTAAAAAAGAATTAAAATTATTTGGACCTGTCCAATGAAAAGTTCCGCCCCCAACATTTTGCGCTGTAAGATTTAATATTTGTCCCGAACACAACGGTGCGTTAGTACTGATAACCGGTGCTGTAGGAATTGGATTGACAATAACATTGGTGCTCGATGGATTTCCTAAGCATCCATTTGCTGTGGCAGTTAGCGTAAATGTTCCGGCATTAATTGCAGATGAAATTGGGATTATTGGATTTTGTTGTGTTGATGTAAATCCTGCTGGACCTGTCCATGAATAAGAACCGCCTGCAAATGTTGAAGCAAATAATTGTACTGATTGACCATTGCAAGTCGGGCTGTTACTGCTGGCAATTGCATTGGGCGTTGGATAAATAATTACATTGGTTGTTAGAGGTAAACTATTGCAACCATTCACATTTATTGTTAACGAATAATTTCCGGCATTTGCAACAATGGTATTATTTATAAAGGGATTTTGTAAAACAGAAGAAAATCCATTCGGCCCTGTCCATGAATAAGAAGCATTTGCAATTGGCGCAGCAATCAGATTAAGAGTAACCCCTTGACAGATTGGAGCATTGGTCGTTGGAGTCGGTGCAATTGGAATCGGATTTAAAATAACAGTGGTTGTTGAGGGAGCACTTAAACATCCAAGCTTAATAACAATGCAGGAATATACTCCTGCATTAGCTGGAACAGTTGAATTGATAATTGGATTTTGCAAAGAAGATGTAAATCCGTTTGGTCCTGTCCATTGATAGGTTGCATTGAATACAGTTACAGCATTTAATTGCAAAGTGGTACCAACACAAATAGGACTGGTGTTTGAAAGAACAGGCGCGGCAGGAACGGGGTTAATTATTACAGTAGTTGTCCCTGCATTTGTATTTGTACATCCATTTGCAGTTACATTTAAAGTATATATTCCGCCATCGGCATTTGTTGCATTTGGTATTACCGGAAATTGTGCAGAAGAAGAAAATCCATTCGGACCAATCCATGAATAAGAACCACCAACAACTGTTGCAGCAAATAAATTTATTGATGTGCCCGGACAAACAGGACTGTTAGATGTTGGAGTAGCAACAGGTATTGGATAGATAACAACATTGGTTATTAATGGCAGGCTATTGCAGCCATTAACATTAATGCTTAAAGAATAATTTCCTGCATTGGCAGAAGTTGTATTTGGAATTGAAGGATTTTGTTGATTGGAAGAAAAACCATTCGGACCAGTCCAGGAATAAGTTGCACCTGTAACAGTATCCGCAGAAAGTTGTAAAGTATTACCCGGACAGAAAGGTGCATTGTTTGAAGGTGTTGGTGCAGTGGGGCTTGGAAATAAAATAACATTAGTAATTGATGCTGAGCTTGTGCAACCGTTCACAGTAACACTACACGAATAATTTCCGGCATTGGCAGCAACCGTATTATTGATAAGTGGATTTGGAAGAACAGAAGAAAATCCATTCGGGCCTGTCCATGAATAAGTTGCACCTGCAACAGGAACTGCAGTAAGTTGTAATGGAACTCCCACACAAATAGGAGCATTGCTTGAAATAGTAGGTGCTACAGGAATTGGATTAACCACAACATTTGTATTGCCTGCATTTACACTAGTACATCCAAGAGCTGTTACAGCTAAGTGATACACCCCTGAATTTGCGAGAACCGAACTATTGATTACCGGATTTTGAGCTGAAGAAGAAAATCCATTAGGACCAGTCCATGCATAGCTACCAAGAATTGCCACCGCATATAAATTTATAGGTGAGCCAACACATACAGGGCTGTTATTAGAAGGAGTTGCTGTTGGAATTGGGTTTACAGTTACAATTGATGTAGCAGTATCAGCACATGGATATCCTTTATTTACTATTAACTTCACAGTATAAGTTCCGGCAGTGTTGTAGGTATACGTTGGAGAAAACAAATGTGAAGTATCTCCATTTCCAGCTGCTCCAAAATCCCAATAATAATAAGTTGAATTTGTACTTGTATTGGTGAAAGTTAATGGAGCTCCTTTACAAACAGTAAATGTTGGTGGAATAATGGCATTAACATTTTGAATGCACTGAACCACATTAAATTGAAAATCTCTGTAATGGCTGCTTACTAAATTCCCATTTCGGTATTCCTTTACACATACGCCAACCACAAATTGCCCAAGAGTATTCGGAATTCCTGTTATCATTCCGGTTGCTGAATTAATTGCTACTTGAGGAGTGCCCCCAACCGGATTATTAAAAGTATATCCTCCTGTAAATGGAATGAGTGAATATGGAGGAGGAGAGGCAGGATTAGGAATTGGGTTTCCGGTTCCACCACCGTTAAACGGATTATAAAAACTATATACCAATTGATCCCCGTTAAAATCGGTTGCCACATGGTCAAACACAAGCGGTTCATTTACACAAATGCAAGTTGGAGGAAAATTTGTGAACTCCGGACTACTGTTTCCGGCGGCAACAGATGCATCTGGAATTGTAGCCATAAAAGTTGCACCGTAAGTACCCGGATTGTTTATGTTTAGAATAGAATTATTTCTGCAGCATCTTTGATAAACTATTGTATATCCACCGGCTATTGGTAAAAGTTGTTTGTTGGTGGTATATACAGCTGCCTCAACGCAAATGTTCGGTGGAGTGGTTAAACAAATATTTCCTGAATTATTTGGAATTGGTATAGCTCCCGGATAAGTTACATTATCAACCTGATCAACCAATTGATTGGAAGTGGTGCTGAAAATAAAAAAAGTGATGTCCTGATCAAAATTTGTAGAGGCGTTGCAATCTCTGTATAACTCTAATTTAATCTGGTAAATATTACTGCCAAGATATTTATAAGTTAACTCTCCTCCTACAATGTGCGTTGCTTGTGAAGCAGTTGGATATAACCAATATGCCAACGCAAAAAAAAGCAGGAGCGTTTTCTTCATTTCTGTTTCAATAATACTTCTATTATCTCATGTATTGGCATTCAAACCGATTAGTGTTTCACAAATCTTACACTATCATGACTATTACCTGAATTTAAGTTGACTTCATAAATGCCGGAAACAAATTCTTTAAGGTTTATTGTTTCATTCATTTGCTTGTTAATTGTTGAAGAAAAATTCTTTGTCATTACAATTTGTCCCAACGAATTCACAATATTCAATTCAGCATTTTCATTTTTCATTACAAAATTCAAATGCAATAAATTATCAGTAACCGGATTCGGATAAACAAAAAGTTGATTGCTATTTGAAATAATATTAATACCACTTGGAAAAACTGATAATTGTATTTGAATGGTATCACCGCCTGGACAACCTGCACTTGTTACAATTAAAGTCACATTATAAACACCGGTTCCGCTAAAAGTGTAAATCGGGTTTTGAGTGCTGCTTCCGTTTCCATCTCCAAAATTCCACGACCAACTTGATGCATTAAATGAACTATCATGAAACAAAACAGTGTTACCGGTCATGGTATATCCAAAATTTGCTGTTACATCCTGAGTAACTACTATTACCAATGATGAATCAGTTGTACTGCATCCGGTAAAGTTGCTAGTGACCGTCAATGTATATGTGGTTGTTGTCGTTGGATTAGCCTGTGTATTTCCAGTCGACATTCCGCCTGGATTCCAGAGATAAGTATTATTTCCACCGCCGCCGCCGCCAGTGCCCGAATTAAGATTAACCGTACTACCAGTGCAAACAGTATCTGCTGAAGATGTCGGGTTAATATTTGGTCCGTTTGCCACTGTAATATTTAATGTTGCAGAAGCAGCGCAGCCTGAAGAATCACTTCCGGTTACTGTATAAACAGTATTAGTTGCAGGCGATGCAAATACAAGATCACCAGTAGAATTATCTAATCCTGCTGATGGACTCCAAGTATAATTTGTGGCTCCGGTTACTGAAAGAATTACAGGATCTCCACCATTGCAATAAGCAGCTCCGCCATTTGGTGCAACAGTTAAAACAGGCAAAGGAGAGATGCTTACATCAATGGTAATTATTGCAGAAGTATCTGCACTTGCTGAATTTGAACAACTGATAAAGCAACGGAAATAGGTTGTTATTATCAATGTGTCGGATGTATAAGTTGATGCATTAATTGAAACATCAGTCCACGGTCCTGTAGCATTTGAAGCTGATTGCCAAACTGTTGTTAACCCTGATGCCCCTGAAGTTTGTCCGGATAAATTAAAAGCTGCGGTTCCGCTTCCACCACAAATCAATAGCGGAGTTGCAGTTAAGGTTCCAATAGTTGGTGTTGAAGTGCACTGAGGCGGATAGGAAGTCCACTCGAAATCATCAGTGAAAATATTATTTCCTGTATGTCCTGTTCCAGTCAGCATCAGATAATTCGTGCTTGTATTAAAAGAATTCGGAACCTTAAAGATGTATTGATACCAACCAATTGTTGATTGAGTATCAGGAAGATTTATTGCTATTGATTGTGCAACTGCTCCTAAGCGTGTTGCACCTGTTACATCGGCTATAGTATTTACATAAGCAGTAACACTATCGCCAAGATTGGAAGTATTATCTCGGTATACCCAAAATGAAAAATAAGCAGTATCATTAATCGTAATTCCAGAATAATCAATTACAGGGGTAATTAATGCCTGGGTAGAAGGATCAGCCGTAAAATGTGAACTATAACGCGACATCCATGTGCCAGAATGTGCTGATGCTGAATTTGGAAATGATCCAACATTTCTATGAACCCAAATAGTAGTTGCAAATTGTCCTTGTCCACCAATTGCGTTGTTCATCGTCCATCCAACGGACGGATAAGTTGCCCCTTCAAAATCTTCATTATTTATAACCTGAGCTGAAACATCATTAATCGTAAATAATAAAACCACAGCAATTATATTTGATTGGAAAAGAGAAATAAATT
The DNA here is from genome assembly GCA_947474435.1 of Chitinophagaceae bacterium. GTDB lineage: Bacteria > Bacteroidota > Bacteroidia > Chitinophagales > UBA10324 > UBA10324. The sequence goes on along the minus strand of CANJII010000013.1, from coordinate 5,173 downwards.
TTTTCATTTTTTATTTATGGAATTTGATTTTTTTATAAGGGGCACAAGGTTAGCGCATTACCTTTTTACCATGATGAATTCTTTGTTATCGGGAAAGAGCTTTTTTCGAGTCAATAAGAGTAACCCAAAAGTGTACTTGTTAAAAAAATTAGAGGCGAAAATCCAGTATTATGAGGCAACTATGCCTGCTGATAAAATAAAGTGGTGAGACCCAGATTTGAACTGGGGACGCAAGGATTTTCAGTCCTTCGCTCTACCAACTGAGCTATCCCACCATTGGTTAAGAGGGCGGCAAATATAGTTGCATTACTCAATAATGGAAATCAAAGAAATCTAATATTGCGCTCGCTTTAAAATATTTTAATCTTTTACCATTTCCTGATAATCCGAATCAGTATTTATATCCCACAATTTTTCATTGGTGCCCTGTAAAATTTCTTTTGCGGCAAGTAAACCCATCAGCATGGAATGATCCTGATTGTTGTACTTGAATGCGCCGTATCTTCCAATCACTCTGAGATTTTTTATCGTATCGAGATGATTTTTTATCACTTCAACATTTGCAGCATAACCGGTTTCATATACCGGATAACAACGGCGCAACTTTTCAATGTGACAATTTAAAACTTTGTGTTCCGGTTTTATCAAACCTGTTTTGCGCAATTCATTTTCTCCCAGTTCATGAAAATAATTTTCATCCTTCAGCCAGATTTCATCTTCATCAAAACACCAGTACTCTAAACAGAGGATTGAAGTTTTTTTATCGCCATATAACTCCGGCGACCAGTTGCGGAAGTTGGTGATGCGCCCATGGATAACATCGGGATTGTGTACATAAATCCATTGGTCGGGAAACAAATCAGTTGCATCCACTTCTAAATAAACAAGAATGGTATTACGAAAAAAAAGTTTGTCGCATGCTTGCTTTACATTTTCTGGAACAGCATTCAAACCTTTCACCATTATTGTCAATGGCATGGTGCAGATGACTTCATCGCTTAAAATAGTTTCGCCGCTTTTTAAAACAATTCCTTTCGCTATTCCATTTTCAACCAGCACTTTTTCTACAGGAGTATTTAATAAAACTTTTCCTCCTGCAGTTTCAATGTTGGTTTTTATTTTCTGATAAATCATTCCGGTGCCGTGTTTCGGATAGGCAAAACGGTCAACCAATGTTTTGTGTTTTCCACTTGTGTCAGGAATAATCGCAGCCTTAATTGCTTCAAGCAAAGAGAAATTTTTTATCCGTTGAGCCGCCCAATCCGCATCTATTTGCGAACAGGGAATGCCCCACAGTTTTTCAGAATAGTTTTTAAAAAAAGTATTGTACAGTTTTCTCCCGAAGCGACTCACCACCCAATCTTCAAAAGTTTTAGGATTTCGAATTGGATTCATTCGCTGCCGCATATAGCTCCACATACTTGAAATGACACCGAGGGGCCCGATGTTAATCAGCACATTCATTGCTTTAAGCGGATAGAAATAAAATTTTTTACGGTAGTAAATACGGGTGAGGCGGTTGATTAAAATAAAATCATCACCAACTACTTCTTTAAAAAAATCATTTACAATTCTATCATTCGAGAAAAAACGATGCGGACCGCAATCAACTATCTGGTTCCACAATTCAAAACTGCGGGCGAGGCCGCCAACGGTTTTACCTGCTTCATAAACTGTTACATCAAATCCGCCCTCCGCAAGTTTTGATGCGGCAGTTAATCCGGCAGGGCCTGCTCCAATAACGATTACTTTTTTTTGAGTCATCAATCGGTGGTGAATATATTTTATTATATCACTTTATAATTAACGGCACTTTTATAAATGTGGAAATGCGTTCACCTAAAAAATTTAGTTCTTCCATTGAAATTCCTTTTTCAGTACTCAGAATGAGGAGTTGGTTTGTATCCATTCGCAAAGCAAGGGTTAGAATTCCGGCTGAATGAATTTCTACATTTTCTATTGAACGCAGCGGTGTAGAATATAATTTTTGTATGTAACCGAGATGTTTGTAAAAACGAAAAAGTTTGCCTTCATTTTTTTCAAAATAAATTTTACCGGTGCCACTCAACTTCCAAACTCCAATCATTAAAATGATAGTTGAAATCAATAAAGGCAGCGCCGCAATTTTTTCGGCATGCATGGCTTTGAAAAACATGGAGGCGATAAATGCAAAGCATCCGACAGTAAACCATGTATTAAAAACTTTCCGCCGGCGGTTGTGCAGAATCAAAAGTGAGTGGTCTTCACTGAGGAATAACGAACAATCAACGAAATGCAATTTATCCATGAAACAAATGTAACAGCACAAACTTTTTTATTATTGAAGAAATGATTTTGCTCCACGATTATATTTGGCGGACATGTTAACCGAACGACAATTGTTTTTAAACCTGGTTGCGCAAACTTCAACTGCTCCAATGATGCTGGAGCCGGAGAGGGCTGAAGGAATTTATGTTTTTGACAAAAACGGAAATCGGTACCTGGATTTAATTGCAGGAATCAGTGTTGGAAATCTGGGGCATCGGCATCCGGGAGTGGTTGAAGCCATAAAAAAACAAGCCGATAAATACTTGCACCTGATGGTTTATGGCGAGTATGTACAATCGCCGCAGGTTCAGTTAGCGCAGTTGCTTACACATCATTTGCCTCCGCATCTCAATACAGTTTATTTCACCAACAGCGGTGCCGAAGCAACAGAAGGTGCAATGAAATTAGCCAAGCGATACACCGGAAAATTTGAAATTGTTTGTTTCAAAAACAGCTATCATGGAAGCACTCAAGGAGCGCTTAGTTTAATGGGTGATGAATATTTCAGAAACAGTTTTCGACCGTTGCTCCCCGGAATTACTCATGTTGATTACAATGATATTCTATCGCTGAATGTGATAACAGATAAAACAGCGTGTGTAATTCTTGAGCCTGTTCAGGCGGAGTCTGGAGTAATTGTACCGGATATTTCTTTTCTGAAACAAGCACAAAAGCAATGTGAAAAGCATAAAGCACTTTTAATTTTCGACGAAGCACAAACCGGAATGGGTAGAACAGGAGAGTTGTTTGCGTTTCAAAAATTGGGTGTAACTCCTGATATTCTTTTAACTGCAAAGGCATTAGGAGGCGGATTACCACTCGGCGCATTTATATCTTCAAATGAAATTATGAGTTCGCTCACTCACGAACCTGTGCTTGGCCACCTCACTACTTTTGGTGGAAATCCCTTGAGTTGTGCTGCGGGATTGGCCGCATTGCAAACTTTATTTGAAGAAAGGTGGATGAAACAAGTGGAAGAAAAGGAAAAATTATTTCACAAATTATTGCAGCATCCAAGAGTGAAAATGGTACGCAGTTGCGGGTTGCTGATGGCGATTGAATTTGAAAGCGATGCATTTAATAAACGAGTGATTGAAGAATGCTGGAAGTATGAATTGATTACCGATTGGTTTTTGTTCGCGCCGAATTGTTTGCGCATTGCACCGCCATTAATAATTACTGAAGAAGAAATTGAAGTGGCGTGCCGTATTATTTTACAGGCAGTTGAAATTGCCGCATCAGAAATAAAATCGCTTTGAGAAATAATTTACCCCAAATGCAAGGAGGCGAAAAGACTATTGAAAATTGTCATTCCGAGGAACGACGAATCTCTCGTTCTTTTATCAGATACTTCGTTCCTCAGCATTACAGCGGTTTTATGATTCTCCTTTTTTCATTGTTGCTTTTTTTCTCTTGTCAGAAAAAAAAGGAATGGAACTGGAGTGAAGTGAAACAACTTTCGCAATACGAAATATCAGATTTAAAGCGGGTGAATGATTCAACTATTATTGGCGTAGGAGGTGAAAGATATGCGCACGGAGAATTTTATTCGAGTTTGGATAATGGAAAAACATGGAACGAAAAAGAAATTATTGAAAAACAATTGTATGGAATTTCATTTTTAAATAAAGATACTTTGATTGCAAGTGGTTATGATGGAAAAATAGTATTGTCAACCAATGAAGGAATTGACTGGAACATTTCTCAGAATTTTTTATGGCGGTTAATGCGAAATGTATTGTGGTTGAACGACAGTGTGATTGTTTCGTGCGGCGGTTCAGGATTCACGGGCGGAATTATTTCAAGAAGCACTGACAAAGGATTGAATTGGAAAAACGACACTCTCACTTCTGAAATGCGTGGCCTTTGTGCTACTGACGACCACACCATTTTTTGTAGCGGTTATGGAAAAATAATCAAGAGTATTGATGCAGGCGCAACATGGACTCAGCCAAAAGCAACCGGCGATTTTTTTGTTTCCATTTCATTTTCGTCACCTGAACATGGAATTGCAATTGGATTGGTCGGAACAATTTTATTGACTGATGATGCAGGTGAGAACTGGAAAAAAATCCGTAACGGAAATTCATTAACCAATCAATCGTGGGTTTTCAGAAAAATTATTTTTCGTGATTTTAGCAATGGATATATTATCGGGGATAATGGACTTTTACTTTTTACAACAGATGGGGGAAATAATTGGATAAAAATTAGGGGTACTCCGGATGCAAACTTCACTTCAATAGTCTTAACTGATAACGGCGGAATAGTTGGCAGTGAAAAAGGGAAACTATTTCAGTTTTTAAAAGATTGATTTTTGATATCCTTTAAAATGGTTGAATTTTTAAGAGTTAAAATATTTTTTAGAGTTCAATATTTCCTTTAGTTTTTATTTTACTAAAATCAAACTGTCATTTTTAATTACGACAATTATATATCCCATATTTTTTTGTTTTTGTATTTTTTGTTGTCTCAAAACACCATCAATGTCGAGATATAATTTTATAAAGTTATTTTTTCTCATCCGATATAATACCTGAGAGAAATCAATAATTACTGATTGACAGTTCTATTCCTTCACCAACTTTTTACAAACCATTTTTTCTCCATCAAATATGGGAACCACTTAAATGCCGGCGGGTAAATCAGAAACAGAGATGTTGGTGGTTTGTGCATGGCTTGCACTTATACCTTTTACTTGCTGACCGAGGAGGTTCAATAGGCTGATTTGATTTTCTCAATGAAAAAATATTTTCTTTGTTCCATAAATTTTTCTGAATGGAGTTAGCAATTATTCAAAAGAAAATATTTGTGGTTCGTGGGCAGCGTGTAATGTTTGATTTTCATTTGGCAGAAATGTATGGCG
>CANJII010000012.1 GCA_947474435.1 Chitinophagaceae bacterium | reverse complement strand
GGAGTAGCGAATGCGCATGCTCGTGTTCTGAAAAATGCGCGCGGCAAATTCGAGCTCGTCGTATTCCTGGTCAATGGCGAGCATGAGCATCATGGCGAGGTTGGCGCCGGCGCTGAAGTTGGCTCCGTCGTTCGCGATAACGAGTCCGCGGAAATCTTTTTCGGCAATGTCAATACTCTTATGCACGGCTTCGAGCACTTCGCTGCCAATGCTGTTCATTTTGGTGCGGAACTCGAGGTTGAGGACTCCGTCGCCGATGTCGATTAGGCGGGTGCCGGAGTTTTTCCAAACAACAGCCTCACCCCTAACCCCTCTCCCAAGGAGAGGGGAACTGATGCTAACGATTTTGTCGCTGCTGTTTTTTTCTTGCGCGTAATTTTCGAGGATGATATAGTTGTCGGTGCCGGGAATGGGCTTGTATGATTTGGATGGTATATCGTAAAATAATTTTTTTCCGTTTTCAGTTTTATAAAAAGATTTTGCTGTTGTTGAAGCTTCTGAAATTTTATTCATTGTGCGAATATCTTAAAGAGCATTTTTATTTCTAAATAAAGTTTTAAGCAATTGCGAACCACTAAATTTTGCATTAAACTTTTCTGCTTTTAAAATAAAAAACCCGGCAGTTGTTTACACATACCGGGTTTGATTGAGACAGCATCTTTACCAAAACACCTTTCAGAAAAAAATTAGCCTCTTATTTTTAGTTACGAGTTACTGGTTGTTATCAGAAACCAACCAATGCAATTCCTGCTGATACAGGAGTTAAAGCGGGAGCTGTTCCATCGTTGAACAATGGAGTTAAACTATAGGTAACATACAAATCGAACCAGCTGTAACCGATTCGGGCTGTTAAACCATAATGCATTTTATTCAGATTAAAATCGTCGTGTACTTTGTTCGATTCTTTATCGGACTTTACTGTTTTTGTATGTGCACCAAGTAAGTAACCGGCATAACCACCTATTGCCAGATTGAATGAACGCTTAGGTTCTTTCGGATTTGTTTCGAACCGAAAAGTCACAGGTAAATTCAGGTACGATGAAAACAATTTGTTCTTTTTATAATTCACACCGCTCTCAACCATGAATCCAACTGTATCGGTTTTCGGAATCAACAATGCATCATTGGCAAACCGATAATTATTCAGTTCGGCATAAATTCCCCAATCGATACCAATGTAGTGTTTAACAATGCTGATGTTCTGGTGTATGATGTGCAGGTTTACATTAATGCTTTTTCCAAGATTTAATTCAAGCGGAGTGTAAGGTGCTTTTACGGTTGTGCCGCCATCCTGCAGGAAAGCACTCACGCCTAAATCCATTCCGAACATTTTTGTTTCTACTTTTTTTCTTCCGCAGCCTTCATCATCCATTGAATCAATTTCTTCTTTTTCAATAATCATTACACGCTTATCACCATCTTCGTTTATTTCAATTTTCATTTTGCCAATTGCTACATCCAAACTATCGGCAAAAACTTCCATTGATTTTTCAAATCGTTCAAGACTGTCTTCCATAATTTTTATCACCATATCCATTTCTTCATGATTACCAAAATCAGGCATTGGCGGAATTGGTGGAATTGCAGGTATTTCCCCTCTGTAACCATTTGCACTCATGCTGTCAATTTTTTTAAGAGATTCATTCAGGTTTTGAATGGCTTTGTTCAATTGCAACATGGCATCGTCATAAGCTTTCTGCTGTTGGGCATTCATTTCCTTGTCTGGTGGAGATGGTGGCGTAGGCGCATCAACAATCTGAGCGGTGATGGAATTAAAATTAAAAACGGTGAGAAAGAGAAAAGCGAAAATTTGGCGCATGATTATTTGTTGTTTGAATTTTTCTTTTTGAATGAAAGTATTTTATTGAATCGTAAATAGGAATTATTGATTTTTAAATGAACCGGAGTTTTTAAAATCTTCAATTCAATTGGTGCTTTATTTATTTTTTCAGTACGACCACTGAGCCTGATAATTTCAGAACCAAGAATGCTCGCTACCTGTAGCCATGCACCGGCTTCGCTCACATTGCGCGAAGGAACAGCAGGTGCCTTTAAACCTTTTGTCCAGATGAAACTTGCATATGAAATGCGGGGATAAGTTTTCATTGCCACCGGAGAAAGTGTTTTCATAAATGAAATGCTTTCAACTTTCGGGTTTGATGTTCCGGGTTGATTGACATTACTAATTTGATAAATCTTTGTTGATGATTGATGTGAAAATGTTGGTTGAGTTTTGTTTGGAAGATTATCAGCAACAATTGCATTGTTGTTTGAAGGTTGAATAACAGGAACAGAATTTTCATTTGAACTATTTTGAACGGAATTATTTTCTGCAACAACAATTGGTTTTTCAGTTGGTTGAATGAATAAATATTTTTGCGAAACAAAGAATACCAAAAGCAGTGTAGCAGCAATGGATGTTACATACAATATGGTACGATACATTGGAATAACTCCTGCACTTTGTTTTTTCTTCAACAGATCTTTGTGCTCGTACACTAAACTTTCATCGGGCATCAAACGGGTTAATTCAAAGGCCTCCCACTCCGAACGGATATCGGAATTGTTATGAAGGAATAAATCCAACTCAGCATTTTTTTCGGTGCTGAGCAGCCCTTCTAACTTTTGGATGAGGAAGTCTTCGTAATTATTTCTGTTGATTTTCATTAGTGTGAATTGTCAATGGTCAATTGTCAATTTGATTTATTTAAATTATTTGTTCTTAAAATTTTTCAATCTGTATTTCTGTCAACTGCCTACTGCTTACTGCCTACTGCTTACTGCCTACTGATTCTCAAATTACTCTTTCCACTCCCACTAAATAATCCTTCAAAGTTTGTCTAGCTCTGAAAATATAAACCTTCACTTGTGATTCGCTAAGTCCAGTTATGTTTCCAATTTCAGCGTAATCGTAACCTTCATAATCTCTGAGCATCACCACATTTTTCTGAATCTCAGGAAGTTTGTTCAATGCCTGTTCCACAATTACTTTTACTCCTTTGTAACTTCTGTCGGGCGCTTCCATCAGGTCTTCGTGATGCTCTTCCATTCTGGTTATCCGTTTCATCTTTCGCACATTATCAATGAAGTTATGATAGGCAACCGTGAAAAGGTAACTCCTGCATTTTTCGAATTCGACCCGTTCGTGATTTTTCCAGAGAATCTCAAAAGCATTTTGAACCACATCATTTGCATCATCTCTGTCTCTTGTGTTTTTGTAGATGAATCGAAAAACCCGGTCGGAGTAGAGTTCAACACTTTGGTTGTATTCCTTAACCGTCATTTAGTGTGAAGCGTTATTGAGCAATGAAAAGTTACAGCTGAAATAAAAAGTGTTTGACATTTTATCTTCGGCAATTTTACGAATATAGTTTTTCTAACCGGTGAACTCGACTGAATTTTTTTTGAATTTAAATTCATTAATCCTAAATGGTACCACAAAAAAAATTACTGGAGCATTAATAACGCGCCCGACAAATTGCTTAAATAAGAAATTGAAATTATTTAGTTTCAAAGGTGAAATGGATTTCTATTTTTGGCAATCCTAAAACAATTTTAAATGCGTTTAATACTTTCAGTTTTCATTTCTGTATTCATTCTGATTTCTTCAAGCAGCACTTTTGCTCAAATCATTATTACAGAAATTAATTACAATTCAGATTCAACCACCAATTCCGGCAACTGGGTGGAACTTTATAATAAATCTGCTTCGATGGTGGATATCAGCGACTGGAAAATTAAAAATGCACTTAATGTAACTTATAGCTTTCCTTCCGGAACTCAACTCAATGGTTTATCATACATAGTAGTGGTTCAGGATTTAATAAAATTTAATTCCATTCATTCGGCCGTTACTAATAAAATTGGCTCATCAAATGTTGATTTTGGAAACAGCGGCGATAATGTTCAGTTATTAAATGCAAGCAGTGCTTTTGTTACAAGTGTTAGTTATACCGATTCAGCTTTCTGGCCTCGTGGTGCTGATGGATTCGGTCGTACATTGGAGTTGAATGATTATAACGGTAATCAGAATGATGGCGCAAATTGGTTTGATGGATGCATGTTTGGTTCACCCGGAGTTGCATACACACCATGTAACCCTGACATCGTGTTCAGCGAAATCAATTACAACAGCAATCCAAGCTTTGATGCTGGCGATTGGCTGGAACTGCACAACACCACATCTTCCAATATCAGTTTGAATGGATACAGTATGAAGGACAGTAAGGATTCAAACATTTATTTCATTCCAAATAACATAACGCTACCTGCGAATGGATACAGAGTTCTATGCGCCAATGTCACTTATTTTTTAGGCCGTCATCCAACGGTTACGAATGTAAATGGTCCGTTCTCATTCGGATTTAAAAGCAAGGGTGAAGCCATCCGGTTATTTGGTGCTGATGGAAAATTAAAATTTTCAGTGTTGTATGATAATAAGGCTCCATGGCCAACAAGCCCCGACAGTCTTGGATACACACTTGAATTATCAGATGACCATGGTAAAATGGATAATGCCGAAAACTGGTTTGCAGGATGTTTTGAAGGTTCACCGGGTGTAGCTTATGATCCTGATTGTGGCAATGGAATTTCTGAAATAAAAAATGCTTCTTTCACTTTTGAATTATTGAATTCGTTGAATGATCATTCAGTACTAATTAAGGTAAGCGGCTTAAACCCATCAGTTCATTCAATGTATAAAGTATCAGATGTTTCGGGAAGAGAAATATTTTCTTCATCTATTTTAAATGGAACCAATGAATTAAATACATTCCCGCTTTCTGCAGGACTCTATATCGCAACCATTTATTCAGGAAATGAAAAGCAATCAATAAAATTTGTTAAACCTTTATAATGAAAAAATCAGTTGCAATTTTATTTTTCAGTGTAATTGTTCTTAGTGTAATTTCTTCCTGTAAAAAACAGGCCGGTCAGGGTGGAACATCAAAAATCACAGGAAAATTGTTTGTAGCAGAGTATAATATTTTTACTCCGGTCGATTCTTTTTATTCAGGCAAGGAAAATATTTACATCATCTATGGCGACAATGCATACTTCGGCGATAAAATTGAAAGCAGCTACAACGGCACATTTGAATTCCCTTATTTGAAAAAAGGCAAGTACACTATTTATACCTACAGTGATTGCCTCGTAAATGACACCTCGTGTCACGGAGGTAAAAAAGTTATTTTAAAAGAAACTGAAATTACAGAAAACAAACAGACGCTTGATATTGGTGATTTAAGAATAGTACGACTGCAATAATCAACTTATTTTGAAAACGGAAATCAAACAAAATATAATTGAGTTATTAAACTCCATGAAACCCATTTCATTATCAGAAATGGATGATGTGGAATTATTAAACCGGTTTGATACCAAGTATGTGATTCACATTGACCGGTTGATTGAGTTATTAAATTTAATTAAAAACGATTATCGTATTTTGGAAGTAAGCGGCGTGCGATTGAACCAGTACAAAAATCTTTATTTCGATACGGCTGATTATAAATTTTACCTGCAACACCACAATAAAAAAGCAGGGCGATTAAAAGTTCGTTGCCGCAGTTATGTTGATAGCAATGTTTCTTTTTTTGAAGTGAAAAAGAAAACCAATAAAGACAAAACAGTTAAATCCAGAATCAGCATACCGGATTTTTCAGAAAAATTAAATGAATTACAGGAGCAATTGATAAATGGAATTTCTGCTGAAATAAACTGTAAAGAACTTATTCCAATTCAGCGCAATGATTTTTATCGCATGACTTTAGTAAATACACGAACCATGGAGCGCGCCACCATTGATGTTGATCTTTCATTTTACAGAAACGATAACAGTCAAAAAATTGAATTGCCGAATCTCGTTATTGTGGAAGTGAAGCAGGATGTTCACTCAGGTATTTCGCCCATCACACGAAAATTAAAAGAAGAAAAAATTTACGCCACCTCCATCAGTAAATATATATTGGGTGAAATGTTGTTGAATAAGGAATTGAAGAGAAATAGTTTTAAATCAAAATTACTCACGATAAAAAAAATAGAACATGCATTGGTTGCTTAACGCAGTTTTCGATTTGAAAGATTACAAAATTTTTGATGCCGCCGATTTTTTTGATTTAGTAATCCGGTATGGATTTAATTTCTTAATAACTTTCATCATAGTCCGGTTAATTTATTATCCGCTGTATCGAAACAAAGATTACCTGTTTACCTACTTCATTTTTAACAGCATCATTTTTATGGTGTTATACATCATGAATAATGTGAAAATGGAATTCGGAGTTTCGTTCGGGTTGTTTGCAGTGTTCTCTATTCTCCGATACAGAACCGAAGACATTCCGATTAAAGAAATGGTTTACCTGTTTCTTATAATTGCAGTGGCACTGGTTAATTCGCTCAGCACAAAAAAAGTAAGCGTTACTGAAATACTTTTTGCAAATGGAGTTATTGTCGGGATGATTTATGCCATGGAACACATGTGGTTAATGCGCAACGAAAACTACAAGGTGATTCTTTACGAGAAAATTGAAAATATTAAACCTGAGAATTACGAAAATCTTTTAAAAGATTTAAGAGATCGCACCGGATTAAATGTTCATCGTGCCGAAATAAAAAATATCGACTTCCAAACCGATACCACACGATTAACCATCTACTATCATGTGGACCCTAAAAACCGTATTTAATTTTTTCAGAAAGCGGAAATGCTGCGGATTAGAAAAATAGTTATTCGTAATGCGTTATTAGTTATTGTTTGTTGTTGTATTTTAATAACAGAAAAATCCACTGCCCAAGAAACCATTGGCAGTGGTGCATGGTTAGGGATTGATTTGAAATACAAATTATCGAAAAAATTTGATTTGAATTTTTGTCCGCAATTGCGCACAATTACCACTCCACCGCAATTCGGTTCATTACTTTTAGAAACTGGATTGGATTATGATGTGGCGAAAAATTTTTCTGCTTCAGCATTTTACCGATTTGATATAAAACCCGGAGCATTTCAAAACCGCATTTATGTTGACCTTTCTGTTCAACATAAATTGAATAAAAAATTAACTGCTGAATTGCGCGTAAGAATTCAGCGACAGTTTGAACGGAATAATTTGCCCGATAATTACCTGCGACCTAAACTCAGCATCAAGTATAAACTCAACAAAAAAATTACTCCGTTTATTTCAGGCGAATTATTTTATCATGTGAATTATATGGGAAATGAATTTGATGATTTCCGTTTTCAACCAGGCATTAACTGGGCTTTGAAAAACAACATGAGTTTAAAAACATACTACCTGCTCGATTATGAATTCAATGTGTATGCTCCCGGTATGCAGCACATAGTTGGAATTACTTTCGGGAAAGATTGGTGATTTATATTTTCATCATCTTCTCATAATGCACTTTGCCGCTTGCAATAATTTTCAGCATATAAACTCCGGAAGCAATTGTTGAAGTATTAAATTTCAATTGATTGAAACCTGAATAAGCATTGGCACATCCATCACTAACTAACCGGCCTTCCATATCAATTAGCTGAAACAAAATTTCTTCATCAGCTTTTGTTTTCAGATTTATTTTTATTTCGTTTGAAAAAATAGTTGGATACACCATAACAGAATCAGACGACAATAAACTCTGAGCATTAAATCCGCTAAGCAATAAATCAGCATAAGCGAAATTCGGAATACCATAACCAATGTCGTTATCAGGCGCCGAAAATTTCGAAGCACATCGGCGAATGGCATCCATAATTTCCAGATTTGATTTATCGGGATGCGCTTGCCACAAACAAGCAGTTAATCCTGCAATGAGCGGACAGGAAAATGAAGTCCCGTTTCCTGAGCTTGCTGTTCCATAACTCGTATTGATATACCAGGTTGCCACACCACGACCTACCACATCGGGTTTTATCCGTCCATCGAAAGTTGGTCCATGTCCGCTGAACCAGCCATAATTATTTGCACTGTCCACCGCGCCAACGGTTAAAATATTATCGGCATCAGATGGTGCGGTTATAAATCTCCATTTCGGATCGCCTCCACTGTTGCCTGCGCTGTTGCACACAATCATTCCGCGCGACGATGCAATGTTTGCTGCAATGCTTGATGGATTTGTTTTACCATCCATATCCGAAAAAACATGATCGAAAGTTACTTTCCCATTGGCTGTAAACACCGTATCGAAAGTGCTGTAGCCAAGCGAACTTGTTATTACATCAGCACCTATGCTGTCGGCATACTCGGCACCTGCCGCCCAGTTAATTTCTTCAATCGGGAATTCAGAAGCGCCATACTCCGTTCTTATTAAAACAAAATCGGCATTGGGCGCCGTGCCCACATAGTAGCCGGGCACATTGCCGGCGGCAATGGATAAACACAGCGCACCATGATTGTGATCTTCATACACCGAATCGTTGCCTGTAATAAAATCGTGCGTGGCAATAATTCCATTGCGGTTCCGGAGCGAATCAAAGGCATTAATTACATCTGCATTGTGAAAACCTGCATCTAAGTAAGCAATTAAAATTCCCTCACCCTTAAATCCTTTTTCGTGCAGAGATTGACCGCTCACCTGATTTATCTGATCGAAAGCCAATCCATAATAACTATCAGCAACACATTCTGTTTTCAGTGCTGAATTTATAAAAGGAGCGGAGTGATTTGGCGGAGCAATAATTCTGGCAACCGGTTTTACCGACTGAACAAACGGAAACGAATTAATTTGCAACAACGCAAGCGAATCAGTTGTGAAAATGGTAACCGAGTTTAACCATTTGGAAGCATACAACACAATTACCCCTGTATTTTTTACACTATCAATGTATGCAGGTGTTACCGGTAAGTCCAATGTATCAATTAATAAGTGTTGCTTATCTCTACGGTCAATTGCTTTTTGTGAAAGAAATTGTGCGGGATATGAAACAGAAAACGGACTGTTGTGCTTATCGGTAAACCGAATCTGGTAACGATAAAAATCAGTTGTTTGTGAAAACGAATAATGAAAAGTGAATAGTGAAAACGGAATTATGAAAAGCAATATTATTTTCTTCATACAGTAACAGTATCGTTTTATCAGTTTTCAAATAAACGATATTGTGATTGAATTATTTGTTATTGAAAATTAATGAATTTCTTTCACAGTCATAATCACAATGGTTCCTTTTTCAGGATTGGTCCATGGTGTGGTTACATTTTGTTTTGATACATGCTCCTGAATGCGATATATCAAGCCATAATTTTTTGCATATACTTCTTGTTCAAAATCCTTTTCTATCAGGTTTTCGTTATCGAGTTCGGTAACTGTTGTGGTTGAATCAAAAGCAAGTCCGTTCATAATTTTTCCGGTGTTCACTTCTGAATACTTGTATTCCCACTCTTCATACATGGCCAATCCGTTTGAAGTGTCAATGTATTGGTTGCCATTCCACTTCACATCATTCACAATAGGAAAAATCAGTTTCACAAACCGCAGATTATTCTCGGTTTTTTCAGCGCGGCTTTTATTCACGGTTGCATTCCATTCTTCGGTTTCGTACCAGTTTAAAGTATCACTGGAACGGCGGTATCTTTTAATGATGTAAGTAACTCCGCCGGTGCTGTCGTTAAACGATGAACCTATTTCTTCCTTTAACTGAAAGTGAGTGGTATCGCTGGTCATGGTTACATCGTTAAAGTGAATGCTGTCAACATTATAAATCATGTATCGCCCAACCTGCAACGGAAAATAGTTAGCACTCTTATCGGAAGCCGAAGTAATGGGGTCTTTTTTGCAGGATGATAGAATGAAAACAAAAGCGCTGAGCGCAAGCAGGGTATTTTTAAAATTCATAGCCTCCGTTTTAACGAAGTGAAAAATTAATTGTTCCTGACCAGGAAAATTTCAGGCATTATTCACAGCAAATAAAAAATTGCCTTAATGCATTAACAGCAAATCAATTGCTTCACTAACAATTACGCAACCTTCAACTGGTGCTTGAACTTTGATTTGCCGAGTTTTTCTTCTGCCATTTCGCGCGACACCACAAATGTTTTTACATTTTTCTGCGATGGAATTTCGAACATAATATCGGTCATAATAGCTTCACATATTGAACGCAAACCACGAGCGCCTAATTTATATTCAACCGCTTTGTCGATAATGTATTCAATGGCTCCATCTTCAAAAGTTAAGTCAACACCTTCAATTTCGAAGAGGCGATAGTATTGTTTAACCAATGCATTTTTTGGTTCGAGCAAAATTCTTTTTAAGGAAGTGCGATCCAAAGAATCCAAGAATGTGACAATTGGCAAGCGACCAACCAGCTCAGGAATCAACCCGAAATGTTTAATGTCTTGCGGATTTACATATTGCAATAAATTTTCCTTGTTCACTCTTTCCTGACCTTGTTGTGCTTTGAAACCAATCACCTGAGTTTGCATACGGCGTGCAATCACTCTGTCTAAACCTTCAAAGGCACCACCGCAGATGAACAGAATATTCTGTGTGTTGATGTTCACCATTTTTTGTTCTGGATGCTTGCGACCTCCTTGTGGCGGAACCAATACTTCTGTTCCTTCTAACAATTTTAATAATCCTTGCTGAACACCTTCGCCACTTACATCACGAGTGATAGAAGGGTTATCGCCTTTGCGGGCAATTTTATCTATTTCATCAATGTAAATAATTCCTTTTTCGGCAGCTGCAATATCATAATCACATGCCTGTAATAATCTGGTTAAAATGCTTTCTACATCTTCTCCCACATATCCTGCTTCGGTAAACACAGTAGCATCCACAATGGCGAACGGAACATTTAAAAAACGGGCAATAGTTTTTGCAAGCAAGGTTTTTCCGGTTCCGGTTTCGCCAACCATTATGATGTTTGATTTTTCAATCTCGACATCGTCCTTGGTTGTTTGATTTAATCTTTTGTAGTGATTATAAACAGCAACGGCTAAAACCTTTTTTGCTTCATCCTGACCAATTACATATTCATCCAGGAAATTTTTTATTTCTTTCGGAATTGAAAATTTAGGTGGAGCAGTAATGAATTTTTTCTTTTTGGAAAAATTTTCTTCCTCGATAATCTGCTTGGCTTGAGTTACACAGGTATCACATATAAAAGCATCAATACCGGAAATGAGCACTAAGGTTTCTTCCTTGCCTCTTCCGCAGAAGGAACAGTGCTGAGTGGATTTTTTCATCCTGCGTTTGGAGTTTTCTTAATCAAAACTTCGTCAATCATACCGTATTCTTTTGCTTCCTGTGCAAGCATCCAGTAATCGCGGTCGCTGTCTTTTTCTACTTTTTTAAATTGCTGATTGGAATGTAATGCTATGATTTCGTACAACTCTTTTTTCAGTTTCAATATTTCACGCGCTGTAATTTCAATATCGCTTGCTTGTCCTTCAGCACCACCCATAGGTTGGTGAATCATCACTCTTGAGTGTGGCAGTGCAGTTCGTTTTCCTTTTTGACCTGCACATAAAAGTACAGCAGCCATTGAAGCGGCTATGCCTGTACAAATAGTAGCAACATCAGGTTGAATGTATTGCATGGTATCATAAATTCCCAAGCCGGCATACACTGAACCACCGGGGCTATTGATGTAAATCTGAATATCCCGTTTTGCATCTGCCGATTCAAGAAATAACAATTGCGCCTGAATAACATTGGCTACATAATCATTAATTCCTTCGCCCATAAAAATGATTCTGTCCATCATCAAACGCGAGAATACATCCATTGACGCCACATTCATCGGGCGTTCTTCAATAATATATGGAGTGAGATTGGTTATCTGATGCTTCATTACTGAGTCAACTGTAACTGCTCCGATTCCTCTGTGCTTTATCGCGTAGTTTCTGAATTCTTTTCCGTAATCCATTTGTGTTTTAATTTTTTAGTGGTGGTGATGATTGTGTTGTCCTTCCAGATGAATGAACTCGTCATATGAAATTTCACGCGGTTGAATATTTGCCTTTTTCTTTAATTCGGCAAATAACTTTTCCTCCATCAACATGTTAAAATAGTTGCGTCGTGATTTTTCTTCTGTCATCATCTTGTCGGCCATCTGGGCAAGATATTGTTCAACCATTTCATTTACCTGACCGGCAAAGTAATGTTCGCGCAGGCGCTGCATGGCAAAGGCTTTCAATTCGGCACCTTCAATTTTAATATCGTTTTCTTTTGATACACGCTCGGTAATCAAGTCCCATTTCAACTGTCGTGTAAATTGGCCAAACTCATTTTCTACCTGCTCGGGTGTAACGGGTTTTTCGTTGTATGACAGAATCCATTTCTTTAAAAAATTCTCAGGAAAATTAATTGTGGTGTTATCAATCAGATAAGTGGAAATATCATTCAGCAATTTCTGATGCGATGCATCTTTGTATGAGCGTGATAGTTCTTCCTTAATTTTTTCATGTAACTCCACTTCATTGTTCACTATTCCTTCTCCAAACAAGCGATTGTATAAATCCTGATTGAGTTCAGTTTTCTTTACTTCAAAAATTCCATCAATGGTCACTTTAAAAGTATGATTCATTCCGTGAGCCTGATCGTGACTGATATCAAGAATGTTGTGAATAATTAGTTCTTCTTGATTGTCATAAGCTTTAAAAAGATCAATCACTATGGATTCACCTTTTTTCAGACCAATGATTTGATTTTTTATCTCTTCATTCCGAAATGATTCAATAGAAATTCTGCGAGTGGTTTCTATTCCATTTGCCTTTTCACTTTCATCTTCATTCAATTCTTTGAAAATGATGGAGAGAACAGAGTCTTTAACAATTGCATCGGTTTCTTCAGTGGTGCCGTAACGAACTTTGAGTTTTTCAACTTCATCCAGTACAGTTTTCTCCTCAGGCTTCACTTCATAATTCAAAAATTCTTTTGCAGCTAAATCAGGCAATTGAAAATCGCTTACCAATCCTAACTCAAAACGAAAGTCATAAGAAGATGGTGTTTGAATATTTATCTGTTGCTTTTTTATATCTTCAACAGGAAGAGGCTGACCAAGAATTTGCAATTTCTCTTCTTTAATATAATTGTCGAGTGTTTCACCTATGAGTTTGTTCAATTCTTCGGCAAGCATTTCATTACCTACCATTTTTTTTGCCATACCTAAAGGCACATGTCCTTTTCTAAAACCTGGCATATTTAATTTCTTGCTGTAAACTTTTATTGCTTCTTCCACTTTAGGCAAGTAATCATCAGGAGCAATGTTAATGTTGACCTGAACATGCAGGTCGTTGAGGTTTTCTTTGGTAATGTTCATGCTAAAAATTTCGGATTATTAATTCGTAAAGTGATTGTGATTTTTTTGAAAATACTGTTAATTTAGACTGAGAGGTATGAAGTGCTATTGCTACTAATAATCGATTTAAAAATCACCTGATAACTAAAACAAAGTGCGGGTAGAGGGGGTCGAACCCACATGCCTCGCGGCACCAGATCCTAAGTCTGGCGCGTCTGCCAATTTCGCCATACCCGCATTTATTTTTCAGGGACGGCAAATGTAATACAGAATGGGGTTGGAAAGTGTGAAAGAAAAAAAATATTATTGAGAATATTGGAAATAAAAAAACCGCCTTCAAATCTCCCGTCAGGTAAAACACCAAACCTAAAGTGAGCGTGGAAGAAGGCGGTTAAATCTTGAAAGATTTTCGGTTTGAACGAATTTCTCTTGTGTTTTTTTCCTGTGTTTGAAGTCTTCTACAAACGAATTCAGATTAGGTTACACAGAATAAAATATTTTCCAATAATTTTTATAAAAGGAAGTTTTCTATGAAGGAGAACTTCAAAATCTGAAGTAAATAATTAAAATAGTATTAATGCTTACCAATCTGGTAATCATCATTCAACATACCATTTTCCATTGCGTACTTAATAAGTCCGGCGGTATTTTTCACACCGAGTTTGCGCAATAAATTTTTCCGGTGAGTAATAATTGTCATTGGACTGTTATTCAATTTTACTGCTATTTCAGCATTGGTTAATTCTGTTGCAATCAGTTTTAATATTTCCAATTCCTTTTTGGTCACTTCTGATTTGCGAACCGGCGGCATTTTATTTTCCGATGAAGAGTGATCGCCGCTGTTCAGTTTGTCAATCATCCTGAGCGATACTTCGTTGCTCACATAGCGTTCGCCATTAAAAACTTTTGTGATTGCGCTGATGAGTTCAGTTTTGCCAGCGTTCTTCAATAAGTATCCTGATGCTCCGGCTTTAATCATTTCGGATACATACAATGTATCGTCGAACATGGTGAGCGCCAGAATTTTTATATCCGGATAAAGCTGCCGGATTTTTTTTGTTGCTTCAATCCCGTTTATCTTCGGCATATTGATATCCATCAGAATCACATCAGGAACAGTTGGTGGTGTTATAGGTACATACACTCCTGCCATATTGATATCCATCTGAACCACATCCGGAACAGTTGATTTTAATTGCTCCAGTAAATCTTCACCGTTTTCAGCTTCGCCTATCAACTTTACTTCCTGGCTATCACGAGTCAATGCTTTAATTCCCTCAATAAAAAGCTGGTGATCATCGGCTACAAAAATTTTTATAAGTTCCATAATTATTTCTTATTGAATTTGTGAATCACAATTATCAGGTGAATATACAAACAACGGAATGGTTAATTAGTTATTGCTAACCAAAGTTTGTGAATAGTAATTACTGAATCATTTGAGCGGAAGTTCAATACTGAACTTGGTGCCGACTTTTTGAGTGGAAAGAACATCAATTTTTCCACCTAACATTTGTACCCGTTGAAATATTTTTTTCAATCCTAAACCTCGTGGGTGATGCAATTCTTTCTGATAATTAAATCCAATTCCATCGTCTGAAATTTCTATCAGTAAAGTTGAACCGTGCTGGTAAATAAAAATTTTTGAGTTAACTGCTTTGGAGTGATACATAATATTTTTCAGCAACTCCTGTAAAATTCTGTATGCAGTGGTTTCTAACGCAATGGGCAAACTGATTTCAGAATTGATAATGTGAATCTGAATTGCAAGTAAAGCTGAATCATTAATACGATTAACAAGATTATTAATGGCATTGGTTAAACCAAAATCCATGTTCATTGGCATTTCATGATGCGCTAGGTTTCTTATTTGTTCTATTGCATCATCCAGTAAATTAACACCTGCGTTAAATGATTCTTTTGATTCGGCTGAAAATCCAACTGTTTCTTTTTCGATAGCCGAAAATTTTAATTTGATGCCGGCGAGCATAGCACCCAACTCATCGTTCAGGTATTCGGCAAATCTGCGGCGCTCTAATTCTTCAGTATGAATGAGAGTTTCAATCCATTCTAATTTTTCATTGAACGGGTGATGATGATTGCCCGCCTGCTGCAACATGCGGCCGGCTTCAAGTAATTTTTTTAACGAAGAAGTTTTTTCTTCATTCATTTCCTTACCTGTTTGTGTGGTTGCAGCCATTGATGAATTATTTTTGAATTAAATTTTCGTGAATGTAAATGATGCAATCATGCTATCAGAAATGAAAATTAAAATGATACACATTTTCTTCGTTGATATTTTTACAAAGTTGACACAAACAGTTTACACTACATTTCAGCCCTGATGATAAAATTTTTTTTAGAGATAGGATTAATTAATAGATGAAAGAAAACAGACTTGATTACTTAGATTCTATTCGCGGGCTTGCAGCTTTTTCAGTTTTGATTTATCATTTTATTTTTTCATTGGATACTTTTCATTATTGGGATGGAAGTGTTATTCAATATTACCTTGCCATGATATTTAATGGTGCTGATGCAGTTTCATTATTTTTTGTTTTGAGTGGACTTGTTCTGTCTTATAAATATTTCAATTCAGAGAATAATAAATTGAGTCTCAATTATTCCTCATTTGTTATTCAACGAATATTTCGAATATACCCTGCATTTCTTGTTATGATTTGTATTTATTTCCTATATGTTCAAAGAGATTATCTATCAATAGATTTTTTTTATAATTCACTTGTTCATGAAGATCACAATTTTTTAAGAGAAGCTCTTTTAATAAAAGGAGTGCATAATTATTATATTCCAGGTTGGACATTAGGAGTTGAAATGGCTTTGTCACTTTTTGTTCCTGTTTTTGTAATTATTGCAGTCAAGTCAACTAAAATGTTGTATTGGTTAATCGCAATATCTTTTATTATGAGTTCAATTGTTAGTATGTTTTTGTTCCATTTTCTTCTTGGAATTTTAATTGGAAAAAAATTCGAGGTAATAAAAAATTATGATTTCAATTCCTCGAAAATTTATAAGGTTCGGTGGGTGGTTTACTTTTTGGTTTTTATTTTATACTCAATACGGTTCATTGATCATATTTCGCCATTGGGAGCATATTATACTTTGCCTGAATATTATTTAGGATTATCATTTTTTCAAATTACCGGTGTTGCTTCTTATTTTATATTATTAAAAGCAATAAATAGTATGTATTGGCAGAATATTTTACGATGGAACCCCTTGCTTTTTCTCGGAAAAATCAGTTACAGTCTATATCTGACGCATTGGTTTGCGGTATTCTGTGTATTTGTACCAAGACCTGATAAACTTGCACATTGGATTCATCTTGATGAACACCCTTATCTCGCGGGATTTATTATTTGTATTCCATTAACAATATTGATGTCATTCATTTTGTACCACTCAATTGAAAAACCATTTAATCTATTGGGAAAGAAAATTTCGAAGAAATATTTCCCGGATAATTCTAATGGTGTAACAGTATAAATGAAAAATGGAAATTTAAATTCGCTTAGAACTCAATCGTTAATACTTTTACAATATTCAATAATTAAGCATTAGGTGCTTCATGAAATTCAGAACTCATTCATTCCTATTATTTTTAATTTTATTATTGAACAAACATGCTTGTTCAACAACTTACTATATTTCTTCTTCAACTGGAAACGACTTAAATTCCGGATCACAGAGTGTTTCTCCATGGCAGACTCTTAATAGGTTGAATAACCAAATAATTGTTGCAGGCGATTCAATACTTTTAAAATGTGGGGATACTTTTTTCGGAACTATAATTCTTAATTCATCCGGAAATATTTCAGCTCCAATTTATTTTGGAAAATATTCAAATGGTTCATTGCCTGTTATTTCAGGATTTAAAAAATTAACGAACTGGACAAATATTGGAAATATTTATATTGCCAATGATTCAGGTAATGTCAGAAGTATATGGTATAATAACAATTGGATGAAACCGGCCAGGTTTCCGAACAACGGTTTTTTTCAAACTTTATTTGATGGATTGAATACAGCAGTTTATGCACCGTATTTAAATCAAACAAGTGTAAATTGGAACGAAGCTTATGCAATTGTCAGAAGCGCTGGATTTAAATATGAAAGAGTTAAGGTTGATACATTTGATCAAGGTTTTGTGTATTTTGAAAACCCGGTTTCTTCAAACATTCCGGTTTATAATGGTTTTTATTTTGAAAATTATTTAGCTGCTTTGGATACTTCAAATGAATGGTTCTGTGATACAAGTACCAATCAGATATTATTAATTCCCCCCGTAACTACGGATATTTCATTAGCAGATATTGATGCCTCGGTTCTTGATTTTGGATTTATATGTAATCCAGCGGTCAATCATATAATAATTGATAGTTTAAGTTTTACCGGTCAGGCAATTGATGCTATTAGATTTTCGAATTCAACCGTTGGGATTAAATTATTGAATTGTCAATTCAATAAAATAAAACAACATGCAATTAATTTTTTGCAATTAACAAATTCCACAGAAATTTTAAATAATGTGATTCAGGATTGTGGAGGAGATGCTGTGTATGGCTACTTTTTTACTCAAAGTAAAATTTCCGGAAATAATATTTTAAGAACAGGCATCAATACTGGATTTGGTATGGATGATGTTTACAGGAGCCAGGCTATTTATTGTTATATAAGCAGTAACACTTCGATTTCTGATAACATTATCGATAGCGTTGCTTATGCAGGAATTGATTTAAATGGTTATTCAAATAAATTGGAAAGAAATTACATTAAAAATTCAATGCTTAATTTGGAAGGGGGAGGAGCGATTGTTTTGAATGGTTATTTTTTTCTGTACGGTAATTTAATAAAAGATAATTTCCTGATAAACATTAAGAGTGATGTGAAAGGTACCTCGATTTCGAATCCAATATCCGCTGGAATTTTAATGAATTATTTTTGTACAAACGATACCATCCTTCACAATACTATTGATAATGCTGATTCGTACGGCATTTATTTTAGCCCCTACAACCAAAATCATTTGTTGAAAGATAATGTGTTTTATAATAATCAAAGGGGCCAGGTTTTTATTACCGATGGCGATACATTGAATGCAACAAAAAATATTGAACTGAAGCAAAACATTCTTTATTCTTTAAGTGAAAAACAAAAAGTAATTGAAATGAGTGGAAATAGTTTTGATTTTTTTCCAATCAAAGGCGACAGCAATTATTACTGCAATCCGTATGATCATTTCCCTATTTATCAGCATACAAAATTTGATACCATTAATGAAGAAAAGCCTTTTTCAGTGGCGTTTTGGAATCAAACCACCACACAGGATTCAAACAGCCACTCTTCCGGGGTTCACTGGCAGAACTATTTTGCAACTGATACAAGCGGAAGTGATTTAATAACCAATGGAAATTTTACAAACAATTATGATCAGTGGATTTCAGAACCTACAGACAATAATTCACTATTGCTTGATAACTTAACTATGATGGACGGAGGTTGCATCAAATTTGAAGTTACAGGAATTCCCCCGTTCGATAAGGCAAAAATTGTTTCTTCTGTTTTTTCATTGTTTGAAAATCAGTTTTATGAAATGTCTTATTCCTCTTCCGGTTTATCAAACGGAATTTTACAATCTAATATTTCCATTCAAACACCTCCATATGGTGTAACCGGTTTCAATAAATATTTTCCGATTGAAACTTTCAGAAACGATGTTAGTTATATTTTTCAGGCATCGCATTACGAAAACCCAGTTGCTTTAAATTTTGAATTACATAAAACCGATTCGCTCGTTTATTTCGATAACATTCATCTGTTTCCGGTTAATGTTTTTAAGCACGACTCAACACGGATGTCGGTACTGTTAATGAACTATTCACCGAATACAGTTTCCGTTCCGCTTGGTGCCGATTCTGTTTTTCGTGATCTGGATGGAAACATCGTTACAGGTTCTTATACATTGAATCCATATTCATCTTATGTGTTGGTTTTAGATTCTCCGCTGAATCTGGTTTCAGTTAAAGAAATTCAAAAACAGAATTCAATAACTGTGTATCCGAATCCGGTGCAATCCGCTACGGGAAAAATTGTTGTTCAGTTACCCGATGAAAATAAATATGATTACGAAGTTTATGATTTAACAGGCCGGAAATTTTTAACCGGAAAATTTTCCGGTTCGGGTATCAATTCATTTTCTATGAAGAATGCTTCAGCAGGAATTTATATTTTATCAGTTCACTCAGCTAATAAATTATGGCAACAAAAAATTGTTGTTGTAAATTGAAAACCTATGAACGAGCTGAAAGACACGAAGAAGGAAATTGTTGTGGATGAAAAAAATCAATCTGCCGATGTAGAAAATATTCCTGTAAAAAAAGAAGCGGAAGATTCCATTACTAATCTGGAGCGAAAAGAAATATTAAAACAGTATCGTAATTTATTGTTATCGCTGAAACCGCAAATGCAAAAGGGCGATCACAAACAAATTCGCATTGCGTTTGAAATGGCATTGGATGCACATAGAGAAATGCGCCGCCGAAGCGGTGAACCATACATTTTACATCCGCTTGCTGTTGCGCAAATTGTGGCAAAAGAAATTGGCCTCGGTCCTGTTGGTGTGATATGCGCACTGTTGCATGATGTAGTAGAAGATACTGAAATTACATTGGAGGATGTTGAGCGCGAGTTCGGAAAAAAAGTAAAAGAAATAATTGACGGGCTAACAAAAATTGCGGTCATTTTTGATCAGCATGGTTTTGTGCAGGCCGAAAACATTCGCAAAATTTTGCTCACGCTTGCAAAGGATGTTCGTGTTATTTTAATCAAACTTGCCGATCGTTTGCACAACATGCGCACCATGGATTCCATGCCGCGCAACAAGCAATTGAAAATTGCATCTGAAACGGTTTACTTGTATGTTCCACTCGCGCACCGGTTAGGATTGTATGCTATAAAAACTGAACTCGAAGACCTGTCGCTTAAATATTCTGAACCAAAAATTTATAAGCAGATAACATTAAAACTTGCCGACTCAAAAAAGGAAAGAGATAAATACATCAATGAATTTATTAAGCCGATTAAAGAAGTAATACCTGAGCATGGAATAAAAAAGTTTGAAATTTTCGGGCGACCAAAATCCATTTCTTCCATCTGGAGAAAGATGAAGGAACAGGGAGTTCCGTTCGATGAAGTGTATGATAAATTTGCAATCAGGATTATTGTTGATTCAGATATTGAAAATGAAAAAGCAGATTGCTGGCGTGTGTATTCCATTGTCACCGATTTTTATCATCCGAATCCTGACCGGCTTCGCGATTGGATTTCTACCCCAAAAGCAAATGGATATGAAGCTCTTCACACAACAGTAATGGGTCCGAAAGGCAAGTGGGTTGAAGTGCAAATTCGTACCCGTCGAATGGATGAAATTGCCGAAAAAGGTTATGCTGCTCACTGGAAATACAAAGAGAAGGAGAAGGATAACGAAAAGCAAACAGGCGAATCAGCAGTTGATGATTGGCTGCGAAGCATTCGCGAGTTGCTGGAAAACCCTGACACGAACACACTGGACTTCATTGATGATTTTAAACTGAATCTTTTTGCAGATGAAATTTATGTTTTCACGCCGAAAGGAGATATGAAAGTGTTACCGAAGAATTCCACCATACTTGATTTTGCTTTTGAAATTCATTCTGATGTTGGTTACCGATGCATAGGTGCGAAACTGAATCAGAAAATAGTTCCCATAAGTCACCGATTGAACAATGGCGATCAGGTGGAAATTCTGACTTCAAAAAAAATGAAGCCATCAGAAGACTGGATGAATTATGTGGTGACCGCAAAAGCAAAATCGAAACTCAAAGATATTTTTCGGGAAGAGCGTCGCCGCATCATTTCCATTGGGAAAAAGGCATTGGAAAATATTTTCAGAGATTACAAAGTGAATTTTAATAATCCGAATCTGAATAAATTGTTGGGATTTTATAAACTCACCAACCTGAATGATTTGTATTACAGCATTGGTGTCGGCAATTTTCACATCAGCGAGATTCAGAATTTTGTTAAGCAGGGCGATGAAATTGAATTACGGAATAAGGAAAAGAAAAGCAGTGTTGATGTAGAACTCGCCATAAAAAATAAACTGCAGCACAACGCAAATCTGTTTGTGTTTGGCGAAGGATCAGAAACTGTTGATTACAATTTAGCGGAATGTTGCAAGCCAATTCCGGGAGATGATGTGTTTGGTTTCATTGGTAAAAACGGCGAAGTGGAAATTCACCGGCCCAATTGTCCGAAGGCGATAAACTCCATTTCAAAATATGGATATAAAATTGTTCGTACCAAGTGGACCAAGCAGCACCAGATAACTTTTCTCACCGGACTTAAAATTACTGGCATTGATGATGTTGGTGTCATGTACAAAATCACCAATGTAATTTCGGGGGAAGCAAAAATTAATATGCAGTCCATCACAATTGAAACAAAGGATGGATTGTTTGAAGGAATTATAAAAGTCTTTGTGAAAGACACACAACAATTGCAAGACCTGATGGATAGCATGAAGGACCTTGAAGGGATTTTAACGGTCACTCGCTTCGAAGAAAATACAGAAACGGAACCACCAGTATAATTGTATCGGAAACAGTATGAAACAAAACGAATTATTAAAACAAGTACGAGAGTTTTTTACACAGTATCTCGAAGAAAAAAAACAACGAAAAACTCCTGAGCGATACGCCATATTGGAGGAAATTTATAAGCGCAACGATCACTTTGATGCGGAAAAATTATTTCAGGATTTGAATAAAAAGGAACACCACATCAGTCGAGCTACGGTTTACAACACACTTGATTTATTATTGAGTTGTCAGTTAGTAAAAAAGCATCAGTTCGATAACAATCAGGCACTGTACGAAAAATCTTTTGGCTACAAACAACACGATCACATCATTTGCAAAGACTGTCATAAAGTAGTTGAGTTCTGCGATCCGCGCATCCATCAAATCACCACCAAGATGGGTGAGTTGCTTAAATTTAAAATTGATAATCATACTTTGATTCTTTATGGTCTTTGCGAAAGTTGTGAAAAAAAGAGAAAAGCTGTTAGCAGTTAGCTTTTAGCTATTAGCATTTTGACTCAACAAAATATGCTCAAAATATTTTCTCCTATTCTCCCTTTGTATTCTCCCTGTATTCGGAGTTTATCCCGATGAAGTCGAGGTGCGAAAAAATTTTAAGAAATAAAATTTATCAAACAACATTTCAATTCCCAATGAGCTAATGAACCAATAAACAAATGAACCAATTTGTTTGTAACTAAAGTTTTGTTTTCTCAATGTTCAACAGCAATTTCGGCGGCTCAAATTATCAATACAAAAAAATTACAGTGAATGCCAGTTGATGTATTACTCGGGTTGCAGTGGGGCGACGAAGGAAAAGGAAAAGTGGTTGACTACCTCGCGCCTAATTATGATTTAGTTGCGCGCTTTCAGGGCGGGCCCAATGCCGGTCACACTTTAAATATCGACGGAAAAAAATTTGTACTGCATACCATTCCTTCCGGAATTTTTAATGCAGGTTGTCAGAATCTCATTGGCAACGGCGTGGTGATTGACCCGGTAACTTTTCAAAAAGAAATTGAAGGCTTGAAAGCCGTTGGTGTGGATGCACACAAAACACTTTTCATTTCGCGCAAGGCGCATCTCATTCTTCCATCGCATCGCGCCTTGGATGCAGCATCGGAAGCACATAAAGGAATTTCAAAAATCGGTTCCACACTTAAAGGAATCGGCCCTGCGTATATGGATAAAACCGGTCGCAATGGTTTGCGTGTCGGTGATATTGAGAGTCCGAATTTCAAAGACAAGTACAAACAGTTGCTCGAAAAGCATTATCAACTGTTGAAGCAATACGAATACCAGCACGACATTCCATCCATGGAAAAAGATTTTTTTGCAGGCATTGAATGCATCAAATCTTTCAAGTTGGTAGATGGCGAATATTTTATCAATGACATGTTGCAACAGAATAAAAGTGTTTTGGCAGAAGGAGCGCAAGGCTCTATGCTTGATATTGATTTCGGAACTTATCCATTTGTAACTTCTTCCACCACATTAACAGCAGGTGCTTGCACAGGCTTAGGAATTTCTCCCAATCACATACGCCATGTTTTCGGAATTACAAAAGCATATTGCACCAGAGTTGGTAGCGGTCCGTTTCCGACTGAATTATTAAATGATGAAGGAGAGATGATGCGTGTTGAAGGAAAGGAATTCGGTTCAACAACAGGTCGGCCGCGCCGTTGCGGCTGGATGGATATGCCCGCGCTTCGTTATGTAATTATGCTTAATGGTGTTACGCATTTGATTATTACAAAAGCAGATGTGCTGAAAATTTTTGATGAAATAAAAGTTTGTGATTCGTATAACCTCAATGGAAAAAATTCAGAATCTATTCCTTACGATTTGTGTGACAGTGAAGTGAAACCGGTTTACGACAGCATGAAAGGCTGGGGAAATGAAATTGAAAAAATAAAAAATGCAGAGGAAATTTCTGATGGTTTGAAAAATTACATTCAGTATGTTGAACAAAAATCAGGGGTGAAAGTGGCTTTACTTTCCACCGGCCCGGGTCGTGAACAGTTAATAGTTTTAGACAAAAATATTTCTCGTTAAAAAAATAATTCAAAAAAAATTTTGAACATTCAAAAACAGTTTCAAAATTTACAGTCCATTCATCAACACTCATGAAAAAACCTTCAACCAAATCATCAGGCAAATCTTCCGCTAAAAGCGCCGCACCGAAGAAAGCCACCAAACCCTCTGCTGCCGCCGGAAAGAAAAATTCCGGAGATTCACCGAAACCCGCCAACAAAAAGAAACAAGACGATGACGAAGATTTAGATGAATCGAATCTTGAAATTGAAGAAGATTTTGATTTGGATGATGATTTCACAAAACTGACAGACGACGATGAAGATGACGATGATGATTTTTAGTCGTCACCGATAAATACTAATGATACATACAAGCGGCAATTCTGAAATAAAAAGAGTTGTCGCTTTTTTTATTTCGGGGGATATAAAAATATTTAAACAGAAGGCATTGCAATGGGCGCAACAATATTCAACAGTAGCCGCGCTCGATAATAATCAATACAACAATCATCTTCATCCTAAAGGAGAATTTTTATTAGCAATTGGATCGAAGAAAGAAATTTCTGTTTCAGAAAATTGTTTTTCTTCTCTTCAAAAATTTATTGAAGAGAATGTTGGATGGAAATTCGGTTACATCAGCTATGATGTAAAAAATGAAATTGAAAAACTGCACTCCAAGAATACATCGCAACTGAATTTTCCGCTACTGCATTTTTTTATTCCTGAAATATTAATTCAGTTGAAAGGAAATGAAGTGGAAATTTCTTCGAACGAAAAACCGGAAGAAAAAATTTTCGAAGAAATAAATGCATTTACACTATCCGGAAATCATGTTTCTTCTTTTCCTGAGGTTAATAGAAGAATGAATGAAAATGATTACCTGCAGAAAGTGGAGGAGGTAAAAGAATTCATCCGGCAGGGCGATGTGTATGAATTGAATTTGTGCCAGGATTTCTATTGTGAAAATTATTTGTGCAATCCGTTACAGTTATATTTTCAGTTGAATGAAAAATCGCGGGCTCCTTTTGCTGCATTTTATAAACTGAATAATAAATTTCTTTTGTGTGCAAGCCCTGAACGGTTTATTTCGAAGGAAGGAAATAAAATTTTCTCGCAGCCTATAAAGGGAACAATAAAAAGAAGTGAAGATGAAGAAGCAGATAAAAACCTGCGCGAAAAATTATTCAACAGCGAAAAAGACCGCGCAGAAAATGTGATGATTGTTGATTTGGTGCGCAATGATTTATCGCGAAGCTGCAAACCCGGAACTGTAACAGTGGAAGAACTCTTCGGAATTTATTCTTATCCGCATGTGCACCAAATGATTTCTACTGTGAGTGGTGAATTGCGAACTGAAGTTTCAGCAACTGAAGCAATTAAAAATGCTTTTCCGATGGGCAGCATGACCGGCGCACCAAAAATCAGGGCGATGCAATTGATTGATGAATTGGAAAACACAAAGCGCGGATTGTTTTCTGGTACTCTTGGTTATTTCTCTCCTGAAAATAATTTTGATTTCAATGTGGTGATTCGGAGTATTCAATATGATACTGCGAATAAATACTTATCATTCTCAGCAGGCGGAGCAATCACCATTGATTCCAATGCGCAGAATGAACTGGAAGAAGTGTTATTGAAAACTGAAGCCATCAGAAATATTCTTTGAAAATTATTTGCTCTTAATATTTCATTTTATTTTGCCCCCATAAATATTTCAAATGAGAAAAGTACAAAACGGCGATACAGTGAAAGTTCACTATCACGGCACATTAGCAAGCGGCGAAACTTTTGATTCTTCAGAAGGTCGGGCGCCACTCGAATTTAAAGTTGGCGAAGGTCAGGTAATTGCAGGCTTCGATAATGCAATGATTGACATGGAAGTAGGGCAGTCAAAAAAGGTTGAGATACCAATGCTCGAAGCATATGGTGAAGCACACGACGAAATGATTTTTAAATTTCCAAAAGCAAATTTTCCACCTGATTTTATTCCTGAATTAGGAATGAGTTTGCAGATGAAAGATCAGCAAGGCAATCCGGTGCCGGTAATTATTGTTGGAATTGAACAGGAAGCGATAGTGCTCGATGCCAATCATCCGCTCGCAGGTCGCGATTTAATTTTTCAGATTGAGTTAGTGGAAATTGCAGGAAGCAAAATAATTATGCCCTGAATTTATTTTCGCACGGAGGCACAGAGCACACGGAGTTTTAATAAATTATTTTTCTGAAGATCTCTGTGAACTCCGTGTCGGAGTTTATCCCGATGTAGTTGTCGGGGTGCGATATTTTTTTCGCAGCAATAAAACACACCCATCCCGACCTTTGGTGCGGGATCTACGCTACGCTTCGAACTGCTAAGAAAAATTTAACTATTACATTTAGGCAATCATGAATGCCGAAATAAAGTCAAGTGAATTGCACGAACTCCTGAAAAAATATTGGGGCTACGATCAGTTCCGGCCATTTCAGGAAGAGGTGATTCAATCGGTTTTAAATAAGCAGGATACATTGGCATTGATGCCAACCGGCGGAGGCAAATCAATTTGTTTTCAGATTCCCGCAATGTACATGGAGGGAATGTGCTTGGTTATTTCTCCGTTGATTGCATTGATGAAGGATCAGGTGAATAATCTTCGCTCCCGAAAAATTTCCGCAGTGGCCATTCACTCCGGCATGAGTTATCGCGAAGTGGATTTGACATTGGAGAAATGTGTGGAAGGGCATTACAAATTTTTATACCTCTCACCCGAACGATTAACCACAGATATTTTTCGTGCTCGATTACCTAAAATGAAAATTAATTTACTGGCTGTTGATGAAGCGCATTGCATTTCACAATGGGGTTATGATTTTCGTCCGCCATATCTGCGCATTGCCGAAGTACGAGAAGAGTTAAATGATATTCCTGTTCTCGCATTAACTGCCTCTGCTACAAAAATTGTTTGCAGTGACATCATGCAGAAACTGCAATTCAAGCAGCAGCATGTTGTGCGCAGAAGTTTCGAGCGAAAAAATTTATCGTACTCCGTTTTATTTGAAGAAGATAAATTCGGCAGGTTGTTAAAGATGCTGGATAAAGTAAAAGGAACTGCAATTGTGTATGTGCGAAACCGAAGAAGAACAAAGGAAGTTGCAATGTTTCTTCAACAGAATAATGTCAGTGCCACTGAATATCACGCTGGCCTATCTCATGGCGAACGATCACAAAAGCAAGAAGATTGGATTCAGAATAAAGTGCGCGTAATTGTTTGCACCAATGCATTCGGAATGGGAATAGATAAACCTGATGTGCGGTTGGTGGTGCATTGGGATGTGCCTGATAATTTAGAAAGTTATTTTCAAGAGGCAGGACGAGCAGGTCGTGATGAAAAAAAATCGTTTGCGGTAATTCTCTATAATAATGCCGATGTAACTGAGTTGAATAAAAGAGAAGCTGATCAATTTCCAGATTTGGAAGAAGTTAAAAATATTTACAATGCCATTGGAAATTTTTGCAAATTGGCTGACGGTGCAGGGCAGGGCGAAAGTTTTAATTTTGATTTGAATGTTTTTTTGAAAACCTATCAGTTCATTGCCATTCGAACTTTGCAATCATTAAAAATTTTAGAGCAGGAAGGATATTTATCTTTTTCCGATTCGGTATACCTGCCATCAAGAATTATGATGACTGTTGATAAGGAATCATTGTATCGTTATGAAGTAATGCATCCCGAACACGAAGCATTGATTAAGGCAATCATGCGTTCGTATGGTGGTGTGTTCGATTATTTTTCGCAGGTGCGTGAAGAAGAACTGGCGAAGGCATTGAATACAACTTACATTGAAATCATCAAGCACCTTCGTGTGTTTCAGCAGAATAATTTATTGCAGTACGAAGAGCGAAATGAAAATCCGCAATTGTTTTTTCTGAAGGAAAGAATGCGGAGCGAGCAATTGCAATTCAATACTGAATTGTTAAATCAGCGAAAGGAAAGTTATCACAACCGATTGCAGGCGATGTTGTATTACATTTCTGACCATGCACATTGTCGGAACGAAACTTTGCTGAATTATTTTGATGAAGAAGAAACCAGCCGTTGCGGAATTTGTGATGTGTGCTTGCGTAGAAATAAATTAGAAGTTAGCGACATAGAATTTGAATACATAATTGAACAACTGAAAAGTTCGTTAACCAAAAATCAACTGGAATACAATCAACTTGTGCAGACTGTTCATGGAGTTACTGAAGAAAAATTGTTGCATACTTTGCGCTGGCTCATCGACCAGAATATGATTACTGAAAACGAAAGCCACCAATTGCAGTGGAACTGAAACGAATCATTTTTACTGTTACCAACGATTTGAACTACGATCAGCGGATGATTCGTATTTGTACTTCGATGCAGCAAGGCGGATATGAAGTAATTTTAGTTGGAAGAGAAAAGAAAAATTCAAAACCATTAATTAAAAAATCTTTCCATCAACATCGAATGAAATTGTTTTTCGAAAAAGGAAAACTCTTTTATATTGAATACAATCTTCGATTATTTTTTTTCCTGCTCTTTCATCGTTTTGATATTGTATGTGGAATTGATTTGGATTCAATCATGCCTTGTATATGGATTTCTAAACTGAAAGGAAAACCGTGTGTGTATGATGCACACGAACTATTTACAGAAACTCCTGAAGTGGAAAGAAGAAAATCAATTCAGAAATTCTGGCAACGAATTGAAAAATATGCAGTGAAAAGAATCACCAAAGGAATTTGTGTTTCAGATGGATTAGCAGATTATTTTAAAACCAATTATGGAAAAGAATTTCTTGTTGTAAGAAATTTTCCGGTTTCTGATGAATGGACTGAAGATTTCCCTGAACCATCCATGCCGGACATCTCACAATCCCAATCGAATGTTGAATCCATTTCAAAAACTATTTTATACCAAGGAACACTAAATGAAGGCAGAGGATTAGAAACATTAATTCAAGCTATGAAATCAGTGGACTCAAAATTGATTTTAGCAGGCGAAGGTGATTTGTCAAGTGAATTAAGATTACTTGTGCAAAAATTAAATCTGGAAAATAAAGTTGAGTTCAGAGGTTTTATTTTACCGATACTTTTGAAATTATTAACCTCACAATCATACATCGGAATAAATTTACTGGAAGCACGAAGCAAAAATTATTACCACTCCCTTGCTAATAAATTTTTCGATTACACCGAAGCAGGAATTCCATCGCTCAACATGAATTTTCCTGAATATGAAAAGCTGAATAAGGAATTTGAAGTTGCAGTTTTGATTGATGATTTGAATTCAGAAAAAATTGCAGAATCATTAAATAGTCTGTTAAATAATGAACAACTTTACAACCGCTTAAAACAAAACTGTTTGCAAGCGCGTGAACAATGGAATTGGGATTTAGAAAAAGAGAAATTGATAACTGCGTTTAAAGAAATTAATTGACCAACCAGCTCCACATTATCTCCTTCAATGTTCCGTATCCACCCGATTATGGCGGTGTGATTGATGTGTATTATAAAATCAAAGCACTGAAGGAAGCTGGAATAAAAATTCATTTACATTGTTATGAATATGGTCGTGAGCCGGCTGAGCAATTAAACCTGTTGTGCGAAAGTGTAAATTATTATCACCGCGAACACAGCTTTCGTGATTTCAGCAGTTTCAAGCCATATATTGTAAAAACACGCCGAGCAAAATCGTTACTGAAAAATCTGGAAGAGCTGGATGCGCCAATTTTGTTTGAAGGCCTGCATACCTGCTATCACTTGGATGCTCCAACTTTAGAGAAGCGAAATAAGTTAGTGCGCATGCACAATGTTGAAGCAGATTATTATCGTGGACTCGGTCAATCAGAACAGAATATGTTGCGCCGTTTTTATTTTTATACTGAATCGGTGAAGCTGAAATTTTACGAGAAGATTTTGAAGAAAGCCACACACATTCTTCCGATTTCTTCCATCGATTTTAAAACACTTTCTGCAAAATACAATCAAGTCACTTATCTGCCGGCATTTCATCCGAATGAAATTTGTATCAGTAAAGTTGGTCGAGGCGATTTTATTTTATATCACGGAAATTTATCGGTGAGCGAAAACATTCAGGCAGTTGCATGGTTGGTGGGTAAAGTTTTTAGTAAAATAAATTATCCATGCATCATTGCAGGAGCCAATCCTTCGCCAACAATAAAAAAATTAATAGCTCCGTATCCGCACATTCAATTGGTGGAAAATCCGGCTGAAGCTAAGTTGAATGAATTGCTGGCGAATGCACAGTTAAATGTATTGCCGACTTTTCAGCAAACCGGAACCAAACTGAAATTACTCAACGCATTGTTTCGAGGAAGATATGTACTCGTGAATAAAGCGATGGTGGAAGAAAGTGGTTTGGAAGGTTTGTGTATCGTAAAGGAAAAATCAGAAGAAATGGTTGACACAATTCATCAACTGATGGAAAATGATTTCACTCAGGAAGAAGCAGAAAGGAGAATAAATATTCTGGAAGAAAATTTCAGCAATAGAAATAACGCGCTTAAGCTGATACAGTTGCTTGATTCGCCTGCTCCATAATGCGCCCGCCTTCGCATAGTATAGTTCGCGAAGGAAATTTTCCAATCACCATTAAATCGTGTGAAGCTACCAATACAGCAGTTCCTGCTTCGCGACAAATTTTTTGTAACAACTGAATGATGTCATCAGAAGTTGCATGATCCAGATTACCGGTTGGTTCATCAGCAAGAATTAATTCGGGATGATTTAATAATGCACGCGCAATAACTACACGCTGTTGTTCTCCCCCTGAAAGTTCGTGTGGCATTTTAAAATCTTTTGTGCTCAGCCCAACCATTCCCAATACTTCAGTTACACGCTCGTGCATTTTTGTTTTATCGGTCCAGCCTGTTGCACGCAAAACGAATAATAAATTTTCATTCACACTTCGGTCGGTCAGCAATTGAAAATCCTGAAACACAATTCCAAGTTTGCGACGGAGAAACGGAATTTCCTTCGCTTCTAATTTTTGTAAATCATAACCGCAAACCATTCCGTTTCCACCGGCAATATCCAAATCGCCATACAATACTTTCAGTAACGAACTTTTTCCGCTTCCGGTTTTTCCAACTAAGTAAACAAACTCACTTGAGTTGATTGTGAGATTCACATCATTCAGCACGAGCGCTTCGTCCTGGTAAATCACTGCATTGTTCAATTCAATTATCGGAGTACTCATGCCAATTCAAGTTTTAAAATTTTTCCGTAAGGCAATTCAGCAATTATTTTTTTTATTTTTTCTTCACTTTCACCCAATCCACATTTCAGTAAAGCATTTTCCGGTCGGTCGGCGCGGAAGTAAGCGAGCAGCGTGAATTTATCGTCGCGAATTTGTACATAGTCCGGAATTTTCACTTTGCCTTTTATTTTTATGATGTACATGTTTCAATTTCTGCTGCGTCAAAATTAATGGTGCTGCCAATGAGAAATGGTTTTGTTGAAATCATATTGTTAACAGAACAATGATGGTTGTCAAATGTTTTTACCTTGCCATCAATCAAAAAACAGTTCATGATAAAACAACTTCAGCGGGGCGATAAAAAATTAATTCGCAGTTGGGCCATGTACGATTGGGCAAACTCGGTTTACTCGTTGGTCATTACCTCAGCAGTGTTCCCGATTTATTATGATAGTGTAACGCCAATGGAAGTGCATGCATTCGGCAGAGTGTACATGCGTTCGGCATTGTATTCTTATTCATTGTCGTTTGCTTTTTTGGTGATTGCGTTTATTTCGCCCATGTTATCGTCCATTGCCGATTACAAGCGCAACAAATTATTTTTCATGCAGTGGTTTTGTTACATCGGCGCCTTCAGTTGTGCGGCGCTTTATTTTTATGATGGCAGTAATATTTATTTTGGAATAATTCCATTCTCATTAGCAGCCATTGGTTTTTGTGGCAGCCTTGTTTTTTATAATGCGTTTCTTCCGGAAATTGTTGAACCAAGCCGACAAGACAGAGTAAGTGCATTGGGATTTTCACTCGGATACATCGGAAGTGTTTTGTTGTTGATCCTAAATCTGCTAATGATTATGAAGCCAGCTTTATTTGGTTTAGAAGAAGGAGCATTGCCTGCGCAACTTACTTTTCTTACTGTAGGAATCTGGTGGGCATTGTTCGCGCAAATAACTTTTTCAGCATTACGGAATTTCCAGAAAGGATACAATACGAATTTAATTAAACGGGAAAGAGCTGTTAATTCGATTTGGGGCGGATACAACGAATTGAAAAAAGTGTGGCATCAATTGCAGCAACTAAAACGATTGCGCTATTTCTTGTTTGCTTTTTTCTTTTACAGCATGGCTTTGCAGACAGTTATGTACATCGCCACATTATTTGGTACTGATGAATTGCATTTGGAAACCACACAATTAATTCTCACAGTACTCATCATTCAATTAGTAGCCATTGCAGGAGCGTATTTATTTTCAGGTTTATCAAAACGGTATGGAAACATTCACGCATTGCGGATTGCAATAATTATATGGGTGGGGATTTGTATGCTCTCATTTGTTGCGTTCAAATATTTAGCTACTGATGAATCAACAAAATCAAATTTCTTTTACCTCGTTGCGTTTTGTGTGGGAATGGTAATGGGCGGAACTCAATCGCTTTCGCGCTCCACTTATTCCAAATTGCTTCCTGAAACCGAAGACCACGCATCGTTCTTTTCATTCTATGATGTGTCAGAAAAATTAGCAATCGTCATTGGCACCATCACCTACGGACTCATTTACGAAATCACCGGAAGCATGCTGAATTCATTGCTTGCATTCTCTGTTTTTTTTCTGATTGGGCTGTTCGGATTGTTCCGCGTTAAAAAAGAATTGAAAACTCATTCATAACATTTACTTATCGCTGTTAATTTAGCGCGCGCTTATGGCAACCAAAGTCAATTTATTTATTCCTTGTTTTGTTGATCAGTTGTTTCCGCAAACTGCTTTCAACATGATTAAAGTGTTGGAGAAACTGGATTGCGAAGTACACTACAACCCGAATCAAACCTGTTGCGGACAACCTGCTTTCAATGCCGGATTCTGGAGCGAGGCTCGTGCAGTGGGAGAGAAGTTCATTCACGATTTTACCGATTACAATTATGTGGTTGGGCCAAGCGGAAGTTGTGTTGGGTTCGTTCGTAATTTTTATTCCGAACTTTTTGATAACAGTGCCTTGCACAATGATTGTAAACAATTACAGAAAAACACTTTTGAGTTCACTGAATTTTTAGTTGACATATTGAAAGTAAAAAATATCGGAGCTGAGTTCAATCACTCAATTACTTATCATGATGCGTGTGGTGCTTTGCGTGAATGCAAAATCAAAACTCCACCACGCACTTTATTGGAGAATGTAAAAGGTTTGGAGATTCGTGAGATGAAGGATTGCGAAACCTGTTGTGGCTTCGGTGGAACTTTCGCCGTGAAGTACGCCGACATCAGCACCGCAATGGCTGACCAGAAAGTAGAAAATGCCATTGCAACCGGAGCAGAATATATTGTGAGCACTGATATCAGTTGCTTAATGCACATTGACGGCTATATCAAAAAAAATAATTACAATATCAAGGTCATGCACATTGCTGATGTGTTGGCTCAAGGGTGGTGAGAAAACTGTTTTTAAATGCATAACTGTGAATGAAAAAAGTGAAACACATTAAATTTTTAAAATTTTTATTTCACATTGTTTCTCCTTTATTTTTTGGAATTATAATCTATGTTTTTTGGCGTGGAATTATTCTTTTTGATATAGAACCAATTCTTAAATCGAGTCCACCTGATTGGATAAAATATAATTTACAAGATGGACTTTGGCTTTACGCGCTTTTATCTGCGATAATTATTATTTGGGAGAAAAAAATTTCATCCTATTTAATTGTATGGATATTTTTTGTTCTTTTATTGACATTCTTGTCAGAAATAATGCAAGCATATAATTTTATTCAAGGGACTTTTGATTTCTATGATATGATAGCATATTTCTTAGCAGCCATAATTTCAATTTTAAAAATTAAAAATAAAATCAATTTTTCAATCACACTTTCAAAAATTAAAAAAAATGAATTCAATTAAAAACATTTATTCGGCACTTACAGTAATAATATTCGCGGTTTTATTTATTGCCTCTGCAGCAACTAAGAACTATTATCAAGTTTATAAAACAGTTCCTGAGAATGGTAAATTATTGGATAATAAAATAACATTTGAAGATGAGAATTGTAATATAGTATATAACTTATGGGGTGAAGGTGGAAATATTGGGTTTACCATTTTTAATAAATCAGAAAATGAAATAATAATTAATATTGATAAATCATTTTTTGTTTTAAATGGCATTGCATATGATTATTTTCAAAATAGAACAATTACAAAGACATCAACTTCAGGCTCATCGGTATCTTATACATATCCATATTGGTATTATAGTTCATTAAAAGTTGGTGGCACTTCAACTTCAAGTTATGCAACTTCCTATTCTGAAAGTCCTTTGATGATTATCCCATCAAAAACATCAAAAAATATTACTGAATATAATGTAGTAAATAATTTTTATAGTAGCTGCGATTTATTAAAATACCCATTTAGTAAGAAAGAAATTAAATCTTTATCATTTGATAAAACTAATTCTCCATACACCTTTTATAATATAATATCTTATACAAGTAAAGGAATCAATTTCAATTTGGAAAATAAATTTTATGTTGACCAAATTGCTAATTTTCCTAGAAGTGAAATTGTGGAAACTATATATCCTGAAAAGTGTGGGAAAGAATCAAGCAATTATGTTGAAGTTTTTAAAGAAACACCTCCAAATAATTTTTATTTCCATTATATAAAGGGGAATGACACAAATAAACATTAATTTTTTTCTTTCATCTGGTTGATTGTAATCAGGAACACGCTTTAACTCGGAGTATAGAATTCATTTCGTATAAATCAAATACGATAGAATTCACCATTCACAAACAAAGTACAGAATAAAATCATATCAGATATTGAATAACAGTTTTATTTTTCAGGCGAAATAGTTCCATTGAAAAATCCACTCAGAAATTTATATCGTCCGTTACTTGGAATGATGATTGTCATTTTAATCGGCTCATTCGGATTTAGAATTATTGAAAGTTATAGTTGGCTCGAATCTGTTTACATGACCATTATTACTGTAAGCACAATTGGTTTCATGGAAGTAAAACCTTTAAGTGATGCAGGCAGAATTTTTACTATTTTTTTAATTGCAGCTAATTTTACAGTTATTGCCTACTTGGTATCGGTAGTGTCGGGATATTTATTCGATGGTGAATTCAGAAAAGATTATCAACTCTATAAAATGAAAAAGCAGATAGAAGAATTAAAAAATCATGTAATCATTTGCGGCTTCGGTCGCAATGGAAGAGCTGCTGCGCAAATGCTTTTGCGTAACCATGTTCCGTTTGTAGTGATTGAAAAAGATACAGAGCAATTTGAAGAATCAGAAATGGATATTCCTTTTCATTTGCATTCAGATGCTACTCGCGAAGAAGTTTTACTGGAAGCCGGAATAAAAAATGCGAAAGCATTAATCACCACTTTACCTGATGATGCAGCCAATGTGTTCGTGGTTTTATCGGCCAAGGAGTTGAATAAAAATTTATTAATCATCAGCAGAGCCACCAATGATTCGTCAGTACGAAAACTAAAACATGCCGGAGCCAACAATGTAATTATGCCCGACAAACTTGGTGGAGTTC
Source organism: Chitinophagaceae bacterium (assembly GCA_947474435.1). Taxonomy (GTDB): domain Bacteria; phylum Bacteroidota; class Bacteroidia; order Chitinophagales; family UBA10324; genus UBA10324. The sequence continues at coordinate 54,766 of CANJII010000012.1, read as the reverse complement.
ACATGGCTAACCTTGTTTTAAATCCGGATGTAAAAGAATTTTTAGACTGGATGCAGATGGAGGAGAAAGGGCATTTCGTGATAAAAGAAATACGCTGCGATAAAAATTTTGTATTGAGTGAATTAAAACTATGGGAGAAAACCGGCGCCTCTATTTTAGGGATAAAAAATGCCGACCTTCATTTTATTTTAAATCCCGGACCGAATTATAAAATTGAAACTGGTCAACTACTTATTCTGATGGGTGAAGAAGTACAGATTGAAAAAGCGCAGGAACTACTGAGGTAGTTTCAATTCGTAGGCCGACAAATATTTTTATTATTCTGTATTTCTTTTCAACTGTCAACTTCTTTTATATTTGCGCCAATGCAGCCACGCATTATTCTCACTCCAGAAAAATTTTCTTTCACTATTGAAAGATTATGCAGGCAGTTAATTGAAGTTCACGGTAATTTTTCTGACTCCATAATCATTGGCGTTCAGCCGCGTGGAATTGTATTGGCCAAAAGAATTCAGGTTCGGCTTTCCGAATTACTGAAAAAGGAAATCACTTTCGGAACCCTTGATCCTACTTTTTACAGAGATGATTTCCGTTCATCAGAAAAACAACTCACTCCCGAGCAAACTGAAATTGATTTCATGGTGGAAGGAAAAAAAGTAGTGCTGGTTGATGATGTGTTGTATTCCGGAAGAACCATTCGCGCAGCAATGGATGCGCTGCTTGATTTCGGCAGAGCGGAGAAAGTTGAATTGCTGGTATTGGTTGACCGCAGATTTACACGGCATTTACCAATTCAACCTGATTATGTGGGGAAGAGTATTGACAGCATCAGCAGCGAAAAAGTAAAAGTGGAGTGGAAAGAAAAGGAGGGACACGACCAAATCTGGATCATACCTAAAACCGAAAAAGAATGAGTGCACTCAGCGTTAAACATTTACTTGGAATAAAGTATTTAACCGTTGACGACATTGAACTCATTTTTAAAACCACTGATAGTTTCAAAGAAGTTATTAATCGCCCAATCAAAAAAGTTCCAACACTACGCGATACCACTGTCGTGAATTTGTTTTTTGAGAACAGTACTCGAACCCGTATCTCTTTTGAACTGGCCGAGAAAAGGCTGAGTGCTGACATTGTAAACTTCAGCGCGAGTTCATCATCAGTCAGTAAGGGAGAAACACTGATTGATACGGTCAATAATATTTTGGCCATGAAGGTAGATATGGTGGTGATGCGCCATCCTGCTCCCGGTGCGCCTGTTTTTTTATCGCGCCACATTGATGCAAGTATTATAAATGCGGGTGATGGAACGCACGAACATCCAACGCAGGCATTGCTCGATGCTTATTCTATCAGAGAAAAATTGGGAAGCATAAAAGGAAAAAAAATTTGCATCATTGGCGATATTCGTCATAGCCGTGTTGCTCTATCAAATATTTATTGCCTGAAAAAATTAGGTGCTGAAGTTATGTTAGTGGGGCCGCCTACTTTAATGCCAACCTACATCGAATCACTCGGAGTAAAAGTGGAATACAATTTAAAGAAGGCTTTGGAATGGTGCGATGTGGCCAATGTGTTGCGGATACAATTGGAACGACAGGATATAAAATATTTTCCATCATTGCGTGAATACGCATTGTACTTCGGTATCAACAAACCATTGCTCGACTCACTGAAAAAAGAAATTGTGATCATGCATCCGGGCCCCATTAATCGCGGCGTGGAAATTACCAGTGATGTGGCTGACAGTGCTCATTCTATAATTTTAGATCAGGTGGAGAATGGAGTTGCAATTCGTATGGCTGCACTTTATTTATTGAGTGGAAGAAAATAAAACCGCTTTATCTTATTCATCTAAGGACTAATAATGGCTTACTTCTGTTTAACTATTAAAAAAATTGCCTGAAGTTCAAGAAAAAAAACTGCCCATAAATTTTAAATCGCATCAAACTTTATTTTTTTACCTTCATCAACTGTTAATCTGAGATTGGAATTAAGTGATGACGAAAATTCAAGAACTATAAAAACTGATTGAGCAATGGCTGACGAGAAAAAAATAAAGGGAGCACAGGCAGTGGCACAAATGAGCATGCAGCCGCAGGAACTGATGGTAGAAGTGCGCCGCAAAGGTGGAAGTTTAAGTATTGGTGTACCGAAAGAAACTTTGTTTCAGGAGAACCGAGTGCCGCTCACACCCGAATCGGTTGCAGTGCTGGTAAACAATGGTCACCAGGTGATTATTCAATCGAAGGCGGGCGACAACGCACACATTTACGATACCGATTATTCTGAAGCAGGTGCTGAGATTGCCATAACAAATGAAGAAGTTTATAAGAAAGCGCACATCATTTTAAAATCGGGTCCTCCATCTTCGGAGGAAATATTAATGATGAGCATGAATCAAACTATCATTTCTCCTATTCACTTACCGACTTTAAGTCAGGATATTATTCATCAATTGATGAATAAAAAAGTAACTGCCATTGCATTTGAATACATAAAGGATGCCTCACACATGTTTCCGATTGTTCGTTCAATGAGTGAGATTGCAGGAAACACTTCGGTGCTTATTGCTGCTGAATATTTAGGAAACAGAAAAGATGGAAAAGGAGTTTTGCTTGGAGGTATTACAGGAGTTCCACCTGCATCGGTAGTGATTTTAGGAGCAGGAACAGTTGGTGAATATGCAGCGCGCACTGCGCTTGGTTTAGGAGCCGAAGTAAAAATTTTCGACAACAGCATTTACAAACTCAAGCAACTGCAAAACAATATTGGTCATCGTGTTTACACTTCTATTTTTCACGAACACACTTTAGCAAGCGCATTGAAACATGCTGATGTGGCTATCGGCGCTATTCACAGCAAGTCGGGTTCTACTCCGGTATTAGTAACAGAAGACATGGTTTCAAATATGAAAGCCGGTTCAGTAATTATTGATGTGAGCATTGACCAGGGAGGTTGTTTTGAAACATCGGAAGTTACGAGTCACGATAAACCATTTTTTAAAAAGTACGATGTCATTCATTACTGTGTGCCCAACATCGCGAGTCGTGTTCCGCGCACTGCATCCATCGCTATCAGCAATGTGTTGACTCCTGCTTTACTCGAAGCTGCAAATTTCGGTGGCTTCGAAAAACTGCTTTACATGAATGAGAACACCCGACACGGAGTCTATATTTATAAAGGCGCACTTACCAATTATCATTTGAGTCAGCACTTCAAAATAAAATATACCGATTTGAATTTGTTGTTTACTGCGAGTTTTTAGAATTGAATAAAAGAAATCAATTCACCAAATCCGGATTTCCCATTTTTCCGGATTGATAATCGCTGTAACACTTTTTAATTTCTTCTTCGCTGTTCATAACAAAAGGGCCATAAGCATAAACCGGCTCGTTGAGTGGCTGTCCGCCGAGCAATAATAATTCTGCTCCATCCTTGCTGTACAGATTTATTAAACTATCGCCACGCTCGTATAACACTACCTGATTTGGTTTAACTGCTGTTCTGCCTTCGGTTTCTAAATTTCCATCAATTATGTAAACAAAAGCATTGTGTGTTGCATTCACCGGAATTTCCAATTTGCAATCTGCTTTCATTTTTATATGAAAATAAAAAGTGGGAGATATCACTTCAACAGAAGATTTCGCATTGAACAATTCACCCAAAACAATTTTAGCTGAATATTTTTCGGTTTCAATGTTGCCGATTTTATTTCCTCGATGCACCGCTGTGCTTGGATCGGTGAATTTGAATTTCGCAGGCATGTTGAGCCATATTTGAAAACCATGATACAATCCACCGGCATCAAATAATTTTTGTCCGGTTTCTTCCATATGAATGGCACCTCTTCCGGAACTGAACATCATAAAATCGCCCTTGCCAATTTGAAAATCATAATTCAAACTGTCTTTGTGATGGCCTGCACCTTCCAGAAAATAAGTGGTCGGAATAATTCCTGCATGCGGATGAGCATCAACACGCAACGGTTTATCATTCGGATTCACTTTAACCGGACCAAACTCATCGAAGAAAACATAGGGGGAAACATAATCATTGTGATCGCCGGCAAAAGCTCTGAGCACGGGTAGTGTGCCAACCATTGTTTTATTTGCATTTAAAATACGGTAAACTTTTCGTCCGGTTTTGGTTTCAAATAGTCCGGATTCACCTCTTAACAAAAAAGGAACAGATGCGGTAGCTCCTATGATTGCCGATCCTTTTATAAATTCTCTGCGTTTCATTTTTTATGAAATTATTTTTAAGTAACAGAATTCAACCCCAAAATTTTTTACATCAACTGTAAATAATTAATAAATGTTCCGGCGAAAATTATATTTCCAACAAATAAAATCTTTAGCAGAAAAAATTTAATGAATCAGATTCAAAACTCATTCATTCTTATTTCCTCCTTCATTCTCACACCTCTTTCTGTTTGAATGAGCGAACAGGCTTCAATGCTTTTATCGTGTTCGAAAAATAATAACCAATCATTGGCTATGGCTTCCTCCATAAATTTTTCTTTCTCAATTAAGGTAACCAATGGCCGCACATCATACGCCATCACATAAGAAATTGGCAAGTGACCTGCTGATGGCAGTAAGTCGGCACAATAAATAATGGTTTTGTTTTTATAAGAAATTTTCGGAAGCATCATAGCTTCAGTATGACCATAAACAGTGATGTTTGAAAACCCAGGAAAAATTTCTTCACCATCGCCAAGCATTTTTAACTGGCCGCTTTCTTTAATCGGTAAAATATTTTCTTTCAGAAAACTTGCTTTCTCCCTTGAATTTGGGTGCACTGCCCACTCCCAGTGTTTTGGATGACTCCAGTAATTTGCATTTGAAAATGCAGGAATATATTTTCCATCTGTATCAGTTTTTACAGCACCACCGCAATGATCAAAATGCAAATGAGTGAGAAACACATCTGTAATATCTTCAGGTCGGAAACCATTTTTGCGAAGTGATTTTTCCAATGAATCATCGCCGAAAGGCTCGTAGTAACTGAAAAATTTTTCACTTTGTTTATTTCCAAGTCCGCAATCAATAAGCACCAGCCTGTTTCCTTCTTCAACCAGCAAGCACCGCATGGCCCAATCGCATAAATTATTTGCATCTGCAGGATTGAGTTTGTTCCAGATGGTTTTAGGAACTACGCCAAACATGGCTCCCCCATCTAGCTTAAAAAATCCGGTATCTATTGTGTAAAGTTTCATTATTCAATTTTCTAAAATCTTAAATTTCTTTTTCCGAATACTGCCTTTCAATGCAATCATTTTTATTGCAGTAATGGCTGCTTCAATACCCTTATTACCAAACTTTCCGCCGGCTCGTTCAATTGCCTGTTGTTGGTTTGCAGGAGTCAGCACACCGAAAATTACAGGCACCGATCGAAGCGCATTTAATTGTGTAATTCCATTTGCAACTGCTGAAGCAATAAATTCAAAGTGCCGGGTTTCTCCTTCAATAATGCAACCGACAGCAATTATGGCGTCAAAATTTTTTGACTTCACTAATTCATTGCAGGCAAAAGTCAATTCAAAACTTCCGGGCACATGAAACACTTTAATATTTGAACTCTTTGCTCCATGTTTTTCTAATGTTTTTATACAACCAACAGAAAGCGGATTTGTTATTTCGTTATTCCAGTCAGAACAAACAATAGCAAAACGATATCCCTTTGCTGACGGAATTTCATCAGGGTTGTACGCCGATAGATTTTTTAAATCAGAAACCATTTTTTATTAAAGTGATTTAGGAATGCAAAGTAAATTGAAAGATTGAATGAATTAAAAATTACAACGGTTACTTATTAAAATTTCAAACCTCAAACTACATTCGTGGCATGAGTGAATTAAAAAACAAAGTGGTAATTATTACCGGCGCTTCGTCCGGCATCGGTAAAGCGTGTGCTGTTGAATTTGCGAAGGAAGGATGCAAGGTTGTTATCACAGGCAGAAATGCACAAGCACTTGCGCTTGCTGCGAATGAAATAAAATTAATTGCGAATGCTGATGTTTTACAGGTTGTATCAGATGTAAGTATTGAGAATGATTGTAAAAGAATTATGACAGAAACAATTTCAAGTTTCGGAAAAATTGATGTGCTGATTAATAACGCCGGAATTTCAATGCGCGCACTTTTTAATATGTTGGATTTGAAAGTGATAAAACAATTGATGGATACTAATTTCTGGGGAACCGTTTATTGCACAAAGTATGCGCTACCTGAAATTCTTAAAAGCAAGGGTAGTGTAGTTGGAATTTCATCTGTTGCAGGATACTTGGGATTACCGGGTAGAACAGGTTATTCAGCATCAAAATTTGCAATGCATGGTTTTCTTGGAGCCTTGCGAAGTGAGAATTTGAAAACAGGTTTGCATGTATTGATTTGTTGTCCGGGATACACCGAATCTAATATCCGTAAAACTGCATTGAATCAAAAAGGGCAAGTGCAAGGCGATACTCCGTTAGATGAAAAAAAGTTAATGAGTGCCGAAGAAGTTGCGCAACATATTGTGAAAGGGGTAAAGAATCGTAAACGAACAATCATACTCACCGCACAGGGGAAAATATCGGTATTGCTTGGAAAGTTTTTTCCAGCCTGGTTAGATAAAATGGCTTACAATACCATTGCAAAAGAAGCGGATTCGCCTTTTAAGTAATTGAATTTATAATTTCATTCAGTTTTTTTTAGTACTGCTGAAAACATACATATCCAACCTGCTATTAAAAACAAACCGCCAATGGGAGTAACCGGCCCCAGCCATTTATAATTTGTTAAGCCAATAATTTCATGCGTGCTGATTAAGTATAACGAACCCGAAAAAAATAATATTCCAATTATAAAACTGATGCCTGCATATTGAAGAAATTTATTTTTTGATTCCTTCATTACTATTCCTGCAATGAATAATGCAATGACATGATAAAACTGATAACGAACTCCTGTTTCAAAAGTCGATAATAATTCCGGTGATAATTTTTCTTTCAGAATATGTGCACCAAAAGCACCAAGCATTACAGCAATGGCTCCGAGAATACTTGCAGTAGAGAAAAATGTTCGTTGCATGTGTGGTTGTTGATTATGATTTCAGAGTGAAATGTTGTTCGAATTAGTTTCGCCGAAAGTATGATAAACAAAAGAATGATAAAATGGGCTGCTGTTATTGCATTGCTGATAGCCGTTGTGGTTGGTTCAATAAAATTTTTTAATCATTACCAGCCGGCAGGTCGCAATAATTTATTGAAGCGTGCCATTCCCAGAGATGCTGCGTTTTTTATTGAAGTTCAGAATCTGAAAAAAATAGCTGACGAAATCAGTAAGAAAAATTATACAGCTGATTTTGCACAACTTCCATTGTTGCAAAAGCTGAATGAATACAGTGAAATACTAAAACCTTTGTGCGAGAAAAACAATGACTGGCAAAAATCATTTTACCAAAACACATTCATTGCTTCGTATCATTTTATTGGCAACAACAATTTTGACATGGTTCTGTTACTTGATTTCAGTAACTATGGTGAGCCTGATTTTCAAAAACAGTTAGCCATATTGAATTTAAGTACTGATGAACGGAATTTCAAGGGTGAAAAAATTTATGAAGTAAGCTTTCAGCGTAGTAAAAAACTAAACATCGCTTTCCTGAACAAAGTATGCATCATCAGCGCCACCGCTTCGCTTACCGAAGATGCAATGGCTCAGATGCTTGGGCGAAACAGTTTGATGGAAGATAAATCATTTGCAGATTTAATGCAGCAGGTGCCAGATGAATTTGAATTATCGGTATATATAAATTACCACAACCTCGCTGATTTTTTTAGCGGATATGCAATCGCTGAATCACAGGATTATCAAACTTCATTCTCAACTTTTGCCGGTTGGTCGGTTTTTGATTTGAAATTTGCTGAAAATGAAATTGCTGTTCATGGATTTTCAATGGCGAATGATAAAACAAACTGGTTGCAACAATTTGATGCAACAACATTGTTAAAAAATGAAACAGGAAATGTAATTCCTGATGTTGCAGCAATGGTGATGAGTGCATCGTTGGGTACAAATTCTGCGTTCGATAAAATTAATGCGTCACTGCAAACCGATCCTGATTACCGCCGATATATTAAAACATGGATTGGAAATGAAATTGATTTTGTGTTAACTGAACCGGTTAATAATAATTTTTCTCCGCAATCATTTTTGGTTTTTAACGGAGTGGATGCAAAACATGCCACCGAAACTCTCGGTCAATATGCTACCATAAAATCAGGCGGCGACAGCGCAGTGTTTATGAAGTATAAATCTGTTTCAGTATTTCACTTAAAAGTTGGCGATGCTTTTAAAACATATTTTCCAAATGCGCTAATCTCGGTAACCAATCCATATTGTTGTATCTATAACAATTCGGTTATCATGGGAAACTCCCTCGGACAATTGAAAATGTATATTGATAAACTGAATGATAAAAATGTTTTAACCAATGAACAGTTTCAGCAATCTTCTTTCATGAATTCACAATACTCTTTCTGGTTCAATCCTGCCCGGTTAAAAGATTTTGTGTTGTCACTTTCTTCCGATGATTTTAAACAAAATTTTAAACCTTATTTTGAATTAATCAGAAAATGTAATTCAGTCATACTTCCTTTTACGCTAAAGGAAAATTATTTTGAAACAAATGGATTGATTTCATTTTCTGAAATGAAAAAACCAGCAGAAGGATATGCATGGAAAACTTCATTGGATACAGTTGCCATGTCAAACCCATATGTAGTGCACGATGCTGATGGTAATAAAATTATTCTTATTCAGGATGCATTTTATCAATTGTACTGCATTAACAAAGGCGGCGATGTGGTTTGGAAACGGAAAATGGATTCGCCAATTATGGGAACAGTTTATCAGCTGGATTTATACAGTAATGGCGAACAGCAATATGTTTTAAACACAAGCGGTGGAATTTATTTGTTTGACATCAACGGAAAAGACATAAATAATTTTCCTGTTCGATTAGCTTCGGCTGCAACATCTGCATTGAGTTTGATTGATTTTGATGGACGACAGCAATTCAAATATTTTGTTTCGTGCAGCAATGGCTGCATTTATGGTTTCGAGAAAAGCGGAAAACCTCTTGGGGGATGGAATCCGAATGCAGGAAATGGATCAATTAAAAATCAATTACAGTTTTTTAAAGCAGGCAAGAATGAATTTTTAACCGTAGTTGATGAACATGGAAAATTATTATTGTTCGATCGGAACGGAAGAAAATCAAGTAAAGAATACAAAACCGCACTCAGCATTTCAACTCCATTGATGATTGGCAAACAAAATCAATTGGTTGCAATTGACAGCACAGGCAAAATTTATGAATTGAGATTGGATGGAAAATCGAAACTATATAACCTCGTGACAGAAGAATCACAATTTGCTATGATGAATATGGGTAGAGATACAGGAGTAGAATTGAATTTATTATTCAATCAAAAATTAATGCGCATAGGAATTGACACGGCTCAACTGTTTACTTATAATTTCGAAAATGGTAATCCAACAAAGTTGAAATTATTGAAGTGGGAATACGCCAACGAAAATTTAGTGCTTGCAGCTGATGAAATGAATCAGCAATTGTATCTAATAAATTCTGAAGGGAAATTATTAAATGGGTTCCCTAAAAAAGGAAATTCATTTTCAGCTTTGACAGATTTATATGGAAACAACGAAGCAATATTTTTAACTGTTCAAAACGGAAATGAGTTGATTGCCTATCGGATTGATATCCTTTCGCAGTAATTATTATTCTTAGCTGGTTGAATAAATTTGTAGTTAATGGGGAGTGACTTTCATTTTTCACTATTCACTTTCTCTACCAAACAATTTCTTTCTTTCCTTGTTGCTTCAATATTTCATTTGTTTTAGAAAAATGTTTGCAGCCAAAAAAACCGTTGTAAGCTGAGAACGGTGATGGATGTGCAGCTTTCAGAATAAAATGTTTTGAATGATCAATCAGCAATTCCTTATCCTGTGCATATCGACCCCACAGCAAAAAAACAACTCCTGATTTTTCTTTCGAAATGGTTTCAATCACCTTATCGGTAAACTGTTCCCAACCTTTTTTATGATGAGAGGCAGGTTGATTGGCCCGAACTGTTAAGAGTGCATTTAACAACAACACGCCTTGTTTTGCCCATCGTTCTAAATTTCCTGATTCAGGAATTTCGTTTCCTAAATCAGAATTAATTTCTTTAAAAATATTTTGTAATGAAGGTGGTGGCTTCACTCCATCAGGTACTGAAAAACACAAGCCATGCGCCTGACCTTCGCCATGATATGGATCCTGACCAAGTATCACCACTTTAACCATGTTGAACGGAGTGAGGTTAAATGCATTGAATATTTGTGAGCCAGCAGGATAAATAATTTCTCCGGTTGCTTTTTCTATTAAAAGAAATTTTTTCATTTCAATGAAGTAAGGTTTTATAAACTCTTCCTTCATTGCTTGCTTCCAGCTTTCTTCCAAAACAGGATTAATATTTACTGTGGTTAAATTCTCCTGTTCAGTCATCTTTCAGATAGATAAATAGTTCCTTGAAAAAATTGTACTTAAACAGATTGTGTAATTGCTTCACGATTAATTTTTTTCACTAATCCCTGTAATACATTTCCGGGACCACATTCAAAGAATTCGGTAACACCATCAGCAATCATGTTTTGAACAATTTGAGTCCATCGAACCGGGGAAGTGAGTTGTGCAATAAGATTTATTTTAATTTCTGTTGCATCTGAAACAGCTTTTGCATTTACATTTTGATAAACCGGACAAATGGGGTTCGAAAAGTGCGTGGCATTAATTGCTTCTTCCAGTTCTTTTTTTGCTGGTTCCATTAAAGCCGAATGAAATGCTCCACCTACCTGCAAAACAAGCGCGCGCTTTGCTCCTGCAGCTTTTAATTTTTCGCACGCCACATTTATTCCTTCAATACTTCCGCTTATTACCAATTGACCGGGGCAATTGTAATTGGCAGCAACAACAATGTGTTCGGTAATCGAAGAACAAATTTCTTCCACCTTCGCATCATCTAAGCCAAGAACCGCAGCCATTGTTGATGGATTTAATTCACAGGCTTTTTGCATAGCAAGTGCTCGTCTTGAAACCAATTGCAAACCATCTTCATAGGTTAAAGCTTTGTTTGCAACTAGTGCTGAGAATTCGCCAAGCGAATGCCCCGCAACCATATCGGGTTTAAAACTTTCACCAAGAGTAAAAGCTTTAATTACTGAATGTAAAAAAATTGCGGGCTGTGTAACTTTTGTTTGTTTCAAATCTTCATCGGTTCCATTGAACATTAAATCTGTAATGCGGAAGCCGAGAATGTCATTGGCTTTTTCAAAATATTCTTTTGCTAACGAATTATTATCGTACAGGTCTTTTCCCATTCCGACAAATTGCGCTCCCTGACCGGGAAATAAGTAGGCTCTCATGAATTTGATTTTTGATTTATGATTTGAGAATGTTTTTGATTTATGATTGAAGTTTTAAAATCAAGAGTAAGAATTTTCTGTTGACTAATTAATATTTATTGTGAATGTGTATATCCAATGGCTTATTGTTTTGTGATACCATATGAAAAACATCAACCATCGTTTTTATCACAATAAAAATTGTAAGGGCTAAGTATGAACCAACTGAATGTCCTGCAATTTGATTTTCGGGCGACCAGGTAATAGCAAAAGCACTCAGAACAATTGATACATGAATAACAATTATCCGTGCATCGAAAAATAAAGTGTATGCATCGGCTCTGGTTGTTTTATTCTGATTGGTTAAAAGATAATTGAACAAAAAATCAAATCCATGACTGAGTATAAAACCAGTAATAGCAATGTTGAAGTTCTGGTCGCGAAACACAACCGCCAATATTGATTTGAGCATGGCATCTTTATCTTCACCCATGAAACCAATAAACACAACTAAAAACAAAAGGTAAAAGCATAGTAATAAAAAGCGTGCAATGAAAAATTTTATTCCGGTCACTACCTTCTTAAACATTGAAGGTGCTACTTCATTTTCAATATAACCTGTTGCTGATATTATTTTCAGTGAAGTATAAAATGAAAGAATTCCTGTTTCTAACCAGTACAGATAAAAAAACATGAATACCGTCCAACCTCCGGTTGCATAAAAATAGAGCGGAAGAAAATTGGTTGCAATAAGAATGGGAATATAAATACGGTTTCGCGGCCTGATGAATCTCAAAATTCTGAATTTAAGTTTATAATTTAATTCCCTTTAATTTTTTAATGAATTCTGTTTTGCAATAAACACTTGTTTGATCAACTGCAAAATCTTTTACTTTTAAATTCTTGATTACTGTTTTTTGCCATGCAGTATCCGGAATTATTTTCAGGTATGATTCTTTTCTCGCAGCATATTCTCCGGTAACAGATGCAACCACTTTAATTGGTACCCGGAACTCCTGTACATCTGATTTCCATTTGTAATACAACTCTGAATTTTTCCCCTTCTGTTTTAAACTATATGTAAAAACCGGAGCCGTTGAGTAGTTTAAATACTGATGGAAGAACCAAGTATAATCACAGTTGCTTTGCTCATTAATATATTGAACCAATTGATCTGAAGTGATACACTTTAAACCAAATTGTGTTTGAATTCCTTTCAGTATTGAAAAAAATAAATCATCATTGGACAACATGTTTCTGAATGTGTGAATCATCCAAGCGCCTTTATTATACTGATCGTTATCGCCATGTTCATAGTTTACGCCATATGGTCCAACAATGGGCTGCTTGTCTTCAATGTTCCATTTCTGATTCATGAGGTAGGCAACTGAAGTATCATAACCTCTTGTACATTCTTCATACAACGCTTCAGCATAAGTGGCAAACGATTCGTGAATCCACATATCGGCTAAATCCTGACAACTTACATTATTGCCCCACCATTCATGCGCCGTTTCGTGAATGATTATAAAATCAAATCCCCACTTATTATTTACATATTGATTACCATACGCAACTGCGGTCTGGTGTTCCATTCCCCAATAAAAACTTTCCACTAATTTATATCCATCGCGGCTGAACGGATATTCGCCAAATACTTTTTCATAACAAGCCATCATGGTTTTCACTTGCTGAAAATGTTGTTTTGCTTTCCATTCATTTTCTTTCAATACATAATAATCTAAGCTCAGCTTCGAATTATTGCTTCGAACGAAAGTATCAGTCACTAATGCATAATCAGCTAAATTAAGAGTGACATTATAATTGTTGATGGGATAACTCACTTTCCATATCCAATTGGTTGTGTGGTCGGGAATATCAAAATGATTGATCAATCTTCCATTGCTGACACAGGTTAATCCTGAAGGTGAATTGAAAGTAATTTTCATGCTGTCGGGTTCATCGCCGAGGTAATCTTTGTTGGGCCACCATAAACTTGCTCCGGTTCCTTCGCATGCCACACCAACCCAATCTTTTCCGTTGGCATCTTTCTTCCAAACAAAGCCACCATCCCATGGCGCATTTTTGGCGCTGATTGGAATTCCCTTGTAAGCGATAAATAATTTTCCGGTATCGCCCACTTGTTGTTCTATTGGAAAAGTGATAAATACCGCATCGGCTACCCGTTTGTATTTTAATTCTTCACCACGAAATAAAATTTTTGTAATGCTTAAGTTATTGAATAAATCAATTTGCAGTTCAGTGAATTTTTCGATTGTATGAAAATAGATATTGTTGTAACCATCAATACTTTTTTTCAAAACATTTACCCGAACAAATAAATCATAGTAATAAACATCGTAACAGGTGCGCTGTGGTCGAAGACTGCCGCGAAGCGAATCAGCAAACGAAAATTTTAAATTTTGTGAAAATGTAATTGATGAACTGGTAGTAAATAGGAGGAAGAGTATAGTGTTTCTGAAAACGATTTTCATGGATTCAAATGTAACAGCAGACTTTTTACCAATTGAAAAATTTATCAAATCAGTATTGGCTAATATTTCTTCTAATGTGGTTTACACCAAGTGAAACCTGCGAATGGATAATCCACGGTGTCAGACTTGAAAGTCAGTAGTGTTCAAACTTATTTCATACAATCTTATAAGCTTGAACATTGACTATTCACCATTGACCATTGACCATTGACCATTGACCATTCACCATCCTCACCACCCTCACCACCCAAGTATATAAGCAAATATCAGCGGAGCAACTATGGTAGCATCGCTCTCCACAATAAACTTCGGTGTATTGATATCGAGTTTTCCCCAGGTTATTTTTTCATTAGGAACTGCACCACTATAAGAACCGTACGAAGTTGTTGAATCACTGATCTGGCAGAAATAACTCCAGAACGGAACATCGTGCCACTCTAAATCCTGATACATCATCGGCACAACACAAATCGGGAAATCACCTGCAATACCTCCACCTATTTGAAAAAATCCTACACCCTTGCCCGATGAATTATTTCTATACCACTCGGTTAGCCATACCATGTATTCAATTCCTGATTTCATGGTGAAAGGTTTCAGTTCGCCCTTTATACAATACGAAGCAAAAATATTTCCCATGGTAGAATCTTCCCAACCGGGTACAATGATGGGGATATTTTTTTGTGCAGCTGCAAGCATCCATGAATCCTTCGGATCAATTTCGTAATACTGCTCCAACTCACCACTCAGCAAAATTTTGTACATGTACTCGTGCGGAAAATATCGTTCGCCATTTGTCTCTGCATCTTTCCATACTTTATGAATGTGTTTTTGCAACCGGCGAAAAGCTTCTTCTTCCGGAATACAAGTATCAGTTACACGATTGTAATGATTCTCCAATAAATCCCATTCATCTTGCGGAGTTAACTCGCGATAATTCGGCACACGCTTGTAATGTGAGTGTGCTACGAGATTCATTATGTCTTCTTCCAGATTTGCACCTGTGCACGAAATAATATCAACCTTTCCCTGACGAATCATTTCGGCAAACGAAATTCCTAATTCGGCGGTGCTCATGGCTCCGGCAAGTGTCACCATCATTTTTCCACCTGCAGTTAAATGTGCTTCGTATCCTTTTGCTGCATCAATCAATGCTGCGGAATTAAAATGCCTGTAGTGATGTGTGATAAATTGTGAGACTGGACCTTTCATGAGTGATAATTTTTATTTTGAGCCGGCTAAAATAATTAATCACAAAGAGTATCGTAATTCTTCCTTTATTTAACTTTGATTCATTCCTTAATTCACTCATTATGAAAATAATTTCGCTCTCCATATTACTTTTTCTTGCATGCGCCGGTTCAGAAGTGAAAAAAGAAAAGCCAATTGCCTATAGTATTTCTTTGGTTGAAATATGTTCTGAACTTGAAGCCCCTATTGGTGCGGTGAATGCAAACGATGGAAGCAATCGTTTGTTCGTGATCGAACAAAGCGGAACTGTTCGAATAATAAAGAATGGTTCTCTCTTACCTGTGCCATTTATTGATGTAACAGCCAAACTCGATAAATTATTTGCCATTTATTCCGAAAAAGGGTTGCTCGGTCTGGCTTTTCATCCGCAATACAAAACAAATGGAAAATTCTTCATCTATTATTCTGCACCTGCCACATTAAAAGGAATGGACAACACCAGCGTGGTTGCCGAATACTCAGTTTCATCAAATCCCGATGTGGCAAGCACAACAGAAAAAATTATTCTGAAAATTAACGAACCTGAATCAAATCACAATGGTGGACAATTGGCTTTCGGAAAGGATGGATACCTATACATTGGTACCGGAGATGGTGGTGGTGCAGGAGATAAACACGGCACTATTGGCAACGGGCAAAACACAAACACTTTGCTTGGAAAAATTTTGCGGATAGATGTAAATGCTGCAAGTGGATATGTAATCCCTGCTGATAATCCTTTCGTAAACAAAGGTGGCAGCGATGAAATATGGTGCTATGGTTTGCGCAATCCGTGGCGCTTTTCGTTCGACAGAAAAACCGGCCATCTATTTTGTGCAGATGTTGGTCAGAATGAATATGAAGAAATTGACATCATTGAAAAAGGAAAAAATTATGGATGGAAAACAATGGAAGGCAAACATTGTTTTAATCCAACTGAAAATTGTGTTATGACAGGTTTAGAAATGCCCATTGATGAATACAATCATTCCATAGGTAAATGTGTGATTGGTGGTTATGTTTATCGAGGTACTAAGTATGCCGATATGCAAGGCAAGTATATTTTCGGCGATTGGACCGGGCCTTTCTTTATGCTCTTACAACCTGCAGGTTCCACTACCTGGGAACGCAGACAATTAAGTGTGATTAGCCCGAAAGGAGAATTCTACCTCAATAGTTTTGGTGAAGACGAAGCAGGTGAATTATATGTTTGCGGACAAACAGCCCTTGGTCCAACCAAAGCAGGAAAACTTTATAGAATCAATTTTGAATAGGCAGTATTTTTAATTTCCATAATATATCTCTTACGAAAGTTTATTGAGGTTACGGTATAACAAAAGTTCTGAAATGCTTCTTATTGGATAAAAAACAATAATTTTTATTGATAAAACCAGATAATATTTACTAATTCGAATTCAGATGGTTAGCATATTAAAAATTATCGATACTAAAACAACCAATGAAGTATTATTTTACAATCGATTGAATTTTTTATATAAATCAATTGTCTATTCAGGAAATAATGAATGGAAAAATAAAATTGACTCAATGAAATGGACATTTTTTTATTGCTAATTTTAAGGGAGCAATTGCTTTATCTAACAATATTTATCAGCCACTTGGTAAAGTGAATCAGATGTTTACCTTTGCCATCCCAAAAAAAATAACGATTTCCTATTTATGGTAACAGATCCGATAGCCGACTACCTCACACGCGTGCGTAATGCGCAGCATGCGAACCACCGAATTGTAGAAATTCCGGCTTCGAATTTAAAGAAGAGGATTACTGAAATTCTTTACGAAAAAGGATACATTCTCAAGTATAAATTCGATGATGCAAAGGGTCCGCAAGGCACAATTATGATTGCATTAAAATACAATCCTGAAACGCGCCTTCCTGCTATCCGCAAAATATGGAGAGTAAGCCGTCCGGGATTGCGTAAGTATTCATCAAGCGATATGTTGCCACGCACCTTAAATGGTTTGGGAATAGTAGTGGTTAGCACACCAAAGGGAGTAATGACCGAGAAAGAAGCCCGTGCTCAGAAAGTTGGTGGTGAAATTTTATTTAAAGTTAATTAATCGAGTAAAGAGAAAGCATAGAATATGTCACGGATTGGAAAAATGCCCGTTGCCTTACTGAAAGGTGTTACAGTAAATGTTGCTGAAAACAACATGGTAACTGTGAAAGGACCTAAAGGCGAATTAAAGCAAAAGGTTGATGTGGATATTACAGTGAAGGTTGAAGGAGAAAACATTATTCTCAGTCGCCCCACTGAACAGAAGCGTCACAAAGCCATGCATGGTTTGTATCGTGCATTGTTAAATAACATGGTGAATGGTGTTGCTACAGGATATCAGAAGAAACTGGAATTGGTGGGTGTGGGATTTCGTGCAACAGTAACCGGTCAGATGTTGGAATTGAGTGTGGGTTTCTCTCACCCGGTTTTATTCATGGTTCCGAAAGAAATTAAAATTTCTGCAGAACAATTGAAAGGACAGAACCCGATGATAACAATGGATTCAGCCGACAAACAATTACTTGGACAAATGGCTGCAAAGATTCGCGAAGTTCGTCGCCCTGAGCCTTACAAAGGAAAAGGTATCAAGTACACTACTGAAATTCTTCGTCGCAAAGCAGGTAAGTCTGCTGCGAGCGCTAAATAAATTTTTTAAGAAAAGAACAATAAATAAGATGTCAGCAAAATCAATAAGCCGCTTTAAAATTCACAAGAGAATTCGCAAGAAAATTTCAGGTACTGCCGAGCGTCCGCGCATCAGTGTGTATCGCAGCAACAGCGAAATCTATGCACAATTAATTAACGACGAAGCAGGTCATACTTTGTTAGCCGCTTCATCACGCGACTTGAAAGATTTAAAAGGAACCAAGATTGAAAAATCAAAGCAGGTTGGTGTTGCTTTAGCGAAAATGGCTGCCGACAAAGGAATTACAACCGCAGTTTTTGATCGTGGTGGTTTTCTTTATCATGGTCGCATTCAGGCAATAGCTGAAGGCGCAAGAGAAGGTGGATTACAATTTTAGATTTGAACAACATTATAGCATAAATAAAAATGTCTCAAGCAACAATACAACGGGTTAAAGCAAGCGAACTCGATTTAAAAGAAAAGGTAGTAAGCATTAACCGTGTTACTAAAACAACAAAGGGTGGTCGTACATTCAGTTTCTCTGCGCTCGTAGTAGTTGGAGATTCAAACGGAATTGTAGGTCACGGTTTGGGTAAAGCGCGTGAAGTACAGGAAGCAATCACTAAAGGAATTGACGATGCAAAAAAGAACCTCGTTAAAGTTCCTATTCTGAAAGGCACTATTCCTCACGAACAGATTTCAAAATACGGAGCATCTAAAGTTTGGGTAAAACCGGCTTCTCATGGTACCGGTGTAATTGCAGGCGGAGCAATGCGTGCAGTGTTGGAGAGTGCAGGTGTTACGGATGTGTTGGCAAAATCATTGGGTTCATCAAACCCGCACAATGTTGTTAAGGCAACCATAAAAGCATTAACTGATTTGCGTGATCCTGTTTCAGTTGCAATGACTCGTGGCATCACTTTGAAAAAAGTATTTAACGGATAAAAAACGATTTGATAATTTGATGATTTGGAAATTTGATAATCAATTTCTGAAGTTATTGAAAAAAGAATTTTAAAGAAATAGAAAATGGCAAAAATTAAAATTACACAGGTTAAAAGTGCAATTGACCGCACTGATCGTCAGAAGAGAACAATCAAAGCTCTTGGAATAAAAAGACTACATGTGCCTGTTATTAAAGAAGGAACGCATCAGATTCTTGGAATGATTGGTAAAGTAAGTCACTTAGTGACTACTGAAGAAGTAACTGGATAATTATTAAAGTTTAATTCTCGCAAAAATGAATTTACATACATTAAAACCTGCAGAAGGCGCAACAAAAAATCGAAAGCGTATTGGTCGCGGACAAGGTAGCGGACACGGTGGTACTTCAACTAGAGGTATGAATGGTGCCGGCTCTCGCTCAGGTCATAAAAATAAAAGAGGTTTTGAAGGTGGTCAAATGCCTTTGCAGCGTCGCGTTCCTAAGTACGGTTTCACTAACCCGTTCCGTGTTGAGTTCGCTGAATTTAATTTAGATGCTTTACAGAATTTAGTAACCAAGCATAATTTAAAAGAAGTGAATTTTGCGGTGTTGAAAGAGATAGGATATGTTCAACGCAATGAGCCGATTAAAATATTAGGTCGCGGCGAGTTAACTGCTAAATTGAATATCACTGCCAATGCAGCAAGTGCAAAAGCCAAAGCTGCAATTGAAAGTGCTGGCGGAACACTAACCTTGCTGGAAAAGAAATAATAACTCATAATGAAATTGATGCCTCGATCAAACGAAATTGTATCGGGGCATTTTTGTGTAAAGAAGTATTTCATCTTCCTTGCAGATACTTAAATTAAAATTACATTTGTTGCCCTTTCAGAAAGCTGAATAAATATGAATCATTTCATTCAAACAATTAAAAATATCTGGAGAATAGAAGACCTTAGGTTTCGTATTCTCATGACTTTAGGTTTAGTAGCCATTTACCGTGTAGGTTCTTACATTGTTTTACCTGGTATTGATGGCTCACAATTGCATCAGTTAGAAGATCAGGGAGGCAAAGGAATCTTTGGATTGGTAAACATTTTTGCCGGAGGTGCATTCACTCGCGCTTCCATTTTTGCATTGGGAATTATGCCTTACATTTCTGCATCCATCGTTATGCAGCTGTTGGGAATGGCTGTTCCTGCTGTTCAGAAATTACAGAAGGACGAAAGCGGTCGTCGTACAGTTAATCAATATACCCGTTTGCTTACTGTTGTTGTTACAGCTTTGCAGGCATCAGCATATGTAGTTTACATAAAAAGTTTAGGAGCCCAAATTCTTGTTAGCGAAGGATTATTCTGGTTCTCTACTTTAGTAGTATTAACCGCAGGTACAATTTTCGTGATGTGGTTGGGTGAAAAAATTACTGATAAAGGAATAGGAAATGGTATTTCACTTTTAATCATGGTTGGAATTTTAG
This sequence comes from Chitinophagaceae bacterium, assembly GCA_947474435.1. Taxonomy (GTDB): domain Bacteria; phylum Bacteroidota; class Bacteroidia; order Chitinophagales; family UBA10324; genus UBA10324. The sequence continues at coordinate 34,537 of CANJII010000012.1, read as the reverse complement.
CTCGCTTACCATTTGCATTAGCCGCTGAATTTACTTCACGGATGAGTGCAGGAGGCAATGGAGGTTTAGTTGCTTTCATTGGAGAAGTTGCAGCATTAATTGCTGTAATCATGTTGGTGATTTTATTAGTTCAGGGAACAAGAAAAATTCCTGTTCAGTATGCCAAGAGAATTGTAGGCAATAAACAATACGGTGGTGTTCGTCAGTATATTCCTTTAAAAGTTAATGCTGCCGGTGTAATGCCTATCATATTTGCTCAGGCTTTAATGTTTATACCCGCAACTATTTCTCAGTTTTTTCCTGATTCTGCTGCAAGCCAGGGGGCAGGGGTATTTACTGATCACACCAGTTTTTGGTACAATGTAATTTTCAGTGTGCTCATTATCGTCTTCACTTATTTCTATACTGCATTAATTGTTAATCCTGTGCAGATGGCTGATGATATGAAGCGAAATGGCGGGTTCATTCCCGGTATAAAACCAGGAAAGAAAACTGCTGATTTTATTGATGGAATCATGAGTCGGATTACATTGCCTGGTTCTATATTTCTCGCATTGGTAGCAATATTACCCGCATTCGCAGCCATGTTTGGAATGATTGGTGAGTTTGGTAATTTCTTCGGCGGTACTTCATTGTTGATTATGGTTGGTGTTGTCCTCGACACCTTGCAACAAATAGAAAGTCACCTGCTTATGCGCCATTATGATGGCTTGATGAAATCAGGTAGAATAAAGGGTCGGACCTCTGCGGCATCTGCATATTAAATTATTGTAAGAATATGATTTACTACAAAACCGATGAAGAGGTTAGTCTGATTCGGGAGAGTTGTATCTTGGTTTCAAAAACATTGGCAGAAGTTGGAAGTTATGTTCAGCCAGGAATTTCTACACAGCGTTTAGATGAAATTGCCGAAACATTTATTCGCGATCACGGGGCAACTCCTGCATTCAAGGGGTATCGGAATTTTCCCGCTTCGCTATGCATATCAGTAAATGAAGAAGTGGTACATGGTATTCCATCAAACAATAAAATATTAAAGGACGGAGATGTGGTTTCAGTGGATTGCGGAACAGTGCTGAATGGTTTTGTTGGCGACAGCGCGTACACCTTTGCAGTTGGAGAAATAAGTGATGAAGTAAAAAATTTATTACGAATTACTCAGGAATGTTTGGTGCTTGGAGTAGAGAAAGCAAAATACGGAAACCGAATAGGAGATATTTCTTTTGCAGTTCAAGATCACGCAGAGAAAAATGGATATGGTGTGGTGCGCGAATTAGTAGGTCACGGTGTTGGAAAAAAACTGCACGAAGATCCTGAAGTTCCCAACTTCGGGAGGAGAGGAACCGGCCCAAAACTTTTACCAGGATTAGTAATTGCCATTGAACCCATGATTAATATGGGCAAGAAAAATGTATCAGAAGCATCAGATGGATGGACAATTTATACGCAGGATTTTAAGCCCTCCGCTCACTTTGAACACACTGTTGTTGTATTAAAAGACCGAACAGAGATTCTTACTACTTTTAAGTTTATTGAGGAGAAGCTGAAAATGGTTTCAGTTATCTGATCGGTATAAAAATTTTCTTTCAGTTAAATATTAATTTTATTTCACCTTTACTTCAACTCTGTTTAAACTGTCAATATAGGATTCAACCAAATCCAATTCATTCAAAGCCATCTCATCTTCCGGAAAGTATTGAACATAACGGCTTATCATTTCATGTGCGAGATTTGGATATCCTTTCAGAAAATAGCAATGCCCCAATACTGGCCATGTTCTGAAATCATCAGCATCGTAATGAAAGGCTCGCAATAAATAAACAAACGCTGAATCGAGTTGAGCGTGATCGAAAAAGTATTTTCCTTTTTCTAAATAATCATTTTCTCTTTTCACCACCACCGATATCGGAACACCATCCACTTTCACTTCATGAATTGTTCCTTTTGGAGGATAGAAATGTTTCATTACCTGTTTATCTAAAAAGATGGAAGACATGATTGCATAATTCATGGGTCGATAATTCAGCCGCACATAACTTGATTCCAGAATTTCCATTGAATCAGGCAAGTATTGGTCAGCACAAATGAGTGCAATGTTGTTGGTTAAAAGAGTTTTGTTTTTTGCAGTATCGTTTTTAAAATCATTGGAGTTTAACAACCACTCAAATGATTCGGTTGCTGCAAGTTGTTGGTAGTCGGTATCGTAATTACCATAAGCACCTTTAACGCCACCTTGTATTTCGTTGAAGTAAATGTATTCATACGGATGATTGATTATCATCCATCCAAAAGTTTTAATTGTCATAACAGAAAAGAGTATGACAAGTGCTGCCTTGAAATAAATTTTATTCAGTGCTGAGTATAAACGCATATAAGCAATGGCAGAAGTTGAAATTATTATCGGATAAATAAAAAGTACATGACGCCAGCTGTTGTACATCAATTGGTGAGTTGCAACTACATACACCAATAAAAAAAGCACGGTATAAACAAGAATAAAATCCTGCCATGAAAAAATTTTGCGACGCAAATAAAGCTGAACATAAAAAATAAATAATCCGGCAATGCCAGTAACGGGAAAAGTTATTCCCATGCACACAGGTAAGTAGCTCCATGTTATTTCGTGAGCATAGATCAGATTGCCCCCAAAGAGCATAACAATTTTCACGGGAAAATATTTTGCAACATTCATAGCTTCGGTGATGTGACTGAACCCATGAAGAAAAAAATTCGGATAAAAAAGGCAACCGATTAACACACCTGAAAAACATATAAGCAGAACAATTGCGGTAAGGCTGAATACAGATTTGACTGAAGAAAATAATTGCTTTCGCAATGAATCATTATCGGAAATAAAATAAAGCAGAAATACAATCAGGTATCCAACCAGAAGTAATCCACCTATGCGAATACCAATGGTGAGCGCTATTCCAGCAATGCAACCGAGGATGGTTTTTGTTGAATAACGGGGCAACTGTTTCAGTAGTTTTATAAAAAAATAAAATGCAATTATAAATCCCATGGCCATCGGAATGTCTTTGGAATTAAAATAACTGTTGCCGATAAAAGTTGGCGACGATGCAAGCAGCAGCACTGCAATAAATGCCGCCATCCATCCTGCAATTTCAGCAGTAAACAAAGCGGTAAATAAAATTATTACAGCAGCGAAGAGGGCAACTAAAATATGCCTTGTTTTATATACCGGTGTGCCGAACAATTGCGAAATGGATACACTTACAGTCTCGAACAGTGCACCATAATATTTTTGATATGGAAAAGTTTGTTGGTTTAAAGCAGTGAGATTTACAAAGGATGTGTCGTTACCAAAACTTTTATAAAAATTCAACGATTCAATTCCATACTGCGCATCAATGGGTTCGTCGCCCGGAATGCCAACCTGTAAACTTGCTAATGGTAAAATGAAAAACAGCAACGCACAAATAAAAGTGGTTGCTGTTTTATATTGTTTCGAAGTCAATGAAAATTTTTCAGAGTTTGTTTCAACTTCATCAACCATGAAAAGAAAATTTGATTAGGGTAAATTTTATTTTGATTTGAAAATCAACAATTTTGTTTTTTTAAAACCAACCCGTGTAATAAATGCAAATCGAAAATTATTTTTTCAGTGCATCTCTGATTTCCATCAACAATTTTTCTTCATTGGTTGGACCAGCGGGTGGTGCAGGTGCAGCTTCTTCTTTTTTCTTCATTCGGTTAATAAGTTTAATAACCATGAAAACTGCAAATGCTACAATAACAAAATCGAGAATCACTGTAAAAAAAACACCATACATAATGGCCACTTCAGGTTTATCTTCAGTTGCTTCCTTCAACACAAATCGCATAGTGCTAAAATCCTGACCACTGGCAAGTAATCCTACTACAGGCATTACAATACCATCAACAAAGGCGGTCACTATTTTTCCGAAGGCAGCGCCCATTACAAAAGCTACTGCAACATCAACAAGGTTTCCGCGCATTGCGAACTCCTTAAATTCTTTCATCATTCCCATAGTTTTTTTTTAGAATTGTAAAATTAAAAATGCTTTTTACAAAATTAAGAAATACAATTAAAGATATTACAGTGTATCATTCTTTTGCTTAGTGAAAAAGTTATAAAAAAAATTCATCCAACGCGAGTGCCGTTGAACAAAATATAAGTTTCCGAATTTTATAACTAATTGTTTGAATTTTATAACAGCACCGTTTTAAACCTTTAGGTTATTTGCTGCGTCAATAGTTTTCGTTCACGCAAAAAAATCGGATAATGAAAATAAAAAAGAATATAGCCCTGAGTGATACGGGCTTTGTGTTTAACCCCGCAAGCGGTGATTCGTTTTCGGTCAATCCCATTGGTTTGGAGATTATGAAATTACTGCAGGAAAATAAAAGCCATGAGGTAATTAAAAAACATTTACTCGAAACATATTCGGTTGATAAGGATACGATCGAAAAAGATTTTTATGATTTCGCAAAAATGCTAGAACAATTCAAGGTGACTGAATCAGATGAAAAGAAAGAAAGTTAATGTAGCAGTTACAGGGCTGAATAATGTTGACAGTCCCGGCCCCGGAATTCCCGTTGTTCGCGGTTTGCTCGATAGCAAGGAATATGATGTGAGAATCATTGGATTAAGTTATGATGCACTGGAACCCGGCATATATATGCATGAGCTGATTGCGAAAACTTATCAGATTCCATTGCCATCGGCAGGACAAAATAGTTTGATGGAGCGCTTGCGTTACATTAATTCCATTGAAAAAATAGATGTAATCATTCCGAACTTCGATGCCGAGTTATTTAACTTTATTAAACTGGCAGATACTTTAGAAATGGAATTGGGCATCCGATCCTTCCTTCCAACATTGGAACAATTTGAAGAGCGTCAGAAATATAATCTTCCCGAATTCGGAAAAAAATATGACATCAATATTCCAAAAAGCAAAACCATTCACAGTGTTGCAGAAATAAAAAATTTATATCAGGAGTTCACTTATCCATTGGTAGTGAAAGGAAAATTTTATGATGCATCAGTTGCGTATAATGCAGACCAGGCAACTTCTTACTTTCATAAAATTTCTTCGAAGTGGGGATTGCCGATTATCATTCAAGAGTTTACTTATGGAACTGAAGTGAATGTAACTGCGGTAGGTGATGGAAGAGGAAACACGATTGGCGCTGTGCCGATGCGCAAACAGTTTATTACCGATAAAGGAAAAGCATGGGCTGGCATTACCCTCGAAGATGGCGACCTGATGGACTTAACGCGAAAGCTGATGAAGAACAGCAAGTGGAAAGGACCTTGCGAGTTGGAAATGATTCGTACGAACGAAGGAGAAATTTATCTGATAGAAATCAATCCACGCTTTCCTGCATGGGTTTATCTCGCGGTAGGTGCCGGACAAAATCATCCCGAAGCACTATTGAAATTGGCATTGGGAGAAAAAGTAAAACCATTTACAAAGTACGAAACCGGAAAAATGTTTATCCGATACAGCTACGATATGATTTGCGACTTAAAAGAATTTGAAACCATTTCAACTTTAGGAGAACTTTAAAAAAAATATTTTAATGAAGAAACTACAATATGAAAGACCGCTGATTCAACGATTGAACACCGGGTTGATGAACAAGTTCGGAATGAAAACCGAATATACACCACACACACACATTGATGAAGTGAGTGTGAAGAGCCTGATAAAGGAATTCGGTTCTCCTTTGTTTGTGATAAGTGAAAAAACAATTCGCAACACTTACAAGGAAGCTAACCGTGCTTTTAAAACCCGTTACCCGAAAGTGCAGTTTGCGTGGAGCTACAAAACAAATTACATCAATGCGGTTTGCAATGTTTTTCACCAGGAAGGTTCGTGGGCTGAAGTGGTTTCAGGTTTTGAGTATCACAAAGCACTAAACAATGGAGTGCCTGGAAGTAAAATAATTTTTAATGGCCCCGATAAATCAGAAGATGATTTGCGAGCTGCAATAAATAATGAATCTCCCATTCACATTGATCATCTGGATGAGTTGTATCACCTGAATGAACTCGCAGTTGAAATGAACAAACGACCGAAAGTTGCTATTCGTGTGAACATGGATACAGGTGTTTACCCGATGTGGGACCGTTTTGGTTTTAATTATGAAAACGGTCAGGCTTGGGATGCAATTAATAAAATTATTCTCGCGGATAAATTGGATTTGGTTGGGTTGCATTCGCACATCGGAACATTCATGTTATCGCCGAGTGCATATGGTGTTGCTGCATCGAAGTTGAGTGATTTGGCACTTGGAATAAAAAAGAAGTACAAGAAGAATATTTTGTATCTTGATATGGGTGGTGGCTTCGCATCGAAGAATACTTTGAAGGGTTCTTTCTTGCAAGGTGTTGATACCAATCCGAATTTCGACCAGTTTGCTGAAGCAATTTCAACTGCTATTCTCAATGCAGGATTTGGAACTGATGAATTGCCTTTGTTGGTTTTGGAAACCGGTCGCGCCTTGATTGATGATGCCGGATATTTATTGGGCAGTGTGATTTCAAACAAGAGATTGAGTGATGGACGGCGCGCAACAATTTTGGACTTTGGTGTGAATGTGATGTTCACTTCATTCTGGTACGACCATAAAATTTCTCCAGCACAGGATTTCGGAAATTATACTGAAGACTCTGTTTTGTATGGCCCGCTATGCATGAACATTGATGTGATTCGCGAACACATTACATTGCCGCCGTTAAAAAGAAACGACCATGTGGTGGTGCATACAGTTGGAGCTTACAACATGACTCAGTGGATGCAGTTCATTGCATTACGACCAGCAGTAGTAATGATTGATATGAAAAACAAAGTTCATCTGATTCGTAAGCGCGAAAATCTTGAATACCTTGAAGCATGCGAAGTGAAACCCGATTATCTGAAATCCTTTAAATTGTAAATGGACATTTCACTGAAAAAAAATATCCGCTTCTGGTCCGATAGCTTTATTCATAGCTATTCGCAGATGTTTTTTTCTGATAACCGGATATTTGCTTACCTGATTTTGGTTGCATCATTTGCAAATGTTCATTCTGGCATTGCAGGATTCATTGCAGTTATTATCAGTATATTCTTTTCGCATTGGCTGGGTTTAAACCGCACAAGTATTCATTCCGGATTTTACAGTTTCAATAGTTTGATGGTTGGTTTGGTGATGGGATTGTTTTTTCAATTCTCATTCATCTTTTTTTTATTGCTTTTCATTTTTTCAATCACATCAGTTTTAATCACCAATGCAGTCGGAATATTTTTTGCGAAGTATGAATTGCCAGTCCTTGGTATTCCATTCATCTTAACTGTGTGGTTGTTGTTACTGGCAGTACGAGGGATGGGCGAAATTCAATTGAGCGAACGATGGTTGTTTGTTTACAACGATTTGTTTTCTATTGGAGGAATTCAAATGGTGAAAGCGTACGAGTGGATGCAGGAAATCAGGTTACCCGGTATCATTGATATTTATTTCAAATCACTTGGTGCAATTTATTTTCAATACAATGTGATTGCAGGAATATTGATTGCTGTTGGGTTGTTGATTTATTCGCGCATTGCCTTTTCACTTTCCATCATAGGATTTATCAGCGGGTATTATGCGTTTTATTTTTTGCATGGAAATGTTGAACAGCTTTCATACACCTACATCGGATTCAATTATATTCTTGCTGCCATTTCCATTGGAGGATTTTATTTAATTCCATCTGCGAAATCTTATGTGTTGGCAATTTTATTAACAGCAGTCATTGCAGTCATTCAAACCGGAATGGGATACTTATTGGGTTTACTGCAATTGCCCATGTATTCATTTCCTTCCACAATAATCATTCTGCTCACATTGCTCACATTGAAATACAGATTTGAATCAAAGGGATTGAAATTGGTTCCGGTTCAATTGTTTTCTCCTGAGAAAAATCTGTATCGCTATCTATATCAAAGTGAGCGTTACAAAAACAATACTTACATACAAATTGCATTACCGTTTTATGGAGAGTGGTATGTTTCGCAGGGCAACGATGGAAAAATTACTCACCGCGATGACTGGAAGTATGCATTGGATTTTGTGGTGGTGGATGAAATGAAAAAATCTTTTCGTTTACCCGGCGAAAAATTATCCGATTTCTTTTGCTACAACATTCCGGTAAATGCACCGGCAGCAGGTTATGTAACCCATATTATTGATGATATTGAAGACAATAATATCGGAGATGTAAATCTTCAACAGAACTGGGGCAACACCATAATCATTCGTCATGCAGAGGGTTTGTATTCCAAACTCAGTCATATGAAACAAGGAAGTTTTAAAGTGAAGGTTGGTGATTATGTAAATGCAGGCGAAATCATTGCTGCTTGTGGTAACAGTGGTCGTTCACCTGAACCGCACATTCATTTTCAATTACAGTCAACTCCTTTTGTCGGTTCAAAAACTTTGCAATATCCGATTAGTTATTATGTAACCCGTAAGAATGGATTTGATTATGAATTTCATTCGTTCGATTATCCGAGAGAGCAATCTGATGTTTCAAATATTCAACGAACACAAATTTTATTGAGTGCATTCAATTTTGAACCCGGGCAAAATTTAAAATTCGAAGTCATTACAAAGGAAGAAGCGAAGGAGAAAAAAGAAATTATTTCTTGGGAAGTGAAAGTTGATTCCTACAACTATAAATACTTGTATTGTGCTGAAACCAATTCATCGGCTTACTTCATTAACAACTTCACAGTTTTTTATTTCACTGAATTTTATGGCCATAAAAAATCATTGCTCTATCAATTCTTTATTTCAGCACATAAAATTTTGCTCGGCTATTATCATCAAATGAATATTAATGATGAATTGCCATTGAATAGCTTGTTTTCCGGGATGGCATTGTATCTGCAGGATTTTGCAGCACCGTTTATTCGTTTTGTAAAAGCTGATTACAATGCTGTGTTCAGTGTTATTGATGATTTCAATTTTCCGAAATTCATAAAGATAGAAACACAAGCTTCCATCGGATTCAGTAAGAAAAACTTGAAAGTGATAAATTCTGAAATTGTAATAAATAACGGAAGCATCCAATACTTCACCATCGAAAACGGAAACACAAAGGTTCTGGCCACATGTTTAATCGATTGATATTTTTCGTTCTTCTATTTATGAGTGTGAATGGGTTTGCTCAAAAATCAATTCATCACTTTGATTCGCTCACTTTAGTTCAATTGGAAAATCGGGATTGGAAAAAATTAATTGCAACAGGAAAGCAAGCAGTGAAAGAAAAAAAAGAATTTTATTATCTGTATTACAGAACGGGAGCTGCGTTTTATAATCTGAAAAAATACAGAAAGGCGCAGCAGCATTTTGAAAAAGCACATCAATACAATCAGTTTGATGATGAGTTGAAAGAATCACTTTTCAATACAATGAAATTGAATGAAAATTATGATGAAGCTTATAGCTTTTCAAAAACCTTTTCTGATTCATTGAAAATAAAAACAGAGACAGAAAAATTAGCATTCATCAATCAACTGGATGCATCATTTGCGATGAACAATCCGGACAGCGCAAGCTATTCTCAGGAAGGAATTCAAAACTATCCGTTGTTTTCAAAATACATTTTCGGTGTTGGATTAAACCATCGGATTGGTCGCGGCATTTCTTTGTACCATCATTATTCAGGCACATCGTTGAATACAACTCTCTATAAATTTTATCAGAGTCATTATTTTCTCGAAGCGAATATTCCATTGATAAAACATTTTATCGTTCAACCTTCCGTCGGATTCATATCTCAAAAAACATTTTTCACCAATCTGCAAATAAATCCGGATAAGAATTCTTACTATTTATTTTCTTTGAATCTGAAAAAATCAATACCGTTTTTTGATTTTAATATTTCAGGTTCTGCTTCTGATTTTTACAAGGTGAATCAATTGCAGTTTACCGGTGGAATAAAATTTTATCCATTGTGTAATAGCAAAATTTCATTCGGAGCAGAGTACCTGGGAATGAATCAGCAGAATTCATACTATCAAAGTGGATTTTCACTTTCAGGTTCATACAAACCATTTTCATTTTTACAATTCAATGCTTCTTACTTTAATGGTGATTCTTTATACAATCAGAACAATGAAAACGGTTTTGTGCTGAATGATAATTCAGCGCTATTAAAAAGCAGATGGATTGCCGGATGTTCCATTTTTCTTCCCCATAAAATTACATTGGACTTTATGTACGGAAGAGATTCCAAAATTTATCCGGTAATTAATCCGTTTACCTCTGTGCATGACGGCTCAATAAAATATCGTTACAACTTTTTTTCTGCTTCTTTTAAAATCAATTTCTAAAATTTATAAATCATGAAAAAACTAATTTCAATTTCACTCATTGCATTAATATTAATCAACTCAGAAATTTCGAAAGCGCAAACATTGCAGGATGCATTCACCAAGAGTTACACATTGGAGTATGCCGGAAAATATTCTGAAGCCATTTCGATATTGAAAGGATTTTATGACGAAAAAAGTTATGAGCAAAATCTGAGGTTGGGTTATTTGAGTTACGAAGCGCAACAATACACCGAGTCAGAAAATTATTATTCAAAAGCAATAGCGCTTATGCCGTATTCAATTGAAGCGAAATTGGGCTATGTTCTTCCGCTCAATGCAAAAGGAAACATGAATAAAATGGTTGAAGTATATAACGACATTTTAAAAATTGACCCGCAGAATTCAAAAGTGAATTATCGCATGGGTTATATCTCTTACACCAATAAAGATTATAAATCCGCTTACAATTATTTTGAAAAAGTAGTAAACCTTTATCCATTTGATTATGATGGACTCATCATGTTCGCTTGGTGCAATCTTCAACTTTCAAAAACTGCAGAGGCAAAAGTTTTATTCAACAAAGTTTTATTGTTATCGCCAAGTGATGCTTCTGCATTGGAAGGTTTAAGCAAAATCAAATAACACTTTAGTACTTCGGGTTTGGTTTCCTGAAATAAAATTATGGTGACATACTATTTATTGGTTTGTATTTCTATATTGGCAAACCAAACGAACGCAACTTGTACTACTTAAGTCCCATAGTCACCTGGTTTATCCGACAGCGGTTCGATAATGTTCATTATTTTATGGAGCATCCGTTTGAATCGCAGGAACTTGTTTTTCAAAATCTGATACAGGAAGCGGCAGCAACCGAGTGGGGCAAAAATTATAAGTACGACAGCATTTACAACTTCGATGATTTCCGAAATCGTATTCCGATTCAGGATTATGATTCACTGAAACCATGGATTGCGCGGATGATGAAGGGCGAACAGAATATTCTCTGGCCTTCTGAAATTCGTTGGTTCGCAAAATCATCGGGCACAACTTCAGATAAAAGTAAATTCATTCCGGTTAGTCAGGAAGCAATGGAAGAATGCCACTACAAAGGTGGACTCGATTTGTTAAGCGCGTATTGCATGCTGAATGAAGACACAAAAATTTTCAGCGGCAAAGGTTTAATTATTGGCGGAAGTCTTCAGATAAATAACCTGAATTCGTTTTCGAGTTATGGAGATTTGAGTGCGGTGTTGTTGCAGAACATGTCGTTCATAGCGCACCTGCATCGCACGCCACAATTATCTATTGCCTTGATGGATGAATGGGAACAAAAGATTGAAGCCCTCGCGCAATCAACTTTAAAAGAAGATGTAACCAATATTGCAGGAGTTCCGACCTGGACCATGATTTTGATTAAGCGATTGTTCGAATTAACCGGAAAAAATAATCTGCGCGATGTGTGGCCTAATCTTGAATTATACATTCATGGCGGTGTAAGTTTTACTCCGTATCGCGAACAATTCAAATCACTTATTAAAGGTGATGGAATGAATTTTTATGAATCGTACAATGCATCGGAAGGATTTTTTGCTTTTCAGTTTGGCAAGCGCGATGAAGATTTAGTGTTGCACCTGAACAATGGAATTTTTTATGAATTTATTCCGATGAGTGAATTGGGAAAAGAATTTCCGAAAACAATATTAATTGATGAAGTGAAGACCGATGAAAATTATGCGCTTGTGATTTCAACCAACTCGGGTTTGTGGCGATACATGGTTGGCGATACCATAAAGTTTACTTCCATAAAACCTTTCAGAATAAAAGTTACCGGCAGAGTAAAACAATTTATCAATGCGTTTGGTGAAGAAGTGATTGCTGATAATACTGACAATGCAATTGCACATGCATGTCAATTAACCGGAGCAGTGGTGAGTGATTATACTGTTGCACCTGTGTATCTGACTTATGATAACCGTGGCTGTCACGAGTGGTTGATTGAATTTGAAAAAGAACCTGCCGATATAAAATTATTTACCGAGCACTTAGACAGCAACCTCCGCTCACTGAATTCTGATTACGATGCAAAGCGGTATAAAGACATTGCATTAAAAGAACCGACAGTACACAGCTTACCACAAAATTCTTTTTATAACTGGCTAAAGAAAAAAGGAAAGCTTGGCGGGCAACACAAAGTACCGCGCCTGAGTAACGACCGCGTGTATGTGGAAGATATTATGAGTATGGTGAACACAATATCGTTCTCTGAATAAAGAAATCAACTAAAAAATTAAAACAGTTAAACCCCCAAACAAAATGAAAAAAATATTTACGCTTAAAATTATTGTCTTAACAACAGTTCTTTTTTTACCATCTGACCTATTTGCACAGCAACACTATGTGATTGACAGAAGTTTTGGTGAAACCTGTGGCATTTCTGTTATTGCTGGTATTCCATCCTCCTTAGAACAAATTGAAATATTTAAACTATCGGATGGAAGTTACATTGAAGCAGGAGATGTTTTTGACCAGGGGCTGCTAGCCAATTTAATTTTGCTCACAAAATTTAATAATGACGGCACAGTAGACAGCTCGTTTGGTACCAACGGAGTTGTGCAACATACTTTTGACCAACGGAACTCAGTTTCATGTGCGGCCATGGTCAATGATAAAATTTATGTGGTCGGTACTGAAGCGCCGGGAAATGCGGGGAGCAGTGGCAGAGCGTATATAGCAAGGTTCAATGCTGATGGCACACCTGATTCTACTTTTAATTCTATAGGCAGAGTAGTGGAGTTGATAAGCAGTAATCCTGTTTCTAATTCTACATATTCACATATAGTTATTCAGCCCGATGGAAAGGTTATTGCATTCGGAACTGAACTATCGAATATAAATGGCGGTGCCTCCATTCCAGTTGCAAGAAGATATAATTTAAATGGATCTCTTGATAATACATTCCATCCTGCTATAACTTATCCTGGTTTCAACTCAATGGTAGCCAGCATTGGTGGTCATTCAGCGGGTGTTATTGACGCGAATGGCTCCATTCGCTTTTTATACACCATTAACCCAAACTTAGCAGGCCAATTTATTGAACAAATAGTAACCGTTAAGATAGATTCAATGGGGGAGCCCGATGCAACCTACGGAATAAATGGTATGAATGTAATACCTGTCACTGCGTATAATGTAAATAGGTATTTTGCTGACCCACAGAATAATATTTATGCTCAGGGATTTGTTCAGAACGGAAATCAAAGCAACCGTGTTGTGCGCATAAAACCTAACGGAGATGCTGACAGTACCTTTGCAATAAATGGAGTATTTGATTTAATGGAAGATTCCAATCCGGGAAATGATGAAGGTCGTATTCTTCATCGCGATAGCCAGGGGCGGATATGGAGCATGGGAGGAGTAAATCCAGGGGCTTTATGGGCAAATATTTATCGCTTCGATTCAACAGCTACCTATGATTTAGCGCTAAATGGATTGGGGTATACCTCTATGTTTGAACCTCCAAATGGAATACACTTCAAGAATGCCTATTTTGAAAACGACAATGAGATAGTGGTTAATTGTATTACTGGCTTGGGAGAAATAGCTCTAATAAAATTAAAACTAAGCACCGAAGTTGTTACAATTAGTAATGCTGGTTCTGATACATTATGTGTCGGTACCCAAACTTCTTTATTTGTGAATCAGCCGAATAACTGTTACACCTATCATTGGAAAAAAGATGGGACTGATTTTGCGGGCTTGAATGACACCATCGTTACTATCGACTCAACAGGTTCTTACCTTGTTCTAGCTATTGTAGGAAATGATACTTTAATTTCACAAGCCGTTAATGTTTTTGTGCAGATTTGCGCTGGGGTGAATGATGTTGAAGAGCAAATCATTTTCACTATGTATCCTAATCCGGCAATTGATGAATTATCTATTCAATCAGGAAGCAGTAATAAAAATTATCTGATAACAGATATAACAGGAAGAGTTCTATTACAAATTGAAAACAAAGACTTGCAAAATTTGCTGAAAGTTTCTCTTCATTTATTAAATGCAGGCACTTATTTTATTGTTAGTGAAGACAATTTGCAACGGAAACAGTTTGCGGTTATTAAGTAGAAAAATGTTCATGTGCCGATGGGTATTAACTGAACCACAAAAAATTAAGTCATTTGAATTTCATTTTCTGAATTAATAAAACTTCTGAATTCAAAATTCCTATGTTCGATTGTTCAATATTTTCATTCATTAACATTGAGTTTCCACAAAAAGAAAACCACCGCAAAAAATTGCAGTGGTTTTCCCCAAACCAAAAACTAAAACAATGTCTAAAAGTCTACTTGCTCAATTGGGATATCTGTGATTTAAGTTCTTCAATTTCTTTTTGTTGGTCTTGTATGGCACCAATCAATACCGGTATTAAACCAATGTAGTTTACTCCTTTGTAATCTATTTGAGTGGTGGTAACAGCTCCTTCTTCGCCATCTCTTGTATCATCTTTTACTACATAAGAAAATGTAGCAGGCTGAACTAATGAAGGAATAATTTTTTCTAAATCCTGTGCAATCAAACCAACCTGTTCGCCCTGCGGCAAATTCATGTGAGCATAATCGCCGTCGTGTTTGTACTCATAAGTTTTTGGTTGCAATTGCATTACCTGCTGCAGTGCACCGCTGAAATTCTGTACATTTTGTTTAAGCTTATTATCTGATGTGCTCAATAACATTCCGGTGTATCCAACATTGCCGCTGAAGTAACCAGCCCAGTCATTTGCACCTGAACCTTGAACACCATAAATTCCATAATCGGCACCGGCACTTCCTGATCCGTAGCCATACACTCCGTAATAAGAATTTGCTCCACTACCCGCAGCATTTCCATATACTCCGTATCCACCATTACCAAACGCACTTCCGCGAAGACCTTCTCCGTTTGTACCTGCATTTCCGCCAAAGACAGCTGCTGAGCTTGAAAGTGTTCCTGTCTTTTGAATATTTGCTCCGTAACCAATACCGGATTTTGTTCCATTCAACAATACTGAACTTGATAATGTGAAGATATCAATCATGGTATTGTTGTTCGTTGAATTATTATTTTCATATCGTGCCATGCTTCCTGTATAAGCAGCATCGCCATATACATGCAAACGATAGGTTGGTGTGCTTGTTCCTATACCTAAATTACCATCACCGGTAGCAGTGAAAATATCTCCAACTGTACTGAAACTTAAAGTGTACTTTGAAGAAGAAGAACCGGCACCAACTAATCCTGCAGTACTGAAGAAACTTGATCCGCCACTATAAAAATTAATGCGCGCCCAATCGCCAACTGTTTGTTCATAAATGGCTAAATGTGGACTGCTTGATGAGTTCGAGTTGTAATCAATTTTAGTTCTTCCAGCAAAATATCCGGCATATCCACCTCCGCTCACAATTGCTTTAATACCATTCCCAACCGAACCGCCATCAAATAATCCTGCATATTGAACGCCCGTTGTTGTTGCTACTAACCCTCCTGATGAACTTGTTCCGCCATTAAAATTTCCGGCAAAACCGGTTCCTGTTGCAAATGCATCCATAGTGTTTCCAATGCCGTTGTTGGTTACAACCATTGCGGTGGTACCTGAACCTGCATTGTTTTTTGTTATGTAAACTGCTTCACCTTGTCCGGTCTTATTTACATTTAAATTGTAACCATTTCCATTATTCAGAATATTAACCGTGTTACTTGTGTTAGCAGCATTGTTATTTTGAAATTGTGCAATAACATTTGTTGCTGTTGATGATTCAACATCTAATAATGAAGCAGGTGTGGTAGTTCCGATTCCAACATTTCCACCGTTAAAATTGTAAATATTACTTCCTGTTTGAATCCAGAGATTTGAGCCTCCGCCGGTTGTTGCATCAGGAGCAGGTGCCCACGAAGTTCCGTTCCATTTTAAAACATAGCCACTTGTTGGAGCTGTGTTTGAAACTGAATAGTTCTGAATTTTTGAAACTGTATTTGCAGTTAAAGTTCCTGTAACATCACCTCCCATCGGTTGAGTGCTTACCACTGTTCCTGTAATATCTATTCCGGTTCCGGCAGTATAAGTTCCGCCACCACCACTATTATTATCCGCACCTGGAGCCCATGATGTACCGTTGAATTTTAAAACCTGACCCGTTGTAGGAATTGTGTTTGAAATGCTTACTGTTTGCAGTTTCCCAACAACAGTTGCATTCGGATTTCCGGTTACATCTCCTGAAAGTGCATTCACTGAAATCGCATTTGAACCATTGATGGTGATACCGGTTCCGGCAGTGTAAGTTGTTCCGCTTCCAACATTGTCTGTTGATGGAACCCATTGAGTTCCGTTGTATTTTAATACTTCACCACTCGAAGGCGAACTTGCTACAACAGGTTTTCCTTGTAAATTACTGATTGAATTTGAAGTTGATGTTCCGGTTACATCACCACCCAAATTTGAAATGCTTATAACATTTGAACCATTGATTGTGATTCCTGTTCCGGCAGAATAAGTTGCCCCACCTGCAGCCTGAATATCAGTGCCCGGCATCCATTGAGTTCCATCGTATTTTAAAACCTGTCCCAAGGTTGGTGATAAAGCTGAAACCGGTTTACCCTGGATTTTTGAAAGCGTATTTGCAGTACTACTTCCTGTAACATCACCTAACATTGATGAAGTACTGATTACTGTTCCGGCTATATTAATTCCTGTGCCTGCTGTGTAAGTTGTTCCGCCTGAACCTGTATTATCTACATCAGGTTTCCATTGTGTTCCATCAAATTTTAATACCTGTCCAAGAGTCGGGGCAGTTGAAGATATTGGTTTGTTTTGAATTCCATCTACCACAGGATTAGGATAAGTGCCAGATAAATCTCCATTTGCGGTTGTGGTGTTTGTAATATCATCTGTTGCATTTATATCACCGGTGTTATTAATCACATTTGTTCCGGAAATAGAAATTCCTGTTCCAGAATAATAAGTTCCACCTCCGCCTGCACCCGTGTTATCGTTTCCCGGTATCCATGTTGTTCCGTTATATTTTAAAACCTGACCTGATGCTGCGGTTGAAACATCCACATCACCCATGTCATCTAAATTCATGTTGCCACCAATTTTTCCGGCAACCATTGCATAGGGTACGCTTAATAATTGAGTAGTTCCCATATCCACATAACTGCTACCGCCGTTTGCATCCATCTCCACTTTTACCCATTGATTTCCCAATGTCCACGGTACTCCAGCAAATGTTCCTGATAAAATAGTTCCGCCACCAATTTGCAAGCTGAACAATCCAAATTGATTAGTCACCACATTATGTGTTTCCTGATAAACTGAAGTTCCGGTTGCGCCACCATTCAATATTGAAACACGCAATGAAATAATATGAGATGATAATACATTTCCTGAAGCATCTCGAGCAACTCCCTGATAGTTGAATCGTTGAGGCACTTGCGCAAATGCAAATTGCAAACTCACTAAAAGTGTTATTGCAAATAATCCAATCTTGCGAAGAAGAATGGATTCGATATTGGCAATGAGCGTTTTCATGTTTTGTTTTGTTTATAGTTATTGGACTTTGGTTATTTTGTGGGTGAATGAATCGAAACCGTTTTCGTCAATCACAATAAAATAAGTGCCCGCAACGATTTGTTGGAGATCAATTATTGTTTGTTCGCTGTTCAGTTGTTGTTCAATTAATTTTCGACCGAGCACATCAATCAGAAATAATTTTGTGTTGTTCGAAAAAATATTTCCATTATTTAAAATAGTAATCACATTACTCGTTGGATTCGGATAAATAGTTAAATCATAAACCGGATTTTCAACCTCAGTAATGGCTGTTGCCATGTATGATGGTTGTTGAAACCCTTGTGTGATTTTGTAGCTGGAATTAGTAAGAGTTGTAGTCAGACTTTCACCAATTGTAAAGGATAACGAGTTTCCACCAACGG
The DNA here is from genome assembly GCA_947474435.1 of Chitinophagaceae bacterium. GTDB lineage: Bacteria > Bacteroidota > Bacteroidia > Chitinophagales > UBA10324 > UBA10324. Next base: position 16,235 of record CANJII010000012.1, on the reverse strand, counting down.
CATAATAATTTCCTGCTGAACCAAAAACCTGGGGCGAAATACTTTGAGCATTTGCTATGAAATTTGTTATTAATAGAAGAACAATTGATGTGTAGAGGGTTCTCATTTTTTCCCTGTTTTTGGTGTTTTTTGGGAAGTTTCATACCTCTTACATTTTCAAACAAAATTTGTTGCGATTGATAATTAAAAGTTTTATGTGAAGAATTTCCAATGGATTATTTTTTTTCATTTTAAGTTTTTCACTTTTCATTTCACTTTCATCTACTTTCGCCACAATAAAAAAAACACAAATGGCCTGGACAGTTTTTCTTGAAATTTTAAAATTTACAATCCCATCACTTATTACATTTCTTACTGCCTACTTTGTTCTGAAATCTTTTTTGCAGGCAGACCTTGAGAAAAAACAATTAGAAGTTCGCATTGATAATTTTAAAGCGGCACTTCCGATTCGTTTGCAGGCTTACGAACGGTTAGCACTTTTTCTTGAACGGATTTCGCCAAACAGTTTAATACATCGGGTAGTAAAACCCGGAATGAATGCCCGCGATATGCAACTATCACTAATCAGCAATATTCGCCTGGAGTTTGAACACAACCTTGCGCAACAGATTTATGTGAGCGCACCAACATGGAATCAGATAGTACAGGTGAAAGAAGAAATTGTAAGTATCGTAAATCGTTGTGCGGTTGATTTACCGGAGAGTGCTTCGGGAAAAGATTTGAGTCGCCGGATTTTAGAATACTTCATTAATAATGAACAATCAATGCCCACACAAAAGGCATTGGATACTTTGAAGAATGAAGTGAAGAAGATTTATTAAAGTCCCAACCGACCTCCCCAAAGGGGAGGAGATTGAAGTCAACAAAAAAATTTCGTGAAAATCTGTTTCAAATTATTTTGAAGTAAGCAAAATTTAATCTGTGAATCTGTGGCTCTAATTTTTAAATAATTTATGTCGAAAGAAAAAACTCCTGAAAAAAAATTTGAAACTGATAGTGGTATTGAAATAAATCCACTGTATAGAAATTCTTCAGCTCATAATGAAGAATTACCGGGAGAATTTCCATTCACACGCGGAGTTCATCCTACCATGTATCGTGATAAGTTGTGGACCATGCGGCAGTACGCAGGATTTTCCACTGCCGAAGAATCGAACAAGCGCTATCATTATTTACTAAGTCAGGGCACAAGCGGATTGTCAGTTGCATTTGATTTACCAACTCAGATTGGATACGACAGTGACCACGCGATGTCAGAAGGTGAAGTTGGAAAAGTTGGAGTTGCCATTGATTCGCTCGAAGACATGGAAATTCTTTTCAAAGGAATTCCGCTCGATAAAATTTCTACTTCAATGACCATTAATGCAACCGCATTTATTCTGCTGGCATTATATATAGCATTGGCAAAAAAGCAGGGAGCCGATGTAAAAAAATTATCGGGCACGGTGCAAAACGATATTTTAAAAGAGTATGCGGCGCGTGGCACTTACATCTATCCACCGAAACCTTCCATGCGATTGATTACTGATATTTTTGATTATTGCAGTCGTGAAGTTCCGGCGTGGAATACTATTTCAGTAAGTGGTTATCACATTCGCGAAGCCGGTAGCGATGCTGTTCAGGAATTAGCATTCACACTCGCCAATGGAAAAGCATATTTAAAAGCAGCGATTGATAAAGGACTTGATATAAATGTTTTTGCAAAACGGATTTCTTTTTTCTTCAACGCGCATAATAATTTATTTGAAGAGGTGGCGAAGTTTCGCGCAGCAAGAAGAATGTGGGCACAGATAACAAAGGAGATGGGCGCAATAGATGAACGAGCTATGATGTGTCGCTTTCACACGCAAACAGGTGGAAGTACATTGACCGCGCAACAGCCAATGAATAATATCACCCGTGTAACACTACAGGCGCTCTCTGCTGTTCTTGGCGGAACACAATCATTGCACACCAATGGTTTTGATGAAGCACTTTCTTTACCAACCGAACAAGCTGCGGGCATAGCATTGAAGACACAACAGATTATTGCACACGAAAGTGGAGTAAGCGAAACAGTTGACCCGCTTGGTGGTTCTTATTTTATTGAAGCGCTGACTGATGAAGTAGAAAAAAAAGCTTGGGATTATATCCATCGCATTGATGCAATGGGCGGTTCAGTTGCAGCGATTGAACAAGGATACATGCAAGAAGAAATTGCACGCTCATCGTATAAGTACCAACGGAAAATTGAAAGCGGCGAAAAAATTATTGTAGGCTTGAATAAATTTTTAGCAGATGAAAAACCACCTGAAAATATTTTTCGTGTTGACGAATCAATTCGCACGCATCAATCTGAAAAATTAAAATCATTGCGGTCGCGAAGAGATAATGCTAAAGTGAATTCCATTCTGGCAGCACTCGAAACAAAAGCTAAAGGAGAGGAGAACCTAATGCCAATAGTTATTGAAGCCGTAGAAAATTATGCAACACTCGGCGAGATTGCCGATGCTTTAAGGAATGTGTTTGGAGAATTCAAGGGTTGAAAAAAATGAAATTTCTATTCTCCGGATTTATACTTTTTAGTTTATCACTTATAATTTCTTCTTGCAAACCCTACCAGGTTGCTGATTATTCGGCAAACAAGTTCAGCATGAAAGCAGATTATCCAATTGATTCTGCTATGTGGAAATTTCTGATTCCCTTTCGCGACAGTCTGAATAAAACAATGCAGGTTGTAATCGGAAAATCAGATTCGGAATTAACAAAGCAACAACCGGAAGGCACACTCGGAAATTTTGTTGCTGATGCATTACTGTTACAGTCGCGAAAAGAATTGAATGCAGAAATTGATTTCAGTATAGTAAACAACGGAGGAATCAGAATTCCATCATTACCCACAGGAGAAATCACGATGGGAAAAATATTTGAACTCATGCCATTCGATAATGCAATTGCATTAATGGAGGTGAATGGAAAAATTGTGCGGCAACTAATAAATAAAGCCGCAGCGAAAGGTGGTTGGCCCGTTGCTGGAATGCAGTACATGATTTATAAAGGAACGGCCGAACAGATTTACATCAATGGAAAAAAATTAGATACCCTCGCTACTTATCATTTTGTGTGCAGCGATTACATTGCCAATGGTGGTGATGATTGCGCATTTCTGAATTTCGAAAAAAAAATGATGAGTCCGATTTTGTTTCGGAATCTTTTAATCAGTTACATTCTATCTTTAACAGCAGAAGGAAAAACTATTTATGAAAAATTGGAACACAGAGTTGTAAATGAATGAACGCAGAAAATTTTTAAAACAATTAAGTGCCGGTGCTTTATTGCTTGGTGCAAATTCTTTTCCACTCGAAGCATTTGCAGACAACGATACTCAAAAGCTCACCATACTTCATACCAACGATTGGCATTCTCGCATTGACCCATTCCCAATGGACGGCGGAAAATTTCAGGGACTTGGCGGTGCAGCAGCAAGAGCATCACTCATAAATAAATTGCGCAATGCAGCCGACAATGTTTTGTTGTTAGATGCCGGAGATATTTTTCAGGGCACACCGTACTTCAATTATTTTCATGGTGAATTGGAAATGAAACTGATGAGCCAGATGCAGTATGATGCAAGTGCAATCGGTAACCACGATTTTGATAATGGTGTGGAAGGTCTCGCCAGTCAATTACCGAATGCAACTTTTCCAATGATTGTTGCGAATTATGATTTCACCAATACGGCAATGCAGGGGAAAACTATTCCGTATAAAATTTTTAAAAAAGGAAAATTAAAAATCGGTGTGTTTGGAATCGGAATAGAATTGAAAGGATTGGTGCCTGATAAATTATTTGGTGAAACAAAATACCTGGAACCGGTTTCCATTGCAAATAATATTGCGTCACAGTTGAAGAATGACTACCATTGCAACATGGTAATTTGTTTATCTCATTTAGGAGCAAAGTACAACGATAAAAAAATCAGTGATGAGGTTTTTGCGCAATCTACTAAAAACATAGATTTAATTATAGGTGGGCACACCCATACTTTTTTTGATTCGCCGATAAGTTACAAGAACATTGATAACAAGCAAGTACTCGTTAATCAAGTTGGATGGGCAGGATTGGTTTTAGGAAAATTAGATTTCTATTTTAAAAAAAACAGCATTGATAAACAGGCAATTTCACAACAAGTAATTATTTCCAATTCTGCAAGTTAAAAAAAATATTTTTTAAAAATATTTTCTTGCAGTTTTGTGCGCACATACATACATTCATCGTCGAATTAAATCATAAAAGTTAAAAACACTATACAGTCACTATGTTGAAATCTGCAGAATCCGTTTGGAATGAGTGCCTGAAAATCATACAAGATAATGTAAACCCGCAAAGTTTTAAAACTTGGTTTGAACCAATTAAGGCGGTTAAACTTCAAGGCGATGTTTTAACCATTCAGGTTCCGAGTCAATTTTTTTACGAATGGCTTGAAGAACATTATGTAAGCATTTTGCGCAAAGCACTGAAGCGTGAACTATCAAACGATGCCCGTTTGGAATATCAGGTTGTGGTAGATAACTCTTCTCAAAAGAATGGACCATTTACAGTGAACATTCCAACTGCAACAACCAATGCAGTGAAGACTCAAGAGATGCCAGCGTCAATGGTGATGGGTCATCAAATAAAAAATCCTTTCATCATTCCGGGTTTACGCAAAGTGAATATTGATTCGCAATTAAATGCTGCATACACTTTCGATACTTATGTTGAAGGCGACAGTAATCGTTTAGCGCGCAGTGCCGGTTATGCTGTTGCACAAAAGCCCGGTGCTACTTCTTTCAATCCACTCGTTATATATGGTGGTGTCGGGTTAGGGAAAACTCACTTAGCACAGGCCATCGGAAATCAGATTAAAAATTTATATCCGAATAAAACTGTGTTGTTTGTTCCGGCAGAAAAATTTACCAATCAGTTTATTGATGCCTTGAAAAATAACAGTGTGAATGATTTCATTCACTTCTATCAATTGATTGATGTGTTGATCGCTGATGATATTCAGTTTTTCGCAAACAAAGATCGCACGCAGGATATTTTCTTTCACATTTTTAATCACCTTCACCAAAGCGGTAAACAATTAATTCTTACTTCTGATCGTGCACCTCGTGATTTAGAAGGAATGGAAGAAAGATTATTGAGTCGTTTCCGTTGGGGATTGAGTGCTGATATTCAAGTTCCGGATTTTGAAACCCGCATTGCAATTCTTGAAAAGAAAATGTATGCCGATGGAATTGAATTGCCTCGTGATGTAGTTGAATTTGTTGCCTATAATATAAGCACCAGTGTTCGTGATTTAGAAGGTGCATTGGTTTCATTGTTAGCACAATCATCTTTAAACAGAAAAGAAATTGATTTGGACTTAGCGAAAAAAATTATCAAGAATTTTGTAAAAACAATTTCGCGCGAAGTTTCCATTGAGTTCATACAAAAGGCGGTTTGCGAATTCTTCAGTGTTCAGCCTGAAAAATTAAAAGAGAAAACACGCAAGCGTGCAATTGTTCAGGCCCGTCAGTTAAGTATGTACTTAGCGAAGAGCTACACAAAAAATTCTTTAAAAGTTATCGGTCGTCATTTCGGTGGTCGTGACCACAGTACCGTTATTCATAGTTGTCAGGCAGTGAAAGACATGATGGATACAGACAAGGAGTTTAAAGAGTCAGTTCAGGAGATAGAAAAGAAAATTCAGCTAAGTATTACCTGATTATTTTCAACTTCTCTTTGAGGGTTCAAAGTATTTTATACATTTGCCCACATAACAGGAGAGGTGCCTGAGTGGCCGAAAGGGCCGGTTTGCTAAACCGTTATACGAGCTTAAACTTGTATCGAGGGTTCGAATCCCTCCCTCTCCGCACCGGTTTTGTTAAATAGTTGAATAGTTCATTTGTTATCAATAAAAATAAGTTCGGGGTGTAGCGCAGTTGGCTAGCGTACCTGCTTTGGGAGCAGGGGGTCCCTGGTTCGAGTCCAGGTACCCCGACATAAAAAGGGCGGTGAAATTTATTTTTCATCGCCCTATTTTATTTTATAAATGGAAACTTTTGATTTTATATTTAAAAGATATTCAGCCAAATATCAATAAACACACCAGCACATAATGTATCCTTCTTTCAGATAATTATATTGAAGTGTAACAGTGCAGTTCATATCCGGTTTGCTGATTTCTGTTTGAACAGTTCCCTCCGTTTTTAATTCGTGTAATTTCACGAACAAATCATTCTGAAACGATACTTCACCTTTCGCATATAATTTAAAAAGTGCTTCCTTCGCGCACCAGATAAAAAGATTTTGATCGTTGGTGAAAATGCGATTCTGTTTTTCTGCTGCTGAAATATACTTGTGTGCGATAACTGTTACATCGCGGTATTCGGGTTCAATATCTACTCCAACTTTTTTGTTTTCACTCAGGATTACAGCGCAAACATCTTCTGTATGCGAAATAGAAATTTCTTTTTTGTGACTGAGTAATTCCGGTTTTCCGCGCTGCTTGTAATTGCTGTCAATAAATAAATCTGTTTTCAGTAACACACGAATCAGGTGGCGCGATGCGAGCCATTGCAATCTTTTATTCGGTGCTTTTATGTGTTGAAGGAAATTTTTTTCTTCTTCACTCAACTTCAACCGCGATTCAAAAAAAGAATGGTCTTCGTCAATCTTCCACGCGGCTAATTCGTAATCTTCTTTCTGTAAATTAAAAATGAGCGGCATGGTTATGAATGGTCAATTGTGAATGCGAATTTATTATTCGTTTCTATTCCGAATAGCGGATAAAATTTTTCTTGTCGTATTTATACAGCCCCATGCTTGCTGAAGCGAACCAAATGTTGCCATCATTATCTTCAATCACAGGTGCCAGGTTATTATCTGTCAGTTTATTTTTCTCTGTAAAATTTATTATAACATTTCCATTGTAGTAAAGTATTGGTTTGTTATTGTAGCCATCACAAAACCAAATGTTACCGGCTTTGTCTTTCCATATATAATAAAGCAACCCATGAGTGTCTTTCTCTTTGAAAATATTTGTAGTTATTGTTTGCCTGTCAAATCGACAAATGCCTTTTCCCATACTTGAGAATAATATGTTTCCGTTTTTACCTTCTTCAATACTTGCGGTCCACGGAAAATTTTTCGTTGTCATTCTTTTTAAAATTTTCCCGTCAAACCGAATAAGCCCTTCACCTAAATTAGAAGCGAACCAGATGTTGCCCTTCGAATCCTGAATCATAGAAACGATTGCTTTCATATTCAAACTGTCGTCATTGATAATATTTGTTCTGTCAATAAAATTTATGAATCCATTTCTGTCGTAACAAAACACTCCATCATCAGTACCGAACCAGATGATTCCGTCTTTATCCTGCAGCATGCACCACACGCCATTTTTATATAGCGGATTATTATTCTGCGAATGTTTTTGATTGTAAGCGAGATTAATTGTTACAATAATTGGAACATGCGTAAAAGTTTTGGAGCCTGTACTGAGCGAATTCGAAGGATCATATTTACTCAGACCTGTTTTAGTTCCAATCCAGATGTTGCCGCTTTTATCTTCTAAAATGGAATACACAATATTGTCGAAGAGTCCATCTTTCTCAGTGAAGTGAGTGAATGTTTTTCCATCGTAGCGATAAACACCTTGCCCGTTCGAGCCGAACCAAAGGTTTCCGTTTTTATCTTTTATACTGGTGCCAATTGAAGCATCCTGCCAACCTTCTTCAGGTTTCGAAATTTTTAATAATCCGGAATTGAGTGGTGTGTTGGTTTTATTTACTGTTACAGTTGGGTTTTGGCCGTTGCATGAAGAAACCAAAATGCAGAACAGAAGAATGTGAGTGATGTGTTTCATTATTTTTAATTTGGATTAAAAATTAATTGCCTGTTACTTTTTTTATTTCATCATCAGATAAAAAATGAAAATTGCAAAGCAATGAACCGCCGCATCCGCCTGTCACATATCTGTAACCGACAATAATGTCTGTAGAAGTTTGAACTATTTGAATCACAATAACCAATTCATTAATTCCTGCATTCGGACTTTTGATGTAAGCCAGTTTTGGAACAATAATTTTGGTGTAAGGTTTTACATCTGTATTTCCATTTCCTCCATAATGATGAATCGCTGTTCCGTTTTGCGTTTCTTCATATGTCGGTAGCCGACCATTTAAGACGGGCACTTTGTTCCACAATTTTATTTCTACTGGAGGAAAATGCAAATCATCGGGGCAATCCCATTCGGTAATTATTTGTCCGTTTTCCCAATAACCTTTGTAGTGTGTGTCAGTAATGTTGAACCAGTTCTGCGAAAAAATATTCCAGGTTTGCGCTTGTAAATTGAAGCTTAGAAAAAAAATCAGTGCTGCCGTTAGAATTAAATTTTTGTTCATGAAGATTAATTTGTGATAGTGTTACAGCATTTATTTTTAGAGGATGTAATACTAATTTATTCCAAGTATCTGCACATCAAAAATCAGAACTGAGTTTGGTGGTACAACTTTCAAATCTAAATCTCCATAACCAAGCGTAGGTGGAATAATGAAAATTGCGCTGCCACCGACATTCAATAATTTGGCGCCATCATTAAAACCCGGAATTACTCCACCCATTTTCGGAATTAATTTTCCGACTTTAAATTCGAAAGGATTTTTATGACCATATTTTTTCTTCTTGTTGCTGTCAATAATATTTCCATCAACCAGATTTAAACTGTAATTCAAATTAACTACCGCACTATCAGTTAATGGTATGCCAGCCCCTTTATTCTTAATCACATAATAAACTCCGGATGCGGTTTTATTCGGAACTAATTTGTGTGTTTTGCAATATTGTTGAATAACTGAATCAACATTCATTGTTTGTGCAAATGATTTTTCGACATTGTTGAGCGAAAAAATTGTGATGAGTAGTACGAATAATTTTTTTGTCATGAGATTTGATTTTTGTTTGATGCAACAAATGTAGAGGCGCACCAAAACAGATTTTGTTATTGAGAAGTTATTGAGTTGTTAATGACTTGTTAAAGAAAATTCCATAATAAATTGAATGGCTACTTTTGGAATTCATAAATGAAACTCAACCGGACTTATTTATTCATATCTGCTTCTTCCATTGCATTAATTGTCGTGCTCATCATTCAGGTGAATTGGATTTTGCAAACTGCAAAAATCAAGGAGGAGTTTTTTAATGAGAAGGCGAATATGGTTTTAACTAAAACTGCCGAAGTTATTTCGTCAGATGAAAAGGCATGCCGTCAAATGGGTGAAAGTTTAGCGTTGGACAGTAGCGCGGAAATAGCAGCCATACTGGAAACAAGTGAAGTACATAAAATAGATTCATTGCTTAAGTATTACATGAATTATTACAATCTGCATCTCAATTATTCATTCAAGATTATAAAGCCATCAACTGTTATAGCTACGAATGAAATCAATTTTGCTAAACAAATTCCATCAAATCATCTTGGCAGTTATCAGAAAAGTTTAACGGCCATTGCCAACGAAAATGGATTGGAGTTGAAAGTAATTTTCCCGGATAAAAATCAATTCATAATCGCAGAGATGGGAACACAGTTCATCACTTCTGTATTGCTGATATTGATTGTACTTGTGCTTTTCTGGCGAACAATTCTTTCATTGATGAAAGAGAAAAAAATAGCTGAGCACACGACAGATTTTTTAAATAACATGACGCATGAATTTAAAACTCCGCTGACAAATATTGCATTAGCTGGAAAGATGATGATTAAGGATTCAAGCATACATGAAACCGAAAAAATCAAACATTACTCCGGAATCATATTGGAAGAAAATGAAAAATTGCGATTACAGGTGGAACAGGTGTTAAGCATGACCGCACTTGAACGCGGAGAAATTCCATTGCAAAAAACAGAACTGGACTTTCATCAATTGATTCATGGCGTAGTGAAATGTATCAGCATTCAGATAGAAAGCAAACACGGCGACTTAAAATTGAAACTTGAAGCCAAACGATTTTTGGTGATCGGAGATAAGTCGCATCTTACAAACGCATTGTGCAACCTGATTGATAATTCAATAAAATATTCGAAGAACAAGCCGGAGATAACTATTCAAACTTTCAATGCCGGTGAAAATTTAATTCTTGTTATTAGTGATAAAGGAATTGGAATTGAAAAAGAATATCAAAAGAAAGTGTTCGATAAATTTTTCAGAGTGCCAACCGGTGATGTGCATGATGTGAAAGGATTTGGTCTTGGTTTGGCTTACATCAAAAAAATTATTGAGTTACACAGCGGCACAATTGAAGTGCGAAGCGAAAAAAATAACGGAACAATATTTACAGTAACACTTCAAAATGCCTGAACAAAAGCTGAAAATATTATTGGCAGAAGATGATCTCAATTTGGGTATGCTGTTAGTTGATTATTTAGAGGGCGAAGGATTTGCGTTAAAACTTTGCAAAGATGGAGAGGTGGCATTGAAAGCATTTCAAAGTAATGAATATGACTTGTGTTTACTCGATGTGATGTTGCCGAAGATGGATGGTTTCTCTCTTGCAAAAGAGATAAAGAAGAAAGACAAAAAAATTCCTGTCATTTTTATCACAGCAAAAAGTTTACGGGAAGATAAACTCAAAGGATATGATTTAGGTGCCGATGATTATATCACCAAACCGTTTGATGAAGAAGAATTACTATGGAAAATTAAGGCAGTAATTCGACGCATTCCCGAGAATAAAACAGAAACCAAAATTGAAATCGTTGCTATTGGGAAATATGTTTTTGATTATCATAAACAATCATTAACAATAGCCTCTAAAACAAAACGAATCACTGAAAGAGAAAGCGATATTTTAAACTACTTATCTCACCACCGGAATACAATTATTAAACGAGAAGAAATGCTGAAAGAACTCTGGGGTGAGAACGATTATTTTATTGGAAGAAGTTTGGATGTGTTCATCACAAAGATTCGCAAGTACTTGAAAGAAGATTCTGATTTAACGATTGAAAATGTTTTTGGAGTTGGATTTATTTTTAATGTGCCTGGGAAATAATTTTTGGATATATTCTTTAGGTTTGAGAAAAATTCTGTTTATGAGAATAATGTTCTTGTCATTGATGTTGCTAACTTTCTCTCTTAGTTCATTTTCACAGGCAACAGTAACAGATTATGATGGCAATGTTTATGATACAATTCATATAGGCTCACAAGTATGGCTCAAACAAAATTTAAAATCAACTCATTATTCTGATGGCACTCCTATTCCATATGATTGTTATTACGACAGTAACGATAGTCTAAAAGATATTTATGGTATGATGATGCTTTGGGATGCAGCCATGAATAATGCTCATAGCGAAACAGCACAAGGTGCTTGTCCTGTTGACTGGCATGTGCCAAGCGATTATGAATGGGGCAATCTGATTAACTATTTGGGAGGAACTTCAATAGCAGGATATAAATTAAAAGAAAGTGGAACAGTACATTGGAACAGCCCAAATACCGGCACAAATTCAAGTGGATTCGCTGCCTTGCCAGGTGGCGATATTTATAATTGTAATTGGTCTGAATTGATAGGTGGATATGCTCAATTCTGGACTTCTTCAGAAATTGATGGCTCCGATGCGCAAAACTGGTGTATGAATAACATGTCAAACGAAGTCTTCAGGCATTACAACTTCGACAAGACAAATGGATTTTCGGTTAGATGTATTCAAGATTATCCGACTCAGGGAATTAATAATATATCAGGAAGCAATGTTGTATCTTTCTTTCCAAGTACAGCAACTAATACTTTAACGATTTCTGCTACCAGCTCTTCTTTGATAGATATCTTTAATGTCTTGGGAGAAGAAATGAGTTTTGGGAATGAAGTTCAAAAGAACATAAACGAAAGACAAATTGATGTCAGGAATTTTCCAAATGGAATTTATTTTATCCAGTTGAGCAATGCTAAATCAGCTGTTAAAAATCTTCAGTTTGGAAAATTTATCGTATTACATTAAAAGATATTTGTATGATAAGAACAGAAAATACCTGAAAGAGTATTCCAAGTCAACTATTGAAAATGTTTTTGGCGTTGGATTTGTTTTGAATGCTCCGGAGAAGTAAATATTTTTTGGTTGTTCATCAACTGAATAACAAACACGAGATTTTCATTTAACTAATCCAAGCTATATTCTTTTTTTAATAATTCAATTAATTGGTCTGCAATTTTCAACTGCTCTTTGTATTCCTGAAATGTACGGAAACGGAACCCTTTATTCAATGCTATCAGATTAATAAATTTATCTGTTGACTCTCCGTTATCAATTCTGATGAACATATCATGTGTCACTGGCTTGTTTAACCGGATATCAGTAATGACTTCCAGATTAATAAAATCGAAAAGCAAATTGCCAAGAAGCCATGTTCCTTTATCATCTACCTCATCTCTGTATTCTGTTTTCTTTAATTGCACACCATAGGCATTAATAATATTTACAAGCGATTGTTTGAAGTAGCGCAATGTGCCTGAAGTTTTCATTTGCAAATAAGTACCATCAGTTGATTTGAAAGGAAGTGAAGTGACCATTGGAGATATATATGTATAAAAACTTTTGGCATTCCAGATAATGCGCGGAGTATGAACGATCGAAAGAATGCTATCGGCAGCGCTTAATTTTATTTTACTGAAAGCAATGAGTGAATGAAGAGACGAAGTATCTTTTCTTATATCATCAAGCAATGACTGTGCAAGTATTTTTGCATTCTTTTGTTCTGTTATGTGTTCTCTTATGTTTTCAGCAATAAATCCCATTGTTACAGCCAGAAAAATCATTAAGAACTCAAGAATATATTCTTTCCATTTTTTAGGTTTATGATGAAGGTCGGGATGATGATGTACTTCCATGTTTTCAGTTTCTTGATTTTGAATAATAGTTTCCTGATCATTTGAAGAATTAGTTTCAATTACTTCAGTCAATTTTTTTTCAGAAGTTAAAATATTGTTATCATTTTCAGGTGTAATATTTTCTTCCATATTTTTTGTTAAGGTTTATTGAAACAACTAGTGAACTACATTGTAAATTCATAAATGTTAATGAACATCTGAATGATACCACTAATGAACCGCAACTCCACTCGGCACATGCTCGAGCATATCCTTGGTCATTGCATCCAAATCGAAATTGTGTTTCCATCCCCAGTCTTTTCTGGCTACTGAGTCATCAATACTTTCAGGCCAGCTCTCGGCAATCTTCTGACGAAAATCAGGCACATAAGAAATTTCAAAACCTGGAATCACTTTTATAATACTCTCAGCCACTTCCCTCGGATTAAAACTCATGGAAGAAATATTATACGAGCTGCGCACTTTTATTTTTTCAATTGGTGCCTCCATCAATTCAATGGTTCCACGAATGGCATCTGGCATGTACATCATCGGCAAACGGGTTTCCGCCGCCAGAAAACTGGTGTACTTTCCTTTCTTCTTCGCTTCGAAATAAATATCAATCGCATAATCAGTTGTGCCACCGCCGCCCGGAGTTTTGTAACTGATTAAACCCGGATAGCGAACACTGCGCACATCTAGATTTTTTTTCTGCCAGTAATAATCACACCACCGTTCCCCCGCTTGTTTACTGATTCCGTAAATCGTATTCGGTTCCATCACTGTCCACTGCGGTGTATTTTTCATTGGAGTGGTCGGACCAAAAACTGCAATCGTGCTTGGCCAGAATAATTTTTTAATTCCAACTTCAGAAGCAACATCCAACACATTCCGGAGTCCCTTCATATTCACTCTCCATGCAAGTTCAGGATTTTTTTCTCCGGTTGCTGAAAGAATTGCAGCGAGGTGATACACCTGTGTAACATTATTTTTCTGAATCAACTCTGCTAATTGATTTCTGTTCAGCACATCGAGCCGTTCAAATTGACCGCTTTCTTTTAATTCGCCTTCTGGTTCTTTTAAATCTGTTGCAATTACATTTTTATAAATCTGACGAAGTGCGAGTGTGAGTTCAGAACCTATTTGTCCGCATGCACCTATTACGAGTACCGTGTCGCTTGAATTCATTTTTGGTTTTGGATTGGTGAAACAAAAATATTCATTCTGAACAAATACCAACATACAAATACAATTGTGTGATTCATTTCATCTATCTATTTTGCACGCGGAGTTTTTATTCCATGCAAATGAAAAATCACAATCCATCACCTACCACTGCAAAAGCAGAAACAACCAATGCAAAAATCAACTGGCTGCCCATTGTAACGGGAGTACTTGTTTTCGCTATAATCACTTTTTTATATTTCAGTCCCATGCTGATTGATGGAAAGGCAATTCAGCAAGGCGATATTATGCAGGGAAAAGGCGCTGCAAAAGAGTTGAATGATTTTCGGGCAGCTAATAATAAGGAGGCACTCTGGACCAACTCCATGTTCGGCGGAATGCCGGGCTACCAGATTGCAACATTGTATTACGGCAACTGTGTTCGATACATCAATTCTGTTTTGTCGTTAGGATTTCCGCATCCATCTCAATTATTATTTATTGCCATGGTTTCCTTTTTTATTCTGTTACTTACTATGGGAATATCTCCATGGATAAGTATTGCCGGTGCCATTGCATTCGGATTATCGAGTTATAATCTTGGTTTAATTGAAGCTGGTCATAATTCTAAAATTGGAGCAATTGGTTACATGCCTTTAGTGATTGCCGGAGTATTAATGGTATTCAGAAAACGGAATTATTTATTAGGCGGAGCTCTTACCGCACTTGCTGTTTCTCTTGAAGTAAAGTCTAATCACATTCAAATCGCCTATTATTTATTTTTCATTTTAATTGCTTTAGGACTAACAGAATTTGTTTTTACCGTTCTTAAAAAAGACTGGAAACATTTTATAACCGCATGTGGTGTTTTACTTATTGCCGCTGTTTTAGGAGTAGCATCGAACCTTTCTTTGCTTTGGACTACTGAAGAATATGCAGCTGAAACTATTCGTGGAAAATCTGAACTGAGCAGTAACACTCAATCAGCCGGAGGGTTAGATAAAGATTATGCTTTGCAATGGAGTTACGGGAAAATGGAATCATTCACTATGTTAATTCCGGGTTTTATGGGCGGCTCTTCAAATGAAGAACTGAGCGAAAACTCAGCAACCGGCAAAGCTTTACAGGCACAAGGTGCAAGCGGACAACAACTTGCTGATTATTTAAAACAAATGCCTTTGTACTGGGGAGATAAACCTTTTACATCAAGTACGGTGTATCTTGGTGCAATAGTGATGTTTCTTTTTGTATTAGGAATGTTGCTTGTTAACGATCGACTGAAATGGTGGCTGTTTTCAATCAGTTGCCTTGGAACATTACTAGCGTGGGGGCATAATCTTGAGTGGTTTTCCGATTTGTTTTTTTACTATGTGCCGGGTTACAATAAATTTCGTGTAGTAGAAATGTGTATGATTATTCCTCAGGTATGCATTCCAATACTTGCGTTTGTTACACTCGACACCATAATGCGCCGCAAGATGGAAACCGATTTAATGATAAAAAAAATATTTCTCGCACTTTATATCACCGGGGGCGTCCTCGTATGTGTTATACTTGGTTCCATGTTCTTTGATTTCAAAGCTGCAGGCGATACACGATACCCCGATTGGTTAGTAAAATCATTAATGATAGACCGCGCTTCTTTTTTACAAATGGATGCCGTTCGCTCTCTTAGTTTTATTTTATTAGCATGGGGTACAATTTGCGCTTATGTTAAGGGTATTAAATCAAAATTTATAATTGCTATTTCAGTTTTTATTGTTAGCTGTTTAATCATGTTTTATGGTAATATTATGATAGAAATATTATTCGTCTTAGTGTTATTTGTTAGTGGAATAATTTTCTTCAAATTTCCAGGATTCACTGTAACCATTAAAAAAGGCACGCTATTAATTATAATTATAATCTTAGTATTTATTGATTTGTTTCCTGTTGGAAAACGATACCTGAACGACGACAATTTTGTATCAAAGAGTGATTATGAAAATTACTTTCAGCCAACACAAACCGATCAGCAGATTTTACAAGACCAGTCCCTTGATTACAGAGTGTTCAATACTGCTTCCAATACTTTTAACGATTCGCGAACTTCGTACTACCATAAATCAGCAGGAGGGTATCATGCTGCAAAACTGCGCCGCTACCAGGAGTTAATTGAAAATCATTTAAGCAAACAAAACACCGCTGTTATAGAT
>CANJII010000011.1 GCA_947474435.1 Chitinophagaceae bacterium | reverse complement strand
TCTCCTTTCACCGGCATCATTGTAAATGAGCCCATGCCTTTATGGAAGGTGGTGAAGTCAGCCACTTTATTTCCTTTCGAATCTTTTACAATTCCTTCTACTGAAATTGCTTTATCGAATTCATCCTTCGCGCTGAATGCAATTCTGCCTGGCAATCCGTCAACCATATCGCCGCCTTCAGGAAAAAAGTTGAGCGATAAATTGTTCATCGAAATCGGAATGCTGCGTGAAATACTTTCGGTGGTTCCTTCGTAATCCAGTTTCACAATCATCAGCGCATCATTTGATTTAATTTTCTCCGGAAGATTGTATCGAACGAACATCACACCATCATTTCCGGTGGTGGAAGTGCCTTCCTTTATTTTCACTCCGTCCATTTGAATTTCATACGAAAAACTTTTTGCAGTCAGCGGTAGATTCTGATTGGTGCTTGCTGAAAATTTTGCGAGCACTTCTTCGCCCTTGGTGTAACTGTCTTTATCATAAGTGAGATTCATTTTCAATCGTGGCAACACCACTTTCGAT
The DNA here is from genome assembly GCA_947474435.1 of Chitinophagaceae bacterium. Lineage (GTDB taxonomy): Bacteria > Bacteroidota > Bacteroidia > Chitinophagales > UBA10324 > UBA10324. The sequence continues at coordinate 91,956 of CANJII010000011.1, read as the reverse complement.
ACTAGCACTTCTTTTGTGTATCCTGCAGAGTCGCTTTCGTTCAGCATCCAGTTGGTGTAAGCACGCAGTTTGTAATAACCACCCGGCAACGATGCCGCAATGGATAAATCACCCGAACAATAACCATCGCGCGAAATCAGCTTCATCGTTTGCTGAACTTTTCCGGCAGGGTTAATTAATTCGATGTGTACGATGTCGCTTTTGATGGAGGGCTTCAGCGTGCTTCCGTTGCGCACAAAAGCGCTGAACCAGATTTGTTCACCCGGAGAATAAATGGGTTGGTTGGTGGTGAGATAAATCCGGTCTTCGGGAAAATCTTTTTCGCGCGCCGAAATTTTTTGCTCAAGCGTATCAAGCTTCGGGTCAGATGTAACATTAATAACTCCGGTTGCCTGCAGCAAACTGAAAGCAAACAGTGTAACTGAAATCAGCAGAGGAAGTGTGTAATTGATTTTCGTTTTCATAAATAATGAATTTGGATAGGAGATGCAGAAGAAAGGGGGATTCCATAAAACATAGTTTGGAAAGTTTTGAAAGTTGAGAAGGTTTGGAAAGTTTCATGTTTGAAGGAATACTAATCTTAAGAGAGAAGCGTTAGATTCGTTTTTGATGAAAAAGATTTTACTCTTTCTCTTGTTGCCACTTTTCTCGTTTTCACAAGATAGACAATGCGTTTGGGAGTACGACATCAGGATTTCATTTTCAGTAAACGACTCAATTAATCATCATATTCTTTATTCAATTGATGTTCCGTATCCTGCAACTGAATATTATGATTCATCTTTCTATGCATTTGAACCTGATAGTTTAACTTTCTATTATCAATTTGGTTCAAGGTCTTTTTTATATTCTGAAATGGGTGGATTTGTCCATAACACCGATGGATTATTTCTTATTCACAAAGATTCAATTACGAATGGAGCATATTGTTGGGGAGCAGGTTATGATGCATTGTATTATACAAATAGCCAAGCAAACGATGTTGCTATTTATGTTGCTAATGCGCCTAATAATCCACTGAGTTTTCATATTGATTGGATTAAAGATTCTCGAGACAGAAATATAAATGTCAAACTGAGTTCAAACTCATCATTGAACATCACAACACAAAAAGGAAATCAAACTCTAAGAATGTTTTCACTGAATGGTCAATTGGTTTACTCTTATTCATTTGATGCTGCTGAATATGCTGATGTAAATATTTCTTTAGCTGAAAATATTTTTCCTTCAGGAATTTATATCCTGAGTTTAGTAAGCGCAACCGAAGCGCAGAACTTTAAGGTTTTTGTTCAATAGGTTTTTCATATCCTGTAATCATTTCTAGTTTCTAAGTTCGACTATTCATTTGTATTCCTGAATCTGACAATAATCATTTTTGAAAAATGACTTGACAGTTAGATTTACTGAAATCATTTTCAATGCAAAAGATATTTCATTGGCTACCAAGAATATTTTGCATAGTTGCAATATTGTTCATCAGCATGTTTGCATTGGATGCATTCGATTCCAGATTGCCAATCACAAAGCAGATTACTGATTTCCTGATGCATCTTATTCCGACTTACATTCTTATATTGATATTATTCATTGCATGGAAATGGGAAATGATTGGAGGAATTATTTTCATACTTATCGGAGCCGGATTTATGCCATTTATTTTTTCAATCAACTATAACCGGAATCATTTTTCAATTGCTCAAACACTTGGAATTATTGCAATGATTAATCTACCATTCATTATTGTTGGAGCTCTTTTTATATACAGTCACTTTCTAAAGAAGAAAGTGCTGAAGTAATAATTATTAATAAAATCGAGTTTTAATAAATCTGATTGTTGAGTAAATATCTAGAATAATAATCTCGGCTTAATTTAAAGACAATTAGGAAGGTTTCCTTTCAACAACTATTTTTCAAACCTGATTGGAAAAAATTCACTCAATACAACAGTTAGACGACAAGCAATTGTTGGAACAATACCGAAATACACAGGATAAAAATGTGGTGGCGGTTTTGTATCAGCGCTATGCGCACCTGGTATTTGGTGTGTGCATGAAGTATTTAAAAAGTAAGGATGAAGCGGAAGATGCAAGTATGCAGGTATTTGAAAAACTGCTGACCACTCTTATACAGTACGAAGTGAATGAATTCAAATTCTGGATTCACACAGTCACTAAAAATCATTGCCTTTATATTTTACGCAAACAGCAATCGCAATTCAAAAATCAAAAGGAAATGAATAAAGATTTTCCGGTGATTATGGAAAACGAAGAGTTCTTGCCTCTTGATAATGAAAACTGGAAAAACGCAAAATTGGATGAAATGAATGGTGCATTGTTGCAGTTAAAAGAAGGACAAAAAATTTGTGTGGAATTATTTTACCTGCAGGAAAGATCGTATCAGGAAATAGTTGATCAAACGGGATATTCGATGTTGGAGGTAAAAAGTTTTATTCAAAACGGAAAGCGGAATTTGAAAATTATGTTGAGCCAAAACAATGAGTGACGAGTTAAAAAATATAATGCAGGAACAAACCTGCCTAACCAGCAATGAAATGCAGGATTACATAGCCGACCGGCTTGCAGGCAATCGTTTGCGCCGCGTTGAACTGCACCTGGCGGATTGCGAATTGTGTACTGATGCCGTTGATGGTTTAAGGTTGCTAACTGAAACAGATACAAATGAATCGCTGATTAAAATCGATAACCGAATCAGCAGAAGATTAAAAGAAACTCCGGTTTTAATTATTTTGATGAAGCGCGCAATGGCAGTTGCCGCTGTTTTAATTGTTGTAATAATCGGTGCATTTTTCCTGAATGAATTGCTGAATAAAAAACAAACACAGGTTGCAGAAAATATTTCAGAAAAAAAATTGGAGTTGGAGAAATCAGTGGATAGTATTCATTTGAAAAATGATTCCATCTACGATGAACAGACCATCAAGTTCACTCCGCCGGTTGGAAATGGAAAACCAATTGAAGATGTAAAAGCGCCCGACCAGCAACCAGTCGGAGGATATGTTTTTAAAAATGTGCAGAGAGAAGAAAATCAATCAGTATCAAATTATAATTCTTTTGATGATGCTCCTTCTCCGGTTGAAAATAAAGTGACAGATGATGAAAGCATTACTGCAATGGATGGAGATAAGTTCGACCAGAATAATGAAAAAGATATTTCATCTAAATCAATTACTGAATCTCCAACTGTTACAGTAACAGGAACCACTGAGCAGCTAACTTCACCAAATAATTCTTATTCTGCTGCACCACCACAATTATCACAATCATTGAATCTGGATGAGGTGCAAATCACATCCGGTAAAAAATATAAAGCAGGAAAGGACAAAAATGCAAGTGCTGAAAGTCCGAAGCAGGAAGAGAAAAACGGATTGACCGATTCTGTTATAGTTGATTTGCCTTCCGATTTATTTAATCAGGCAATGCAGTACCGTGCTGCAGGAGAGAAGGAGAAAGCCATTGACAAATTGGATGAGTTGATAAAACTCAACAACAATTTTAAACCACAAGCCATGTGGGAGAAAGCAAAGTTGTTAATTGACCTGAACAAAAAAGATAAAGCAAAAACTGTATTAACCGATTTATCTAAAATAGAATCTGATTATAAGCAACAAGCAATTGCTAAGCTGAAGGAATTGTAATAACTTATTTCAGATTATGAAACACTTGCTGCACATCTTCGTCATCTTCCAGCTTTGCAACTAACTGTAACACTTGGTTTGCTTGTTCTTCAGTTAATCCTTCTTTATAATTATTGGGAATCTGTTGCAACTCGGAACTCTTTGCTTCAATATTTTTCGACTCCAAACCTTTTTGCATTTTACCAAAATCGGTATAGGGAGTGTAGATGATTATATCTTCATCATCCGAATCAATTTCTTCAGCACCAAAATCAATCAGGTCTAATTCTATTTCGTCGAGATTCACTTTTGTTTTGTCAACTTTAAAAACTCCCATGCGGTCGAATGTAAAAGCAACCGAACCTTGCGAGCCAATTGTGCCGCCGCCTTTGCTCATTATCACACGCAGGTTTGAAATGGTGCGGGTCGGATTATCAGTTGCACATTCAATCATCAGCGCAACGCCATTCGGAGCATAACCTTCATACACCTGCTCCTCAAGATTTTTTTCATCCTTATTGAGTGCGCGCTTTATGGCTGCCTCCACTTTATCTTTCGGCATGCCTACACCCTTGCCGTTCTGCATGGCAGTTCGAAGACGAGAGTTAGTATCAGGATTTCCACCACCCGCTTTAACTGCGATGGCTATTTCTTTTCCTATTTTAGTAAATGCTTTTGATACCCTGTCGTTACGGGCGAAAATGGTTGCCTTTCTGGTTTGAAATATTCTTCCCATGCTAAACTGTTTTTTATCGGGGCGCTAAAATAGAAATAGAGATTTAAGTTAACCTAACATATGTGTGTCGAATAAAGAATTTTTTTTCGTGCCTGTATTTGCATTCATTTGAAAAAAAATATTTGCATGAAAAAAGTTTCACTCTGTTTGATTGCCTCAATTTCAATCTCAATTTCTACACTGGCTCAAGATGCAATTCAGACAACATTAAAAAATGCAACTGAACAATACAACCAGAAAAAATTACTGGAAGCACAGGCTTCACTGAATAAAGCAGTGAATGATGTCAATACTGAAATAGGATTGAAGGTAATAGCTGCTTTACCAAAAACAGCAGGCGATTTAGCTGCTGATGGTGAATCCGACAGCAATGGCCAGCCTGGTTCTGATCCATCTTGTTCCGCTGTAAATGTTACGAGAGAATACTCAAATGTGCAGGGCGATCAATCAATACTTTTAAATATTTCGCAGAATTTCACCACTGCAAATAATATTAAAGGTGCAATAAATCAAACCACTACATCAACTGAAGATGGTACTTTACAAAAAATTGTGATGCTCGGAAACTTCAAAGCGTTGTTGGTTTGGGATATTGAAGCCAATGAAGGCGATATTCAAACAGCAAAAGGCAATGTGTTCATTATTTTTTCATCAAATGGTTTTACTTCAGCAGATACATTTGCTGCTGAGGCCGCTAAAATTGATTTCACAAAAGCACTTGCAGTTTTCGGACAATAATTTTTTTCAATCAATTCATTCATCAAAATGAAAAACAAAATTCAACTACTCATTCTAACAATATTTATTTCAGTATTTTTTTATTCATGCGAATTCAAAAAGCAATATCAATATGGTGTGACAATAGATTCCACTGCAGCCATTCCTGTTTCAAATTTAATTACACAAACACCGAGTAAAGATGTTACAGTGAAAGGAACCATAAGCGCAGTGTGTAAGGGCGAAGGTTGCTGGTTAAAATTAGATGCGGGCAATGGTGAACAGGTTTTTGTTGATTGGGATAAAAAATTTTCAGTGCCGCGCGACATTGAAGGAAAAACAGTTTTTGTTCATGGTTATTCTTACCTTGATACTACAACCATTGCAGAATTAAAACAACAGCAGCGTGATAAAGGAAGACCAAACGAAGAAATTATGCTGATAGATTCTCCTCTGATAAAAATTGGTTTTAAAGCTGATGGGTTGGAGATAAAATAAAATCAAAAAAAAAGAGGAGAAAAAATCTCCTCTTTTTTCATAGTAAGCAAAAAATTATTCAACTTTCACAATCCGTTGTGATGAAATGATTACATCATTCACACGCAATTCAAGAAAATACATTCCCTCTTTTAATTCACTGCCGATTTTTATTTCGCCATCAACATCCTTTATTTCAATCAGTTTTTGCCCGAGTACATTGTAAACCGAAATAGTTGAAACAGCAGTTAACTGAACAGTTAATTGAGTGGTGAATGGATTTGGATAATATTTAAATGTGTTTGAAGTTGCTGTTACTTCAAGTTTACAATTAACAATTACTCCAATAACATTTGAAAGTTTAGTGCATCCGGTTGAAATAGCAGTAGCCATACAACGGTAATTACCCTGGGCCGTAGCTGTGTAAGTGGAGTTGGTTGCTCCTGAAATATTAACAGCACCTTTTCTCCATTGATAAGAAACTCCTGCCTGGGCATTTACACTTAACACCACACTTTGTCCGGCACAAAAAGTTGTTGGACCGTTAGAAGTGATTACAGCGGTAGGTGTTGCAAGTTTTGTAATTACTAAGCCATTACTTGTGGCCGCGCCACAACCACTATATGTAACAACACATCTGAATGTTCCTGAAACTGAAGCAGTATAAGTACTGTTGGTTGCTCCATTGATATTCACATTATTTTTTGTCCACTGAAAAGAGCTGCCTAAAGGAGATACTGCCAGCACGGCATTTCCGCCTGCACAGAAAGATGCTGTTCCGCTTTGAATAGAAACAACAGGGGTTGTCGGGGGATTTGAACCTACTGTAATGGTAGTAGTTCCGGAACATTGGTTCTGATCATAAACGGTAACTGAATAAACACCGGCAGGTACCTGCTGCAACAACGATGTTGTGGCACCGGTATTCCATACATAAGAATAAGGCGCAACCCCACCCGAAACCGTTGTAACAATGTATCCATTGCTTAATCCGCAACCGGCATTGGCAGCGGAGGCAATAATTACAGGTGCATTGGTACCTGTTACAATTACTGAAAGTGAATTTGAGCAACCGGTGCTGTTACTTACAGTTACTGTGTAAGTACCGGATGAAAGATTATTTATATCCTGAGTAGTAGCTCCATTGCTCCACAAATAATTATAATTTCCTGCGGGCGATACAGATAGATTGATGCTTCCATTTGCATTGCCACACGAAGCATTCACATGTGTTTGAGTGAGTGTTCCGCTATTTGCATTTAAAATAATAACACTTAAAGTAGAAACACAACCTACACCTGACGAATAAACTGTTACGGTATAAGTGCCTGCCAATAAATTTCCAATGTCTTCAGTTGATGCACCATTACTCCAGAAATAAAAATAATTTCCGGTTGGTGTTGTGGTTAAGTTTATGCTGCCATTAGCATTTCCGCATGATGCATTTACATGTGTTTGTGTAAGAGTTGGTGGAACCTGATTGGTTATCGTTATATTCAAAGTGCCTGAGCAACCTGTGGTTGTAGTTACAGTTACAGTATAAGTTCCTGGTGTAAGTCCGGTTAAATCTTCAGTAGTTGCATTGTTATTCCAATGATAAGTAAAAGGTCCGAAACCATTTGTTACAGTAAGATTGATACTACCACTTGCATTATTGCACGATGCATTCACATGTGTTTCTGCTAATGAAATATTCCCGGCATTTGAGATGATTGCATAAATTGCTGAAGTGCATCCGTTCGCATCAGTAACTGTAACTATGTAAGTTCCGGCAAAAAGCCCAGTTAAATCCTGGGTATTTGCTCCATTACTCCATTGATATGAATACGGTGCCGTCCCGCCTGTTACTGCTAAATCAATACCACCGTTTGGTGCACCGCAACTTGAATTAATTGGATTGACTGTTAATGTTGGGCCACTACTATTTGAAACACTCATTGTCAAAACATTTGTACAGCCTGTACCACTTGAAACAGTAACAGCATAACCACCTGCCGGTATATTTGTTAAGTCTTGTGTGGTTGCACCATTGCTCCATGAATATATATAAGGAGATGTTCCTCCGCTCACAGTTAAATCAATACTGCCGTTTGACAGTCCACATGTTGTGTTCACATGTGTTTGCGATAACTGAAATCCTGGACCAACTGTAATTTTAACTGTATCAAAACCTGTGCAGCCACTTGAGTTTGTAACGGTTACTGTATATACTGTTGTAACAGTAGGTACAGCCAAAGGATTAGAAATATTCGGATTGCTTAATCCGGTAGCAGGGCTCCATGAATAAGTTAACGCGCCTGTACCTGTTGCAAGCAATTGTGTTGTTGTACCAGCGCAAACAGAATAATCGGTTGCAACTCCGGCGACTACAGGATTAGCATTTACTCCAACAAAAGCATTCGCAGTTCCCGAACATCCAATTGAAGAAACAAATGTTACAGTATAAGTAGTTGAAATTGTTGGACAGGCAACAACCGTGGCACCTGTAGAAGAGTTAAGTGAATTTGAAGGCGACCAGGTATATGCACCTGCAATAGTTCCACCGTTTGAATTTGCTGCAACAAGTGTTACACAACTGCCTGCACAAACTGAACTCTGAAAAGGAGTTACACCAATTGCAATGGTTTGTACAGAAATAGAAATAGCTTGTGATGCCCCTGTATTCTGACAACTATTGGTAACCACCACACGATAAAAAAGCAAACTCGTTGTGGCAACAACTGCATAATTTGAATTGGTAGCGCCACCTGCATTACTCCAGTTTGCACCACCGTTGGTACTGAGTTGCCATTGATAAGTAAACGGTGCACCGCCACTTGCAGATGAATTAAGTAAAATAGTGGTGCCTGAACAAGCAACAATAGGAACAGGATTGGTGATTGAAACAACCGGAGTAGGGCAGCCTACCACAAATGATGCAATCATGTTTGTATGAAAATTGCACATGTAATTATAAGTTCCAACTTTATTCGGAACATAAATAAAAGTGGTTGATGCTGAATTCATGTTATGATTCCATGCTGTAGCTCCAACCGGAATGGTGGTTGAAGTAGTTGTATGTTGACCTGAAACCCAAATCCATTTTACTGAATCGCCGAGCAGAATGTTAAAAGTAGTTGGCGAAAAGAAGTTGCTGTTAACTGTAACAGTTTGCATTGTGGCAAATCCATTGAAACAGAAAGCAGAAAGAAGTGCGAGAAGCAGAAAATGTTTTTTCATTGAATGATTTTTTTTGAGTGGTGCAATTTACATTTTATTACCGCTCACTCAGATGCTTTTATATAGTTGTTGTATTACGCTTTCATTAAAAAATGATTCCTCAATAATTAATTTTCAATGTTTAAAATTCAAGAATCAGTAAGACAACAAAACAGATTTGTCTTTTCTGAAAACTGTATATCCTGCATAAATAAAAATGATACCCAACAATTCAGAAATATAAAGAATCTCTACATGACCATAACGCATAAATGCACCGCCAATTCCCGGAAGCAATCCACCCACAGCAATTAAAACATTGCCATAACATTTATTGAGCGAAACTTTCTTTTTCCAGAAACCATAGGCCGCATACATAGTCCCCCCGACAAAAAACAACAAAGCATAAGTGTTAATTACAATTGGAAATAACCGCACCTCCTGCCATAAAATTACATTTCCTGATAGCCGATAAGTTTCAACTTTAGAATAATCAATTGGGCTGAGCGCACAGGCAATGGCGCCAACTAAAATTACAGGGACTAAAAGCGCAGTTAAAAAATCCGCAGGGTTTCTTTTCATGATCAGGTAAATGGTACCTTGTGCTAACGGAACTCCTCCCAACATAGCTCCGAGAATATACCATGCTTTAAATACTACTTCGTTCCAACCGATTATTGCAGTGATGGATTCAGGAACTGTTCCTGCACCATAAAAGAAAACTCCGATTATCCACCATCCGAAATACCTGGTTCTGTTTTTTTTCCAATGAAAAATTAATTCAATGCAGAATAAAGCTGATATGATTGAAGTGAAAATCGGGATATAGTAAACCATGCTTTGCATGATGTGAAGTTAATCGAACATCTTTTGTGTTTCAGCAATAAGTTTAATTGAAATTATTTTTTACAACAGCATGACAATTACATAAAAACAAAAAAACTCAGAAATTAATATTTATCCCTGCACTTGGCAAGAACGGCAATTGATTCACGCGCTCGTATCGAACGCGATCGAAGTAAAAAATATTTTCGCGGTTGTAAGTATTAATGATGCTGATGTTTGCTTCTAATCGTGCATTGGTGCCAAGTTTAAAAATTCTTTTTGCTGAAAGATCCAAGCGATGATAGTAGGGCAATCGACCAGAGTTTAAAGTGGAATCATAAATAATTCCTAACTGTCCGTTGCCACCGGTATAGTTAGTATTTATTCCATCCAAGAAATTATAGAATTCATAAAATCCCTGTGTTTTTGTAAATGGAAATCCGCTTCCCAGATTCCATCGGGCATCAATTTGCCATTGTTTATTTTTTCCGAAATTGTAGCTGACCACCACATTTGCATTGTGGCGACGATCGTAATGTGGCGGATAAATCTGATTGCCATTATCGCGCTTCACATAACCGAGTGAGTACCCTGTCCATACATACCATCCCTTGTATTCATACTTCAATAAAAAATCAACACCATAGGCTTTACCGGTTTCAATTTGAAAATCAGGATCTGATGGTAATTGTTTATTTCGGTTCAGGTTAATGAGCTGACCAAAATTTTTATAGTAACTCTCAACAGTTATTTCCAGGTTTTTATTTACATCGGCTTCAATTCCACCAACTAAATGAGCAGCCCGTTGCAGATTATTACTGGCTACATCGTTGTTCAGATCTCTCAACTCCTGATCGGGGCCGGTTAAAAATCCATTGAACAGATTCACTACATCCTTATCAGATTTTGTACTGATAAAATTCTGGGTGTAAATTCCTGCGGAACCTTTCAACCGAATGCTTTCACTTACATTGTATTTTGCTGCAATGCGCGGTTCAGGTGACAGCACTGGCAACGATGCATAGTATTGAAAACGCAAACTCGGTTCCAACACTAAACGATTAAGCACTTCTTTCACCACTATGTATCCACCAATTTCAGTCGTGTTTTGATCCTGACCAATTCGTAAACCAAGTGTATTGTAAAATTCAAATTCGGTTCGGTATCCTCCAACTGTAAAACCATATTTCACCTCACTGTTATGAGCGAGAAAATAAGTGAAGTAAGTATTAATATCAAAACCACTGATGCGACTGGTGCGCGGTTGTTCATCAGCTTCCTTCAACGCAATGTGATAATCAGAATATGAAATAGAACCTCCAATCAGCATGTTGGAACCTCCTGGCACTAAAACAAAATTGGTTCCGATGCCCACATTGTTCCACTTGAAATCACTAACACCATTGTAGTTTACATGATCATTAAAGTTGAAACCAAAAATGCTGAGCTTGCTTCCGCTTCCTCCATTCATTGAAACTTTAGCGTAGTAATCATTAAATGCGAATGGCAAACCAGCGGTATCAATGTATTTATAAAATATTTTTGAACTCTTATCGAGATACGATGAACGCGCATTTAAAATCCATGATGAGCTGCCACCATTGCTGTCAATTTTTTTAAACGGCCCCTCGAAAATTGCTTTGGTTATAAACGGGCTGGTCGAAATTTTTCCGGCCAATCTTTTTTTATTTCCATCGCGGGTTACAACATCAACTACTGCTGAAAGGCGGCCACCGTTTTCGGCATTAAAACCTCCGGTCATTACATTGGCGTTCTTGATTATATCAGTTTCAAAAACTGAAAACAAACCGATGGAGTGAAATGGATTGTAAATAGTCATTCCATCCAGCATCACTTTGTTTTGAATGGGCGAACCACCACGGATGTATAATTCTCCGCCCTGATCACCTGTAAAAATTACTCCCGGTATTACCTGTAAGTATTGCGCAAGATCCGATTCACCACCAACTGATGGCAATCTTTTAATATCTTTTGATGTCAGTTTGGTTATTGAAATACCGGTCTCTGTTTTTTTCTCTTCGCGTCGGGCTGTAACTTCAATATCTGTTAAAGTAAAAGCAGTAGGCTCTAAAAATATTTTTTGTGTAAATAAATCATTTGCTTTCAAAGTAATGTTTACAGTAACTGTATCATACCCAACATTTGTACAACTTAAAACATAACTGCCTGCTGCAACATTACTGATTGAAAAAAATCCATTTAAATCTGTTGTAGCACCTATCGTGGTTCCTTGCAGCACCACATTGGTAAATATCATGGGCTCACCTGTTTTTTTATCAATAACGGTCCCGCGTATATCGGCTTTTTGAGCAATGGCAAATGTTGAAAGTGAAAGAGAGAAAATAAAAATCAGAAATCGTTTTAGCATTTTATGGCTGTGAATGGTCAATTGTGAATGGTCAATGATAAATTATTTTTTTTGAGCAGGCATAAGTATCAGCAAATCATCAAATCACCAAATCATCAAATCAGGTAACTGTCCTAAACCTTCACGCACAACCACAGGTTCATTTCCGGTGCAATCTATTATAGTGCTTGGAATATTTCCACACGGGCCGCAATCAACCACCATATCAACAAGTTTGCGGAATTTTTCTTCTATCTCCTCGGCATCGGTCATGTAATCAATAATTTCATTTGTATTGTTTAATGAAGTGCTGAGAATCGGATTCCCCAAACGCTGCACCAATGCGAGCGTAACTGCATGATCAGGAACACGAATGCCTATCGTTTTCTTTTTGGTATCAAATATTCGGGGCACTTGCTTGCTTGCAGGTAAAATAAAAGTATAAGGCCCGGGTAATGCGCGTTTCATTAATTTATAAGTGCGCGTATCCATTTGCGCTGCGTACTCACTTAACTGACTGAGGTCGTTGCACACAAATGAAAAATTCATCTCCTTCCTTTTCGTTTCCTTCATTTGCTTTACCCGTTCTGCTGCTTTGTGGTTTTTTATATCGCAACCAATTGCATAAACTGTATCAGTAGGATAAATAATCACACCACCTTGTTGAAGGCAGTTAACCGCCTGCATCAGTTTGTGTTCGCTTATATGTTCAGTAATTATTTTAAGTAACATTTATTTTTTTGCTTGGCGAAAGTATGGCTATACAATTAATCTGCAATAAAAGTAATTCTGATTTGAATTGATCAGATGGATTGTCATGAAAAAATCAAAATAATAATGAGTGCAGAATTTGAAATGCTTTTCAATTATAAAAAGGACAAAGTGTTCCATAAAACGCTACTCCTTTTTTATTTTTCTTTGAAATATATTTTAATGAAGACTCTGCATTTTAAAATGATTGCATTTGCTTCTTTGTGTTGAAACATTGAACAACAACAGAGAAAACCGCTCTGAAATAGAGATCAAATATTTACTTATAGAAGTATTGTGCTGTTTGTGTTATTGTATTTTAAATTTTTATCACCTTATCAAGTACTATTTTTTCATTGGTTTGAATCCTGAGAATATAAATTCCGCTTTGTAAATGTTGTGTTGTAAAATTCAGTTGGTTTATTCCATCACTCAATTTTTTGTATTCACTGAATAAGACAGAACCATTTATATTAAGCAATTGAATTTCGGCTGATTCAGATTTATTATTTGTAAATGAAATGGTCTGACTATCAGAAACCGGATTGGGAAATATTTTTATCTCACTATTGATATTCTCATTTATAATACCTGAAGTGGCTTCGTAAACTTCTAAATAGGGTCTGCGCCAAATTGCAGTATCATCAGAAGCCCAACCTGAAAAATAAACACATGCATTGTTGCATCCGACAGTAGAAGAATAAATTGCAAATCCATTATTAGGTACAACTTCATTGCGCCATAAATTATAAGTGCTGGTAATATCATACCTGCCAATACCAAGTGTATCATCCCAATTCAAACTTAATCTGGAATAAAAGTCAGTATCCTTTGCAGGCAATGTTGTAAAATTCAAAGCAATTTCACTCCAGACATCCAACACGCGGGCGAAATGAAAATCAGCATTACAATTACTATAACAATATGCGCTTGGATTCAAATGATGGAAAACTAAAATCACTGAATCAACATTTGACGGAAGTGAATTCACATCAAACTTCATGTAGGAAAACCATGTTGTGTTGTTACAATTACTTATTGGGCTTGCTGTCCATGCCACATCAATACCATGATTGAGGTTATCCCAATCGCCAACAAATGCATCCTTGCCTCCGTTGATTCCTCCTTCATCAGTTCCATCATTCAAACCAGGACCAGGTTGATAGATGATTGGTGTTTGTGCATTTATACTTATTGCAACAAAACTAAAAAGTGCGAACAAGACTAAAATCTTTTTCATGATTGAAATTATTTATTTGTACAAAGCAATAATGCTTAATTGTTTTTTGCATTGAGATAAATCAATCTTGATTATGATAATTGTTAGAAATAAAACAGTAGATTATTATTTATAAAAAAAACAAGCAGGATATTTTCACAAACCATCAACACTTCCGCCTGACATCATTATATAATTGATTGTATCGGTTGTGGTAACAGGATAAAGTAGCGATTGGCGCAATTGAATTTTATTATGACTGAGTTCAACAATTTCAAAAGTCTCTTCACCTTTTTCACTTTTCAGATTCAATAATTCTTTTTTTTCATATCCGTCATTTCCTCCTGAAAACTTCCACTCTCCATTTGTGTAATGAGAAACTCCAATAGTATAAGAAATATCGGTTGCAATAGAATCAGTATGAAAATTAAAATTCTGATCAGTATGGAATTCGGATATGTATTTTCCATCGGGATAAAAACTAATGTGAAAAGTATTCCTACTGTTGCAAGTAAGAATTCCATGGAAAGAATTTATGGTTGTATCGATTGAATAGAAATGTTCAGCCAATGAATCATCAGCATTTATCATTAAGTAGGAAGCACTCCAAATACCAATGAGTCGTGTTTTGCGTGAGCGTAATGATAGAACAGGGTCTTGCGGGCCTTTGCGGCAACTGAAAAAAAGTACTTCAGAAATAATGATGATAAAAAGGAGAAAGTGTTTCATAAAACTTTAACTCCGTTTTTATTTTTCATTGAAATATATTTCAATGAAGACTCTACATTTTTAAAATGGTTGCATCTGTTGTTTGTGTTGTTTCTGAGGCGACTATTTTTACTGAGCGGATAAACGCAGGGTTCTGATTACAGTAACCCTGCTGAGACAAAAAGCGAATAATTATTTCGGTGCGGATAAAACCTACTGCCGCAAGGCAGATGCAATGAAGTCAAACCCGCGTTCTGACAAACCCGTGAAGACAAACCAGCGTGCGCTGTATTCATTTCCCCCTAATAAAACACTTCGACAAACTCTGTGTGACAGCATGAATGGTTTACAGATTGCTTTCCGAAAAATCGGAGTCGAGAATCAAATTGATGATTACATAAATTTTAACAATGACAGCGTGGGAGTGCCCTTCGACAATCTCAGGATGACAGAGCGTGAAATAAAAAAACCGCCCCGAAATTCGGAGCGGTTTTTAAGATTTGACAACTTTTAGAAAGTTGTCAAATCTGCGTTACTATTTAGTAATCCATTCCACCACCTTGTGGCATTTGCGGCATTCCTTTTTCTTCTTTCGGTTTGTCGACAATTACACACTCAGTAGTTAACAGCATGGATGCAATTGACGCTGCATTTTCTAAAGCTACACGAGACACTTTAGTTGGGTCAATTACTCCAGCCTTCAACAGGTTTTCGTATTGCTCGGTGCGGGCATTGTAACCAAAGTCGCCCTTGCCTTCTTTTACTTTTTGTACCACAATGCTGCCTTCCACTCCTGCGTTAGCTGCAATCTGACGAAGAGGTTCTTCGATGGCGCGCTTAACGATTTGTATGCCGGTCATTTCGTCTTCGTTGGTGTTCTTTAATTTATCCAATGCTTCAATGGCGCGGATGTAAGCAACTCCACCACCAGGAACAATTCCTTCTTCCACAGCAGCACGGGTTGCATGCAATGCATCATCAACACGGTCTTTCTTTTCTTTCATTTCCATTTCAGAAGCCGCACCGATGTACAACACAGCAACACCACCGCTCAACTTAGCGAGGCGCTCCTGTAATTTTTCTTTGTCGTAATCAGAAGTTGTGTTTTCGATTTGCGCTTTGATTTGGTTAACACGGGAAAGTATGTCGGCCTTTTTGCCTGAACCGTTAACGATAGTAGTGTTGTCTTTGTCAACCGTTACTTTCTCGGCTTTACCAAGGTAAGCAAGAGTGGCGCTTTCTAATTTGAAACCACGCTCTTCGCTGATAACAGTTCCGCCGGTTAATATGGCAAGGTCTTCCAGCATTTCTTTACGGCGATCACCAAAGCCGGGAGCTTTAACAGCTACCACTTTAATGGTTCCGCGAATTTTATTTACCACCAATGTTGCGAGTGCTTCGCCATCCAAGTCTTCAGCAATAATCACTAAGCTGTTTCCGCCCTGAGCAACTTTTTCCAGAATTGGAAGCAAGTCTTTCATTTGAGAAATCTTCTTGTCGTGAATGAGGATGTACGGACGCTCCATTTCGGTTTCCATCTTTTCAGGATTGGTTACGAAGTATGGAGAAAGGTAACCGCGGTCGAATTGCATTCCTTCTACTACCTCAACAGTAGTTTCAGTTCCTTTTGCTTCTTCCACTGTGATTACTCCTTCTTTTTTCACTTTCGCCATTGCTTCAGCAATCAGTTTCCCGATAGTGCTGTCGTTATTGGCAGAAATAGAAGCTACTTGTTCAATTTTTTTATTGTCGTTTCCAACCTGTGTTGACTGACTGCGAAGATTTTCAACAACGGCTGCAACAGCTTTGTCGATTCCGCGCTTTAAGTCCATTGGGTTTGCACCTGCAGCCACATTCTTTAAACCGGCAGTGATAATTGCCTGCGCAAGAACGGTAGCAGTAGTGGTTCCGTCACCTGCAATGTCAGAAGTTTTAGAAGCAACTTCTTTCACCATTTGTGCGCCCATGTTTTCAATAGGGTCTTCAAGTTCAATTTCTTTTGCAACGGTAACACCATCCTTAGTGATAGCAGGTGAACCGTATTTTTTTTCGATAACCACATTGCGTCCTTTTGGACCAAGGGTTACTTTAACCGCATCTGCTAAAGCATCAACGCCTCTTTTTAAGCGGTCGCGAGCGTCAGTATTGAAGTTGATAATTTTTGCCATTTTGTTTAGTTTTTAAAAAGTTTATTGGTTGATTAGTTTATTAGTTGATTAGTTTCTGACTCTAAGTATTTGCTGACCGTTAATTCGTTAGTATTTGTATTCTAACAACTAATTAACAAATCAACTTATAACAAAGTACTTAAACGATTGCGAAAATGTCGGTTTCACGCATGATTAGGTAGTCGCTGCCATCAACAGTAACTTCAGTTCCGGCATACTTGCCATAAAGAACAGTATCGCCTGGCTTAACTACAGGCTTGTTACCTTTTTCGTCAATCTCGCTGATTGATATTACTTCACCTCTTTGTGGTTTTTCTTTCGCAGTATCTGGAATGATGATTCCACCCTTTGTGGTTTCTTCGGCTGCGGCTGGTTTAATTACTACTCTGTTTTGAGTGCCAGCAACTGGTTTGATTGAGACTTTTGCCATTTGTTTATTGAGTTTATTGGTTTGTTTATTTTGAATTTTATCGTGTGCCCGGGTTAGTCACTAATTGTGCCGATGGGATTTGGAGGACAATTCTGACAGGTTTGGTGTGAAATTTTTTCGCTGTGACTGTCAATCTGTGATTTTTGGCGGGATGCGAATGTATGGATTCGAAAATTGGCAGGGGAGGAAATAAAACAGAAGAGTTTTGATACAGAATTTGAACGGAATGGCAAGAATCAATTATTCTAAAACTGCATGAAGAGTAGTTTTCTCTTGCTTGTTTTTAATGGTTCCTGTTTTAGCATCAATAATTAAAACAATGTAGTGATTGGCAATGCAACCGCGTGGGCTTTTACAATCACCACCAGAAACATTATTGGTTTCGGTCGAAACTAATTTCCATTCATTTTTATACTTATTATATGAAACAACCGGAGTAGTTGCTGCATTGTTATACAGAAATAGTTTTTCATTTTTTGCTAGCTCAACAACCTGAGTAGAGTCAGTTATTTTATTGTTCGAAGAAATAATTTGTCCGAAAGACAAAACTGAAATAGATAAAAAAAATATAACCAGCAAACACTTGTAAATCATTTGTCAAACATACATCACGACGAAAAATAAATTCTATGATTTGGATTTATTATACAACGGATGATGAGTCATTAATGATTCCCGTAAATAATCTCTATCGAGGTGAGTGTAAATTTCTGTTGTGGTGATGCTTGCATGACCGAGCATTTCCTGAACAGCACGCAAGTCTGCTCCGCCTTCAATCAGGTGCGATGCGAATGAGTGGCGGAAGGTATGCGGACTCACCGTTTTTTTTATTCCCGCTTTCATCACTGCTTCTTTAATAAACATGAAAACTGAAACGCGCGAAAGTGATTTTCCAAAACGGTTGAGAAATAAAAAATTTTCGAAATCTTTTTTAATATTCATATGAACGCGCACTTCATTTTTATAAATGTTGATGTATTTAATCGCGCTGTCGCCAATCGGCACCAACCTTTCTTTATCGCCTTTCCCAATTACTTTTATAAATCCGACATCATAAAATAAATTTGAGATTTTCATATTGACAGCTTCGGTAACACGAAGTCCGCTGCTGTATAGCAATTCTAATATCGCTCTGTTACGAACTCCATCGGGAGTGCTTTGGTCAATGGTATTCAGTATCGCCTCAATTTCAGGATAACTTAAAGTGTCGGGTAATTGGCGACGCAGCTTTGGTCCCTCAATTAATTCAGTCGGGTCGCTGTCGCTGATATCTTCCATTTGCATATATTTATAAAAAGCACGGATACCACTGAGAATTCTTGCCTGAGAATAGTCAGCCATTTTCTTTTTATGAATGGCTGCAATGAATTCCTGAACATCCAGTTGTTTTACATTTTCCGGCGAAATACTTTTTTCATTTGCAATAAAAAAATGATTGAGTAATTCAATGTCGTGCAGGTAGCTCTCAATAGTATTTGGCGATAATGAAAGTTCTAATTTCAAATAAGATTTAAAACCGCTGATTGTTGAAGTCCAGTCCATGCAGTAAAGGAATGAACGCACGAATTGTAAACAACAGTATCCATTTCACGATTTGTTATTCATATTTGTGAAAACTGTTCACTATTTGAAACTTGCAATTGTTAACGGACCCAATCTGAATTTACTCGGTGTAAGAGAGCCGCACATTTATGGCACTGAATCTTTCGAGGAATATTTTGAAACATTAAAAAAAGAATTTCCTGAAATTGATTTGGAATATTTTCAAAGCAATGTGGAAGGGGAGCTGATAAATTATTTACAGCAGGTTGGATTCAGCTATGACGGAATTATTTTAAATGCAGGTGGATACACCCACACTTCAGTTGCCATTGCTGATTGTATTGCATCCATAAAAACTGCAGTGGTTGAAGTTCATATCAGTAACCCAGCATCTCGCGAAGAGTTCCGGAAAACATCTTTACTCACTTCAAAATGCAAGGGAATTATTTCAGGATTTGGATTGAAGAGTTATTGGTTGGCGGTCAAGAGTTTTTTATAAAAACACCGATTGTCAACAACTGATTTATATTCTGGTTTTATATCAGGAAGTTAATTACCTTTCATGAAAATATTTTCTGCATGAAAATTTTTCGATGTATTAATTTTTTTCTAATGATAATTATTTCATCAGATCTGTTAGCACAAAGTTTAGCGCCACCAAAAATCTGGGATAAAAGATTTGGAGGAACCGGAAATGAAATTCTCACTTGTTTTTTACCTCTTGCTGATGGAACTTTTCTCGCTGGTGGAAGCAGCAGTTCCGGAATAAGTGGAGATAAGACTCAGGCGTGCTGGGGCGTTGGAGACTACTGGATTGTTAAGATTGATCCAAATGGAATTAAAATATGGGACAAACGATTCGGGGGAACAGGTAATGATTATTTAAATGGAATGGTACAATTAAGCAATGGGAAAATAATTTTGATGGGTAGTTCAAGTTCACCGATTTCAGGAGACAAATCACAAGCAAGTTTTGGAAGCAATGATTATTGGATTGTAGAAATTGATGACAATGGAAATAAAATCTGGGATAAACAATTTGGAGGACAGAGTATTGATGTAGCATATCAGGCAGTAGAAACCCCTGATAATAAAATTATAATAACTGGGACTTCGGAATCACCACCGAGTGGAAATAAAACTTCAACAAATTATGGCAGCAGCGATGCCTGGATTATTAAGATTGACACAAGTGGAAATTTATTATCACAAACTAATATCGGAGGATCAGCGGATGATTTTGGACTTAGCATAGATATTTCAGAAGATGGTTTTTTATATTTTGGAATTCAAACTTATAGCTCCATTTCCGGAAATATTACAACATCTTCTTTTGGAAGTGCAGATTATCTTGTATGCAAACTCGATCAAAATCTGAACATAAGCTGGCAAAAAAGATTAGGTGGTTCGTCAATTGATATAAGTACGCAAGTTGGATGCATCAATAATAAAATAAGTATTTCAGGGGCCAGTTACTCCGGAATTTCAGGAAATAAAACAGTGGATAATCATAATAGTTCTTATGATTTCTGGAATGTGATATTGGATGCAAATGGTAATATTATAAGTCAACGGGCTTATGGTGGAATCGGAATTGATGATTCTCATGGAAATTTATTCGTAACGAATCAAAAAAATATTATGATTGCCGGAACTTCTTATTCAAGTATAAGCGGAGATAAAACACAAAATAATTTAGGGAGCGAACAAGCATGGGTTCTGTTATTTGATACTGCGAATAATCTGATTTGGGATAGAACAGTGTTGGATCAAGGACACAATGAAATTGGATATTGCACTCAATTGGCTAATGGGTCTTATATACTTGGGAATATGACTTCCGCCAATACAGGAGGAGATAAAACACAAAGCAGTCAGGGCGGAAGTGATTACTTTATGATTTGTCTGGCTCCATCAGCTGCACCTAATGCAAATTTTTCTGCCAATCAAAATGTTTGTGTTGGCAGCTGCATAAATTTTTCTTTCACCGGTTCAATGTATCCTGTTGGTACTTTGCAATGGAATTTTCAGGGAGGCAATCCATCAACTGCCACAGGATTAAATCCACAAGTATGTTACAGCACACCCGGTTATTATGATGTGCAGGTAATTGCAACAAATTCATTGGGCGCCGATACTCTTTTAATTCCAAACTATGTTCATGTGTTGCAAAATGTTAATCCTGTGCTATCGTATTCAGGTGGTGTTTTAGTATGTAATACCGGTGCATCATCGGCTGCATTTCAATGGTATTTAAATAATGTACAGATATCAGGTGCAACAGATTCAACTTTTACACCTTTGATTAATGGTAATTATACTGTTATAGTAAATCCCGGGAGTGTATGCCCTGTTACACTCAGTTATATTGTAAATAATTTACCGGCATTTATTCAAGCAATAAGTGCGAATATGAATTACCTGTGCCCGAATAATTGCATTCAATTCACAGCCACAACTTTTAATACTCCAACTACATATCAATGGATTTTTCAGGGAGCATCACCTGCAACTTCTACTATTGCTTCTCCTGCAAATATTTGTTATCCGAACTCGGGAAACTTTGATGTCACATTAATAATCAGCAATGCATATGGGAGTGATACGCTTTTTTATCCCGGATACATTCATGTGCTCTTGTTGTATCTGCAAATCATTGTTCAGAATGATACTTTGATCTCTTCAACAACTGGAGCCTCTTATCAATGGTATTTGAATAATAATCCAATCAGCGGTGCCACAAATCAAAGTTACCTTGCAACGCAAGGCGGAAACTACATGGTGCTTGTAACATCATACATTGGTTGTGCAACTTTTTCTAACATTCAGATACTGGGTAGTCCTACCGCTTCATTCAACCTGGCAAATAATATAATCTGTTCAGGAGAATGTATTCAATTTAATAATACATCAACCAATTTACCAATTGGCAATCAATGGATTTTCAATGGTGGTTCACCTGCTTCGTCAACTGCTTTTTCGCCGTCAGTCTGTTTTAATTCTTCAGGAGTTTTTGATGTTACATTGATTGAAGTAAATCAATTTGGAACTGATACTTATCTGTGCTCAGGATGTATTACCGTGCTGGTACAACCGGCAATTCCGGTAATAAATCAAAACGGAAGTTTATTATCTTCATCAGTTTCAGGAACAAATTATCAATGGTTTCTGAACGGAGTTTTAATAGCCAATGCAAATTCACAATCCTATTCCGCAACTGTAAATGGATTGTATGCAGTTGAAGTTTTTGGTGGCAATGGTTGTTCTTCTATCAGTAATACACTTACAATAAATATAAATACCACACCTACTGCAATCTTTTCTTCTAACTATACTTCTGTTTGTCAGGGTTCCTGTATTGCTTATACTGATCTGTCTTTAAATTCACCATCTACATGGCATTGGATATTTCCCGGTGGAACACCTGCTTCTTCTTCATTACAAAATCCAACCGTGTGTTACAATATTTCCGGATTATTTTCAGTAACTCTTATCACGCACAATGCATTTGGAAACGATACGGTTACTATACCAAACTATATTTCAATATTTGGAATTCCTTCAGCAAGCATTACACAATCCCATGATACATTGTTTGTTCCGCAAGGATCAAATTCATATCAATGGACATTGAATACAAATACTATCAATGGAGCCACCAATTATTTTTATGTAGCGTCGCAATCCGGAGGCTATAATGTTATAGTTACAAATCAATTCGGATGCACCGCAAGCAATTTACAAACATTAAATTTTAACCCTTCACCTCAATCATCTTTTATGTCGGGGCTGCAACAAATCTGCGAGGGTAATTGTATTTTATTTATTAATACATCTACTAATCAACCAACATCGGTGCAGTGGATTTTTTCAGGAGGAACTCCGGCAACAAGCACATTGCCGAATCCGATAATTTGTTATCAGCAAACCGGAAGTTATTCTGTTGAGTTAATTACAGCTAATGCAACCGGTGCTGATACTTTTGTAATAAATAATTATGTGACAGTTACACCATTGCCTGTACCTGTAATATCAATTGCGGGCTCAGTTATTACCTGTGTAATTTCTAATTACAATGGAGCAGTTTATTCATATCAGTGGTATCAAAATGGAAATCCTCTATCGGGTGCTATTGATTCATTTTACAATGTAACAAGTGGTGGAATTTATAATGTTGTAGTTACAGGAACACTTGGATGCCCTGCCTATAGCAATGAGATTATTCTGAATATAAACATTTCGCCCAACGCAAATTTTAATGTTGTTGAATTTAAAGTTTGTCCGGGTTTGTGTACTGATTTTCAAGACCTGTCAACTGATTTTCCTACCTGGTGGCAATGGAATTTTCAGGGTGGGACACCTGCAACATCTAATTTGCAAAACCCGACTGTCTGTTACTATCAACCCGGAAATTTTTATGTAACACTAATTGCAGGCAATATTTATGGCTCCGATACTTTTACAGTACCCTCGTTAATACAAGTTCAATCTGCTCCCCCATCTGTTATCCTTCAATCAAACGATACTTTGTTTGCCATCGTCACAGGTGCCATCGGATATCAGTGGAACGATAATTTGGCTATCATCCCAGGGGCAACCAATAATTATTTTGTACCTGACACAACAGGAATTTATAATGTAATGGCATTGTTTCCGAACCAATGCAGTTCGTTCAGCGATACACCATATTCTTTTTATACCTCGCCATTAATTGATATTTCTGCTTCTGATACAATCATTTGCAAAGGTGATTGTGTGAATTTCTTTGATCAGTCAATAAATAATCCTGCTTCATGGAACTGGAGTTTCTCAGGAGCAACAACACCTTTTTCAAATTCGCAAAACCCATTCGGAATATGTTACCCCGATACGGGATATTATTTTGTAACCCTAAGTGCATCCAATCAATCAGGAACCAATTCAAATACTTTTACCTCATATATTCATGTTACAGATACACTGATACCCGTTGTTACAGAATCAAATGGGAATTTATATTGCAACTATTCAGGAGCCGGTTATAATTATCAATGGTATTTCAATGGAATTTTTATAGCCGGAGCAAATTCCAGCATCATTCAAACAATAGGATTTGGAAATTATACAGTAGAAGTTACTTCCATTAACGGATGTTCAGGAATTTCATCAGCTTTTGTTTTTACAGGGGAAGCAATTATCAGCCATGAACCACTAAAAATTTTCATGCTTGATGGCGAATTAGTAATTACCGGATGTGTTAAAGCAAAAAATATTTTTATTTATAACAGCATCGGGCAATTGCTTACGCATTTTGTTCCAGATAATAATTCTACCTGCATTATTCCTTTACACGAAAATGCATCGGCCTGTTTTATTGTTGAAATTGTAACCACTGATAGTAAGGTAATTCACCAATTAATCATTCAACCCTGACCAATGAAAAAAATTTTATTGTTTTTTATATGCTCTTTTCTTTTTGTTTCTTTTTCGTCTGCGCAATTAACCAGACTGATAAAAGTTTATGAAAGTGATAAAGGGTTTGGTTCATGCATTAACCGAAATGCAGGCGGTTTTATTTTTACATCTGGTCGAATCGGAAAAAATGCGATTGCCGGACCCGGCGATACAATTTATTATGCCGGACTATTTTTAACTAAAATGAACGCCGCCGGAAATGAGATATGGAGATCGAATTACTTAAAAGGAAACAGCATTACACCGCGTAATATTTTATTTGATAACACCGGAAATATTTATGTTATCGGAAATTTTTATGATACACTGAAAGCGGGGAATCAAATTTTTACTACAAACTATTATTATAACAGAAAATTTTTTATTGCTAAATTTAATGCAGCCGGAAATTTTCTATGGATTAAAGTATCAGGTTCTAATGAATCGTTTATTTATTCAGCTGATATCAGAAATAATCAGTTGTGGCTTGCCGGAGGATTCACCGGAACATTCAATTATTATGGTACTACAATGACATCAGCCGGATCAATTGATATGTGTATTCTCAGAATGGACACCGCTGGAAATTTATTAAGCAATAATCGTTATGGAGGTTTAGGTGAAGATGTTTTTCAAAATATTAAAACCGATGCAAATGGAAATATTTATTTGTGTGGACATTACTCTGGCAATTTTACAATTTCAACTATTGGATTAATTGCTCATGGATACTATGATGCGTTCGTTGTGAAAATGGATACTGCTATGAATGTTGCCTGGTTAAAAACTGCTGGCACAACATGGTATGATGAAATGCGATGTTTATGTGTTGACTCAACAGGAAATGTATATACCGGTGGTATATGTGGACAAAATCTGATATTCGACCCGAATGTTGCAACACTTTCAAATATTTATTCCCGATCAGGATTTGTTGCAAAATATTCCGCTTCCGGAAATTATATTAATTCATCAATTATTATTAATTACGGAAATGTGATTGATATTGAATTGGTAAATAACAATCCGGTTATTTGCGGCAAAGGTGAATATTCAACTGTTACTCCGTTTGATTTATCCTTTTCATTCTCCACTAAAGACGGCTATTATGCATCGTTGGACCAAAATTTTAACATGCTTTCAGCCGGCAGTTATAAAGATAACAATTCAACAAATCAAAAAACTGACCGATGTTTTAATATTCTTCCATATGATAATGAAAGTTTTTTAATCAGTGGTTTTACCGGCTCCGATACAAATATGCCCGACACAATTTACCATCATACAAGTTATTCAAATACACTTAAAGGCGGATTTGCTTTTCTTCAAAAAATAAATATTCCAAATTTAACTGTTACCTCTTCTGATTCTCTGATAGTACCACTCCTCTATTCATCAAACTATCCATTAAACTTTGCCATTGATTTTAATGGGCAGAATTTTTCAAACCCATCTGGCTCAATTGTTAAGCTGGGCTATTCAAAAACAAGTACAACAAATTATTTGCTGGCCGGAAACGGAAATTACAATTCAGGAAATATTTTGTTTTCCGGAACAATAGCTAACCCACAAAACGGAACCGGCAGTTATTATTTCAATATGAATTTTGTTGGTAAAAACATGATGATCAGAAGTAGTAATCCATTGAACATCTGTTCTTCTTTTTATGGAAACATAACAGGACCATCAGTTATTTGTGCTGGCGATACAATAACACTAACCGGCCCGGTGACCTATCTGAATTATTCATGGATGCCTTTGTCATTAGTAATTGATGATAATGGAAACACTATAACTTCAGCTCCAACAGTAAATTCAACTTATACTTACCTTGCTCAATCTAATACGCAATGTGCTGTTGGGATCAAATCTGTGAATGTGAATAATCCATCTATTGCTCACATATCATTAACAAATAGCTCTCCTGTGAATTGCAGCCCTGTTCAATTTAGTTTTCAAACAGTGAATTGTGTTGCGCTTAACGGAGGTGTTTATGTTTATTTTTATAAAAACGGAATTCAGGTTTCTACATCTTCGTTTCCTTCCGGTACTTTTTCAGCAACTACATTAGGAGATTATTATTGCAAAGCTGTAAGCGGATGCGGCTGGGAAATATTTTCTGATACTATTTCAATTACCTCAATTATTCCACCGCTCACAGCTGCAGGCACCTTGAGTAGTACTTCTAATTATTTTTGTTCCGGAGATTCTATTCTGCTCACTTTAAACAATCACCCGAGCGGTGTTTATTTTGAATGGTACTTAAATGGTTCTGTGATTCCGAATGCAAATGCTGATACACTTCTAATTATTCAAAATGGTAATTATTTTGTGCGTGTAATAAATCAATGTAATTATGGTATCAATTCAAATACAATTTATATTTATCCTGCTGGAATTACCAATTTTAACATTTATTCAAATAGCATTATACAGGGTTGCACAGGAAATTCCGTTTTAATTTCGAGTAGCTTCAGCAACTATGGTCCGGGTGGTGTTACTTATCAATGGTATAAAGACGGATCACAAATCTCAGGAGCAACTTCTTATAGTTATTCAACAGCTATAAGCGGATCTTATATGATTCGGATTAATCATTACTGCGGTAATAGTTATTCAAATATTATTCAGATTCATTTAAATGCGCCGGTCGCTTCAACAATTAACAATATCGGATCTTCAACTTTGTGCAATGGCCAATCCACTACTTTAAATGGAAGTCCCGGTATTGATTATGTTTATCAATGGCGATTAAATTCAATTGATATTTCAGGCGCAACCAATCAAAATTTGATTGTCTCAGATGGTGGAGTATATAATTGTTTCATCAGTAATTTCTGTAATGGTAATTTGTCAAATTCTATAATTATTACATCAGCACAGGAAATGCCTGATTCAATTTTTACAAATGATAGTTTGAACATATGCCCCGGTCAATCAATCACCTTAAACGCACCTTATTTTCAGGGAATAAATTATCAATGGTTCAAGGATGGAAATCCGGTAAGCGGGGCCATTGCAAATTCTTATATCACAAGTATCAACGGGATTTATTCCTGCAGATTTTCCAATTCATGTGGAACAATTTTTTCTAACTACCTGACTCTTTCTACTTTCAGTTTATCCAATGTTATTTATGCTCCCGGAGGCACCAACCTGTGTCCCGGAGATTCTAACTATTTATATACAGCAAACAATGCTCAGCTGAATTATCAATGGTTATCGAACGGAGCGCCAATATCGGGTGCAACAAATGCATTTTATTATGCAACAGATATTGGAAGTTATTCTTGCAGGTTTACAAGTCAGGGTTGCGGAATATTTTATTCTAATTTGATTAATGTCACACAATTTCAAAATTCTTCATTAGTCATTTCATCTTCACAGGGAAATGTTTTATGCGGGTCCTCTGTCATTAATCTTTCAGCACCGAACGGTTTTGGGTTTTCATATCAATGGTTATTAAATAACTCAACTATTTCCGGCGCTTCAAATTCATATTATTCAACTCAACAGTCAGGAAATTTCAGCTGCATTATTTCATCAAGTTGTTTAAATGATACAACCGGTTCTTTTATTATTTCGCAGGGACCACCTTCTCCCTCCATCCCGGTTTTATTTTCAGGCAACGATACAATTTGCGCAGGTGATTCCACTTTATTGACAGCAGCAGCAACAAACGCGTACGCTTATCAATGGCGATTTAACGGACTTGAAATAACAGGAGCAACCAATTCATTTTATTCTGCCCAGGTGCAGGGGCAGTATCAGTGTGCGGTTACAAATTTTTGTGGCAATGCGGTTTCAACTAATTTACAAATAGTAGTCATACCATTTCCATCTTCCTCAATTTATTCTACAGGTGATACTATTATTTGCAATGGTCAAACAGAAATATTGACTGTTCAGAATAATATTGCTTTCACTTATCAATGGTTTAAAAATGGAATTCAGATTTCAGGATCAACCAACTTTCAGTATATCGTTTCGCAGCAGGGAAATTATTATTGCGCAATTAATTCTCCATGTGGTGTAAATTTTTCACAGCAGATTAATTTCAATGTTATACCTGCGATTACCACACCTGCATTTTCAATTCTTGGTAATTTGTTATTCTGTAATACCATTTTTTATAGTTATCAATGGTACTTTAACGGTGCACCAATAACAGGCGCTATTAACCAAAGTTATCAGGCAACACAATCCGGAAATTACACAGTTGCAGTATTTAATAATCTAGGCTGCTCTTCATTTGCTATTCCTGTTTATTTTAATGCTCAAAATTTTATACCGGTTTCAAATTTCAGTTATTCAAATAATACGATTTGTCAGAATACCTGTATTTCGTTTTATGATAATTCAACCAATCAACCGCTGATTTGGAATTGGATTTTTCAAGGGGGGAATCCTTCAACTTCTAATCAAATGAATCCTGCTGTTTGTTATAGTCAGCCTGGAATTTATAATGTGCAATTAATTACAGGCAATTCATATGGCTATGATACTTTGGTTCTTAGTCAGCTGATTGTGGTTAATTCATTGCCTTCATCAGTAATCACACAGCAATACGACACATTATTTACTCAGGTTGGTATGATTCAATATCAATGGTCATTAAATGGCAATTCAATTTCCGGAGCAACCAATTATTTTTATGTGGCAGGAGCTTCGGGAAACTACTCAGTGTCTTGTGAAAATATAAACGGCTGTTCGCAATCTTCATTAATTGCCTATTCGTTTATTGCACGCCCACTTGCTCTATTTTATCAAAGTGATCATTCAATTTGTCAAACTGATTGTATTTCATTTTCTGATTCCTCAACTAATCAACCAATTTCATGGCAATGGATGTTGCCCGGCTCAACCATTGGATCATCAGTGTTGCAAAATCCAACAGTGTGTTATGACCAGCCAGGGGTGTATGATGTTATTTTAATAAGCACAAATACTACAGGCAGCGATACTTTATTAATCAGTAATTCTATTACAGTAAATGCATTTCCGAATTCACCTGTAATAACACCATCCGGAAATATTTTGACATCAACCCCGGCTTTAAGTTATCAATGGTATTTGAATGGGGTTGAAATTTCAGGAGCAATATTTCAACAAATAATTATTGTAACGGCTGGAAATTATTCCGTTGAGGTCAGTGATAGTAACGAATGCAGTTCAACATCAATTCCGTTTAATTATGTTGGCATCAATGATTTAAATTATCAATCCATTCAGGTTTCTGTATCACCAAATCCGGCAGATGAAGTATTCCATATTTCATTCATTAACTTTTATAACAAAGAAAATGTACAAATAATTTTATTCAACGGGCTTGGACAGCAAATTCGATTTGAAGAAATTAAAATACCGAATGGAAATTCAATTGAATCATTTCAACTAAATAATATTTCGTCGGGTTGCTACTGGGTTAATATAAAAGGTGAAAAAATCAACTATACACAAAAATTAGTAGTGTTTCACTGATGATACCATTAGCCAGAATAAATTCGATATTATTTTTAGTAATCACGGTTGCAATGATTTTTTCATTTTCTGAAGTCTTTTCGCAATCAAATTGTGTAGGGCCAAAATTTTGTGCTGTAAAGCAATTTGATTTCAAAAGAATAACTGTTGTATGCAATTCAATAAAAGGAGCTTATGCATACAGGGCGAGAATTAAAAGCCCCGGAGATTCGGTTTGGCAATATTTTATGGTGAATTCACCTGATACTTTAATTGAAATTCCTGATTTAAAAACAACTAAAGATTATATTGTTCAAATGGGAATAATGTGTAGTTATAAAATTAATGACACATCTGATTTTTCAATGCCGGATACTTTAACACATTTTTGTAAATGCGAATTTCCAAAAAAAATCTGGGTTGAAAGTGTTGATTCCAATTCAGCAGTAATTAAGTGGCTTCCGACTTTTGATTCAAAAAAATTCAAGTTGTTTTACTCAATAGAAAAAAGAAATGTTGGTGAATGGAATAGTATAATCGTAGATGCTAGTTTCAACCCGAAAGTTGAAATAAAAATGTTACAGCCAAATACAGAATATGAAATTTCTGTTCGTTCAATTTGTATTGATCGCAATCGTGGAATTTCAGATTTATATAAACCTTTTTTAAAATTTAAAACCAAATAAATTAAATGCAAAAGCACAGTCCTGTTTTTC
The DNA here is from genome assembly GCA_947474435.1 of Chitinophagaceae bacterium. GTDB lineage: Bacteria > Bacteroidota > Bacteroidia > Chitinophagales > UBA10324 > UBA10324. The sequence continues at coordinate 61,575 of CANJII010000011.1, read as the reverse complement.
TGTCATTTTTATTTTCGTTATGCTTTTTTGTTCAAAGATCAAATGCACAAAAGTTATGTGATCATCCGCAAAATATTCATTGTACTGCAGTTGGTAGTAATTATGCACGGGTAGTTTGGAAAAAAGTAAATGGTGCAATGGCTTATAACATTCGTGGGAGAATTACGGGCAGTTCTGATTGGATAACCATGATGGTAATGGGGAAGGATACAGTAGCAAAAATTTCAAATCTCAAACCAAATTCTGAATATGAATTACAAATGCTTACCTATTGTAATAGTGATTTATCAGATTCATCGGATTGGTCAGAAAAAATAATTTTAAATACTGATTTTCCATGTCAGACCCCAAATAAATTATTTGTTGATAGCATTTCTTCCGTTTCAGCAGTTCTGCATTGGACTGGTCCGTTAAATAGCGTGAAGTTTACTATCCGATATAAATCGAAAAATCAAAATTCTAAATGGATAGCGGTATCAGTTAAAAGCGGTTATGTTAATTCAGTACGAATTTCTGATTTAACTCCAGGTACTGAATACATATGGACTATTTCCTGTAATTGTCTGGGGAATGTTTTGAATGAATCTTTATTTGCAGAACCTCCTGTTAAATTCACTACGCCAATACATTAATATTTAGAGAGGCTTTTGAGTTTTTTATTTTTATGAAATTGTTATTTATTTCTAGCTTCTCAATAAAAAGAAAACGAAAGCGTGCATTTTCAATTATTAAAATTCTTTGGCATTGATGCTGAACATAGTTCTATATGTGGTAATTTGATCAATGATTAATCGTAAAATATATTCTATCACTTTTGTTTTAAGGTAGCTTCCAATTCAATATCATTAAACTGTTTCGCAAATTGCAATAAATTTATTGTAAGAAATATTTATTCTACTACAGTGGTATTATTTTTGTAAATCGCAGCGCAAATTTTTTTATGGAACCAACTACAGAAAACATCCTTCCCCCTCTTACCACTTCTTCTTCAATTGATATCAGCGCATTAAACGAGCGTATAAAACAAGAAAGTGCTTTTATTGATTTACTGAATATGGAACTTGGAAAAACCATTGTCGGTCAGAAATACATGATTGAACGATTGATGCTCGCCTTGCTTTCCGGTGGACATATTCTTTTAGAAGGTGTTCCGGGTCTGGCAAAAACCTTAGCCATTAAATCATTGGCCGCAGCTATTCATGCAAAGTTTTCGCGCATACAATTTACTCCCGATTTATTACCGGCTGATTTAATTGGAACCATGATTTACAGTCAAAAGGAAAATGATTTTGCAGTAAAGAAAGGACCAATATTCGCCAATTTTATACTTGCGGATGAAATTAACCGTGCACCTGCTAAAGTTCAATCAGCGTTGCTCGAGGCCATGCAGGAAAAGCAAGTTACAATCGGCGATAAAACTTTTTTATTGGAAGAACCTTTTCTTGTCTTAGCAACTCAAAATCCGATTGAACAGGAAGGAACTTATCCTTTACCTGAAGCCCAGGTTGACCGGTTTATGTTAAAAGCAGTAATCAGTTATCCGAAAAAAGATGAAGAACAATTAATCATCCGGCAGAATATGCAGATGGTTGATAAGACCATTAATCCGGTTGCCACAAGAGAAGAAATTTTGCGCGCCCGTAAAACCGTTCGCGATATTTATATGGACGAAAAAATTGAGCGATACATTCTCGATATAGTTTTTGCATCGCGCAAACCCGAAGATTACAAACTCAATAAACTGAAACCACTTATCAGTTACGGTGGTTCTCCAAGAGCAAGTATTAATCTCGCAGTTGCTGCTAAAGCTTATGCATTTATAAAGCATCGAGGGTATGTGATTCCTGAAGATGTTCGTGCTATTTGTTACGATGTAATGCGACATCGGATAGGATTGACTTATGAAGCAGAGGCAGAAAATGTCACACCCGAAGAAGTGATCAGCGATATTCTGAATGCTGTGGAAGTGCCATAATATAGAGGGACGAGAGCGAGGGACAAGAGGAAAGGGAAATACTGACTTCCATTAAAATAAATCAATACACTTTATGAATGACTCTTTGGATAAAGTAATTTTTTATCAAAAATCTTTGCAACTCTGGGATATGTATTGGAGTGATAGTGAAATATTATTTCAGGATTTCAGGGGAAAAGAATTAGCTCGACAATTAGTTCGTTCTGTTGATTCTATTTCAGCAAACATTGAAGAAGGATATGGTAGAGGATTTGGAAAAGAGTATCCGCATTTTCTAAGAATATCACGAGGCTCGGCGCGTGAATCAAAAGGAAGATACAACAGATGCTCAAAACTTTTATCTGAAAAAACGATTCTTGAAAGAACAAATCTTCTTGATGAAATCATTGCGATGATTACAAAGAGCATTGAAACACTCGAAAACAAAAACAAGAAAAAATAAATGGAGTTGACATACCACTTTCCCCTCGTCTTTCGTCCTTGTCCCTTGGCGCAGTCTGTATTTCCCCTCGTCACTTGTCCCTCGCGCTCGTCCCAAACATGGTAGAAGAAAAACGAAAAAAGCTTCGCCGCATCGAAATCAAAACCCGGAAATTATCAAACCAGATTTTTTCAGGCAGTTATCATTCTGCATTTAAGGGAAGAGGGATTTCGTTCAGCGAAGTGCGCGAGTATCAATATGGTGATGATGTTCGAACCATTGACTGGAATGTGACCGCGAGAAACAGCAGGCCATTTGTAAAAGTTTTTGAAGAAGAACGCGAACTCACCATGATGTTATTGATTGATGTGAGTCAGTCATCTTTCTTCGGAACCCAAAATGAATTTAAGAATCACATTATCGCAGAGATAAGTGGCATTCTTGCGTTTTCTGCCATTACAAACAATGATAAAGTAGGAGTTATTTTTTTCAGCAGCGAAGTGGAAAAATTTATTCCTCCGAAAAAAGGAAAGACACATATCCTGAGAATCATCTCAGAGATTTATGATTTTCATCCAAAGAAATCAGGAACCAATGTAGTTGAAGCATTGAAGTACCTGAATAATGTGGTGAAGAAAAAAGCAATCACTTTTTTGATTTCAGATTTCCTGAATCCGAATCCTGATGGAAATAATCTGAAGGATTTAAAAAACTCTGTGAGCATTGTTGGGAGAAAGCACGACCTGATAGGGTTGCACATTTATGATGAACGCGATGCTCAACTTCCGAATGCAGGCCTGGTAAGATTTATAGATTCAGAAACACAAAAAGAATTCTGGATTGATACTTCCAATAAAAGTTTGCGTGAAAAATATGCGAAGGATTTCCTATTGAATTTCAGAATGGTGAAAGATATTTTCGGCAAAAGCGGTTCCCAATTGGAATCCATTAAAACCGAAGACAGCTATGTTGTTGCATTGATGAATATGTTTAAGCAAAGAGAATTGCGGAGATGAAGAAAAGGAAAAGTGATAAGATAAAAGTGAAAAGTGAAAAGATGGTTCTGCCGTTTTTAAAATCGCTATTGCTTTTTTTTATTTCATTAATTCTATTGAATAGTTCTCAAAAATTATTCGCTCAAAATATTTCAGCCGCATTAAAAGCGGATTCGACTCACATAGTCATTGGTGATTTTCTGAATGTAAAACTGACTGTCAAATTTCCAAAGGAAGAAAATGTAATAATGCCTTCGATATTTGATACAGTTGGAAATATGGAGTTAGTGAAGTATTCAAAAATTGACACAACTATCAGTGGGGATACAAAAACATTTTCTCAAATCTTTACTGTCTCTGCTTATGATTCAGGGAATTTTCGCGCTGGTCCGTTAGTGATTCTTTCAAAGAATAAAAGCGGAACGATTGACACAGTATTATCTGATTATGTTTTTGTCAGGGTGACAACTGTTGCAGTTGATACAACTAAAGCAATCAAACCAATCAAGGCACCGCTTGATGTTCCGTATTCGTGGAATGAATTTATTCCCTACATAGTTGGAGGAATAGTTTTGCTACTGCTGATTATCGCAGCAATTTATTTTTTCAGGAGAAGTAAAAAGAAGAAACCAATTGTTGTTGAACGGCCAAAACCAAAAGAGCCTGCGCACATCTGGGCTAGAAAAGAATTAAAAATTCTGGAAGAAGAAAAACGCTGGCAGCACGATGAAATAAAAATTTATTACAGTCGGCTCTCTGATATTCTCCGATTGTATCTCGAATATCGTTATAACTGGTTTGCATTGGAATCAACCACAGAAGAAATCATTGATAATATTTCTTCTTATAGTATTTCTGAAGAAGCTAAAGGGAAATTGATGATGATTTTAGAACAGGCCGACCTCGTGAAGTTTGCAAAGATGACTCCCCTTCCTGATATAAATATTAAAGCAATGGAAAATGGATTCAGGTTTATTGATTTAACAGAACAAGCAGAGATAAAGACGGAACAGAAAAATGATGTTTAGAAATCTATCACATATCACCTTCGCCGACAACTGGGTTCTATGGCTCATTCCAGTTGTGATACTGCTTTCAATTGTTTGGTGGTATTTTCTCTCGAAGAAAAATTATTCTTCACTTAAACTTTCTTCTACAAAATCATTTTCCGGTTTTGGAAATCCACTAAAAGCAACGCTGAAAAAATTTCTTCCTGTGCTGCGTCTGCTCACAATTATTTTATTGCTCATTTCCATTGCCCGACCTCAAACATCTTTCGATGAAGAGAAAATGACCACTGAAGGAATTGATATTGTACTCGCTATGGACTTATCAGCTTCCATGCTCGCTAAGGATTTTTCGCCCAACAGATTGGAAGCTTCAAAAAAAGAAGCGATGGCTTTTATCGATGAACGACTCCACGACAGAATCGGGATGGTTGTTTTCTCAGGTGAAAGTTTTACTCAATGTCCTGTAACCATTGACCACACGATTTTGAAGAATCAATTGTCATTGGTAAAAAACGGTTTATTAGAAGATGGAACTGCTATCGGAATGGGACTCGCTACTGCTGTGCAACGATTGAAAGAAAGTCAGGCTAAAAGTAAAGTGGTAATTCTGATGACTGATGGTGTGAACAACAAAGGATTAATTGACCCTCTTACTGCGTGTGATATTGCCATGCAATACAAAGTTCGTGTTTACACAATCGGAATCGGCACCAACGGAAAAGCTATGACTCCGGTTGCAATGACTCCTGATGGTCAATTGATTTATGATTTAGCTGATGTGCAGATTGATGAATCGTTACTCACTGATATTGCGAAGAAAACCGGAGGGCAATATTTTCGAGCAACGAATAATAAAAAGCTGAAAGAAATTTATAATCAGATTGATAAATTAGAGAAGACAAAAATTGAAGTGAGTGCATTTGAGAGGAAGACTGAAAAATTTTATGCCTTCGCTTTCTTCGCCGGAATTTTTTTATTGCTGGATGTTTTACTTCGTTACACCATTTTAAAAAGCGCTCCATAGATGTTTCGGTTTGAACACATAGAATATTTGTGGCCGCTGTTCGCGGTAATTCCGATTGCAGGATTATTTATTTTCTTTTTCCTATGGAGAAAAAATGCAATCCGGAAATTTGGAAATACTTCATTGGTGTTACAACTCATTCCCGATTTCTCAAATAGAAAACATGTGACGAAATTTATTTTGCTTTCGCTTGCATACATTTTTATTGTTCTCGGCTTTGCAAATCCGCAAATCGGAACCAAGCAGGAGTTAGTAAAACGGCAAGGTATAGATGTGATGATTGCATTGGATGTTTCCAACTCTATGATGAGTGATGATGTAAAACCAAGCCGGTTGGACAGAGCGAAAAATTTTATTTCCAATTTTATTGACCAACTTAACAATGACCGATTAGGAATGATTGTGTTTGCAGGTAAAGCATACATGCAAATGCCTCTTACGGTTGATTACAGCGCGGCCAGAATGTATTTGCATACAATAAATACCAACATGGTTCCATCACAAGGAACCAATATTGCAGAAGCAATTGAACTGGCCAATCAGGGATTTCCGGAAGGCGACAAGGAGCACAAAGCATTAATAATTATTACTGATGGTGAAGACAACGAAGGGGGAGTGGATGAAAAAATATCGGATGCGGTAAAGCAGGGAACAAAAATTTATACACTCGGTGTTGGTTCTGAAAACGGTTCACCTATTCCAATGGAAAGTGATTTCAAACGAGATGAAGATGGAAACATTGTGCTTTCAAAACTGAATCAACAAATGCTGAAAGAAATTGCTGCGAAAGGAAACGGAAAATTTTTTATGCTTGGAAGTGGTGGTGATGAAGTGGAGGTGTTAATGAAAGAATTGAAAGGAATAAGTACGAAACAATTTGAAGAAATGATTTTCACTGATTTTGCTGATCAGTTTCAGTGGTGTCTTGGCATTGCTGCAATTCTTTTATTTGCAGAATGGTGGTTAAGTGAACGGAAAAGTAAGTTCTCAATAAAATTTTAATAAATGAAAATTCCAAAATCCATTTTAAAAAAACTCATCGTCTCTCCTATTGGTTTTATATTGATGTTGTGTGTTTTTAATTTTCAATTTGCTTCTGCACAATTTTCTTTTTCCACTCAAAAAGAAAAAGTGGTAACACGCAATGGCAATAAAGAATTTCAGAACGAAAAATTTGCCGATGCTGAAGCGAGTTACAAAAAAGCGTTGGACATTAAGAACAACATGGAGGAAGCAACTTTCAATGTGGGCGATGCCATTTACAAACAGAAACGATATGAAGATGCAGGAAAACAATTTCAACTTTCAGCACAAACGAATTCTAATGATGAAGTGAAAGCAAAAGCGTATCACAATCTCGGAAATTCATTTATGCAGGAAAAAAAATATGAAGAAGCTGTAAAAGCTTACAAGAGTGCTTTAAAAATCAATCCTGTTGATGCCGATACAAAGTATAATCTTGCCTATGCAAATGAAAAGCTTAGGCAGAATAAAGGTGGAGGCGGTCAGGATAATAAAGATCAAAAAGATAAAAAGGACGAGAAGGATTCGAAAGACGAAAAACAACAAAACAATGACAATAAGGATCAGCAAAAAGATGAGAAGCAAGATCAGCAACAACAAAAAGATCAGGAACAAAAAGACAAGCAGCAACAAGGTGAAAAACCAAAACTGACAAAAGAAGAAGCAGACAAATTATTAAAGGCTTTGCAAAATGAAGAGCAAAAAACAAATCAGAAGATGCAGCAAAAACAAATGAAGGGAGTTAGGATTAAAGTTAAAAAAGACTGGTAGACAGAAAGGGACGAGAGCGAGGGGTGAGTGGAAAGGTGGAATTGTGAATTGAAAAGATTCATTAAAAAAATGAAAAGAAAAAGCAGGGCAAATTATTTCAATCAATATTTTCAAAATGCAATTTGCATTTCTGCCCTTATTTTCATTGATGCATTTTTCAATTATCATGTTGCATATGCACAGGTAAAATTCACTGCATCAGCTCCAAATACGGTTCCTCAAAATCAGAATTTCAAAATTAAATTTTCATTGGAAAATGGCTTATCCAATGAGTTTACTTTTTTATCAAATGATGATTTTGAAATTATAGGTTCACCCATAATTGAGACAACCACACAAATTATTAATGGTGTTACTACTCAATATGAATCACGCATCTATTTATTGCATCCGATCAAAAAAGGAGTTTTAACTATTCCCGCTGCCACAAGTACAGTTAATGGCATTCAACTGAATTCAAATTCAATTGAAATTACAGTAACGAAATCAACTTATAAGAGAAGTAAACAACGAAAGGATTCGGACTACAGAAAAAAACAACAAAAAGAAATTGACAACCATTTTATAATTGATACTAAAAAAGTTTAAGCCTTTTAAAAATGAAAATCAAGATTTAATAAAAATGCTTAGGAGAAGCCTGCTTTTAAACTCTGAAATGTTCCGAAGTACATCATGTATTTATCTACTGTTATTTATTGCGGCAATTTTTAATTGGAATACGGTTATTGCTCAAACAAAATTTTCAGCAACAGCGACAAGTTCAATTCCTGAAAATCAGAATTTCAATTTGAGTTTTACTTTGCAAAACAGTAAGGGAAAAAATCTGCAATTGCCTTCAATAAATGATTTCACAATTGTGGGTGGTCCAAGTACATCGTCCAGCACAACCATTATGAATGGTAATGTATCGCAATCCGAAACTTACACTTATGTTCTTCGACCAAAAAAGCAAGGATCATTTAAAATCGGCAAGGCAAGTATTAATGCAGGAGGAACAATATTGTATTCGAATGAAGTCACTATTACAGTAACACCTCCTTCAGCGCAAAAACAAAAACAACAAAATCAAAACGACCCTTTTAATGATCCATTCTTTAACGATCCATTTGGCTCAGGTCAACAACAGGAATCGCAAACATCTATTGATGATTTAAAAAAGCAAATCAAGGATGATGTATTTGTCAAAGTGGTGCTGAGTAAAAATTCAGTTTATCAGGGTGAAATGCTGACAGCTACATACAAGCTTTATTTCCGGCAAAACCTCTCTGGATTTAATTTAAGTAAGTCGCCATCAATGGAAGGCTTCTGGAATAAAGAAGTAGAACTCGATCCAAAACGAAAACAAACCATTGAGAATATAAACGGCAAGCAGTTTTATGTAATGGATGTTTTGAAATACAATTTATATCCGCAGCGATCTGGCACATTAACCATTTCATCGGCGGAGGTTTCAACCGTGGCGCAGGTAGTAACTCAATCAAAAGGAGGTTTTTTTGGTTTCGGTCAGCAACACAATGTTCCACTGAGTTTAAAAACAAATGCAGTAACAGTATATGTTAAATCATTACCAGAAAATGAAAAACCAAAGGACTTTGCCGGTGCAGTTGGTCAATTCAATTTCGCCACATCCCTATCAAACAAAGAAGCAAAGACTGATGACGCAGTAACTTATACCATAAAAATTTCAGGGGAAGGAAATCTGAATCTGATTGAAGCACCAAAATTTGAATTGCCAAATGGTTTTGAAATGTATGACCCCAAGTTGAAAGAAAACATAATCAATAGTGAATCAGGAATCAGCGGTTCGAAGCAATATGATTTTTTAATTGTGCCTCGTTTGCCCGGCGATTTTAAAATCAGTAGTCAATCCTTTTCTTATTTTGATCCTGCGCAGGGAAAATATTTCACCATTTCATCACCGGAATTTCCATTGAAGGTTACAGGTGAGCCATCGAAAAACAGCAATGGAAATTCCACTTCAATAAATAATCAACAGGATGTTTCCATTCTTGGCGAAGACATTCGTTACATTAATACTTCTTTCCCCGATTTTAATAAAAATGAAAATTCATTTTTCGGTTCCATGGGATTTATCGCCTTGTATTCCATTCCGTTTTTTGCTTTCATTGGATTGATAACCTTCAAGAAACGAAATGAAAAATTAGCTGCTGATATTGTTGGAAGCAAGCGAAGAAAAGCAATGAAGCTGGCGAAGAAAAGATTGAGTGTTGCAGAAAAACATTTAACACATCATGACAAAAAGAATTTTTACGATGAAGTATCAAAAGCAATGTGGGGATACATCAGTCACAAGTTAAATATTGATATGGCTGAACTTTCAAAAGAAAATGCAGAGGAGAAATTATTAGCCAAGAATGTGAAAGCAGAAACCATTTTGAAATTGCAGCAACTCATCAGCACTTGTGAATTATCACTCTATTCACCATCAAGTGACGATTCGGAAATGAAAAATAATTACACCACCGCACTGAATTTAATTGCAGACCTTGAAGATGAAATTAAATAGCCCCACTCTAAGTCTCTCCCCCAGGGGGAGAGACTTTATTCTTCCCAAAGGTCTCATCGGATTTGTTTCTTCAATTATATATTTCATTGCATGCAATTTATTTTCAATTGCAAATGCCCAGTCAACAGATCAACTTTATAAATCAGCAAATGAGTTTTACAAATCAAATCAGTTTGATAAAGCAGTTGGCGAGTACGAAAAAATTATTTCACAGGGATACAAGAATGCTGAAGTGTTTTACAATCTGGGGAATTGTTATTACAAATTAAATGCAGTTGGGAAATCTGTTTTGGCTTATGAGCGCGCACTTAAACTTTCGCCGAATGATGATGACATACAACACAATTTAATTTTAGCTCAATACAATTGTGTAGATAAAATTCAACCCATTCAGCAACTTGCAGTAATCAATTGGTGGAACAATTTTATTTCGTTCAATACTTCAAACGGCTGGGGAATTTATTCGATGATTGCCATCTGGCTTTCCATTCTTGTTTTTACCATTTCTTTTTTCATTGGAAGAAATCGCATTTCGAATCTGCTGACATTTCTGTTTCTTGTCTCATCAATTATTTTTTTAGCACTTGCCATTCATCAGAAAAATATGGAACAGAATTCAAAAGATGCAGTACTGATGGTTTCAAGTGTAAATGTGAAAAGCGCCCCTGATGCAGATTCAAACGATTTATTTCTGATCCATGAAGGAACCAAATTACACCTACTCGATAAAGTTGGCAACTGGAATAAAATCAGGTTGGATGATGGTAAAGTAGGATGGATTGAAAATGGAAATTTTGAAAGGATTTAATTATTCCCAATATTTTTCATTCTAAAATCATCCAGCAACTTATCAACTTTTTCTTCTGAGGTTAAATGCTCGTAATAATATTCTCCGATTTGCATCATGGGCGCATAACCACACGCACCGAGGCATTCAACAGTTTTTAAAGTGAACACTCCATCAGCAGTTGTTTCGCCAACATTTATTTTCAATTTCTTTTTCAGGTAATCAACCAACCACTCTCCTTTCATAATGGCACAAGGGCCGGTGTGACAAACTTCCAACAGGAATTTTCCAACCGGTTTCAAATTGCACATGGAATAAAAGGAAGCAACTTCATAAACTTCTATCGGTCGAAGGTTCATCATCTCTGCAACTTTATCCATTGCCTCCACACTCAGCCATCCTTCATTTTCATTCTGCACAATGTGTAACACCGGCAACAAGGCTGATTTACTTTTTCCTTCGGGATATTGTTCCATCACGCCACGAATCTGGTTCTGAATTTCTTCAGTGAGCTCGACCGGTTTGTTTGTTTTTACTGCAAGCATTTTATTAAATCAAAAATTAAATATTAAAAATCAAAAAACTATTGCTTACGAACTTCATCATCAAATTATCAAATCTCCAAATCATCATATCAAATTTAAGCATCCAACTCACCTGCAATAATATTCAAGCTACTCATGGCAACAATTGCATCAGAGAGCAGGCAACCCTTTACCATTTCAGTAAATGCCTGATAATAAATAAAACACGGGCGACGGAAATGCAAACGGTAAGCGGCACGGCCACCATCGCTGATTAAATAAAATCCCAACTCACCATTGCCTCCCTCAACCGAATGATACACTTCTCCTTTTGGTGCATCAATTTCACCCATCACAATTTTGAAATGATAGATGAGCGCTTCCATGTTATTATAAACTTCTTCTTTCGGCGGTAAATAAAATTGCGGTGCATCGGCATGATAAGGACCGGCAGGTAATTTATCCAACGCCTGACGAATGATTTTTAAGCTCTCGCGTATTTCCTGATTGCGAACCTGAAACCGATCGTAAGTATCGCCCTTGGTTCCAACGGGAATATTGAAATCAAAATCTTCGTAACTACTGTATGGACTCATGACGCGAACATCATAATCAACACCTGTGGCACGAAGGTTTGGCCCTGTGAAACCATATTGTAAAGCAAACTCAGGTGTGGTTGGAACCGTGCGTGTACGATCCATAAATATTCTGTTGCGCGTTAATAAATTTTCAAACTCAGTCCACCCTTTCGGAAAATCTTTCAGAAATGTTTCGAGTTTTTTAAAAGCAATATCATTGAAGTCGCGCTCCATTCCTCCTACTCTACCAATGTTTGTTGTGAGTCGAGCACCACAAACTTCTTCCCATATCTCATAAATTTTTTCGCGCCACTGAATCACATATGTGAAACCTGTGAGTGCGCCGGTGTCAACGCCAATAACACTGTTGCAAACTATGTGATCGGCAATGCGTGCGAGTTCCATAATTATAACACGCAGGTATTGCGCACGCTTCGGAACCTGCACTCCCAGCAATTTTTCAACGGTCATGTGCCAGCCCATGTTATTGATTGGTGAGCTGCAGTAATTTAATCGGTCGGTTAGTGGTGTTACCTGATAAAACGGACGATGTTCGGCAATTTTTTCAAACGCACGGTGTATATATCCGATGGTTGAATCGCCGCTGACTATTCTTTCTCCATCTATTTCAACAATATTTTGAAACACGCCATGAGTTGCAGGATGAGTTGGTCCGATGTTGAGAGTAATGGTTTGCTTCTCTATTGAATCTGACGAAAGTGTTATGTGTTCCTGCTTGCTCATTGTAGTTGGTGAAATTGCGGTGCGAAAATAGAGAAGTAGAATTGAATTAATGCAGGCATCAAAAATGATTCAATGCAAAAAAGGGAAGTTTTATTTAAATATCAAATGATAAAAATTATCCTTCTTTACTTTTATAAAATTTCAAATTTATTTAATGGGGAATTTAAAATAAAATTTGATACATAGACCAGCAGATTAATGCTGATTATTTTAGTTCAGATTGCTTCAACAATATATTACTGTAAGTTGGCTGAGTATCTAATTTGAGTGCTATAAAAGCCGAATCCAGATGTTGCATAAACGCTTGTATAGTAGGATAAACCTTTTGAAATGGAGAAATTTTAATCAATACTAATTGCTCCTTTGTTTTCGGAACAATGATGGTGAACTGATTCATACCAACAGAATCGCTGCCATTTATTTTATGATAATCAAATAAATAGTTGAAGTAATTCATCCATTCTTCAGGTTGGTTCATGCCCGATGTTCCGTTGTTTTCATACCACGGATTTAAAAACCAATTTGGAACAATGCATCCATATCCGGGTTTCAATTTTAAATAATCAGGTATTGGTTCATTAAAATAGAAAGACGCAAGTAATCGATCGACCTCAATGGTTTCAGTGAAATGGTGATAATATAATAATCCAATCTGCGGCCCATATCCCTGAATAATCTGATAATTCGGTTCAAGATTTTTCCAGTCCCAGTCAGCTTCAAGTTTAGAAGGGTCCGGCCCTTCGTGATATTGCTTCAATACCGGATAATTTTTCATCCAGACTTTTCCAAGTACCGCTGAACAAATCAGCATCAACCCAGTAAGTGAAATAATTTTCAGTCGCTGATTTTTTATTTTTTCTAAAATCATTTTCATGAAATCGGCAATCATCCATACAAATAATAACAACACAGGAAATATCATTGGTATGAGTAATTCGTAACCGGGTGTCCACCAAAAAATAAAAAGCTCGTAACCTGAAATCCATAAAACCAATAGCAATCGCTCATGATAAAAATCTGCTTTTTTATAATATTGAAATAAATGCCCGCAAATAGCAATTAAAAATACAAAACCAAACAAAAACACCCGTGAATGATAAATATCGTTTTCAATATTCATTATAACGGAAAGTTGACTGTGAAGCAGAGTCAGAAATCCATTGAAGCTGATATTAGATACAACGCCCCAGCCTTTTTCGCCACCAACCAGGTAAGCAAAAACAAATTCTATAAATTTTTTCGGTGAAACAGAATTTTCCTGGAGGATGAAGGTGATGATATAAATAAATAAGACAAACAGTCCGGCAATGAAAATCGGTTTGTTTTTTTTCCATCCGGATTTTTGAGTGAAATTGTAAATGATTAATGCCGGTACAATAAGTATGGAAGGCTGGTTGTATAAAATGGCAAGAGAAAGAAAAAAGATGACCCGATAATTTCCCTGTCGTGTATCATCCTTTGAATCAGGAATGCACAAATAAAAAACCACCATCAGGCAAACCATGCCTGGTATATAAACTTCACATGAACTTGAAAAAATGACAAACTGAAGCGAAACAAGTATTAACAGACTAAGCAATAATGCGGGAAAACGATTGGCAAATAATTTTTTTCCGATAAAAAAAGCAACAATAATTCCGGTTACTCCCCAGGAAATGTTATGAATTTTGGCTGCAGCCAATGCCGTAAAATTATGACTGAATAAACTTCCGGCTTTAAACAATAGCCAAACAATGGGAGAGAAAAGTAAATGATGCGGGTGAGCCATTTTTTGCCCGATACTTATGTCGTATGCAAAACTTAACGAATCGCCGGCATGCATTTCAGATTGAAAAGCAACAAGTAAAACCAAAGAAACAGCTGCAACAATTAGTACAACCAGGTTATCCTCATTAAAAAATTCAGAATGGAAAAATTTCAACTGATAAATAAATTGTTGGTGCAAGGTAAAAAACAACCCGATAAAAATTTTTAAGTAAAAAATTACCTCAAATATTAATTACCGTTTTGGAACTGTGCCATGTTCCATCATATTTGTTGGAGCTAAAAAACTATTTCAGCTTTCATGAAAATATTAGGCATCTCCGCATTTTATCACGATTCAGCAGCTGCCCTTGTTGTGAATGGTGAAATTATTGCGGCTGCTCAGGAAGAAAGATTTACCAGAAAAAAACATACCCCTGATTTTCCGGTCAATGCTGTTAAATATTGTTTGGAATATGCAGGACTTTCAATAGATGAATTGGATGCCGTTGTTTTTTATGATAAACCACTTTTAAAATTTGAGCGGCTTCTTGAAACTTATTATAATTATTCACCACATGGATTGAAATCATTTTTGTTATCAATTCCGGTGTGGGTGAAGGAGAAAATGTTTATCAAAAAAATAATTAAAGATGAGCTGAAGAAAATTGAAGCTTATGACTCTAAAAAATTAAAACTCTTATTTCCCGAACACCACTTATCACATGCTGCAAGTGCTTTTTATCCATCGCCGTTTATCGAATCAGCAGTTCTTACAATTGATGGAGTAGGTGAATGGACAACCGCCTCCATTGCTCATGGGAAAAACAATCAACTGAAAATTCTCAAGGAGTTGCGATTCCCTCACTCGGTTGGTTTATTGTATTCTGCTTTTACTTACTACATAGGGTTCGTTGTAAATTCCGGTGAATATAAATTAATGGGATTAGCACCTTATGGAAATCCTGATGCTGAGCGCACAAAAAATTTTATAAAAATCATTAAAGAAAATCTGGTTGATATAAAACCGGATGGCTCCATTCAACTGAATCAGAAATATTTTCAATACGCCACCGGTTTACGAATGGTTTATGACGATAAGTTTGAAAAACTTTTCGGATTCAAAAGAAGAGAATCAGAAGCAGAACTGGAACAACACCATTGCGATTTAGCTTATGCCATTCAATATGTAACCGAAGAAATTGTTTTGCTGATGGCGGAAACAGCCATGCGGTTAACGAATTCTAAAAACCTATGTCTGGCAGGTGGAGTTGCACTTAACTGCGTTGCTAATGGGAAATTAGTTCCTACAAAAAAGTTCGACAACATATACATACAACCTGCCGCCGGCGATGCAGGTGGTGCTTTGGGTGCTGCACTTGCAGTTCATTACATATATTTTGAACAGCCAAGAACAGTTTCACCCACCGATTCAATGAAGGGTTCTTATCTCGGCCCTGATTATTCTGACAAAGAAATTGAATTGATGTGCCGGAAAAATAAAGCGGTGAAAACCATTGTATCAGATTTTGATTTACTTGCCAATGAAGTTGCATCGTTAATTGCAGATGGAAATGTGATTGGATGGTTTCAGGGAAGAAATGAATTTGGTCCACGCGCGTTGGGAAACCGAAGCATTTTAGGTGATGCAAGAAATGCAGATATGCAGAAAAAACTGAACCTGAAAATAAAATACAGGGAAGGGTTTCGTCCGTTTGCTCCATCTGTACTTGCAGAAGATTGCACAAAATATTTTGAACTCGATTCTATTTCACCCTACATGTTGTTGGTGGCGCAGGTGAAAAAAGATTTACAAACTCCAATGCCCAACAACTATCATGAAATGCCCATGATGGAAAAATTGTACTGCATCAGAAGTAAAATACAGGCTGTTACACATCTTGATTTTTCTGCGCGCATTCAAACTGTTCATAAAGAAACCAACGAGCGTTACTGGAAACTGATTAATTCATTCAAACAGTTAACCGGTTATGGTTTGATAGTGAATACAAGTTTTAATGTGCGCGGCGAACCCATTGTGCTGACTCCTGCCGATGCTTACCGTTGCTTCATGCGAACCGAAATGGATTACCTGGTAATAGAAAATTTTCTTTTCAAAAAATCAGACCAGCCGGAATGGAAAGAAAAAAACGACTGGCGAAAAGAAATTAAAGCTGATTAAAAATTTTTCATTAAAAGATTAACTCAATAAAAATTAACACATGGATTTTCTGAAAGACCTCTGGAGTTTTATGAAGGAACGGAAAAAATGGTGGCTATTGCCAATGGTTATTGTTTTATTACTGATTGGAGTGTTGCTTGTTTTCGGTAGTGGAAGCGCGCTTGCTCCGTTCATTTATACTTTGTTTTGAAATGAAAATAAATAAAGAAAAAAATTACGAAGTAATACTCACACTGGTGGTAGTGTTGGTATTTGTGCACCTTGCATATCATGTAAAATGGATGCTGCAAATAGCAATTGCACTTGGGTTAGCCGGCCTGTTATTTTACTCGCTGAGTTCGTATGTGTCAAGAGCTTTTTTATATGTATCAGAAATCATCGGTTTCATTATGCCGAAAATTCTTTTAACTATTGTTTTTGTTGTGATACTTATTCCGATTTCGTTGTTGTATAAAATAAAAAAAACAGATTTAATGGACAGGAAGAAAAAACCGGGTTCAGCTTTTAAAGATCATACTGTTGTGATTTCAAAAAGCTATTTTGAAAAAACATGGTGAAGGAATAATCAATTTGTTCCTTCAACTGTTAAGTTTCTCGCATTTCTGATTTTATTGCCTTACAAATTTCCGCACTAGTATTTCTCCATTTTGCAAATGAACTTTCACAAAATATAATCCTGCGGCTAAGGTTTTAATATTGATTTGTGTTGTCGGGTTTGAAACTTTGAATCTGAAACTATGAATTCCTAATGCATTTGTAATTTCAATTTCATCAATTATCAATTGCCCATTATCAATTATCAATTGATCGTTTGCCGGATTTGGATATATTTTTATTTCTCCTGTTTTTATTTCTGTTTCGTTTATCCCAACATTGGTGCTGTCAAATACTAATTTAGCAATCCTGAAAACAGCTGTATTACCGGAGAATCCAAATGCACCGCCTGCATAAAGGGTGTCATGAAAATTTATAAAAGAGGCATATCCATCTATAAATCCAGTATCAACTTGAATGGATTGAGTTCCATCCCAAAATAGAACATTATAAAAAGATGATAAACTTAAGGTATAAACAATCAAATTGTTTTGAAACGACTTAATAATTATGTTATCAAAATATGGAAATGCAGTTCCATTCCATCCATTCCCATCAGTAAAAGCTAATTTTGATTTTACATTACAAATGGAATCGAAATTACCGGTTGCATATAAATTCCCTTGAAATATTTCAAAATCATGTACCGTTGCAGCATAGTGGTTATTATTATTTGAATTTGTTCCAAAGTGACTAATTCCATCGCATAAGCAACTCCAATTTAAACCATTCCAAGCTGCAATATTCCATGCTTCTACAGAATCAGCAAATTCAAATGTGCCACCAACATATAATTTATTGTTGTACACTTCCATTGAATAAACTACTCCTCCTCCGGCACTGGGATTATAAACACCATACTGCCCAACGCTACTCCAGTTGACCCCATCCCATTTTGCAATATTGTAAGCTCCTATCCAGTTACCTGATGTATCTTGTATTGCATAAAAATCGCCGCCCAAATACAAGTCGCCATTATAAACAGCAAAGCATTCGCCGTTTGATAAAGATGGGAATAATCCAATCGTATTCCTTTGATGGGTAGTAAAATCATATTTAAAAACTGCATGGTCTGAGCAAGTGTATAGGTCGCCATAATACATTATCATATCATAAGTAACTACCGTATCGTAACTTGTAACAGGAAATGGAAATGGTACAAAATCGTGGCCGTTATATCCTATAATATTGGGAGATGATATTGTGTCTCCTCCTTCAAATCTGCCTTTCATCCATAATATATCTCTTAATGTATCATTAGCAAAATTTTGAATCTTACACCGTAGATAGAACGAGTCAGCACAAACCAAACCTGGCTCAATTGGTTTCCATTGATAATAATTTAAATTCTGTGAATATCCATTTAAAGAAATGAAACTAAAAAAAACAAACAAAATTCGTTTCATAGTTTATTCGTTTATTGAAATTAAAGTAGAATGATAATTTTCTGTCCCAGCAGGGTCTTCCTGCAAGGAGACCCTGCGTTTTTGTTGCGCTATTCGTTTTCATGCAATTGTGCATCTTCAAATTTCCATTCCACACTTTTATAATGCTGCAAGTTAAATGAATACTGCATTGGTTGTTCACTATAAAAAGCTGCCGATGAGTGTTTATAGTACTGTGGTATTTCAGCAAGCCCCCATTTTTGCTGAATAGGATTGTTGTGCATGTAATTTAATTTCTGTTGAATAAATTTTTCGGTGTAACACCTCTTGCAGTCGAATGATTCTTCAAATGTTTTATGCTTTTGTCCCTTTTTCTTTTCTATAACAGTCAGTTCGTCGGTCAGGATTTTTAGTGTTGTCCATTCTTTTTTTTCTTTTAGCCGAGCAATCATTTCGTAAGCCATAAACCGTTTGCCGTTTGAAATAATTTTGTGGAGTTCGCCGTTTTCTTCTTTATGAAACAAGAGCAGGTGCAGATGATTGGGCATAATCACAAATCCGGTGATTTCTTCTTTCTTTTCTTCCAATATTCTGAACCAGTTATAAATTTCGTCATACATATTTAAACTATGAAACAGATGCAACCACTTGTCGTTTGTGAAGGTGATAAAATAAAAACCATTTTCGTTTTCTCTGGAACTACGAACTGCCATGGAGACAAGGTAAATATTTTTCAGACATAAGGGAGTAAAACGCAGGGCAGAATATGAAGAAAAGCGCAGGGTCTCCTGCGGAAGACCCTGCTGAGACAGAATTTTTTTGTTTGACAAATACTTTCAGCTTTCACATTACATTTTCACCTACCGCTCAATCACAAAACTTCCGGTTTTAATTATTCCGGTTTTCAAATCTTTAACGGAGAAAAGATAAATACCCTGTGAAACAGCTTGCTTGCTTTCACTTAATATATCCCAGTAATGTTCGCCGCCGGAAAGTACACGGTCATTTGCATTGCCTGCATAATTGTTAAACCACTGCGCATCTTCTCCTTTGTATTCTTCTGAATGATTTAAAACAGTAACCACATCTCCGGCCGAAGTATAAATTGAAATGGTGCATTGCTCAGGCAAATTATAAAAACAAATTCGTCGCATTTGCGCAGTACCGCCATCCCATGCTGCTTTTATGTGGTAAGGGTTCGGATATACTCCCGGCTTTAACGAATCTTTTTTAGTGTCATAAATTTTTCCTTCAGTTCCGGCAAGCACTCGAAAAGTATTTGCGGTGATTGATGATTCTAAACTTTCCAGATTCAATTCCTTGTTTCCTTCATCAAATGAAGTGATGGCAAAAACATATTGCCATCCATTCAGTAATCCTTCCACTCTGTAATGATAATTGTAGGCAGTGTTATCACCTTCAAACATTTTGGGAGTTGAAAGTTTTATCGGTTCTGTTCCGTTGTTGAATCCTAAATCATTTCCGGGTTTATCCCATTGCGCAATCTGATTGAGGTTGGTTGCTGTTTGCACATTCACATCATCACCGGCATTGCTTCGGTAAATTCTGTACCCTTCAAAATCCTTTTGCTTGCTGATGGGGTCAATGGAATTTTCTGCTTCATTGTCCCAGTAAATATCAACCGCTCCTTCTGATGGAATCATTTTCACAATTGGATCAGCAGGTGGTTCAGGTAAAATAAAACGATCGAGTGCCTGATTGTTGTTGAGGTCTTCACCTGAATCGAGTACTCCGTTTTCATTTACATCTTCACCCAGGTAAGTTCGCTTTGCCCAACCAAGATGCTGATTCAGTTCAACCCGCGCTTCGGGTGCATCCAATGTGCTGCCGGGTAATTGCGCAGCGCAAACAACTGCAATGGTGTATTGAAAACTTTCGCCCGGTAACACTTCAGTGATTGGTCCAGCTGAAAGCAAATCAGTTCTGTTTGATGCTGAAGAAAAAGTATTTGTGATGGCTGCATTTGAAAAATCAAGTGGAGTGGTTAGTCTATTGAATTTTAATAAGTCATCAGCCGGATAAGTTCCTAAAAATCCATCGTCGGTTTTATACTTCCAGAAATTTGCATTCACTTTTGGTTCCGGTAATCCTTCAGTTAAAAACAGTGAAGCATTTTTCGGATGAAAAAATTTATTTCTCCAGACTATTCCTAAAAATTGCGTGGCTCCATAGGAGTTGGTGTATCCAATATCCCCATTCACATCATAAGCATACAAGGCATACAACGAATCAATGTATCCAACTCCTCCCTTGCTGAAAAAAGCAGAGCCGTTATCGGTTGCCACATTTACATTTCGTACAACCAAATCAGTCCACATGCCGAGGTAAACACTATCCCATGTTTGCGTTGAATTGTTGGTGATGGTGTAATTGAGTATAACAAAATAATCGGCGAAGGAATAATTCCATGCATAGGATTCAAGATGTACGCCTGCATTTAACGGAGCGGTATGGTCAGAAATTGGAATTGAAGTTCCGGGCACAATGGTATTGGCATCAGTAAAATCCATTGTGAAATCCTGATGCGAAATGGCATCGGGCGAATAATGATCGTTGTAAGTGAGTGTAGAACGCTGATTAATACTACTTCCTTGCGGCGCACTGAATTCAAAACCCGCAGCACCGGTGGTGTATCCGCTTGCGGCATCAACCGATGCAGTTGATACAACAGTTTGCCCACCTATTGTTGCGCCAATCCAGATTCCTCCTTCAAACAAATGTTCAATTCCTGAATTAATCGGATATTCCAGCGAAGGAACATCATCGGGATTGCTGATGACAACCGGATTACCAATGGTTCCGAAATTTGAAATGGTCATTCCTGTGTTACCAATGTCAACTGTTTTTTTCTGAAAAGATGATTGCGCTCTTGCTGCACTTGAACCAAAAAGTATAGCAGCACACAACACCAGTAACCGATAACTATGAATCAAAACTTTTTTTCTCATTCGTGGCGCAAGATAGAAAAATATAAAAGCGAACAAGGAAAGGATCAGAGATTATAAATTATTTAATGACCGAATTTTCGTATTAATAATTTACAAATTCAGCAATCATTTCTGAATAACAATCTTGCCAACCGAATTTCCCTTCATCGAATTTATTTTCAGAATATAAATTCCATTATTCAATACTGAAAGATTTAGCTGAGTGTAATCAGAATTCAATTGTTTTGTATCCATTAACCTTCCATCCACAGAAATAATTTCTACAGCACCTGCACTTGATGTTTCAATCACAACTAATCCATCAGTAATGGTTGGATAAATTTTTATTTCTGCAGTACTAATTTCATTCACAGCAACGGTGCTGCAATAAGTAATGCCCGCTGCAATGGTTCCGAAATTCAAATCAATGAACGGAGTTGCTGCCGGCGGAGTAGCATCGCAAATATCAAAAGTCTCAATCATGCTGCCTGAATTCCAGGTTGTATCTTCAACTAAAAAATGTCCCGCAGTTCCTTTCACTACATCAGCATTGTACCAGTTTTTGCAATTCAATTGTCCTTCAATATCAGTTACGGCATCAGTTGCAATGCTGTCGGCATTTAAAAAATCATTGCCAAGAAAAAAGTAACTGCCGGCATTCAGGTTCAATGTTCCTGCATTCCAAACATCATGTGTTCCAATAAAAATTCCATTGTTATTAATTGTTCCTGTTGAAAGCAAATCGGTGAAGTAGGTAGAATCATCATTGGTATAAGTTCCGGTATTGCCCAGTAAATTAATATTCATAACGCCATTATTTGTGAACGATGAAATATTTATCATGCTGTCAACCGTAACAGAACTTCCAACATCATTTAAAAATGTTCCGCCATTGGTTAAGCTATCCACCTGTAAAATTTTTCCTTTATTGGTAAAGGTTTGCATATTGTAAAATGTGGAGGCATAAATTTTTCCATTCGCATTATTGGTGAAAGTTCCGTTGTTTAAAAAACTATCTACACCGGTTATGATGTTGTAATTAATTATAGTTCCGCCATTGTAAAAAGTGGGCGCAGCTAATTTTCCGCTGTTGAATAATTTTCCCATGGTATAAAAACTATCTGTTACCGCCATAAATGCTCCGGCAGAATTTGTTATCGAATCAAGGTTGGCGAATGTGTTTACCAGAAAAGTATCGTTGTTGGTTATTCTTCCATTATTGATTAACAAACTATCGCAATAAAATTTTCCGTTGTTAATGAGCGAACCGCTTCCATCAATAAATAAATACCGGCTGGTTGCATCCTGTATTAATGAAGCACCGGAAGCAATAGTTATTTTTCCGGTGTGCCCTACCGCAGTGACCAATGCAAAACTGGTATCAAAAACTACCTGGTGATTAACAGCAATTACAGCAACCGGCAACGGAATACAATTGCAATTCCAGGTTGATGGTGATTTAAAATTTCCATCCTGAACAGAAGCAATATTGAATTGCGCTGAAACAGAACATGACAAAAGAAAAATAAACTGTGGGAGTAAAAGGATTTGTTTCATTGGTAAATATTTTTTTCAAAAATAAAATAGAATTGATTGCCCTTCATGATAATAGTCATTACTGCACGAACAAGCTGATGAACATTGCTAAGTTTTATATTCCGGAATATCATTGAATTCTTTCGCCTGCCTGGTATCTAGCGAAAAATCTTTGATTGCCATTATCATTGCTTTGTGCGAAGTAAATAATTCGCGGTTGAAATTAATGATGGTTGTAATGTCTAATTCATTCAGCGTTACTGATTTTGCGGCTTTGTAAAATTCGTTGAGTTTTTTACTGAAATTTTTTTCCACCTGATTAAATAATTGCTGCAGCGATTGAAATATATTTTCTTCTTTTCCATTCATCACCAAACTCATTTGATGGTATAATTCTTTGGTTTCATTTCTGGTTTCAAGAAAAAAATCATGCTTTATATTTTTTGATGATTGCAGCAGGTCATTGATGTTAGGTGCAATGTCGTGAATGCATTTTGTTGCCAGCATGCAACTTCGCACCGATGCAATGAGTTGTTCTGATTCGTTTGAATGATTTTCATTGCCATCATCCACTGCCATTTTTATGTAGAACGATTGTATTTCGCCCTGCAGTTGTTTCAGGTAATTATATTTTTCTTCAATGGTTTTACCCGTTACTTTTTTATCATGAATAATTATTTCAAATTTTTCATTCTTCGTTAACACAGATTCTTCAATCTCAAATAATTTAAGGTTGAATTGCATGGAATTATAAATAAAATAATCAACCTCCTTTTTTAATAAATCTGCTGCAATACCCGATTCTTCGGCACTTACATTTTTTATAAAAGCGGTGGCATAATTATCTGTTTGTTTAAATCTGCCCTCGAGAAAAGTTGCAAACAGATTTAACAACGGAAAGAAAACAATAATTGAAAACAGATTTATCAGGCTTTGAAAAGTAACTAAACCCATAAGCGGGTCTGTAACATTAAACACATTTATAATGAGGGCTAAAATTTGTTTGAGAAATATAAATGCTAAAAGAGTGGTGAAAATATTGAACAGAAAATTTCCGAGTGCTACTTGTTTTTTTGCACTGTTGCCACTCACAGAACCGAGCACCAATTTTATTGTGGTACCGATTTCAGAACCAATAACCATAGCAGCAGCTGCCGGAAAAGTAACAGCCCCCGCACTAAGCGCACTGAGTGTGATGGCTATTGTTGCTGAACTTGATTGAATGAGCGTGGTAATAACAAAACCAATAACCAAAAAATAAATTAACGATACGCCTGCAAATTTTGCAAAGTCAAATTCTTTTACCTGCGCTTCCACCGAGAGCTTCATAAAGGAAATGCCGATAAACAGCAATCCGAACCCCATCAGGAAGTATGCAATGTTTTTTACTTTTTTATTCTTGCTGAAGAGCGTAAGCATTAAACCGGCAACCGCCACCGCCGGAAAAGCAAATGAATCTATATCTACTTTAAAACCGAGCGTGGCAACTATCCAACTGTCTAAGGTGGTTCCAAGATTTGCACCCAGAATAACTGCCAGGGCATTTTTCATATTCAATACACCTGCACCCACAAACGACAGCACCATCAGCGATACCAATGAACTGCTTTGCAACAAACCGGTAACAACAGCGCCACCAAATATTGCTTTGATTTTATTTTTTGTAAACCGCTGCAGAAATAATTTAAAAGTGCGGCCAGACAGATTTTTTATTGCTGTTTCAATCAAATACATGGCATACAGAAATAAACCTACGCCACCTAAAAGTTTTAAAATATTTCCTGCTATTTCCATTTTATAAAAAATAAATTCTTACGAAGTACATCCTTTTTCTTCAACTCAACTTAGCTTTTTCAAAAAAAGTTTAGAAGAATGAAAAAACACAGAACAATCGTCAAGCAGTTTTGCCAAAAAAAAGTTTATAAGTTTTAACTGGTGAATTCTTTTCTGCAAGTATTAAACTTGTGATGAATGAAAGAATTTGCGACTGAAATTGAGAAGAAATAATTATTTCATGGCTTACTTTCGCGCCCATGATAAATGTAACGGGACTTGGAATTTCTCACGGCGGAGAATATTTATTCAGTGATGTCACTTTTTTAATTAACGACCGCGACCGCATTGGTCTGGTTGGAAGGAATGGTGCTGGTAAATCAACCATTCTGAAAATACTCGCAAAGATTCGTAATGCTGATGAAGGCGGAATCTCCTATCCGCGCGAATGCACGGTTGGATACCTGCAACAGGATTTGTCGTTCGCCAGTGGTAAATCAATTTTTGATGAAACCGCTTCGGCGCTTGAAGAAATAAAAAGACTGGAAGCGCGTGTTCACGATCTTACTGAGAAGGTAACTCATACCACTGATTTCTCTGATGATTCGTACATGGATTTGTTGCAGGAATTGCACGATGCACAGGAGCACTTACACTTGCTCGAAGCCGGAAGTCAGGAAGGAAAAGTGGAGAAAATTTTATTAGGTCTTGGTTTCGATAGAAATGATTTCGATAAACCTGTTTCTGCTTTTAGTGGTGGATGGCAGATGCGTGTGGAACTGGCAAAAATTTTATTGAAGCAACCAACATTATTGTTGTTAGATGAGCCGACGAATCACCTCGACATTGAATCCATTCAGTGGCTCGAAAATTTTTTACTGGATTATCCGGGTGCTATTTTAATTGTATCGCACGATAAACGGTTTCTCGAT
Organism: Chitinophagaceae bacterium; assembly: GCA_947474435.1. Taxonomy (GTDB): domain Bacteria; phylum Bacteroidota; class Bacteroidia; order Chitinophagales; family UBA10324; genus UBA10324. Next base: position 36,103 of record CANJII010000011.1, on the reverse strand, counting down.
AATCTCACGAATCGCACAATAGAAATTTCGCGCGGGAAAATTGAAGATTACAAAGCTTCCTATTCACGATACATTGAGTTGCGCAAGGAGCGTCGCGAAAAATTAATGGCGGCATATACCAATCAGCAAAATGAAATTCGCCAGACCGAAGCGTTGATTGATAAATTCAGAGCGAAGGCGAGTAAAGCAAAAATGGCGCAGTCGTTAATCAAGCAGCTCGATAGAAAAGAACGGATTGAAATGGAAGACGAAGACACCAGCAGCATTCGCTTTCGTTTTCCGGAAGCGCCGCGTTCGGGTGTGGTGGTTGCTGAAGCAAAAGATTTGACAAAGGCGTATGGCGAAAAAGTAATTTTAAAAAATCTGAAATTTGAAGTGGCGCGAAATGAGCGCGTGGCTTTTGTGGGAAGAAACGGTGAAGGAAAAACCACGCTTGCAAAAATTATTAAAGGCGGAGAACCTTTTGTTGGCGATTGCACACTCGGGTACAATGTAAAAGTTGGTTACTACGCGCAACAGCAAGCTGAAGAACTGGATGGCAATCTCACTGTTTATCAAACAGTGGAACGATTGGCTGACCATAACACTCGACCAAAATTGCGGAGCTTACTGGGTTCGTTTTTATTTGGTGGTGATGATGTAGATAAAAAAGTGAAAGTGCTTTCTGGCGGAGAAAAATCACGACTGGCATTGGCGTGTTTGTTATTGGAACCCGCGAATCTTTTGATTCTGGATGAGCCGACGAATCACTTGGATTTTGTGAGCAAGGAAGTGTTGAAGGAAGCATTGCAGAATTATGACGGCACTTTAATTCTTGTGTCGCACGACCGTGATTTTTTACAGGGATTAACCAACCGCACATTTTATTTCCGCAATCAAACCATAAAAGAATACATTGGCGATATTGAAGAGTTCCTCGGATCACTTAATCTGGATTCGTTGCAACAATTAGAAATCAAGCAGAAGCAGAATGCAGTGGACAAACAAAAAAATATTGACTCACCTTCTGACAGCGAGCAAAAAAGAAATGCAGAAAAAGACAAGAAAAAATTAGAAAACAAATTGCAGAAGGCTGAAAAAACTGTTGAAGAATATGAAGCAGCAATTGCTGCAATAGAAAAGAAAATGGCTGACCCGAATGAAATGAAAAGTGCAAACAGTCAGGATATTTTTTCGCAGTATGATGAACTGAAAAAGAAATTAGCAGCAGCCACAAAAGAATGGGAAGAGTTGGCGGAGTTAGTGGAGAAAGTCTGATATTATTTCATTCAGGTTACAATTGTTATCTGACTCCTGCTTTTTAAAATTAAATTTTCAAAGTTTATTATAAAAAAAGCTGACTGAAAAATTTCAGTCAGCTTTGAAAATTTATTATCCAGTTAAAAATTATCCTTGTGCTCTTGTTATGTACTTATCAATGTCGCGGGCTTCAGTACTCTTCGGATATTTATCACTTATTTCCTGATACATTTTAAGGGCTTCTTCTTTTTTTCCGGTTTTCTCTAACAACATTCCTGCCTTCTTCAAAAAGATCGGAGTAGTTAATTCATTCTCGTGATTGTAAGATGCTTTCTTGTAAAAGTCAATCGCCTTTTCCATTTCACCTTTTTCGCTGTATGCATCGCCCAGGCAATTCAGTGCCATTCCTGAAACCAGAATATCCTTTCCGTTATAATCTTCAAGATGAGTAATTGCATCATCAAATTTCCCTTGCTTCAGGTAAATAACTCCTGCATAATAGTGCGCAAGATTTGCAGCTTTGGTCCATTTGTAATCGTCAATGATTTTCAAAAAGCCCGGGTAATTTTTATCGCCGTTCAATGCAAGATTCAATGAATCTTTTTCGAAATATTTCTGAGCCACGAACATCTGATTCTGTGCTTCATCTTCTTTCGGTTGCAGGTACAATTTATTGAATCCCATATAGCCGGCCACTACCAGAAAAAGTCCGCCCACTACAATGGTGAGCATGGTTTTATTTTCGTTAATCCAATGCTCGAATTTTGAGTAAGTGCCTCCGATGTCGAGTATTTGTTCTTGTTTTTTGTCGGTCATTTTATTGTTTGTTAAAATTTTTTATCAGGATAGTATGAATGGATAATCAGCTTCTGAGTAATTGTCGGTAAATAATTCTGCAGCTTCAGGGTATTCAGATTCTTCGGCAAATTTTACACAGGCTTCAATCTCTGCCTGAATTTTTTCGCCTATTGAATCTATCTCCGCTTGTGTTGCAAATTTCTTTTCAAAAATAGTAGCAAGAGTGGTTTCCAACGGATCTTTTTGTTTGTACTCTTCCACCTCTTCTTTGCTGCGGTATTTTGCAGGGTCGCTCATTGAATGACCTTTGTAACGGTAAGTCTGTATTTCTAAAAATGTAGGTCCATCACCTTTGCGTGCACGCTCTGCAGCTTCGGCAACCGCATTGTGCACATCTTCGCACTTCATTCCATCCACAATGGCTGATGGCATATTGTAACTCAATCCCAATTGCGAAACATTCGCCACATTACTTGACCGCTCAATGGAAGTTCCCATTGCATAATAATTATTCTCGCAAACAAATATCACCGGCAATTTCCACATCATTGCCATATTAAAAGTTTCGTGCAATATTCCCTGGCGCGCTGCACCATCACCAAAAAAACAAATGCATAAATTATCAGTGCCTTTATATTTTTCAGCGAAGGCAATGCCGGCACCCAATCCTATTTGCGCTCCCACAATTCCATGACCGCCAAAGAAAAAATGTTCCTTACTGAAAAAGTGCATAGAACCACCTTTACCTTTTGTGCATCCTGTTGCCTTTCCATATAATTCAGCCATACAGGTATCAGCACTCATTCCTTTAGCCAAAGCCAAACCATGATCGCGGTAAGCAGTAATCATCGGATCTTCCTGGCGCAAGGCAGATACAGTTCCGGCGGCAACAGCTTCCTGTCCAATGTATAAATGACAAAAGCCCCGGATTTTTTGCATGCCATACAACTGCCCCGCCTTTTCTTCAAAGCGACGAACACGCAGCATGATTTCATACCATTGTAAATATTCCTTCTTTCCGAATTTTGCTTTTGCCAAAGCTTGTTTTTTTAGGAGCGGCAAACCTAATTGAAATCCGCTTAAACACAAATAGGTATTCCATTCATTTTGGTTCTTGAAATAGCCGGGAAATTGAGGCAAAATTCTTTGTAAAAAATATAATGCTGATTGTATTTATCCAAAGTGAAAGTGAATGCAGATTCAATTGCATATTTGCGCACTTCAATTTATTTTGTTTTGCATCTTTCATCCATTCAGCTAACCAATTTCAGAAACTATACCGAACAACAGGTATTGTTTTGTGAAGGACTGAATATTTTATCTGGTCGGAATGGAGCAGGAAAAACCAATTTGCTCGAAGCAATAAATTATCTGTGTCTCACAAAAGGATATTTTCATTCAGGAGATTCCGGTGCCATAAATTTTAAAGAAGAATTTTTCCGGTTGCAGGGAAAGTTTATTGCGGATGAAAGAACTGAAAATATTTCGCTTGCCTTTCAAAGCGGAACACCGAAATTGTTGAAACACGATGAAATTGTTTACGAAAAATTGGCCGACCACATTGGTAAATTTCCATTGGTGGTTATTGCACCTGATGATATTGTATTGATTATTGAAGGAAGTGAAGAGCGTCGCAAGTGGCTGGATAATACCATATCGCAGGTGAATCGTTTGTATCTTGATGATTTGATGCAATACAATCGTGTACTTGTTCAGCGAAATGCATTATTAAAACAGTGGTATGCAGGACAAACCCGCGACGATGATTTAATGAATGTGTTGGACGAACAGTTGGTGAAATTGGGCAAACAGATTTATGAGGAACGAAAAACAAGTTTGCAGATTCTGATTCCTTTGTTGCAAAAGCATTATGCATTTATTTCTGATGCACATGAAACAGCTTTGATGAATTATGAATCATTACTGAATGAAAATGATTTCTCGAAAATACTTTTAGCTAATCGCGAAAAAGATATGATACTGCAACGAACCACTGCCGGTGTGCATCGTGATGATCTGGATTTTTTGCTTAATGAATTTTCAATTAAAAAATTCGGAAGTCAAGGGCAAAAAAAATCTTTTCTCATTGCACTTAAACTCGCACAGTTTGATTTTATTGCTGAAAAGAAAAACGAAACTCCTCTCCTGTTGCTCGATGATATTTTTGATAAACTCGATCAGCATCGTTCTGAAAAATTACTGGCTGATGCTGCAAGTAAAAATCGCGGACAGGTTTTTATTACCTGTACCAACTGGAACGGAATTATTGATTCTGAAAAATCATCAAAGCATTTTTTGATTGAATCCAACAATGTTGTCGAAGCTGTTTATTGATTGACTGTTTCATTTTTAATTATACTTTTGAAAGATGAAAGAAGCACTTGAATTCATAAGCATCGATCCTGAAATAAGGTTTGGAAAGCCCTGCATTAAAGGAACAAGAATTTCTGTTGCTGATATTTTAGGATGGTTAGCAGCAGGAATGACCCACGAAGAAATAAAAACTGACTTTCCTTCAATGAAGGAAGAACACATTATTGCAGCACTGACTTTTGCCGCGAACAGGGAAGCAATGTTAAAATTGATTGCCGCCTGAAATGAATTTATTACTTGATGCTAATATTTCGTGGCGATTAAAGAAGCTGATCGAAAACCATTTCGCAAAAATTATTCATGCAGATGATTTACCATTCAAGCAACCTGTGACTGATTTACAGATATGGAATTATGCAAAAGAAAATGATTGCATAATTGTTACGAACGATGAAGATTACTTTAACCTGTCAGTTTTATATTCTTTCCCTCCTAAGATAATTTTATTGAAAACAGGAAATCAAAAAACACTGCAGGTTTCGTTGTTGCTTATTAAACACTATTCTGATTTTGAAGCATTGATAAAATCAGATGAATATGGAGTATTGGAAATCTACTAGAAAATCATTTACAAAAAAGTGAAAAAACACAACGACCAACCCATTGGTGATATACTGAAGCAACTGATGGCCGCCAACAAGTGGAACGATAAAGTAAATGAAGTGCGCCTGTTGCAATGCTGGGAAGAGTTGTTAGGAAAAACAATAGCCCGATACACAAAGAGTGTGAACCTGCGCAATAAAAAATTATATGTGGAAGTAAACTCCGCTCCGCTGAAAAACGAACTTGTTTACTCGCGCCAGAAAATGATGGAACTCATTAACACCAGATTCGGTGAAGGGATTGTGGAGGAAATTATAGTGAGATAAAATATAGAAAACAGAACTTCAGAGCGAAGTGTATAATGTGTTTATTTCTTCGGAAAGTATTTACCGGCTACTCACATCATCTGTTGCAAAAACTGAATGCTGATTTATTATAATCGGAACCGGAAGAATTTTTTATTCAGTACAGAACTGTCCCAATTTATTTTCTCTTCTTCCAGATTTTTGGATTTCTCTTTTGATGGATGATTGCCAGAATAACAATCTGTTTTTTGTGCAGGCAGAAATAAACAGAGTAAGGAAAATCAATCATCACCGCCTACATATTTTTTGATGAACTATTGGAAATTGAGCGGGAGAATTCTGAACTCTCTGAATAAGAACATCCAATGTATCCAAAAATAAAATTCCTAATCCTGTTTTATTGGTTTCGTAATATAAAACGATTTCGTCCAGTTCACTTTTTACTGTCGGACGAAAAATAATTTCAGCGGGCATGTTTCTTCTTCAATTCTTTCTTTACATCACTCCACTTCTCAACCGCTTTTGGATTTTTTACATAATCAGTCCAGCGTTCTTCGAGCAATTGAATTTCACCCTTACTCAATTCTTCGTCATATATTTTTGCTGAAGAAATTTCCTTAGTCGCGAGCCCCATAAGCTTGGTTAACTCGCGGAGAAATTTGTAATCTTTTTTATCTTTTATTCTGATTAATAAATCCATAAACAATTTTTTTACAGTTCAAATTTATTTTTATTTTTTAAGCGCAACAAAACTGCGTACTGCGTACTGCATACTGTCAACTGCCAACTGTTTTTATTCCTTCACAAATTTCTTTACCACAACACTTCCATTCTGCATTTGTACTTTTATAAAATAAACTCCGGCGGGAAACAATTGACAATTGATAATGGATAATTGAGAATTTGTTTGCTGTTCATAAATTATTCTGCCTAACACATCTGTAACAGTTACCTGATTAACTGTTTTTCCATGTGCTGCTTCTATGGAGATGGATGATTGTGCGGGGTTGGGATAAATCTTTATTGCAGAAATTTTTTGTTTCACTTCAACTATTGTTGTTGTGTCTTGAATTATTGTTGGGTCGTAACGGGCTATAAAACCTGCATTAGTTATTGAATCAATTGTTTCAAAAACACCTCCTGCATATAAATCATTATTAAATACCTCAAGAGCAAGAACATCACCTGTTGGCCCTGTTCCCGTTGACAACCAAACAGAATCATCATAACATGTTACACGATCCCAAAGCCATGTGCCTAAACTGCTGCCATCTGAACCAAAATAAAGTTTATTCCCATGAACCTTAAGAGCATATACTGCTGTAGCATTGACACCTGTCGCACTCCAGGTTGTATCGTTCCACATTCCCAATCCGTTGGCAAAATACCCATCTGACATATAAAAATCTCCGCCTGCATAAAGCTTGTTCTTATACGAGACGAGTGCATGTAAAATGCAATCAAACTGACCGCTGAATCCAATTCCGCTACCTACCGCACTCCAGCTTGTATCATTCCAGCAGGCGATGTTTTTGCAGTAGGTGCCGCCTGCTGTTTCAAATATTCCGGCTGCATATAGTTTGTTGTGATGAACGCATAGAGCGTTTACTTCTGAAAATCCACCAACTGAAATACCTCCGCCAACTTGTTGCCATTGAGCACCTCCTTCCCATTTTACTATTCCTGAAGCATTGTACCAGGTTGATGAAGTATAATATGTTTTCCATTGTGTAAATGCTCCACCAACAATTAATGAATCATTAAAAACAGATATTGAATTAATATCATCATTAAAAACTCCAAGGATTGCAACATCAAAACTATCTATCGAACAGGAAACCATAACATTTCCCAATGAACTATTCAATGCGATAAATAATCGCGCATGAAATATTGCTAATGCTGATATTAGTACTGGTCCACTAAAGCCATTATAAACACCATTACTGTCATGAGTAATTAACGCACTCCAATTTGCACCATCCCATTTGGCAATACTTTTTACAAGCGTAGTATCATTTGCATATTGAAATGAACCTGCTACAAACAATACATGATGAACACTATCAGTACATAGAGCAGTTACTTTATCGCTCTGAGCGTTTAATCCACTCAATCCTCCTTCCAACGGAAACCACTGCTGCGCATGAATACTGCTTTCAACCGTAACACTAAAAAATAAAAGCAGAATTATTTTTCTCATCATGCTTCCTCAAATATAAGAGCAGCCAATCAAGAAACCCGTTTTATCATCCACTCGCTCTGGTCGGCTGTTACACCGCGCTCATATTTTCGCTTAAATCTTTTTTCAATTCTTGATGCTAAAATCTTTCTCGCTTTATTTGTGCTCAATAAATTTTAAGCATGAGAAACCTTTTTATTGCCATGATGATTTTTCTTTTTTCATCAAAAGAAAATAAAGCGCAAACTCACTCCATCATTCCGCAACCGGTAAGCATTGAACAGCAGAATGGAGTATTTACCTTTTCGCCACAGGTAAAAATTGTATATGATAAGGAGCAATATGAGAACGCAAATTATCTGAACACTTATCTCGCCAAACACTACTTGGTTCGACCGTTGGTTCAACCCCAATATAAAAAATACATTGCGCTTCGGTTGCTTAATTCAAAACAAAAAAGTTTTTCGCCCGATGAATATTTTTTAACCGTCACTACCGACAGCATTGTTATCACAGGAACTGATGCCGGAATTTTTTATGGTATGCAAACTCTTTTACAACTCATGCCCGCCGAATCAAAAATGCAGTTTGATATTCCATGTGTAACCATACACGATTATCCGCGATTCAGCTGGAGAGGAATGCACCTTGATTGTTCACGCCATTTTTTCTCAGTGGAGTTTGTGAAAAAATACATTGACATGATGGCTTACTACAAGATGAATACTTTTCACTGGCACCTCACCGATGATCAGGGTTGGCGGATAGAAATAAAACAATATCCGAAACTCACAGAAACCGGAAGTCATAGAAAAGAAACCATGACTGCAAAAAATTTTGATCCTTACATCGGCGATAAAACTCCCTACGATGGATTTTACACACAGGAACAGATTAAGGAAATTGTGAAATACGCAGAGCGGCAACACATCACCATTGTTCCTGAAATTGAAATGCCCGGTCACTCGCAAGCTGCTATTGCTGCCTATCCTGAACTCGCTTGTTTTGGAATGAGCTTCGATGTGCTCACCAAGTGGGGTGGAAGTGATGTGGTGCTGTGTCCTACTCCCGAAGTTATTCTGTTTTACGAAAATATTTTAGATGAAGTGATTACTTTATTTCCCGGCGAATACATTCATGTCGGTGGCGATGAAGTGCCTGAAGGGCATTGGAAAAAAAGCAAGCAGGTTACAGAATTAATGCTGAAAGAAAATATTAAAACCTATCCGGGTGTTGAAGCATACTTCATTAACACCATAGAGAAATACATTATTTCGAAAGGAAAAAAAATGATTGGATGGGATGAAATTTTAGATGGTGGAGTTTCTGTCAACGCATCAATCATGAGCTGGCGCGGAACCGAAGGAGGAATAGCCGCAGCCAAACATGGCAACTACGCAGTGATGACTCCCGGCGATTATTGTTATTTTGATCATTGCCAGTCGAAAAATTCAATGGAGCCATTGTGCATTGGCGGATTTCTTCCACTGCAAAAAGTTTATGAATACAATCCGGTTCCTGCTGAATTAACAAGTGAACAATCTCAATTTATTTTAGGTGCACAAGCCAATGTGTGGACTGAATATCTCTCAACAACAGAACAAATTGAGTACATGGTTTTTCCGCGCATGATTGCTTTATCGGAAGTTGTGTGGTCGCAAAAAGAAAAAAAAGACTGGTGGGATTTTGTAGGCAGATTGCAATATCATTTTGCATTAATGGAATTCAGAAAAATTAATTACCGTGTGCCCGAACCCGAAATTCAATTGCGACCACTTAATGAAAACAAATTCACTCTCGGCATCACTTCATTAAAACAAAACTCTGATTATTATTATACAACAGATGGAACACTTCCAACTTCTGCTTCCATAAAATATTCTGAAGCAATTGAAATTACTTTAACACCAGCACAAAAAATAAAAGCAATTGCAATTACAAAATCAGGAAAGAAAAGTATTGTTGTTGAAAGCAGTAAATAAGTTCTGCTTACTTTAAAGTATCGCTTTCAACTGAAGGTGTTATTCTGATAGTATCGTTCGATGAAGGAACAACTCCGCTATTTAACCAGGTTCTGATATCATCTTCATTCAGGTCAGTGTACAAACACCTGAATTTTACTGTGTCGTTTTGCAACCAGAAAATGGCAGGTAAACTTCCATCTACAAAGGAAAAGAAATCGTCGTTATTAAAAAAAGAGTATGAAATATTTTTCGCTTTTGAAAAATCAAAAAAACTTTTCAGATGCATTAAAGTATCTCCATTCAGCAATAGGTAAAATGGAAAATCAGGATTGCGTTCCTGAAGCACATGCATTTTCAACGCATTCATTCGGCAATGACCACAAGTGAGCGACATGAAAGCCACAATGTGTTTCCCAACAGTTAAATCTAATGGTGGAGCAATAATGCTTGTATCAGAATAAATTCTTTTTAAACCCAACGGATAATTTACAGCTCCGGCTCTGTGCCCTTTCACCAATGATTCAGGTGGGTTTAAAATATACGGGCTTACAAATGAGGATAAAATAAAAAGAGGAATAAAAAATTTCGACCACGGCAAACTCCACTTTGCAGGAATAAACTGCACAACAATTAACAAGGTAAGCATTGCAATGTTTTTAAATATGGATTCTAACGGAGTCATTTGAAGATAAGTACCGAAGCAACCGCAATTTCCATTATTTCCAACTGTAAGTATTTGATAGAAAAGATAAAATGTAAAAAAAATAAGGATTGAATAAGTGGCCTTGATGGTAAACTTATTCATTGCCAGATTGAAAATTAAAAACACACCAAGTAATAATTCGAACCCAATTAATCCACGAGCAATAATTGGTGCAGTGAACCAATTGGCAACACCAACATCAATAAAATTAAGTTCAAATGGTTCAATCGGAATTAACTTCAGTAAACCTGAAGCTATAAAAAGCAACCCAAGCATTATGCGAATGGAGTGCGAAAAAAATTCTTTAATGATGTGCATATAAAAAAGAAAAGGCCGCCCAAATAAAGGACAGCCTTTTCAAAACATTTTATTAAAAATTAATCAAGTTTACAAGAACCACCAAGTAAAGCATAAGAAGCATTTGCCTGATCACAAGCAGTAGTTGCATCTTTCTTTGATAATTTAGTATAAGGCACTGGAGTAGTAGTTCCAAGTGCAGTACATGTGCAAGTCCAATCTTTCTTGCAAGAAGTGAAAAGCATTGCTACAAAGGCAACACCGGCAATAAGAGTTAAAGCTTTTTTTATTTTAGTTTGTTTTAAAGTTTTTATTAATGGTTCAAATATTAAATGAAGATTTCAATAAAGCAAATTCACCAAAAATCCTATTAGCCAATTCCAACTAATTTCCTCATCTGTTCCATTAATAAAATTCATAAAATTTTCCGTGCTTTCAACCGCAATGAATTTCCAACAACAATAATATCAGAAAATGCCATTGATAAAGCCGCAATTGTCGGGCTCAGCAAACCAACAGCAGCTACCGGAATGGCCAATACATTATAAAAGAAAGCCCAGAATAAATTTTGTTTGATGGTTTGCAAGGTGATTTTTCCTATCGAAAAAGCTTCAATCAGGCTTTTCAGATTTCCTTTCAGTAGTATAATTTGTGCGGAATCAATTGCTACCTGTGTGGCGTTGCTCAATGAAATTCCAAGATTGGATTGCGCGAGTGCGGGGGCATCATTAACACCATCGCCCACCATTGCAGTTGGTGATTGTGAAACACAGTGGCGAATGAATACTAATTTTTCTTCTGGTTTTTGTTCGGCTTTGTATTCATCAATGTTTAATGCTTTCGCTACTGATTCGCATATTTCTTTTTTATCGCCACTGAGCATTATGGTTTTTATTCCCTTCTTTTTAAAAAACTGAATGACTTCAATTGCTCCTTCTTTAATGTCATCTTCCAGATCAATCCACGCTATTAGTTTTTCATTTTTAGAAATATAAATGTTGTGCTGGTTTTCTTTTGCAGAATTTGCATTCATCAATGAAGAACCAATTGAAAATAAATTTCCCTGTTCGTCTTTACCAGAAACACCAGAACCCTTTTCTTCCTTCACATCATTAAATGATTTTGCTGAAATGGATTTTAATTCTTTCAATAAAGATTTTGCAATCGGGTGCGATGAAAATTTTTCCAGCCCGACAATTACTGATTTTACATCTTCAGTTTCACCTTCAATAATTTTTAATTCCTTGATTCGGAATTCGCCTGTTGTTAAAGTTCCTGTTTTATCAAATACAATTTGTTCAATGGTTGAAAGTGTTTCTAAAGTATCTGAACCTTTTATCAAAATCCCTTTGCGCGCACTCCTCCCCAATCCGACCATCACTGCTGTTGGCGTTGCCAATCCCATTGCGCACGGACAGGCTATGACTAATACGGCAACACTGTTCATTATACTTTGAGTTGTTCCGTTCTGAAGAATAAAATAATTTAAAATAAAAGTTAACGCAGCCGCAACTAAAACTGCCGGGACAAACCAACCTGTAATTCTATCTGCTAACTTCTGAAGTTTCGGCTTTCGTGATTGCGCGTTCTTTACTAATTCAATTATCTGACTGAGTGTTGATTGCTTTCCGGTGGCAGTCACTTTCATTTTTATTGACCCGGAAATTAAAGTTGTTCCGCCAATAACATTTTCATTCATAGATTTTATCACAGGCAAACTTTCTCCTGAAATCATTGCCTCATCAGCTTCACCACTTCCCCAAACAACCATTCCATCTGCAGCAATTTTATCTCCTGTATTAAACAATAAATAATTCCCTTTTCGTATCTCATGAGCAGGTATTTCTGTTATAACTTCAAATTTTTCATTGCCGAAAAAGCTGATAAGTTTAGCTGTGGATGGTTGCAATTTTATCAAAGCAGAAATGGCAGTGCGTGTTTGCTGCACCGCCCGCTGCTCAATTAAATTTCCAAGAATCACCAGTGTGATGATGGAAGAAGATGTTTCAAAAAAAAGATTATGAATATCATTCAACACCAATCCCTGAACAACGGAATAAAAAAAAGCAGATGAACTTCCGATAAAAATCAACACATCCATATTGGGTGCACCAATTTTTAAAGAAGCAATTCCACTCTTGCCAAAATACCAAGCTCCCAATAAAAAAACTGGTGTGGCAACAGACAGTTGAAAATAAAAATTGTGAAGTAATGGAATTGAAAACAACATTGGCATCCACAAAGGCACAGTCAATATCAAACTGAAATAAAATTTTGCTTCAATGGATTCAATAAATTTTTTCTTGCCTTCAATTTTGGTTTCATCCACCACATGATATCCCAATTCATCAATTCCTGATTTTATTGTTGGAAGAATATTTTCATTTCCTCCCTTGAAACGAACTTCACCTGAAGTGAAATCAACAAACACATCTGTTAATCCATTCTTCTGTAAAAAGCGTGTAATCGTATTTGCGCAGGAAGCGCAAGTCATTCCTTCTACTTTTAATTCTGTACTGTCAGCACTTTCCATTCATCAAAATTAGATTTAATAAATTATTCATCATCACTTGAAGGTTATACATTTATCGGACTAAAAAATTAAATCATGGAAAATTCAAGACGAGATTTTATTAAAACTTCGGTTTTAGCAGCAGGTGCTTTAACATTTGGACTACCGGGAAACGCGAGTGTTCCAAGCGAATACCCATATGTACTTGCCGATTTGCCCTATACATTTAATGCCCTTGAGCCTTACATTGATGCGATGACTATGGAAATTCATCATGACAAACATCATAAGGCTTATACCGATAAATTCAACGCGGCTTTAGAAAAATTTCCGGACTACCAAACTAAAGGCATTCAAAATTTATTTGCACAGATTACACAATTGCCCGATGAGTTAAAAACCGGTGTTCGAAATCATGGAGGTGGTTATTGGAATCATAATTTTTTCTGGCACATACTTTCGCCGGAAAAATCTTCTCCTTCAGAGGAATTGAATGCAGCCATCGCCAAATCTTTTGGCGATATGGATAAATTAAAAGCCGCAATGGTAAAAGCAGGATTATCTGTTTTTGGTTCAGGTTGGATTTGGTTAATTGAAAACGCACAGAAAGAATTAAAAATTGTAACAACCGGAAATCAAAACAATCCACTGATGGGAGATGCAACCGATAAAGGCGCTCCGATTTTAGCCATTGATGTGTGGGAACATGCATATTATTTAAAATACCAGAATAAGCGTGCAGATTACCTTGATGGAATATGGAATGTGATTAACTGGAAGCGTGCGTCGCAATTATATTTTTAGCTAATACTGACTTAATAGATTAAGAAAAGTCAAAACAAGTTTGTAAAACAGAATTTATTTTTCAATAAAAAATTTTTCCAATTCTGATTTTAGTAAGTAAGCATTCAGTTTTTCAAGAGGGTGCTTTGTGTTGTACAAAACTTTGAAATTTGCATTTGGAATATACGATGCATAATTTTCAGTTTCAGTCTGGCTTACCATATTATCTGAATCACCAACTGTTATCATACAATTGGCTTCAACTTTATTCAAAACTTCATTATCAAGCGCAGGACTATTTCCTAAATGAAGAATCATCTCTGATGTGTATTTCAGATTTTGTGCCCAACCATGAATGTGCCTTTCTTTCAGTAGATGAATAAACTGAGGAACTTTTTCTTTTAGTTTTTCAGGATCCAATTGTGCACTTTCCTTTAATGCGGTTTCAACATTCCAGTTAAACTTGGTGGCGACTGTGTAAATGCGTTGAATGTATTCAGGTCGGGTTGCAGCTAAGTAAAGCGCGACATATCCTCCCATACTGTAACCAAAAACATTGGCAGGTTGCAAATGGTTTTCTTCAATAAACTCTGAAATATTTTCAGCGAAATATTCAATGCGAAACTCTCGGTTGTTAAATGCGCGCCGACCATGCCCTTCAAAATCGAAAGTATAGTTGGTGAATGATTCACTTAATAAATCACTGACAGAATCAAACTGAGAAGCTGAACCAATAGCACCATGCAATAAGATTAAAGGAGGTTTCAAATTATGATATGTATGAGATCAGATGAATTATGAAAATAAAAAAAAGTGAAATACAAGGATGCAGTATTTCACTTTTAATTACTGATTTATTGTTATTCACCTTCAGGCGATGATGGTACTTCAACGCTGACTTGTTCAGGTGTTTTTTCATTTTTAGTCACACCGGGAGCTTCATCTTTTTCTATCATCTTCGCTTTGGCCAACTCCTTTTTCATGTTGTCAATTTTTCCTTGAAGTTCGTCGTTTGTTTTTTTGATGTCGTTGATTTTTGTTTCTTTCTCATCAATCCAAACCTGAATGCGGTTTTTATAAGCTTCGCTTCGGGCAGTATCTCTTTCATCAATTAACTGAGCAACTTGTTCAGCAGCTTTTTCAATTACTTCTTTATTTTTTGCTACAAGATTTGAGAAGCGTTCGTAAGCTGATTTAGTTTTATTTAACCATTCTTGTTTTTTCTGTTGAAACTCATCGCGCTTGCGCTTATTCTCTTCTTTAAAGTGATCTTTCTTTTCCTTGATTCGCAGGTTGGCTTGTTCCCAAAAATCATTCAAGGTCTTTTTAATTTCTTCGCTCTGCTCGCTACTCATTTTAAAATCGCGAAGGCGGCGTTGCATTTCCATTATAGCTTTAGTTGCATCATATGGGTCACCATTTTTCGCGTGATCTTCAATGGTCATTAATTCAGCTTTGCATAAATTGTAATTTACATCCCAGATATTCTTTTTACCTGCATCTGATTTTTCACGAACCTGTTTCCACATAGCCCATAGTTCATCCAAATCATTCAAGCCCAGTTTTACCGAAAGAACTATGTCGTTCATTTCCGGATAAATTGTTTGAGCATATTTCAAATCAACCTTTCCCTCCTTCAACCAATCAGAAACCTGTTTTAAAATGCTGATGCATTCACTGTAATGTTCTTCAATTTTATTTTCAGCATCACTGATTCTTGCTTTTACAACTGCCTTTTTCGAATCAATGAATTGTTGTTTTTGCTTGTTCAGCTCTTCGCGAAATTGCAGTACCCGCGCGCTCGCACTATTGAACCGGGTCAACAGTTCACCTGAATCTTCCTTTTTCAGCAAAGGATTCAATCCTCTGAACAGGTTATTTACGGTTTTAACTTTCTCATGAAAGTTACGGATGTCTTCTTCTTTGTGAAGAGGGTAATTTTCCAATGTGGCAATTTCGTTACGGAGTGCATCTACATTTTTTTGCAGCATTTCCATTGATTGTTGAACAGTGTCCATGATTGTTACAGTAGTTTAGTTTACAATAATTGCGGTAAATGTATTTTATTGAAAGCAGAGATAAAATTTCTTTCCGTTGAAATATTTTACAGTATTTTTTTCATTAAAAGGTCCGTGGTAATGTCGTCTCCTAAAACAAATTCATGTGAACCATAAAATTCAAAGCCGAATTGTTTATAAAAATTTATAGCTGGTGTATTTTGCTCCCACACTCCCAACCACATTACTTCAAATTTTTCTGAAACAGCAATTTCAATCGCTTCATTCATTAACTTTTGACCTATTCCCATCCTTGCAAATTCTTCCTTTACATACATTCTTTGAAGTTCAATTGGTTTAAAATTTCCGAGTTCCCCATCAATCTTATTCCTATTGAGTTTTGTGTAGGCAATCAGTTCATTATTTTTTTGAGCAAGTAAGTAAGTAATTTCAATGTCATTCAGTTCCGCAACCAATTTTTCAACTGAAAAAAATTCATTCATATATGTTAGCAAATCTTTTTCAGTATTGGTCGACTTCCATTTTTTATAAAATGTTTCACGACATAAATTTCTCAAAGAATCAGCATCTGTTATTGACCCGGATTTTATCTCCACCATAGTGACTAATAAATAAGTTTAATGTATTTTTAAATATAATTGCTTCGACAAAAATAACTTTGCATTAATGAAAATTATTGAAGCGGTAAGAATGTTTCAGTTTAGCAATTGTAATGAGTTGTTTTGACATTACATTAGTGGCGTGAATTAAATTAGTTTTGATTATTAAAATCAAAAAAATCAATACGGTTTAATTGCAGTTAATTCATTAAAACAAAATCAAAAACAATAGTTTTTACTAATCAATAAATTTTGAATATGAAAAACAAATTTTCAATTCTGGCAATTATTACAGCGATTACTTTTTTACTAAGTGAAAACTCAAAAGCTCAGTTCTCTATCGGAAACGATACTACTATCTGCTCGATACCATTTACGCTTAGTGTTGCTGGAAATACCGGATTAGGTAGTGCCCCTACTTATCTTGATTGCCTAAACTTCAGTGGCTGCGATGATGGTTACTGCATTACACCAATAAATCTTGGCTTTTCATTTACCTACTTTGGTAATACTTATACACAATGTGTATTTGGAAGTAATGGAGTTGTAAATTTTGATATTTCTTTAGCTGGTTCATATTGTCAATGGCCAATTAGTGCTGCAATACCTTCAGCTTCTAACCCAACAAATGCAATCATGTTTCCATGGCAGGATATTTATTATCCTGCTGCTGCTGGTAATACAGCATTCATGTCATATGCTAGTTACGGAACCGCTCCTAATCGGTATGCCGTATTTGATATGTGTAATGTACCAATGTTTATTTGTAATAGTATAATGACAAGCCAGCAGGTTATTTTATACGAAACTTCAAATATTATTGAAATGCATATTACTGATAAACCTCTTTGTTCTACCTGGAATAGTGGTGCAGGTATTCAAGGAGTTCAAAATTCTACTGGAACTACTGCTGCTTGGGTGCCCGGAAGGAATTACCCGACACAATGGTCAGTTTCAATTGATGGATATCGTTTTACACCTAGTGGTGGAACATATACTGTAACATCAATACCATACGCTCCTGTTCCTATGAATGCAGCAAATGTTATTGGATGGTATGAAAATGGAATTTTAATTGGTAATGGTCCTACTTTGGTTGTAAATCCACCCGTTGGAACAACTGAGTATATGGCTATTGCAAATACTTGTGGAGGACCGGCAAATGACACAATGCTTATTACTTATGACCCGCTAACATTGTCTGTTTCCAAAATAGATCCAACTTGTTCAAATGCCTCAAACGGCAGCATAACTGCTACTCCTACCGGAGCAGCTCCATTTTCTTATACCTGGACTGATTCTGCCGGTACTGTAATTCAATCAGATTTAAATATTAATGGCCCAAGTACATTAAGTAATCAATATATTGGAACCTATTATGTAAAACTAGAAGGATCATTAGGATGTATTCTTTTAGATACCATTACTTTAAGTGCTGCATTTTTTCAAGCTGATTTTAGCTGGACTCCAACAGGATATTGTCAGGGTCAACTACTACAATTTCAAGATCAATCGTCAGGAGTAATTCCAATTGGCTGGCAATATGATTATGGTGATGGCGGAAGTGTAAATCTCATACAAAACCCAGCACATCAATATATTGATTCAGGTTTATTTACAGTTACTTTAATCAATTTTGTTCCCGGCGGTTGCTCAGATACTGTTACTCATGTTGTTCAGGTTTGGCCTGCACCAATAGCCGCTTTCACTGTTTCATCAACCACTGTTTGTGTTGGGCAAATGGTAGTATTCAATGACAAAACAAATTATTATCCAAAACAATGGGATTGGAATTTCGGTGATACCTCGGCAGCAGTTTCAGGAAATACCACCAGTCATTATTATGGGGCTGCAGGTTCATACAATGTAACACTTATAACTACAGACAGTTTGTGTGGTGCCGATACAACAAGCGGAGTAATCAGTGTTTTTTCATACCCGATAACCAACATTGGAAATGATACCGCTGTTTGTAAGGGAACAGTTTTAACTTTAAATGCAGGAATTCCGGGAGTTGAATATACCTGGTCAACAGGTGCATCAAGTCAATCAATTTCGGTATCACCAGTAAAACCTACTGAATATAATGTAACCTTAAATAATCACGGTTGCACTTTTAACGATGCAATTGAAATTGGAATATTATGTGAATTGTATATTCCAAATGCATTTTCTCCAAACCGAGATGGTACCAATGATATTTTTATTCCATTTGGTACAGAAGTTACTTATGTTTCAATGCGTGTTTATAATCGTTGGGGTCAAATGGTTTATTCCGGATCAAGTGACAACAAAGGTTATAAAGGTTGGAATGGATATTTTGGAACTGATGAAGCATCAGTTGGAGTATATTCCTATATAATTAGTGCCACATTCATCAATAATGAAACAAAAGAGTACAAAGGGAATGTAACTTTGATAAGATAATTGCCATAAAAACATTTTAGTTGAAAGCCTTCCAAAATTAAATTTGGAAGGCTTTCTGGTTTCAGAACAATATTCAACTGATTCAATTGATTTTTGCACATTACATTGTTAAACCATTTTTTATTTTGCATGTCATAAAATAATAGACAATGAAGAAAAAAATATTGTTATTTCTATTCGCATTTTTGATATTAATATCAAAATGCATTTTTGCTCAAACCGCAGGTGATTCCATTTTTACTTCTTCACAAATTCATACATTATATTTTCAATTTAATCAAACCAGCTGGTATGATAGTCTGACAGCTACTTATGCAGGTGATTATTATATAAAAGTTGATTTAACAATAGACGGAGCATTATTCAATAACATTGGTGTAAAATTTAAAGGCAATTCTTCTTATAATAATTCAAGTGTAAAAAAATCAATCAAAGTTGATTTCAACTTATACGATTCAACACTTACCTGTGATGGATTTAAAAAAATAAACCTGAATAACGGATTTAAGGATCCCACATTTCTCAGAGAAAAAGTTTGTCTTGATTTTTTAAATGCACAAGGGGTTAATGCACCTCGCTGCACTTTTGCCAATGTTTATTTGAACAATCAGTTATGGGGTCTGTATACACTTGTTGAGGAAGTAGATAAAACTTTTTTACAAGATCGGTTTGCTAACAAAAACGGAAATCTTTTTAAAGGCGATCCACATGGCGACTTGAAATACCTTGGAAACAACACGAGCTCCTATTATCCGCATTACGAACTGCATACCAATGAAACAGTAAATGATTGGAGCGATTTACT
Source organism: Chitinophagaceae bacterium (assembly GCA_947474435.1). Classification (GTDB taxonomy): domain Bacteria; phylum Bacteroidota; class Bacteroidia; order Chitinophagales; family UBA10324; genus UBA10324. The sequence continues at coordinate 16,555 of CANJII010000011.1, read as the reverse complement.
GAATTTTATAAACCTACTGAATAATACACCATCAAATATTCTTGAATCATCAATTACTAATGTGCTTGAAATAAATTCGTGGTACAAAGTATGGGCAGGCAATATTCTATTTGCCAATTTAGATTCGTATCAGGGAAGTGGTCATAATTATTTTTTATATCATAATACAGCAACAAATAAATTTGAATGGATTGCTTGGGATGTGAATGAAGCATTTGGAAATTTTCAGCAAGGATTATCACTGTTACAAATAAAAAACTTATCGCCTGATTATACTCCTATGCCAACCGGCAACCGGCCATTGGAAGAAAAATTATTAGCCAATGCAAATATGAAAGCCGCATATTACAATTCCCTATATCAAATGCTGACATCAGGATTTGATACTACTAACCTTTACCCACTTATCGATAGCTTGGCAGATTGGATTAGACCTTCTGTTTATGCTGATCCGAATAAATTTTTCACAAATAATAATTTTGAAACCAACATCAATTTCGATTTGGGAAATATTCCAGCATTAAAACCATTTATTCCGGCTCGCATTAATGCAGTACTGCCTGTATTAATAGCGGCAGGATATTCTCCTTTAAATTCCGGTGATTTGCAAAATGCAAATTCTTTATTTCAGGTTTTTCCAAATCCGGCTCATGAAATTGTTTATGTTTATAATTCGGGAATTGAATTTTCATTGTTCAGTATTGACGGAAAACTTTTACGAAACTTCTCAGCACAAAATCAAATTACCGAAATAAATATTTCGAATCTGTGTGATGGAATTTATTTATTGAAAAATAAAACAGGAGCAGTTCAGCGATTAATTGTGTTGAAGAATTGAAAATATTTTTGCTCCAATAAAAATTATATTATTATTCAATCTTCTTTTTAAAATCATAATTGATAACAATTCCGTTGTCTTTTTTTTGCTCAGTAAATATTTCAGCTTCAGCTGTTGCTTCCATTTGAATTTCTTCTTCGTTCATCCACTCGGGTATCGGATCATCTTGCGGACCTGATCTTCTGTAATATACAGCCAGCAATGTTCCTGTCAGAAATCCGGCCAGGTGGGCTTCCCAGCTAACACCGTTTTCCAACGGATACATTCCCCATATCATACTTCCGTATAAAAATAAAACCAGCATCGACATAGCGAGCATGTTTCGATTCTTTTTTAAAACTCCACTGAAAAATGCAAAAAATGCTAAGCCATAAACAACCCCGCTGGCTCCTATGTGATAAACTTCTCTGCCAATAAGCCACACGCCTATGCCATCAAAAAACCAAACCAACAGTAAAACTTTAAAATAAAACTGCCGATAGAAAAAAATAATTAATACACTTAAAACAAAAAGCGGAATGGCATTTCCGAAATAATGCCCGGCATCACCGTGTATTAGCGGAGAAAAAAAAATTCCTCGTAAACCTGAAATAGTTCTGGGTAAAACGCCGTACTCAACTATCTTTTCATCAATACCAATTGCCCATGTAGCAAATTTTACAAAGCCAAATAAAACCGTGATTATAAAGGCGAGATATATGCTGAACCAAAATCGATTTTGCTCTTTTTTATTTTCTTCTTCAAGGAAATTATTTACCATTAAATTAATTTTTACTACAGCTATTCAAATCAAATTTATTAATTCACTGCACAAGCAAATTTGTAGTTGTTAAATTCGTGCCATGATAATTCCAACATACTTTCTGTCACTTCTGTCTGTTTTATTTTATTCCGCTCCGATTAAAACAAGAACAGACTTTTTGATTTTAAATGCCCGCATTTACACCCTATCAGCAAACAACACCATTGTTGAAGCAATGGCAATTGATAAAGGCAAAATTGTTTTTGTTGGTTCAAATGCTGATGCTGAATCAGCTTATCTGCCCGATCATAAAATTAATTTAAGCGGTACAACTATTTTCCCCGGTTTTATTGATGCGCATTGTCATTTTTATGGTTATGGCGAACAGCTTAATCGGGTAAATTTAACTGGAACAAAAAGCTGGACAGAAGTTATAAATGCAATAACAGGATTTCCGATCACAGATAAAACTGCATGGATCCAAGGAAGGGGTTGGGATCAAAATGATTGGGATATAAAAGATTTTCCAACCAATGAATTATTAAACAATGCATTTCCATTGCAACCTGTTTTTATCAAACGGATAGATGGCCATGCTGCAATAGCTAACGATGCAGCTTTAAAAATTGCCGGATTCAGTACTTCTACAAAAATTTATGGTGGAGAATTAAAAATAAAAAATGGCAGGTTAACCGGCGTTTTGATTGATAATGCTATGGACAGTCTTGAAAAATTTATTCCATTGGCAGATAAAAAAAATATTGAGGAAAATTTATTAGCCGCACAACAAAAATGTTTTGCAGTTGGATTAACTACTGTTTCTGATGCCGGATTGGATAAAAATGTGATTGATATAATTGACTCGCTGCAACAAAGCGGTTTGTTGAAAATGCGAGTATATGCCATGCTTGCCGATAATGAAATAAACCGGAATTATTATTTTAAACACGGCCCTTATAAGACTGAACGCTTGTCTGTTCGGGCTTTTAAATTTTATATTGATGGCGCCCTTGGTTCGCGTGGAGCCTTAATGAAAAAATCATATACCGATCAATCGAATTATTCCGGTTTACTTTTAAAACCTATTGACTATTTCAATCGAAAATTTGCTGAATGTGAGGCAAACGGGTTTCAGATTTGCGCGCATTGCATTGGCGACTCAGCCAATAAACTCACGCTTGATTTATATGGAAATTTGTTAGGAGGCAAAAACATAAAACGATGGAGAATAGAACATGCTCAGGTAGTTTCACCAGCCGATATGAAATTGTTTGCTGCTTACAATATTATTCCTTCTATACAACCTTGTTTCGCCACAAGTGATATGTATTGGTCAAAAGACCGATTGGGCGATGCAAGAATGACCGGCGCCTATTCATGGAAAACATTATTACAGAACGCAGGAATAATTGCTTGTGGAAGTGATTTTCCGATTGAAGATATTAATCCATTATCAGGGTTTTTTGCTGCCATAACCCGAATGGATCAGAAATTATTTCCAAGCGGAGGATTTATGCCTGAACAAAAACTTACGCGCCTCGAGGCATTAAAAGGGATGACTGCGTGGGCAGCTTATGCAAATTTTATGGAAGAGGAAGTTGGTAGTTTAACCATTGGAAAGAAAGCAGATTTTGTTGTGCTTGATAAGGATATAATGAACATACCTGAAACAGAAACATTTAAAGCACAGGTATTAATGACTTTTGTGAATGGAGAAATGGTTTATAAAAAATAAATTCAATTTATACTTCCTCAGAAATTAACATTTGTTAATGCGGAGTCGATGTGACTTCAACGCTATTAAATTCTGCCGATTTGAGTTTATACTATGTATTTCAAATTTATAGTTATTTATTTTTTGAAAAAGTCTGCTCATTAAAAAAAAGGTTCATTGAAAAAAATCCTGTAAACCAATAATTTATATCACCGGATATTTTAAAAACAAAAGCCCAACCAAATGATGGTCAGGCTTTTGAAAAATATTTTCAATAAAAATTATTTTTCTTCCTCTTTTTCCTGTTCTTTTTGTTCCTCCAATGTATCAACAGCATCTTCATCAAAACCTGAATCACCCTGTTTGTATATCACATCCTTACCTGGAATTACACCGATAATTTTGAAATCAGTACGACGATTTAACTGCCGACATGATTCACAATCTTTTCCATCATCAGTAGTTTCCTTAACCAACAGTTCCTTCTCTCCCATTCCGGTTGCAACCAATCTTTCTTTCGGAATATTTTTATCCATCAGGTATTTCACAACGCTTTCTGCGCGCTTTTGTGAGAGTTTCAGATTGTAATCATCCTTACCCTTACTATCGGTATGTGATCTGATTTCAATTTGAATAGTTGGATTTGCCATTAACAAATTATAAAGAGAGTCCAGTCCTTTAAATGATTCGGGTCTTAAACCAGCACCATCAAAATCATAAAAAATATTTTCGATAACGATTGGTTCTTTAGGTGGAATCGGTGTTAAATAAATATCGACGCGCATGGTGTCGTTTTCAAACTTTCTTTCTACACTGAAGTTTGCATCGTTGCTGAAATAGCCTTCTTTGTCGGCCATTAATTTATAATTCATGAATGCCTGAGTATCCCAGAAATACATGGTATCTTTTTTTGACAACTGGTCTTTTCCCCATTTAACAGTATCGTTTGAAACCATAATCACTTTTGCATTTGGTAATTTCATTTTGGTTTTTGCATCAAACACATAACCTCGAACTGCATAATAAATAATTCTTGGATATCGGATTTCAAAGATATCATCGCAACAGGTCTCACTTTTTACTGAAATAGTTCCGGGGCGATTTGAAACTACATAACCAATGTATTTTTTTTCTGACAAAGTATAATACATATCATCCACACTGCTGTTAATCGGATAACCCATATTCTTTGCTGGCTCCCATTTTTTCAGGCCGCCTTTTGATTTGAACACATCATATCCTCCCATTCCTGCCCAGCCATTGGAACTAAAATAAAGCACATAATTTTTCGAATCATAATAAGGTGTAATATCATCGCCTGTTGTATTAATTTTTTTTCCAAGATTGAGCGCCATGCTCCATGTATCGCCTTTTTTTACACTGTACCAAATATCCATTCCACCTGTTCCCTGTGCGCGATTGCTGCTGAAATATAAAACCTCACCTTCCTTTGAATTTCCAACTGCCGGATGAGTTTGTGTTGAATCTGAATTTACTTCTGCTGGTAATTTTATCGGATTGCTCCATTTACCATTGCTTTTAACCTCGGTCATAAAAATTTCACATCGCATTTTCATAGAGGTTTCATCCAATTTGCAGCGAGTGAAATAAAATCGCTTTTTATCTGCAGAAAAAGCGCCGTTTCCGTTATGAACATCATTGGCATTAACTGGCATGTCAGTATATATGGAGCTTTCACCAAAAGTTGAATCTGTTAATTTTGGTACTGAATAAAATTGGGCAAATGATTGATTTCTTTTTTTATCATCCAGAATAATAATTGTATCAGATTTTAAAGAAGAATATAAAAGTAAATCGTTTCCGAATGGAACAGGACCAAATTCAGTATAGGGTGCATTTACATTAGCTCCCAAATGCTCAACTTTAACTGTATCCGGAGCGGCAATAAATTTCAATGCCAAATCACAACCTTCTGCCTGCATCTTTGCTTTCTTTTTTAACGCTGAAGCATTCAATCCTTTGTATGTTTTTTCAAATTTGTTAAATGCAGCTTTTGCCGCAGGATACTTACCATTATACTTTAAACACAATGCATAATAATATCCTGCTTCGGGATAAGTATCTACATTAAGGTCTTGCAAAACCTTGAACCATTTCTCGGCCTCTTTATAATCTCTCAGTAACATTTGCGCTTGCGCAATCTGGTTAACTGCATACGCGTTATTGCTTTGCTTTTCATATACTTTTTCGTAGTACGAAACCGCATTGAAATAACTGCCCATGTTAAACAGGTAGTCGGCCATTTTCAGGCTTTGCTTTGCATTCAGGTTTTGAACCGGTTGTGCAAACGAAAACAAAGGGGATAAGAAAAAAATTATCAGGATGCTTTTGCTCAAAAGTTTCATGTTCGTGCTTAAATTCACTTATTGTTATGAATGTAATTATTATTAAATTTTTTTATTAAAAACGAGGGCACCAAAGTACTGGCGGGTCAAGTATTAAACCACCAATGCAGCCAGTGAAAGAAAGAGAAAGTTCAAATCCCCCCTTATTGCTGGTAGCGGTGTTGAGTGATGAAATGTTTAAATCATAACTCAATCCAAATTTCACTTTTTTGTATTCACCGCCAATTAACAAATTTGCAGCATCACCTAAGCGATAATAACCACCGAAATAAAATTCAGCTTCCATATTTGCATTTGAAATGTGGTAGCCAAGATTTGTTCCGAAATTAATTTCTTTTGCTTGTGTTTGGCTCATGTATAATATTGATGGCATAACACTCCACTTTTCGTTAAATTTAATTTTGGCTCCACCATGAGCAACGATCCGCATATTCAGTTTGGCATTTACATTATTATAAAAAGATTCTTTAGGCTGTATTAAATGAAAAGCAGCTCCGCCTGCATACAAGTCAATCTTTGGGTTTACATGTGCAAGAAAAACCAACCCTGCATTCATATCAAGATATCCAAAACTGGTTTTCGGGAAATTTTCTCCGGTTGGTAATCCGCTGTTAAAGTCTACACCATTAAATTCTTCTTCAAAATTTAAAAGTGTAGGATCAAATCTTTTTTGAACAAATCCGGTTTGTAACCCGGCAGATACACCATACTTTTTCTCCGAATCAAAATGATATAAATATCCGGCTGAACCAAGAATTGAAAGATTTGAAAGATTTCCATCTCCCGCCTGATCATTCAATACTAACAACCCGGCTGAAAGAGTTCCTGTTTTAATATACCGTGCTGCTAAATTATTTATATCGAAAGACAGCGATGGAGTAGTGTATGCTGTGGTGGCAGTTATACTATGCCATTGATTTCGATACATTACACCAACCCTGTAATTACAATCATTTATACCGGTAAGGGCTGGATTTAGAGTAAGCGGTGAAGCATAAAATTGCGAATAGTGAATATCCTGGGCATTTATACCCGAAGAAAGAATAATCACTGAAAAAAAAAGTATGAGTTTTTTCATTTTTAAAAATCAAATTTTTCGACAAAAAAGATTGAATGTTGTATGAAGCTAAAAAGATGAAGCGCAATATATGTAAAAAACCAATTGACACAATTAATTGTATGAAATTTAAAAAGGAAATAGTTTCTGTAAAACTCAAGCAATTTTCAACCATCAACAATTTATTGGATAATGTCGGCATTCAAATAGTATGTATTCCATTATACATATACTACAATTTAAACGAAAGGCTTTATAAATATTTACCAATATTTTCAGCTTCATTCATTGCAGCTTGCGTGCAGATACTTAATTCTATAAGGAATGAAATTTTTTCAATGATTGATTTTATATGGAGGAAATATTTATAATTCAAGTTTTATTTAAAAAGATTTATTCTTGAACTCTAAATTAAAAAGGTGGTCAAAAATTTTATAAAATCGGTTTTAAAAAATAAAGGGTTTAAAATTGTTAATGAAAAACAATTGTATCCGGATATTGAATTGGAATTTAAAAACCTTTCAAAAAAAGTTATTCCATTTACAATGACTTCAGTTGAAAGACTTTATTCACTTTTTCAAGCAGTAAAATATATCCATCAAAATAAAATTGAAGGCGATTTTGTTGAGTGTGGAGTCTGGAAAGGTGGCAGTTCAATGATGGCGGCATTATCTTTTTTATCATTAGGAGATACAAAACGGAAATTTTTATTGTATGATACTTATGAAGGAATGAGCGAACCAACCGAAAAGGATGTGGATTTTAAAAATGATTCTGCTTTTAAAAACTGGAAAAAAATTAAAGAAGAAAAAACACTTGAGATGTGTTACAACACTCTTGATGAAGTTGAAATCAATATGAGAGCAACTGCTTATCCATCAGATAAAATCCAATTCATAAAAGGAAAAGTTGAAGACACCATTCCCGCAAATCTGCCAGGTAAAATCGCGATACTTCGATTGGATACTGATTGGTATGAATCAACATACCATGAGCTAAAACATTTATACCCGATGCTTCAATCTGGAGGTGTTTTAATTATTGATGATTATGGATATTGGAAAGGTGCCCGTGAAGCTGTTGATCAGTATTTTAAAGAAGAAAATATATCCCCCCTGTTACACCGGATTGATCATACCGGAAGGATTATGATTAAGAAATAATTTTTCAGCTATAATATTTTTTAAGAATTTTTTCGTTATAGGACTCATCTTCTTTGAATTTTATTTCTTTCAAATAATCCAGAAATTCACGATTTGGAACCTGATAACAATCTCCTTTCTCTAAAATAATTTTTTTACAATTCTTTCTAGTAATTTTTTCTATCAGTGATATTAATTCCGGAACTTTTATTTTGTTTTCAAAACAGATATTCAAGGTTTTGTTGTGATAATTTGAATTTAAAATTATTGAACTCAAAATTTTTGAAACATCATCAACATCCATCAGGTATCTGCAAGCATTCACAAAAACTTTCACCTCCTTATTGTTTTTGATTTGGTGAAATAAATGATTTGTAAGAGTATGCGGATTTGTTGTTCGTCCAACTAAAATTGGTAATCGAAAAATCAAATAGTCAGAACAATTATCCTGAATGAGTTTTTCTATTTTCCTTTTGTGAATTATATATGATGATTGCAGCAACGAATCATCATAAATACTCACTGTACTGAAATATACCAAACATGCTTTTTGGTTAAAGTACTGATTTAACAAATTGATTTCCCTTTCAAAATGAATAGGATCATTTGAATTTGAATTTGATACTCCAGATGCAAAAACAAGAATAGAATCATCATTTTGAAAATGAGAAAATGCATTTGCCAATAATCCTTTTCCTACAACCATATTAAAATCAATTGCGCAAAGTAATTTTAATTTTAGAATTACGATTTCTCATTTTCTTTTTAGTTTTGAGGCAGCAAAAATTCACCTTTGTAATTTTTCACTTTGAAAAAATATTTTAGCATTATTTTAATACTAATTAGCAATAGTTTTTTTGTTGCTGCACAATTTTCATTAACTGATAGTTTGATTGCTGTTTATAAATTGAGCGGCAATGCGGTAGATAGCACTTCAAATAATAATAGCGGTGCCATGATTGGATGCCTACTGACCGCTGACAGATTTGGAAATGCAGGTGGCGCTTTAAATTTCAATGGTACATCTGATTATATTGATATTACTCCCGGAAATAGCAAATTCAAGCCAACAACATTTCCCATAAGTGTTTCTGCTTGGATTCGATTTACCGGAAATGCCGGAGGTGCAATTCTGATAAATGATTTTACCGAAAATTATTATCACGGAATTCTGTTTGGTATTAATACAGCTACAAATCAGCTTTCAATAAGCTACTGCGATGGTGGTGCAATTGGATCAGGTACCAGAAGAACAAAAACAGGTGTTACACTTATCAATGATGGTCAATGGCATTTAGTAGCAGGGGTGATTAGAGGTCAACAAGACATGGATATTTATATTGACTGTAAAAATGATGGCGGAACATATTCAGGAACCGGCGGAACAATTGCTTATGATAATGCTAATGGAGTTGTTTCTAAATTAGATATTCTTGCTTCATCAAATCCGTTCTATTTCTTTAAAGGTGATATTGATGAAATTCGTTTTTATCATCGTGAATTATCTGCGGATGATATTTCCAGATTGTTTAAAGATTCAAACTATCCGTTTCCTGCTGTTACACTTGGTCCGGATCAATTCAGTTGCCTTGGTGGATCAATAGTTTTAAATTCTATCGCTACAAATGCCAATACCTATTTATGGTCAACCGGAGCAAACTCACAAACGCTTTCCGTTTCAACAAATGGTGCTTACAGTGTAACCGTTTTTGATAATCAACAATGTCAGGCATCTGATACTGTTAATGTAAACTTAAATTCAATTTTACTACAGGTCAGCAATCAGTCTGTATGTTTTGGATCAAGTGTAACACTTATTGCATTAGGTGCACCCAACTATACATGGTCACCTTCCACAGGATTAAATATGACATCAGGTAATTCTGTAATTGTAAATACCGACACCTCTATTACTTATTCTGTAATCGGCGATGGCGGAACATGCTTTGATACTGCAACCGTTACTGTTACAGTTAATCCTGTTCCAACTATTATTGCATCAAGTGACACTTTAGTTTGCCAAAGTCAAAATTGCATGCTATCTGTTTCAGGGGCAAATTCATATTTGTGGTCTCCTTCATTAGGTCTGTCGAATTCAACTTCTGCAAACCCGATTGCAAATCCGGTTTCCTCTCAAAATTATATGGTGACCGGATCAAATCAATTTGGGTGTACAGATACTGATACTGTTACAGTCAATGTTATTCAACCACCAGCCGTTTCACCCGGATATGATTCAACTTCTTTTTGCCATGATGTAATTCAGCTTCATGCTTATGGTGTAAATAATTTAAATTTCCATTGGGAACCATCAACTGAAGTTGGAAATTCAGGAGTAATAGATCCTTTGGTTTTTCCAACTGAAAACACAACCTATTCCTTAGTAGTGATCGATACAACAGGTTGTGAGTTTTCATTCCCCCTTGAAATCACATATGCTGAAACCAATGATGTTGCAATTCCAAATGCCTTCTCTCCAAATGATGATGGGCGAAATGATCTTTTCAAAATAATTCCGATTTGCAATTTTGAGCTGGATGATTTTAGAATTTATAATCGTTGGGGCGAATTGGTTTTTGAAACCAATTTAATATGGGATGGTTGGGATGGAAAATGCAATGATCTCAAATGCTCGATTGGTGTCTATGCTTATGTTGTTATCGGACACACCTCAAATAATCAATCTGTTTTATTGAAAGGAAATGTTACACTTGTTCTTTAATCATTTGCGTCCATTTTCATTCATTCGTGCGATTGTTATTTTTTGGAATTAAGAAAAAGTGAAAAAAATATTTTACTCCTTTCCTATTTATGCTTCCTTCGTCAGAAATGACGAAGCATTATTGAAACAGCAATTCGTTGTAGCATCCTTTCATTTTCAACAGCAGAAAAACAAAATTATTTTTTCCTTTATTAAACAGTTCTTCACTTTATTAATGCGGTGTTGGTCAACTGATGTATATCTTTCATTCTTCGCCGGATATTCATCATGGCTTCCGGGAATTTTTGCAAAGATTAGCAGCAAACCTCATTTTATTATTTTAGGTGGAACTGATTGCTGCGCATTCCCGTCTTTCGGTTATGGAAATTTTCAGAAAAAAATGATGAGCAGATTCACAAGTACTTCACTGAAAATGGCAACTCACTTGGTTCCGGTTGATCAGTCATTAATTGAAAGCGAAAATTCTTTTGTGAAAGAAATTTATCCGAAACAGGGATATAAAATATTTTGTCCGCAGGCGAAAGCACCTGTGACAATAATTAATATTGGTTACGATCCCGAAAAATTTTATTGCAGTAAACCAAAAATTAAAAATTCTTTTCTGACGATGGCGCAAATGAATTGGGCAAATTATTATCGGAAAGGAATTGACTTATTATTTGAAATGGCGAATCGTTTTCCGGATTGTTCATTCACTTTAGTGGGACACAATCCTGCCATGCAATTTGTAACAGTTCCGGAAAATTTGAAGCTGATTCCTTTTATTCCCTACGAGCAAATCAGAGATTTATACAGTGCTCACGAATTCTATCTACAGCTTTCAATTATGGAAGGATTTCCAAGTGCGCCATGCGAAGCAATGTTGTGTGAGTGCATTCCAATTGTTTCAAATGTTGCTGCTCTGCCAGTTATTGTCGGAGATACAGGATTTATTCTTGATAAAAAAGATTTCGATTTATTGGAGCAGTTAATTAAAACTGCACTTCAATCTGACAGAGAAAATCTAAGGATAAAAGCAAGAGAAAGAATTATTTCAAAGTATCCGAAAAACCTGAGAGAAAAATTAGTTGAGTTAATAAAATTTAAATCGAATTAAATATTCTCCACTTCAATTTTCATTCTGAATTTTTTATCGGGAATGGCAGGAAAATCAGGTTGCTTGTAGTTGAATTTTTTATTCATATAAACTGCGCACAAAGTGTTTTTCAAATGAAATATTTTATCGCGTTTATCTGCCGGAGCTCCATCTAATATTCCCGCTACTACTTCAAAGTCAGGAATTTCGTATTGCGCAACGCAGTCGTGCCACACGATAATTGAGTTTTCATTTTTCAATAACTCAAAAACTTTTTTGGTATCGCTCAACACACCATCGTAACTGTGATCGCCATCAACAAAAATTAAATCGAACTTTTGATTCAGCGAATGAAAATCAAATGTGCGACTGTTTGCTCCTACATGTTTTACATTTTTCAAATCTTTTGAAAAGAACCGCTGCACGCGAACATATTTTTCGTTGAATCCGAATTGTTTCATTTCATCATCTGACAAACTAACCGACACACAACTGTTACAGTGCGGTGCCACATTCACCAGACTCTCGCCGCGCCAGGTTCCGATCTCGAGGTAATCGCATCCGTTAAATCTTTTTGCAAACTCAACTAATACTGCCATGTCAATTGGCATGCTCGTTCCATATAACAATGAATGAACTTCCACTTCACCTTTGAATTGCGGAAACACTTCCAAGAAATCAACTTCCTGCATACCGTTTTTCAAACCATATTTATCTATCACTTGTTGTTTGCGCATGTTTTCGTTGACAGCATGAAACAATGCTTTAAGTATTACAGAAGGTTTTGTCAATAGCAATTTCAAAAACGGAAAAACCAATTTAATTTTTTTCATTTATTAATTTTAAGAAGAAGTTATTTCATTAAGAAGTATAGAAAAATGTGCAGCTATCTTTTTTCTTGAATATTTTTCAATTGCCGGATTGTAATTTTTTTTCTTACCGGATTTCCAGTCTGTATAAAAATTCAGAATTGCAGATTTCATTTTTTCCTTTTCATCAAAATCACAAATAGCTCCGGCATTAGTTTCATTCACTATGCGCGCTGAATCTCCGGTTGGGTTTCCAACTACCAGTATCGGATTTCCGGCTGCGAGGTACTCAAATAATTTTCCCGGAATAATTCCTTTGATATTCGGAGTGTTGTTGAGTAACAACATTAACACTGCAGCACTTTGCTGTAACACTACCACTTCGCTGTGGGGCAGGTAATCAATGCAATCCAGATTTTGTTTCAGTCCGCTTGCTTCAATACTTTGATTCACGGAGAAATCATTTTTACCAACCAGCCGAATCACTAAATCTTTTTTGAACTCCGAATTTTCTTTCAATAATTCACTCAATGCATTCCATAAAACAGGTTGATTGCGGTCGGCATTCAGCGAGCCGATGTGTGCCATCACGAATTTCGTTTCGGGTTTCGGTGCTGATGAGCTAAAATCATCTTCATCGAATCCATTGGTGATTACTTCAATATCGCGATTTATAATTTTCCTGAAATCATCAGCCCAACTCCAGCTCACTGTTACCACTTTATCGGCCTTTGCTAAGACTGATTTTTCTAATCGTTTGTGTTTCGCATCAGCAAGCACAGTTAATTTCAGTTGGTCGTAAAAATCAATGTTAGTCCATGGGTCGCGGAAATCGGCTATCCACGGAATATTCAGTTTCGCCTTCACTCCTTTTGCAATCAGATGCGTGGAGTGCGGAGGTCCGCTCGAAATCATTACATCCACCGGATTTTTTTTCAACTCTTCAATCAAATATTTAACCGAAGGTTTTATCCAGAACATTCTTGCATCAGGAATAAAAAAATTTCCCCGAATGAAAACAGAAAGTTTTTGTGCAAGCGAAGGTTTCTTATCAGTCATGAATCCGCTGTAAACTTTTTGCTCCTTTTTTTGACCGATAAATTTTTTATAAAGAGTGTATGGCTCCCAAATCTTTTGCTTCAGCACTGTTACACCTTCCGGAATATCTTTAAATAGTGACTGGTCGGTAATAGGATATTCGGCTTCGTCGGCAGTGAAAATTACAGGTTCCCATCCCACACTTCGGAAATACTTGGCGAGTTTTAAAACCCGCTGCACTCCTGCCCCGCCACTTGGAGGCCAGTAATAGGTGATGATGAGCACTTTTTTCATTCGCGACAAAAGTCAACAAACTGTTTTATGAAATGAAATTTCGAAATCAATAATTAATTCAACATGGCACAAATTAATTCGTAGTTCTACAATGAAAGTTATTTTTGAACCCACATTTAAAATCATGTCGAAAAAAATTCTGACCATCATCGGCACACGACCGAACTATATTAAAGTAACGCAGTTGCAAAAAGCATTTGATGCTTACGGAAATTATTTCGACCATAAAATACTGCATACCGGTCAGCACTTCGATAAAAACATGAAGCAGATTTTTATTGACCAATTGGGATTAACCAACATCGAGTTTTTTCTGGAAGTCGAACATGGAACTCCCGGCGCACAAATCGGACAAATCATTTACAAAACCGATGCAGTGTTAAAGGAATGGAAACCCGATTTGGTGATTGTAGTTGGTGATGTGAATTCAACTTTAGCAGGAGCGATTGCTGCCAATAAGTCGAACATAAAATTGGCACATCTTGAGGCGGGGCTTCGCAGTTTCGATCGCACAATGCCAGAAGAATACAATCGCTTAGCTACAGATCAACTGGCTGATATTCTTTTTGTAACTGAACAAAGCGGCATTGATCATCTCTTGAATGAAGGAAGGAAAAAAGAAGAAATTCATTTTGTAGGAAACACAATGATTGACACACTGGTTGCTTTCGATTCTCAGTTTGATGAGTATGATGTCCTTGAAAAACTCGGCGTGGAGAAAGGAAAATATATTTTAATGACATTGCATCGTCCGTCGAATGTTGACACTTTGGATTCACTCTCTAAACTCACAGCGCTCGTTAATAATATTTCGAAAATTAATTCAATTGTTTTTCCGATTCATCCGCGCACGACTAACAATCTGAAAAAATTCGGGCTGTACGAAAAACTTTCGGAGAACGAAAAAATTATTCTCACAGAACCACTTGATTATTTCCGGTTTCAGAAATTAGTGAAGCATTGTAAATTGGTGGTGACCGACAGTGGCGGCATTCAAGAAGAAACTACCTACCGACAAATTCCGTGTTTAACACTTCGCGAAAATACCGAGCGTCCCATTACTGTTACACTTGGTACCAACGAATTAATTCCATTCGATAACGAATTGATTGAGTCAAAAATTCATGCCATCGAAAACGGTACTTATAAAAAAGGAGTCATTCCACCATTGTGGGATGGGAAATCTTCGGTGCGTATTGCAGAGGTGCTGAAAAGGATATTATAATTCAATTACAAATCGACACGGTTTCAAAAACCGATTCGGTCCTGGGTCAAACTACTATAAAAGCCACCTGATAAAAATTATTTACCGCGCCGAGCAATTCAAATTTCATGTAGTAAGAATCAACAAACATTTTATAAGCATAAAATTCGTGATTGGGAACATTGAACTCGTCGAACATAATTATATCGCCCTTCTTTAAATGTCGTGCTAAAGTGGTTAAAACAAAAAGTGTGGATGAAAACAAATCAGCATCTAAGTGTATGACTCTTCTTTTATCATCAATGTTATGTTCATCCAAAAATTTAAACAGCGTATCCTGAAATAATCCTTTTACCATTTCGTGCCGTGCATCATCCAGGTGAGGAAATCGTGCATACATATCTCCTTTTCCGTAAGTGCCCCATCCTTCAGGTAAACCTTCAAAAGTATCGAAGCCGTAAAATTTTGATGCAGCATTTATGTTTGCATTCATCCACCATTTAAAAGAGGTGGCTTCAAACACACCGAACTCCAGATAATTTATTTCAGCATTGGCTAAATTTTCTTTTTCTAAAACATGCTCGTACAATTTTATCCGGTCAGCATGATTTCGGAACGGGCGATAAAAATCGTTGAGAATATTTTTTTTATTTTCTTTTGATATCCATTTTGTTAATTGAAGTGTATTGGAGAAAAACAAAAATGGTTTTGCCAGAAACCCAAGGTAAACTCCCGGTCGAAAAAATAATATAAGTCCTTTAGTAAATGAATTTGCTTCGCGTAAAAATCTGCTCATCGGTTATTGTTGCTTTCTCATTTTCATTACTTCCATTCCAACTGCTCCGAAAAACAAAATCAAAATTAACAGACTGCTCGCAAACGCCACTTTTTCTCCGGTGTAATAACTGGCAGGTTCAAACTTCCATTCGATGTCATGATTGCCGGCCGGAATTTTCATTCCACGCAACACATAATTGCAGCGGAAATAATCTGCCGGCTTTCCATCCACATAACCATTCCATCCTTTGTTATAATAAATTTCTGAAAAAACTAACACTCCTTCCTTGCTGTTCGAACATTTATACTTCAGATTATTTGGCTGGTACGAAATCAACTTTATGTTTCGTGCGCTGTCAACACCAACAGAAGAAAATCCTTTCAATTGCGTATCAAATCTTTTATCAACCACAACATATCGGCGGGGATTAAAATTATAATTATAACGAGCTGTAAATTTTTTGTTTGTTGAAACTGCATCTGACTGAGAAACATATTTTTCCTGTTCTCCGGTTTCCTTATTTAATCTGGAACTAATGCCAAAAGTATCAGCCATTCCTGCATTCAATCCAAACTGCGAAGCATCAAAATCAGCTTCGCCAATTTTTATGTTGTCATGATTGCCAATGAGCGCCGATTTGGTTTCTTTTCCGTTAACTGTAAACGAAGAACCATCCAGTGTTTGCACTTCATACATTTTTCCTATGCGGTTGAGTTCCTCATCGGCATCAGCTACCACCATTACCGAATCAACAAACCAGGCATTGCCTAAAGCGC
>CANJII010000010.1 GCA_947474435.1 Chitinophagaceae bacterium | reverse complement strand
CGGAACATCACTTGTAGTACTGAATTGAAAATTTAACAAGTGCGATACCTGCTCATTTTGAATGAACAATATTTTTTCCAAAACATCATACTGCTTGTAACCAGTTCCTACCTGAACATTCGGGTCATCATTTTTCACCATTGAATCTCCGGTACCTGTCCACATCGCATAGTAATTTCTTTTTCCCCAATCACCATACATCGGATTGCGGATATTCCCCTGACGCAAATCGCCAAAGTCGGAATAACTAAAAGATGTAAGTGATGCAAATTTTTTTGTTCCGAAATTAAAATCAACATGACCTGCCATGCCTTCATCAGCTGACGAATATCTTCCCCATGCACCGGCTTTGAAAACTGATTTATCGCCTGATGCTAATTGTGGATTCTTAGTATAAATATGCATCACGCCGCCAAATGCATCGCTGCCATATATCACTGAGCCCGGACCAAAAACCAATTCCATTCTGTTGAGTGATGATGGATCGAGCGTAATAATATTCTGCAAATGACCTCCACGGAAAATAGCATTATTCATTCGCACACCATCCACCACAATTAAAACTTTATTGGCTTCGAACCCACGCATCACTGGGCTGCTTCCTCCGTACTGGCTGTGTTGCACAAACACTTGTCCGCTTTGTTCGAGTATTGTTCCGGTGTTATTGGCATTTATATTTTCAATTTGTTTGCTGTTGATTACTGTAATTCTGTTCGGCACATCGCTTTTCTTTTCTTCGAAGCGACTGCTTGAAACAACAATTTCGTCAATGCTGTAGCTGGTAGGGCTCAATCCGATTTTAAATTTCAACGCAACAATTTCATTCCAGCTGATTACCAACTCCTGATAACCGATGCTGCTGATTGAAACTTCATTCAACATTGAAAAAGAGCTGCCATTAACTTCTCCTTTTTCATTGGTCAGTAAAATCAAATCTCCATCCGTTGATTTGATGGTTGCTTTATTTATTGGTTGAAGCGTGGTGTTGTCGGAAATAATAATTGTTTGCGCCTGCGTTAAATTGAAAACAGATATAAGTATAAAAAATAAGAATACTGTTTTGATAATTGCTGAATGAAAATGATTAATGTATTTATGAATTGATTTCATGAATTTGTTTTTTTAATTGAAAAAAATGTAAAACACTTTCCCATTTTAAAAATGAAAAAGAAATAATGCTCAATAATTTAAGCTAAGAAATCAGGAGGAGAATAAAGTATAGTTTGATAACCGGATAAAATCTTTTTTACAGATTCTGAGCTATACATTTTATGAAAATTATTTTTTGAAAGAGCAACTGAAATAAAAACAGGAGGATATTCCTTGCTCAATGATTTCATAAATGAAACCAATCCCTGTTGACTGTTATTGTCATTTTGATTTTCAATTGATAACATTATTTCCGACTCCTTATTATCAGTGATACAATAGAAAACCTGCTGGTCACCTTCGCCGGTTTTATAAACCACATCGAACCACTCGCCATTAATTTCTATTTCATTTTTATTTATCCGTATTGCTGCTTTGTTTTTAAATAAACTGATTGCAGTTAATTTTTCAATCGGAATATTTTTCTCCATTGTTTCTTTTTGTGAATGCATATTCTGATTCCATATAAAAAAAACAATCAACCAGCAAAAAGCAGACTGCACCAAAATTGTTGCTGCCATAAAAACCGAAACCAATTGAATCAATTTTATCACTGTGCCAAAAGTAATCTGTTGAAACAATTTTTCTTTATCAAGACCTCGTCGGTTTTAAAAACCGACTCGGCCCATTTGTATTAGTGAAACCGGCTCCAGTAAATTAACTCCTGTGAAGTATTTTTGCAGCCGATAAAATTTAAACAGATGATGGCTGATACAAAAATTAATTACATCGGGTTAGAAGAAAAATATGGCGCGCATAATTATCATCCGCTTCCGGTGGTGCTTGAAAGAGGCGAAGGTGTTTTTGTTTATGATACTGATGGCAAAAGATATTTCGATTTTCTATCAGCTTATTCAGCAGTTAACCAAGGTCATTGTCATCCTCGCATTATTCAATCATTAATAGATCAGGCGCAGAAACTGACTTTAACCAGTCGCGCTTTTCATAACAATTTATTGGGGCAGTATGAAGAATACATCACCAAACTTTTTGGCTACGATAAAGTATTGCCAATGAACACAGGTGTTGAAGGAGTTGAAACTGCTTTGAAATTGTGTCGTCGCTGGGCTTATGATGTGAAAGGTCTAACACCCAATGAAGCAAAAATTATTGTGTGCGATGGAAATTTTCATGGTCGTACATCAACAGTTATTTCTTTCAGCAGCGATCCTGATTCGAAGAAAGGATTCGGGCCATACATGCCGGGTTTCATCAATATTCCATATAATGATTTAGTTGCTTTGGAAAATGCTTTACTGGATAGTACTGTTGCTGGATTTTTAGCGGAACCGATACAAGGGGAAGCGGGAGTTGTGGTTCCGGATGAAGGATATTTAACCAAAGCTAAGAAATTATGTGCAGCAAAAAATGTTTTGTTCATCGCTGATGAAATTCAAAGTGGTTTAGCCCGATGCGGAAAAATGCTTGCATGCGATTATGAAAATGTGCATCCCGATATTTTAATACTTGGAAAAGCATTGAGTGGCGGAACTCTTCCCGTGTCTGCTGTTTTGTGTAACGATGAAATTATGCTCACTATAAAACCGGGAGAACACGGCAGCACTTACGGTGGCAACCCTCTTGCATGCGCAGTGACAATGACAGCACTTGATGTTTTGCAAGATGAAAAACTTTCTGAAAATTCTTTTTACCTCGGAAATATTTTACGCGAAGAATTGAATAAGCTGAATAAAAATTTAGTAACCACAGTTCGTGGCAAAGGATTATTCAACGCGATAGTTATAAAGCCACACAATGGAAAAGATGCCTGGGATTTTTGTATTGAAATGATGAAAAACGGTTTGCTTGCCAAACCAACACATGGAGATATAATACGCTTTGCTCCTCCCCTTGTTATTACTGAAGAGCAATTAATGGAATGTGTTGAAATTATTAAACGGACTGCTGAGGAATTTTAATTTTTTTCGAGTATCAAAATATTAAATGCCACTTTCTGTTTTGAGAGTAGCATTTTGATAATAGCATTATTCATGTTTGAATTTTAGTTTATTTGTATTATTGAATTAAACAATATTTAATCTATGAATTTCAATGTTAAATCTTAATCAGCAATACAATTTCTTGCAATGGAAAAAACTGCAGAGTTGTTACAATTGAAAAACTGCAGTAAATAATTTAACCGTTTACACGAAATGATTTTCATTTTTTTGCTTTGTTGGTATTCACCCAAATTTCACAAATCAACATGCAACTACCCCTGAATGGTCTCTTGATTAAATGATTTTTAAGAAAGCAAAAACAATATTTGTTCGTTGGTCAAAAGATCTGATAGGAGCATGACCTAATTATATTTGTTAGAGCAATTAAAATGTGTAACAACGATAACAACTAAAAAATTGAACTTTAATACTATGACGGATAGCAAAAACTTATTTGGGAAACATAAGGAAACAATAGTTTACAGCATAAGTCTGGCTCTTCTGATGTTCCTTCTCAAATGGCTAGAACTACGCTACATTATTTTTCACCACTCATTTGAAATTTATGCTGGACTTATTGCCATCCTTTTTACAGTACTCGGAATATGGCTTGCACTAAAACTTTCAAAACCCAAAACTGAAATCATTTTAGTAGAAAAAGAAGTGTATGTAAACCGAAATGAAAATTTAGTTCTTAATACATCACTCATCTCCCAACTCGAACTAAGCAAACGGGAGTTGGAAATATTAAGTTTAATGGCTCAAGGCCACAGTAATCAGGAAATAGCATCAAAGATTTTCGTTTCATTAAGCACCGTAAAAACACATAATCAAAATCTATTTTATAAGTTAGATGCGAAACGACGGACACAAGCTGTTGAAAAAGCGAAACGGTTAAACCTTATTCCATAATTCTCATACTATGGTATGAAAATTTAAAACTCAACTGAAAAATATCCGAAAGTATGACCGGAAAAACCGGAACATCAGTCACATTTGCACCAACAAAAAGTAAATAAAAAATGCAAAAGAACATTTTCATCCACGGCCTCATTGCAGGCATTGTTGTTTCAGTTTTAATGCTGTCTAGCGTCAACTTCTTAAGCCATTGCGAAGGCAATGTTGACTACAACACCAGCATGATCATAGGATATGCGTCTATGCTTCTTGCTTTTTCATTGGTGTTTGTTGGTATTCGTAATTACCGTGATAAATACAATGAGGGAGTTATCAGTTTTGGCAAAGCAGTTAAAACAGGATTGATGATTGTTTTAATTGCTTCCACTATTTATGTGGTTGCCTGGCTCATTGACTTTTATTTTTTCATTCCCGATTTTATGGATAAATATTCAGCACACATGATTGACGAACTTAAAAGAAGCGGAGCATCGCAACTAGAAATAGATAAGCAAACAAAAGAAATGGCCGATTTTGCACCGCTGTTTAAAAATCCTTTCTTTATGGCGATGATGACATACCTGGAAATTTTACCTGTTGGGATAATTGTAACGCTTATCAGTTCATTAATATTAAAAAGAAAAACAGTAAAAAATTAATCTGACAATTTGCAAGACACAAACTAAAGAAATATGGAAGACAAAATAAATCAAGCAGACAACTCAACACCTTCTGTTGAGACCACCCCTAAGGTAACAGGAATCGGAGGCATTTTCTTTTTTTCAGAAAACCTGAAGGAAACGAAAGAATGGTACACAAAAAACTTAGGGATTGAAATAAATGATTGGGGAGCTTCAGGTTTTGAATCAAGAAATATTAACCGACCTGACGAAATAAATTCTCTTCAATGGAAACCTTTTAAAAAAGGAGATGACTATTTTTCTCCATCCAAAAAAGATTTTATGATTAATTACACAGTACAGAATATGGAAGCCTTGGTAGGCAAACTAAAAGAAAACGGTGTGACCATACTCGACGACATTGTAAGTTACGAAGGCATCGGGAAATTTGTACATATTATGGATGCGGAAGGCAACAAGATTGAACTATGGGAACCAAGTTGAAAGGATAATTACACGAATGGATAATACAAGAATATACCGAATGTCATTTGCAAGAGTCTATCCGCTGCATATAAAAAAAGCAGAGAGGAAAGGCGCACAAAGGAAGAAGTAGATGCAGTTATTTTCTGGCTCACAGGCTATGATAAAAAACATTGAAACAACACATTGATAAGAAAAGTGATTTTGAAACATTCTTTTTAAAGGCACCAAATATGAATCCGACTGTTTCTAAAATCACGGGTTTAATATGCGGGTATCGGGTGGAAGAAATTGAAGATAAACTCATACAAAAAATTCGATGGTTAGATAAACTGATTGATGAATTGGCAAAAGAAAAAGCGATGGAGAAAATATTAAGGAAGTAAACAGAATTCATTATGTGGGTTCGCACACATAATCTTTCGGATAACCGGGAACTAGTAAATTAGTAAGTTAAGACCATCTGACATCCTTCATAAAACAATCTGCTTAATAATAAATACACGATGAAAAAAATAGCACTTTTTTCTATTGCAATTGCAACCTCATTTTGTTTTGGTTTTGCCTTCAAATCAATTACAACAAACCATACAAATGACAACACAAAACTGAAACGAGTTACAGCTATTGGTGGCATCTTTTTCAAGTGTAAAGAACCTAAAATGATGAGGGACTGGTACAAAGAACATTTGGGTTTGAACACCAACGACTATGGCGCTGTGTTTGAATGGTATCAAGGTGCAGACAGCACAAAGAAAGGGTTTACACAATGGAGTCCGTTTAAAGAAACAACCAAATATTTTGAACCTTCAACAAAGGAGTTCATGATAAATTACCGGGTTGAAAATTTAAAAGTGTTGGTTGAAGAACTGAAAAAAGAAGGAGTCATAATTACAGATACCATTGAAACTTATGATTACGGAAAGTTTGTTCATATCATGGATTTGGAAGGAAACAAAATAGAATTGTGGGAATCAAATGATATTGAATATGAAAAACTTAGTGTACAGATTGGCAGCACAACCACCAAATGATTCTGCAACTTTCGAAAGCCGGTATGATATTTCAATCAGTTAAGTTTAAAAAAATCAAGACAAAATCATGCTGAAAATCTATTTCAAATCAAACTGTGCCACTTGCCAAACCACGCTAAAATTGTTAAAACAAAACACAAAAGAAAAAATTGAGTTGTTTGAATACTTAGTTACAACACCTACTCAACAAGATATTCGTGAGGTCCTAAAAATGCTTGGTTTAAAAGCCGAACAAATAGTTCGGAAGAAAGAACATCTGTATAAAGAAAAATATGATGGCAAAAAAATATCGAATACAGAATGGATAAAAATACTCTCTCAAAATCCGATCTTGATTGAGCGGCCAATACTGATTAAGGATGGCAAAGCAATTATCGGCAGACCACCTGAACGGTTTTTAGAATTATTGAAATAAAATTTTCAGAATACTGAAAAGAACTACCGAGATATTTTTCGTGTGACATTTTACACTCCCCAATGAAAATTCTGCATTGATGTTTTATTAAAATAATTTTTTCGTTTTAAAATGAAAGGTATATCCACTAAATGCAGAACGCTGTTATTTACCTGACCTTTCACAATTGCATCTAACTTTTTTTATTGGTTTATTTTTTTTATTAGTCAGTTTAAAGTTTGTTAGGTTGAAGGTTTCATAAATCATTTAATCCTTTTCCATTGAGAATCTGATACTCACATTTTTCTATCCTTGTCACTCGTGTGGTTGATTGTTTAGCTGATGAGAAGTAAAGTAGATATCCTCTTTGCCTACCGGGTGTCAAAGCATTGAAAGCTTTTTTCAACACAGCATTTTTCTTCAGTTTATCTTGAAACTCTACAGGCATTGAAAACTCTTTGGTCTTTTTCATCGGAACCTTCAAACCTGCTTCTTCTACTTTTACTGCTTCATAAATAAATGCCTTCAACTTGTTTCCCAACTTAACAATTTGCGGAAAATTGGTGAACCGAATTTGCCGAGCTGCCTGAACATTTTCAGTTTGTTGCACCAGAATATTTTTTTCATCTTTCAGTAATGCGCCTTTAAAAAACAATAAAGCACAATAATCTTTAAACACATGTATTAACACAATATTTTTTTTCTCATACAAATAACAGGGACAGCCCCACTTTAATTCTTCAATCAAATGGCAATCGAGAATAATTGATCTCAACTTTTCAATTTCCTTCTTCCACTTTTGAGCATTCTTAAAATACCAGTCAACTTTTTGATTCATTTCATGAAATTTATTTTACTAAAGATTAATTGCGCCACGGAATCCTCTTGCGGTATAATATGAATCGGCTCCATTTTGGTAAACGAATACAGCATTGTAACGGCGATCGCAAAAGAGGGCGCCCCCCAGTTCTCTGATTACTGAGGGTGTTTTTATCCAGCTCGATGTTTTGGTGTCGAAATTTCCAAGCTGCTGTAATTCCCTGTATTGGTCTTCCGATAAAAGTTGTATGCCCATATCAAAAGCCATTTCCACAGCGCTGTTTTTTGGTTTGTGTTCCTTTCTTGCCACTAATGCTTCATCATCATAACAAATACTTCGGCGACCTGCAGGGCTTTCAGCTGCACAATCATAAAAAATATATTCGCCCGTTTTTTTATCATAACCAATTACATCAGGTTCTCCACCTGTTCTTTCCATTTCATTGAGCGACCACAGCTTTTCATCACTTGCTTTCAGCTTTGTAAGAACAGCATTCCATTCAATATCTTTGTGTCTGTTCCTGTTTTTTTCAAAACGGGACTTTATTGTTTTGATCAGTGCTTCTTGTTCTTGAGACGCTAATTTTTTCTTCATTTTTATAGTGATTGTATTTGAATTTTACATTTGATTATATGATGCAACAATCATTTTTTTCAAAACTTTAATATCAATATCCTCCAATCTATTAATATACAGGCAACCAACACCTGTCTTATGCTTGCCGAGTTTTTTAAGAACATCAGCCTGTTCTTTGATATTTAACATCAGGTACAACGATAAATTCGCTTTGCGCGGAGCGAACCCTAACCGGAGCCAATCAACTTCTCTTCCGGTAGCCGGGCTTTTGTATCTTTTATTTCCAAAACCTATGACCGAACTGCTCCATAATACAGGCTCTTCACCTGTTGCCTTTTTCATTATTTCCAAAAGCTCAAAACTGTCCTTTCGCTGTTGCTCATCTTTTAAAGCATTAATAAAATCATGCACACTTTCAGTTGTTGGTTTTGTTTTTATTACAGCAAGTTTTGATTTTTTATCAGCCATAAGAAATTATTATTTGTTTTATTGTTAATGGCTATTTTCTCAAGTTGTAAAAATATTTATTTTCCTGTTTGATTCAATTACTGAAAAAGTGAAATCAGAACAGCAAATTGAAAAGTAATGAAATTTATATAATGCCATTTATGAACAGAATCTCAGTTATAGCTATGAGTTCAAACTATTTATCCCTTTCTAAAATATAATTTCATTGTATAAAAAAAAACGAGCAGAGAAATAATCTCTGCCCGTTTAAAATTAATTGTTTAATAAAGATTAATTCTTCACAACAACAGTATTTATAATTTCATGCGTTGATTTTATTCTCAATAAATAAAATCCGGATGAAAGTTCAGTTGTATTTATAATTTCATTTTCATTTGAAGAAACCATCTTCAGTATAAGCAGTCCTTGTGCATTCAATAATTCAATTTCATTTTCACCTTTCAGATTTTGCAACGAAATAACATCATTAAATGGATTTGGATAAACTGAAAATATTGAATTTTCTATCAAAGAAAGTCCAACTCCATAATAACCAAATGGCGGCGATTGACTTTCACATCCATGAACATTTGAAATTATCACTGAGTAATTTCCAAATTGCTGTGCAGGATTGTAAATCATATCCGTTGCACCTGAAATTGAAACGCCATTAAAAAACCATTGATAGCTTGTTGCATTATTAGCCATAGCAATTAATACAGTTCCTGATTGAATGATTGCTGGAGTAAACGGAGCCGGATATACAGTAATTGGCAATGCATATGTTGTTGAACAGTTGGAACTATTCGTTGCGGTTAAAACATAAGTTGTAGAAATAGCAGGAATAACAGTTAAAGTCATTTCGGTCATCATACCGGGACTCCATAAATAAGTCCATGATGTATCTCCATCAATACTGATATATGCTGCATCACCTGAACAGATTTCTGTTGGATTAATCCAACCTGAACAGATTGGCGTATCTGTAACTGAAACAGATACTACATTAGAGGAACCTGTGCATCCGCCAACATCGGTAACAACTAAAGAATAAGTTCCAGCAGTATTAACATTAATTGATGAAAGGGTTGAACCATTTGACCAGCTATAGTTTGCAAATCCGGTATCAGCATTGAGCACCAGATTTCCACCCTGACAAAAAGCAACTGAGTCTGCAGATAAAATAGTTGGGCTTGGAACCGTGCCTGAAGTTACTATTTGTAAATCAGTACCCGAACAACCATTAGAATTAGTAACAGTAACTGAATATGTATTTGCAGTACTAACAGAAATATTTTGATTCGTTGATCCTGTTGACCATAAGTAGGTGCTATAACCTGAGCCTGCATGTAGCACAATACTTGATCCTCCGCATAATGCTGTTGCGCCTGAAATAGTTGGAGTTGGAGTAGCATTAACAGATACAATTTTGGAAGCAACACCGGAACATCCTGAAGCATTGGTTACAGTAACATAGTATGTGCTTGCTGAATTTACTGAAATAGATTGTGTAGTAGCGTTAGTTGACCAATGATATGAACTGAAACCGGAACCTGAATTAAGTGTGGTGGTGGTACCCGAACATATTGCTGACAAACCTGATATTGATGGAGTTGGATTAGCATTTACATTAACTGTTTTTGTTGCACTACCTGAACAACCTCCTGCATTTGTTACAGTTACTGAATATGTACCAGCAGTACTAACTGAAATACTTTGGGTTGTTGCATTTGTTGACCATAAATATGTGCTATAGCCAGATCCGGAATTAAGTTGAGTAGCTGAGCCCGCACAAATAGCAGCTGCACCGGTTATTGTGGGAGATAAACCTGAAGTTATTGTAACAATTACGGAAGCAATACCGGAACATCCTGTTGCATTGGTTACTGTAACAGCATATGTGTTTGCAGAATTTACAGTAATTGTTTGAGTAGAAGCATTGGTCGACCAATGATAAGTTGCGAATCCTGATCCGGCATTCAGCATTGAACTTGCCCCTGAACAGAATGAAGTCGCGCCAGAAATAGCTGGCGTTGGATTTGTACCTGATGTTACAGTTATTGAAGCGCTTCCTGAACAACCACTTGCATTGGTAACAGTGACGGCATATGTACCAGCCGCTGAAATTGAAAGTGTTTGTGTAGTAGCATTTGTTGACCAGTGATAAGTACTATATCCGGAACCGGCATTAAGCACTGAGTTTGTTCCGGGGCAAATCGTATTAGAACCGGATATGCTTGGCGATAACCCGGAACCTACAGTTACAATAATTGATGCAACAGCAGAACAACCTGTTGCGTTTGTAACAGTAACAGAATAGGTATTAGCACTGTTAACAGTAATTGTTTGAGTTGTTGCATTAGTTGACCAATGATATGCACTATAACCTGTACCCGCATAAAGAACTGTACTTGATCCCGAACAAATAGTTGAGGAACCGGAAATTGCAGGAACTGGCAAAGGATTCACAGTTACAATTGTTGCAATAGAATTTGCAGAACATCCATTTGCGTTCGTTACAGAAACTGAATAACTTCCGGCAGTTGTAACATTAATTGTTTGTGTAGTTGCATTGTTTGACCAGTGATAAGTTGACGCCCCGCTAGTTGCACTTAATACCACACTTCCGCCTGCGCAAAAAGAAGTAGGACCACTTGGTGTTATAACCGGAACTGATGGCAAAGGATTAACAACTACAGATGTAGCTGCTGAAACTGCCTGACATCCGCTGGCGTTTGTAACGGAAACCATATAACTTCCGGATGTTGTAACATTAATGGTTTGTGTTGAAGCATTATTCGACCAATGATAAGTTGAAGCTCCGCTTGTAGCACTTAAACTCACGCTTCCACCTGAACAAAATGTTGTTGGTCCACCAGCTGAAATAACCGGAGTTGAGGGAACAGAATTTACTGTAACTGATGTTGCCGTTGAAACCGATGAACATCCCCCTGCATTTGTAACAGTAACTGAATAGCTGCCAGCTGTTGTAACATTTATTGTTTGTGTTGATGCATTGTTCGACCAATGATAGGTTGATGCACCACTTGTTGCGCTTAATGTTACACTTCCGCCTGAGCAAAAAGAAGTTGGACCACCTGGTGTTATTACAGGAACAGGTGGTGCCGGATTTACAACAATTGCCGGTGATGCTGCGACTGTTGAACAGCCGGTACTATTGGTAACAGTTACGCTATAAGTTCCAGATGTTGTTACATTAATTGTTTGTGTTGAAGCATTATTTGACCAATGATATGTTGAGAAACCACTTCCTGCATTTAGTGTAACACTTCCGCCCGAACAAAAAGTGGTAGGGCCACTTGCTGTAACAGTTGCAGATATTGAACATCCGCCCTCAATAACTGATAAAATTGAATTATAAATATGATCACCGCTTTCGCTTCCATTGTTATTTGCACAATTGAATGAACCATAAAAATTTAATGGTCCGCTACCCGCCACAGGAGCAATCCAGTTAAATGACCAAGTGTGAAAACCGGTAGTACCGGTTGTACCTGCAGTTTTATGTTCAACATATTTTCCACTGCCTACTAATTGAGTGGTGGTGGTATTTGTTAAAACCAATGTTCCGAGTTTTACTCCGCTAGTGTTTTGCGGACAAATTTGAAATCCGAACCGAACCAATCCTGCATAGGTAGCTGTAGCGGTTATTGTATAAGTTGTTCCTGCTACATAACCGCTTCCAGGTATATTTGATGTAATCCATCCGGTTGCTACAGTAGTTGAACTATTATGACAATCTGTACAATTAATAAAATTATCACTTGGCGCTCCGCACTTTCCACCATTAGGCCCCGATGTGTCACCAATGATTTTGTGTGTTGAAACCAACAAACTGCCAACACTTATACTTACTCCAACAAAAATCAGTAAAAGGCTTTTTCTCATTGTTTTTAAGATTTTGTAAATACAAAACAAGTACACTGCTATATGATTGGAAAGTTTATGTTGATGAACTACACTAATGAAAAGTTGAACAGGAATTATAAATAGTTCAATGAATTGAAATTTGAAATAATTAACTGCAAATAAATAAAACGAGCGAAAGTGTTTATCTACGCTCGTTTCGAAACATAAATATTTTTTATTTTGACAATTCACTTTTGACAAATCATTTTTCCGAATTCAATTCTTCACCACTACCCTATTGCTTATTTCTATTTCTGATTTCACTTTCAATAAATAAAATCCTGATGGAAATGATTCTGTATTTATAGTTGCGTTTTTTGAAGAAACCGATTTTTTAAAAACAATTTCTCCTTCCACATTCAACAATTCAATTTCATTTTCTCCAATCAGATTTTCAATTGAAATAAAATCGGTAAACGGATTTGGAAAATTGATGAACAATGAATTATTCAACAAAGAAATTCCAATATCGATATAGTTGAATTCACTTGATTCATTCATGCAACCCAATGAATCGTAAATTACCACTGTATAAGTTCCGGCTTGCATTCCTGCATTGTATGAACTGTTAGTGGCACCATTAATTTCGGTTCCATTAAAAGTCCATTGATAAACATTTACATCCGTTGCATTCGCGATTAAATTTCCGCCTGACTGTGATATTGATGGAATGACAGGCAATGGCAATACATCAACCGAAACTGAAAATGAAGTAGAGCAATTGTTGCTGTTAGTGGCGGTCATTGTATAAGTGGTGGAAACTATTGGAACAAAGGTTACTTCTTTACCCAATATTCCACCCGGATTCCATTCATAAATCCAAGAGGAATCACCCGATGCATTCGCAAATACTGATTCCCCGCTGCAAACCGGATTTGGAAAGATGGAAGCATTGCTTACAGGTGTATCGGCAACTGTAGTAACAACAATATTTGAAACGCCTGTGCATCCGCTTGCATCAGAAACATCAACTGAAAACGAATCTGCTGTACTAACCGTAATTACCTGAACCATTGATCCATTTGACCAATTGTAAGAATTAAATCCGCTGCCGGCATCGAGTGTAATTGAAGTTCCCTGGCAAATGGCATTCGAACTACTCAGTAAAACAACAGGAGTTAATACTGAACCGATTGTTGTGTTAATAGAAGTGTTACCTGTGCATCCGTTGCTATTAGTAACGGTTACACTATATAAGTTGGCTGTGCTAACATTTATTGTTTGTGTTGTTTCTCCTGTCGACCAGTTATAGTTGCTATATCCATTCCCAGCATCTAATAATGACGAAGATCCGGAGCATATAGTTGATGACCCTGCAATTGCAGGTGTTGGTAATGCATTTACCGAAATTGCTGTTGGTATTGAACCGACCGAACAACCATTTGCATTGGTAACTGTTACAAAATAATTACCGGCCAATGAAACATTTATTGATTGTGAACTGGCACCGGTTGACCATTGATATGATGTTAATCCAGCCGTAGCAGTTAAAGAAACACTTCCACCCTGGCAAAAAGTGGTAACTCCATTTGGAGTAATTAATGGAATAACCGGAAGTGAGTTTACAATTATGTTTTGTGAAGACGCAACTGCCTGACATCCACCAGCAGCTGTTACTGTTACTGTATAAACTCCGCCTGAGGTAACATTAATAGATTGTGTAGTTGCACTATTCGACCACAGATAAGCATTGAAACCGTTTCCGGCATCAAGAGATACATTCCCTCCTGCACAAAATGTAGTTGGTCCGTTGGCAGTAATAGCAGTGCTGGCCGTGCACTGCGGAATATCTAAAGTAGAAGTATAAATATGATCTCCCGATGAACTGTTATTATTATTCGTACAATTAAAAGATCCATAAAAAGTAACAGTACCAATTCCAGCTGAAGGTGCAATCCAATTGAAAGACCAGGTATGTGTATCTGTTGATCCGGTAGTTCCGGCAGTTTTTTGTTCTATATATTTTGTTCCAACTATTTGTGTTGTGGTAGAATTAGTTACAACTAAAGTACCCAAATAAGTTCCTGTAATACTTTGAGGCGAAATCTGAAAACCAAATCTTACACAAGCTGCCTGTGTTGCAGTTGCAGTAATTGTGTAAGTCTGTCCCGGAACATATCCTGTTCCCGGTACATTGCTCGTAATCCATCCTGCAACCGGAGTTGTTGCCAGTCCAGTATGGCATCCTGATAAATTGCATGTAAGACCACCATCACCAGGTGAACCGGTAAGTCCGGCAGGTGCACCACCGGAATTGGTAAATGCATTTTGCGAAAAGAGAGATAGAATAAGTATTACAATAACAGCGGAAAAAACAGCAAGTAAATTTTTTTTCATGAACAAAGGGGTTTGAGCGCAATATAAAAATGTTTTAAACCCGAAAAAAATTCTAATAAATTAGTTTGCTGTTATTTAAAAGTGCAAACTGCCACCCAAATACCTAATAGATATTATTTGCTTCTACCTTTCGTGTTCTCAAACTGTTTTGTTGAGTATTTTATGATTTTCATTAAAATTAAAATAAAAAATCACTACTGTTTTTCGTTTAATAAATTATTACTTATAAATTTCGTTCTTGAAATAATATAAAACGAAAAGAAACATTGATGAGCACCAATATTTCAATTGATTTTTTAATTAAGGTTTTACGAAAAGTTTTCCTGTTTCAGAATTTGCCTGATCACCTGGTGAAACAGCTTTCTGAAAGCATTAAAACCGAGGAGTTCGCGCCCAATAAAGTGATTATAGAAAAAGGCGATGAAGGCAACACAATGTTTGTAATAATCTCCGGCAAGGTTAAAATACATGATGGAAAAGAACAGGTTGCGGAAATTATGGAAGGGAATTTTTTTGGTGAAATGGCTCTGTTAGATGGAGAACCCCGGTCAATGTCTGTTACTGCAATTGAACCGACTATTGTTGCTATAATTCACAGAAACGATTTTTTCAATGTCTTGAATGATTTTCCCGCTATTTCAAAAAACATTATTACTCAATTAACCCGTCACTTACGAGCGCAAAATGATGTGTTGATAGCGCAATGGCGAAGCAAGGAAAAAGAATTAAATGATCTTGTAGAAAAGCGCACCGAAGAACTGGCAAATAAAAATTCGGAGTTGATGCTTGTGCTCGACAATTTAAAACTTTCGCAACAACAATTAGTTCAACAAGAAAAACTTGCCTCACTTGGGCAATTGACAGCAGGCATTGCACATGAAATAAAAAACCCATTGAATTTCGTAAATAATTTTTCAGAGCTATCGTTGGAATTACTTGAAGAATTTAAAGACCTGACTGATGAAGCAGAACGAGATGAAATACTCAGCGATTTAAAAAATAATCTTGAGAAAATAAATAATCATGGTAAGCGGGCCGATAGTATTGTAAAGAACATGCTAAATCACAGTCGAACACGGAACGATGAAAAACAACTTGCTGATTTGAATAAAATGAGTGAGGAGTTTTTGCAATTGGCTTATCATGGCATGTTTGCCAACAATCCGGATTTCAGTTGTTATTTAAAAACAAGTTTTGCCGAAAACCTTCCGAAAGTCAATGTATTTTCTCAGGATATTTCGAGAGTATTATTAAATCTTTTTAATAATGCAATGTATGCAGTTAATAAAAGAAAGAAATTAGGAGTTGCAGGTTACGAGCCATCTGTATCAGTCACTACATCAATCTCAAACGGCAGCGTGATCATTATAGTACAGGATAATGGAACAGGAATTCCGGATAGTGTTAAAGACAAAATATTTGAACCCTTTTTTACAACCAAGCCATCGGGTGAAGGAACAGGCTTAGGATTATCACTCAGTTATGATATTATCACACAAAGTCATAAAGGAAAATTATCAGTTGAATCAATTGAAAATCAGTTTACAAAATTTATAATACAAATTCCCATTTAAACAAATATGAAAGTTTTAATTGTAGATGACGAATTGGATGTAGAACAGCTTTATCGTCAACGATTCAGAAAAGAAATAAAAGCAGGTGAATTAGAGGTCATGTTTGCTTTTTCGGCAAATGAAGCAATGAATTTTTTAGCAGAACTTGCCCCCATGGATATTGTGTTAGTGCTTTCTGATATAAACATGCCGGGTTTAACCGGTTTCGATTTATTAAAATTCACAAAAGAAAAATATCCGCATTTAAATGTAGTAATGGTATCGGCTTATGGCGATGCTGAAAACATGAATAAAGCCTCGTCACTTGGTGCATCCGGTTTCATGGTAAAGCCAATTGATTTTACTTTGTTGAAAGAAAAAATATTTTCAGGTGGCATATGAATTTTATTTTATTGAAACAAGTACGCAATAGGTATTTAGTATAAAATGAATATTATTATTTCAATTCGTTAAGCTGAATATCAAGGCAAGATTCTTGTATAATAGCAGACTCAAAAATTTTAACCGCTGTGCATATCAAACGAAGCGCAATCTTACACTTACAGTATTTCAACATTACGACTTGCTTACATTTGCTCACCATAAAATTCAGTCCATTTAAAATGAGAAAAATCTTGACTCTTATTTTCTGCCTCACTTTTGGGTTTGCAGAAATTGTTAATGCCGGTGGCGGAAAGCCTGCTTACCAGATTAAAGGAAACATAAAGGGAATTACAAATGCCGATGTTTACCTCGCAAATTATTATGGCGACAAACAATACCTGAAAGACACGGCACATGCTGATGCAACAGGTAATTTTGTTTTTGAGGGAAAACCACTTTTGCCCGGCGGAATTTACTTAGTGGTAACACCGCGTAAAACTTACTTCGAAATTATTATTGACAAGGAACAGGTTTTTTCGTTCGAAACTGATTCACTTAATTTCATAAACGGTATGAAAATTAAAGGCTCGGTTGATAATGAATTATTTTATGGTTATCTGAAGGAAGGAATTATTGTTCAGCAAAAAATGGATTCGCTTTCGAAATCGTTAGCCGCTGCAAAAACAAAAACAGATACAACAGCTATTTATGATGAAATGAAAAAATGGAACACACACATAAATGATTATCGTACTCAGTTTATTAAAGATCATCCAGAAACATTTTTAGCCAAACTTTTTAAAAGCATACCTGACCCTGTGGTTCCAACTGCTCCAATACTGCCAAACGGAAGACCTGATTCAGTATGGTCATATTACTATTACCGCAATCATTACTTAGATAATGTTGACTTTGGCGATAACAGGATGTTACGCACTCCGGTATTTCATCAAAAACTTGAAAAATTTATTTCGCAAACGGTGCCGCAGATTCCTGATACTATCATTTTTGAAGCTGACAAAATAATTGCTCGCGCCAAGCTTGATTCAGAAATGTTTAAATATGTAATCTGGTGGGTAACCTATCATTACGAAACCAGTAAGATAATGGGATTGGATGCGGTGTTTGTTCACATGATTGAAAAGTATGTGCAAACCAATCAAACCTGGTGGTACGATTCAACCCAAAAAGCAAAACTGATTGAACGAGCAAAAAAGATTTCGCCAAACCTGATTGGAAATAAAGCGCCGAACCTGAAAATGCTCGACATGTACATGAACCCCATTGACATGAGCGAAATAAAATCGGACTGGTTGATTATTGTTTTCTGGGAAGCCACCTGTGGTCATTGCAAAAAAGAAATTCCGAAACTGGATTCGCTGTATAAAGAATTGTTGCGACCGAAT
Source organism: Chitinophagaceae bacterium (assembly GCA_947474435.1). Classification (GTDB taxonomy): domain Bacteria; phylum Bacteroidota; class Bacteroidia; order Chitinophagales; family UBA10324; genus UBA10324. The sequence goes on along the minus strand of CANJII010000010.1, from coordinate 76,635 downwards.
GGCGTGGAAGTGTGGGGTGTAAATTTAGAAGGTGACCAGAAAGTGTGGATGGATTATGTGAACGAACATCACCTGGAATGGATAAATGTGTGGGACCCTTACAACACCACCAACTTCAGAAAATCGTATGACATTTATTCCACTCCTGTAATTTATGTGCTTGATAAAGACCGCAACATTCGTTACAAGCGAATTGATGTGGATCAGGTGCGTGAAATTTTTGAGAAAGTTATTTCTGATAAAAAGAAAAAGTAAAGCAGTAACCCTTCTGATTATTTTAGCGCCCTCAAAAAAATTAAATTGATGAAACCTAACAACCGGATTTTGATAATTGTGCTGATGATTATTGGTGCTGCTGCCTGTCGCTTAATCACTAACTACTTACACCTTTGGAACTTTACTCCCATTGCAGCCATTGGTTTATTTGCAGGAGCAACTTTAAAAGATAAAAAACTTTCGTTTTTGGTTCCGTTGGTTGCCATGTTTTTAACCGATATTATTCTTGGCTTGCACGAAGGTTTATTTATTATTTATTTCTGCATGGCGCTCATCACTTTCATTGGTATCTGGTTAGAGAACCGCCAATCAATATTAAATATTCTTGGCGCTTCGCTTTTATCTTCTGTTTTATTTTATCTGCTCACTAACTTCTTTGTATGGTTCCAGAACCCAATGCATAGTCAAACCTTTCAGGGTTTAATCGGTTGCTACACCAAAGCCATTCCGTTTTTTGGAAACACTGTTGCAGGCGATTTGTTTTTCAGTGGTGCATTGTTTGGCGGATATGCTTATATCAAAAGCAGAAATACTGTTAAAGTAAAAAACTGATTTTTTAATTTTTATAAAAACCGTTTCGATTTATCGGAACGGTTTTTTTATTTCTTTCAGAAATAGAGTATGAAAGAGTTATTTACTCCTTAATCACCTTCCCTTTTTCAATCACCTCATTTTTGTTTCTCACTTCATAAAAATATATTCCTGCAGAAAGCAGTTCTGTATTTATACTTAATGAATTTGTGAATGATTGCTGATTGATTTTTTGCGATAACACATTATACAAATAAAATTCAGACTGATCATAAGAATTTAATTTCACAGTTAATTTAGCGGTGAAAGGATTCGGATTAATACTTAACTGATTTTTTTCAGAGACCATGTCATTAGCCGTCGAATTAATTGTTGATCCTGTACATAAGGCTCCATCGTTGTTGTTTGACGATGGGCCGGATGAAAATAATTGAGCAATTGTGTTTCCGTTATCAGGATTTGAAATCTTAAATATTTTTCCTCCCGGATTTGCCGATACATAAAAATTTCCATCAACATCCATGTACGAAGCTCCAAACCTTCCAACTGTATCAATACCATCTCCTATTGCAATTCCTACCAATGTTCTTGCTCCCGTTAATTTATTGAATCTGTAAATTTCATTTTCAGATGAATCAATTGCATAAATATTTCCATCTATCGGACTTACCGACCAATCGAAAATAAATGACGACTCGATTGTAAGCGAAGGCAACATTTGCAAATAAGTTATGCTGTTTGGATTAACATCAATCCGATAAACAACAGGTTGATTTGTTCCTGTGAGATACATAATTCCATTTTCATCTATATCGCCAACATTATATCCGGGATGAACCGGCAAACCTGTAATCGGAAATAAAGTGATTGAAAAATTCGAAGCAATGCGAATCAATTCATTGGTGTGCAAGCGATACCCCCATATATAATTATCAGTGCGGTTAAAACCGAAAGCATTCAATTGTTGATTGGGAGGATTTGAAATTAAATTTGCGTGCAGCAGTGAATCAACTCCGGTTGCCAAATTCACACTATAGATTCCGGTTGGTACCCCTTGGAAAAGATATCCCAAAGTATCACATTGAAATGGTCCCCCTCCTATTGTTTTTTCACTTTTGAAAGAATTCAATGTTTGTGCACTAACATCATTTATGCAATAAGAAAGAATATATAAACTTATAAAAAAAATTAATGATTGATTCCTGTTTTGAAATGAAACAAAGTAAATTTTGCTTTTCATTATGTAAGAATACAAATTACAAATAGCAATAAAGAAGAAATTTATATAGTCCTTTTACCTTGCTCGGCTCATAAGTGAATTACATTTTTTCAGAATCTTTCCAACTGTTTTATACAATGTCGCTTCACATTTTGAAGAGCTCAAGAAAATTTTGACAATTTATTTTGGCATTCTTACATAAAATATAAATCCATTTTTTCTTCCAATCTCTTTCACTTCCTTGTATTGTGTAATATCATATTTCACATCAGCTCGATTTACAATGTATGCTGGCACGGTAATTTTTCCATACAGTAAACTATCGAGTGGAAGTTGTGATTGTTCTTTTGATTTATCAGAATAAAATAATTGAGCATAACTCTTGAATCCATAAACATCAACCAGCACATTTTTACTTTTCATTGATTGGTAAAAATCTATTGCTGCGCTTTGCGAATATTTTTCGATCCGCGGTATCAAAATGAATTGAACGAGTTGAACAACAACTATTGAAGCAGCAAACAGAGTGATGAACCGGTTTTGAATTCGTCTGATGAAAATGAATGAATAAAGTATAGCAAATAACAAAATCAATCCGGGCAAGTATGTAAACCATTGCCAATTCACATCGGCATGGATGGCTGCTTTGCCGAAATCATCTTTTACATAAGTAATAATTAAGCTGGTGTGACTACCGAAATATGGAACAAGTATTAAGGCGAAAGAAATGAGCAATCCAACAATCAGGCTAATCGCATTCATGAATTTTTTTCCTTTCCAATCCAATGCAAAATGGTAAAGAGTTCGTGCAGCAATAAAAGTCAGCGGGAAATAACACAACGACGAATAGTGAACAATTTTTGTTTTCACCAATGAGAAAAGCACAAGCACCACAAAAAATAAAACCCACATGTAATTTTTTAATTCTCGTTGCGCTTCCAGTTCACCACTGTGATCTTTCTTTCGCATGAATAAAAGTGCAGATGCAGGAAAACATCCGATTAATAAAATTACCCAATGATACCAGAACGGCTGACCGTGCCCCGAATCACCAGTGGTGAGTAAACGCCATTGATATTGAATGAATAGTTGAATCTGTTCCTTTCCATCCTTCAACCAGATAAAAAGAAACCACGAACAAGAAACCATCAAAACCAAAAACAACATCCAGAGTAATTCGATGTTAAATAAATTCCTTCTTCCCAATCTGGTGATTCGCGTGAAAATCCAGCAGAGAGAGAAAATAATTATGGCAACAGGACCTTTTGTAAGTACAGCCAATCCAAGAAACAATGCAATAAGTGTTGCCTGTTTCCATCCGGATTTATTAATTAATTTTTGTTGTTCGAATTTGAAATTGTTATAGATGGAAAGAAAAATAAAAAGATTAAACCACGGGTCAATGATTCCCGACTTGAAATAAAATTGTGGTAAAATACTTCCTGCATAACACCACACCCACCACCATGCAAAGCGTTCGTTGAATTCCTTTTTTCCAATGGAATACAACACATTCAAAGTAACAATTCCAACCACTGCATTTGGAAACCGTGCAGCAAATTCATTCACACCAAAAATTTTCATGCTGAACACCTGCATCCAAATAAAGAGCGGTGGCTTTTCCCAAAACGGTAAAAAATTAATTTGCACCTGCAGGTAATCATGGGAGCGAATCATTTCGCGAGCGCACTCCGCAAAATTTATTTCGTCCCAATCAAACAAGTGCACATGACCGAGAAAAGGCAGGTACAACAGCACTGCAATCAAAGTGATTATATAATATGAGGGGTCAAATCTTTTTACCATTTCCTTGAATGCGAATGAGTGGAGATGTATTTACCGCTGGGAAATAAAATTGAAAAACAAAAAGCACGCTCATGCTGATTAACACACCAAGTAATGAACCAGTCCATACATCTTCTTTAAAATGCGCCATTAAATAAATTCGTGAAAAGCCAACCAATGCAGCAAGCACGAAAAAAAATAATTGAAGCATTCTGTTTCTCATAAAAAAAGCCGCGAGAATAAACATGGCGAAGGCTGTTAATGTGTGTCCGGAAGGATAACTGCCGAATAATAATTTTGTGGCACCATGTGGCATGTAAATATTTACGGAATCTCCAAAAAAAGAAAGAGGTCGCTTTTCTCCTCTGAAAAAATATTGTTTCATTAAAACAGTAATCAGTAAACAAGTAAGTGAAGATGTTAACGCAATGAAAAATTTTCGACGATCGATGAAAAGATATAGCAATACAAATAAGCCGAATGCCACTCCATTCCCTAAATCAGTAATGGTAGAAAAAAAATAATCGAAGAATTGATTGTGGTTTTCATTCCACGCCAATTCCAAAACTCCCTTTGGAAAAATGAACCATAAAATTATTCCTGTTGTCAACCACAGCAACCAACTGTATAAAAACAAACTAACCGGTTCAATAATTTTTTTAATCATCTTGATTTTCTCCTGTTAAAAACAGATCCGATTTTTTTTATTAATCCATACCACGCTTCGAGATTAAATAAATTACTGTCATGAGTAGCCTTTCGAACCAAAAAAATTCCAACTGGTAATAATATAAATGAAGACAACCACATACCTATAAAAACTGAAGTCACTTTTTCTTTTGCAAATTTTTCTCCTGTAACCGTAACCATATAAAAGAAAACAAAGAACACTACGGCAATAACAAATGGCAAACCCAATCCACCCTTTCGAATGATTGCTCCCAATGGAGCGCCAATTAAAAACAACAACAGACAGGCAAATGCTAAAGTAATTTTTCGCCACCACTCAATCTGATACCGCAGTTTCATTTCTGTTTTTGAATTTTGCGAACCCGAAATAAAAGACGCATACCCTTTAATGTTACGGATATTTATTACAGCTGTATTTATGATGGCTGATTTTTCGTTCACTGTTTTTCTGTCGTAGGTTAAAACCGAATCACTGAATGCAAGTACAATCTTATTTTTCTTGAAAACACTATCGAGATTGTGTTTTAAAAATGACAGGTATGGTTTAATAAAAGAAACCAACTGATTTTCATTTTGTTTTTTCTCAATATCAAAAGTATCAATTGCCTTTGCCAATTGCCCCTGATTCATCATTTCGAAATTATCTTTAAACAGGTTTACATCGGTGCGTGTCATTTTAAAATCGGAGAGATCGAATATTTTTTTCCAGTAATCAAAATTTACACGCGCCTGTTCCTGTGCAAAATCTTTTTTTTGATTGTTGCTGATTTCCTGGTATTGTTTTCCATTGAATAATTCCAGAATCATAAACCGCTTGTCGTCGGTTAAAACCATTTTGCCTTTTTTTGCTACCAGCACATTTGTATTTCCTTTTCCATCGGTATGGTCATAAATCATTACATCAAAAATGGTTTGGTTATCGGCTAATTTTTTTCCAACACGCATGCTGTATCCATCAATGCCATTGTAAAAAACTCCGGGCTTAATATTTAATGCGGGCTTCTGTTCACTCACATCGTACAATAGTGCTCGAAATTGCAGGTAGGAAGCCGGCTGCACATAGTTACTGAATAAATAAGAACCGAAACACAGTACAATGGCTACAATAAATAACGACGAACAAATTCGTACTAACGAAATACCTGTTGCTTTTAAAGCGGTGAGTTCATATTGCTCGCCTAAGCCACCAATAGTCATAATAGAGGAAAGTAATATTGCAAGTGGCAAGGCTAACGGAACAAAACTGCTTGATGCATAAAACAATAACTCGCCTACTAAGTACCATTCCAAACCTTTTCCAATTAAATCATCCGCATATTTCCATAAAAACTGCATGACCAACACAAACAGCGTTATAAAAAAAGTCGCGATAAACGGACCAATGAAACTGGAGAGAACGAGCTTGTCTATTTTTTTCAATCTATATTGCTTGCGATGCAAACAAAAGTAATTCTTTCAGAAGAAGAGAAAATAACTATTGGTAACACCAATTTTTTTTCTGTTAAACGGGAAATCATTTCAAAAATTACAAATCTCCTTGGTGAAATCGGAAATAATAAAATGCTGATAGAATCGTGGAAAAATATTTTAGTTAATGAAGAGGAAAAAATATTCGAACCGAAAATTTCGAAAGGCGAAAATTACCTTGGTCTCCCCTACCTGATTTTAGATTTTCCTAAAAAGTTTGATGATGAAAATCAATTTGCTGTGCGCAGTTTTTTCTGGTGGGGAAAATATTTCGCCACTTTTTTTTTATTGTCAGGAGAAGATTTGGGGAAATTTCTACCAACTATTTTATCTAATCATGACTTATTAACTCAAAAATTTATTTGCGTTGCAACAAACAGCGATAGATGGATACATTTAATTGATTCAGATTATTATATTCCAATAAGTCAATTATCAAAAGATGAAATTGAAAAAATTGTAAAACAAAATGGTTACTTGAAATTGGCAACCATTCTTCCTTTAGCAGACATTAAAATTGCCGGAGACTATTTTGTTGAACAACATTTATTTTTTCAAAAAATAGTAACATAAAAAAACCACATCCATTTCAGGTATGTGGTTTTTAAAAAATGTTCTTTTGTTAAGCACCTAACTGCTGAATCATATTTTTTATCTGACTGTCCCATAAAAACTGTGCATCCTTCATATCATTCGGGAATGCAAAATCAGTAATGATTAAAACAGTATCGCCTGTAATTTCAGTATGCGTTACTTTAAATTCAAAGTATTCATCTTTTGGGCCATCAACCCACTGATAGCGTACTAACTCATGTTCAATTTCATCCAGCACAATTGCTGTTTGAGAATTACCTTCCCATGTGAAAGTGTATAAATCATCGCGGCTGCGATCCACTTCATCAGCAAACCACTGCGCCATGTTTGAGGTAGCAGTTACAAAATCATATAATATAACCGGAGAGCTTTTTATTACATACTCCATGGTGTATAATTTTTTTCCAGCTGATGATATTTTTGTGGCAAGTGGAATAGCTGGTGGCCCTGCAACCTTATATTCCTTCTTTTTTGTTAAAGTTTTCTTAACCGGTTTAGGTGCAGCGGGCTTTTTTTCTTCCTTTTGAACTACCGGTTTAATAGCCTCCGCTTTTTTTACCTCAGGTTTCTTTACCGCAACTTGCTTTATTATTTGCTTATTTGAAATTTCTTTTTTCAATTCAGTTTTTTTAGGTGCCTCTTTTTTTGCTAAGGTTTTTTTAACCACTGCTTTTTTGGCGTCAGGTTTTTTAGCAGCAACCTTCTTCAATGGTGCCTTCTTGGTTGTTTTCATGGGCGTAATGTAAAAACATTGGTGAAATAAAAAAATACTATTGCATTTTCGTTGCTATTGGTTATAAATAATTAACCAATTGTGATATTTCTATAAAAAATACTAATCTCAGCTTATGGGTCGCCCGTTACAAGCTGAAATACATCCATCTCAAAAATTATTGATTTCAAATTAAAATTATTGAAAACAAACATTGTCTCTGCTATCCGTTTAATAGTAATCTTCCTGATTTGTAAAAAAAGGATCCTTGAAATATTCCTTAAAATATTAATGGAGGTAGTTTTCCTTTTATATCAATTTTTAAATAGGCAAGTTAAATAATTATGAATTAATTCTGTATCCGATTGACTCTAATTTTCAAAACAAAGTATTCAAACGGATATTTTTTTCTGTCCACCAACAATCCCATCCACAATATTTTTTGCAGTTGCTTCGAAATAAGATTTGAGCATGGCATAATTCCTTTAAGTGTTACAATCGTTGTGACTTTTCCTATAGAATCAACATGAAATTTGTAATAAAAACTCCCATCAATTTCTTCCTCTCTACCGAATTCAGGATAGATAAAATGTGAATTGAAATGATTTACCAAACTCACTGTATCATAATTACTGTTATACCACTTGAAGTTAGTTTCTGAACCAACGGAATCACCACTTATGAAAATAAATACTACCAAATATTGATAAGTTTTATTGATCTGATTTTCCTGAGCTGAAGTTTCAGTTGCCAAAAGAAAAAATAAAATGACTCCTAAATAATTTTTCATCTCACATTGTATCCTTCCGCTTTCAATATAATCATCACTCTGTCTTTTTGATTTCCCTGAATGATGATTTGCCCTTCCTTGGCTGAACCACCGGTTCCGACTTTTGTTTTCAGCAATTTACATAATGCTTCGAGTGCCTCTTCACTGCCAATAAAGCCATCAATGAGTGTAACAGTTTTCCCTGCGCGCATTTTCGAATCGAGTTTCACAAACAGCTTCTGCATTTTCGGTGGAAAGGTTTGTTGAGAAGGTTTATTGTTTTCCTGATAATTGAAATTGGAATCGGTAGAGTAAACAACTCCGCTGCGGTTTTTATTTTTTGACACGATAATTAAGATTAGAAATTAAAGATTAAAAATGTGAAACATTCATGAACTCGATTAAAACAAATATAACAGGTGAATAAATTAAAAATGATTGTACAACGAAAAATGCGATTCGGTTAAAATTCATTGCAATAGGCAATGTTAAATTTTTATTAAGCTATTTGTAATTACTTTGATGGCTTAAGTGAATTATTAAATTAGCGTCAAATATCAATCATCAATTTGTGAAATATCTGAACAGGGAACTTAGTTGGCTTTCGTTTAACGAAAGAGTATTACAGGAAGCAATGGACGAGAATGTACCATTGATTGAGCGAATCCGATTCCTCGGAATTTTCAGTAATAACCAGGACGAGTTTTTTCGAGTGCGTGTGGCAACATTGAGCAGAATGGAAATGCTCGGAAAAAAAGCGAAGAAAATAATTGGTGAAAGTCCGAGAAAAATTATTGATGAGGTTTATGCCGTTGTTATAAAACAACAAACAAAATTTGAAGCTGCTTATAAAAAAATACGGCAACAATTAGAAAGCGAAAACATATTTATTATAAATGAAAAACAATTAAAAGATGAGCAGGCCGAATTTGTAAAAAATTATTTCAGGCAGGAAGTGCGTGGGGCATTGGTACCAATTATGATTGATGCCATTCCGGAATTTCCATATTTGAAAGACCGTTCTATTTACCTCGCTGTTCTTCTCTCAGATTCAACAAAAAAAAGCAAATCGCGCTATGCGTTGATTGAAGTTCCGAGCGACAGCATATCACGGTTTTTAGTTTTGCCTGAAAAAGACGGACAAAAATTTATTATTCTTTTAGATGATATCATTCGCTTCGGGTTAAAAGAAATTTTCAGCATTCTGCCTTACGATACTTTTTCGGCTTACACCATAAAGATTACACGGGATGCTGAAATTGCCATTGAAGAAAACATCAGCGAAAGTCTGATGGAAAAAATATCGAAAGGCATTAAGCAACGAAAAAAAGGAAAGCCAGTCCGGTTAAGTTTCGATCAGGATATTGATGTGGAATTATTGCATTATTTATTGCGCCGTGTGCATTTAAAAATCGGCGATGATAATATTATTCCCGGGCAGCGATACCATAACTTCAAAGACTTTATGCAGTTTCCGGTATTGGGGAAATCGCACTTGATTTATAAGAATGAACCACCAATGTTGCATACCGATTTTGAATTCGGAAAAAGTTTATTCTCCGTTATCAAACAAAAGGATATTCTGGTTCATTATCCGTATCACAGCTTCGAACATTTTATTGATATGCTGCGTGAAGCTGCTATTGATCCGAAAGTTTCTTCCATCAAAATCACCATGTATCGGCTTGCATCAAAATCGAAAGTGGTTAATGCATTAATCAATGCTGTGAAGAATGGAAAAGATGTAACGGTGGTTATGGAACTGCAGGCCCGGTTTGATGAAGAGGCAAATATTAAATGGAGCGATCGGTTGCGTGAAGAAGGCGCACATGTTATTCTTGGAGTGCAGGGTTTAAAAGTTCACAGTAAAATGTGCTTGATTACACGAAGTGAAAAAGGAAAAAAGTTTTTGTATGCCAACATCAGTACCGGAAATTATAACGAAAACACATCGCGAGTTTATGCCGACCATGCATTGTTCACTGCTGATAAAAATATTACTGCTGAAATTGAAGGTTTGTTTTCGTTTTTAGAAAATAATTATAAAGCCACACATTACGATCATTCACTGGTTGCTCCCATGCAAATGCGTAAACGGTTTGTGAAGTTGATTGAAAATGAAATAGAGAATGCGAAGCGCGGAATAGAGGCAACCATTTGTATTAAGTTAAATAACCTGGCAGATAAAGACATGGTTGATCTGCTGCAACGAGCTGCAAAAGCGGGAGTGAAAATAAAAATGATGATTCGCAGCACCTGCGCCTTGCTACCTGATAATCCTGAACTGAAAGGCAACATTGAAATCAGAAGTATTGTTGACCGTTACCTTGAGCATACCCGGTTTATGATTTTTAACAATGGCGGCAAACCTGTTTATTATTTAAGTTCTGCCGATTGGATGGTTCGCAATCTTGATTTACGAATTGAACTTGCTATTCCCTTATTGGATAAACACATTCAGGAACAGATAAAACATTATTTCGAATTGCAGTGGAACGACAACCTTAAAGCGAGAGTACTAAACAATGTTCAGGACAATAAATATTTTACCAATGATTTAAAACCTGCAAGAAGTCAGGATGCAATTTTGAAGTACTTGAAGAAAGTGAATTGAAAAATTATTTTATAGATATTACTAATTTAAAACACTTATATACTGAAGGAATGCTATTGTTTTTTTTTGAAATATTATTTTACAAAACACATGCAATATCCATTGCTAAATCCCTGTTTATTCCCGGATTTTAAAACTTCACCACCACCCTTAAATTAATTCTTCGTGCAGTTAAATAATTCGGTACTGCATAAATGGTTTGGTAGCTATCCTTCACCCACAAATATGAAATGGTATTTGGTATGGCAAGTAAATTAAATATTTCAAGGGAAGTCCAGATGGATGATAAATTTTTCCAGAGTTTTTGATCGCTGTGCTTTTTTCCATCCATAAGCAATGCCGAAAAACCTATATCAACTCTTCGATATGACGGAAGTCGCAGTGTATCAGCATACCGATTATGATCTGGCGGTCCTGTAGGAAATCCTGTCCCGAACAATACATTCAAATGAACTTTAAAATTTTCGTGCCCGGGTACATAATCCTGAATGAATGCACCAACACTTAATCGTTGATCGCTCGGCCGCGCAACATATCCGGGATGAACTGTGGTGGTATCTAACTTTGTTATTTCTCCTGCTGAATTAAAAGTGGTATCAAACACATAATCAAAATCTGATTTCAGATTTTCTTTTGTATTCAGGTAATTTAAACTAATCCAGCTTTCAAGGTCCTTTACAATTTCACCATGTAATCGTAAATCAATACCATAAGCATAACCCATTGCATCATTGTTTCCGAAATATCGAATGCGCACATTATCCAATTCGTATGGATTCAAATCATATAAATTTTTATAGTACGCTTCAGTAATAAACTTGAATGGTCGGTCCCACATTTTAAAATTATAATCGGCGCCAAGCACTGCGTGAATGCTTCGTTGTGCTTTCACATCAAGATTCAAATTTCCATTCAGATTTCTCAACTCACGATAAAAAGGTGGTTGATCATAACAACCAACAGCTGCACGAAAAACAATGTCGGTTGAATCCCACTTCGGGTAAAAAGAAAGTTGTGCTCGAGGGCTCACAATAAACTGATTGTTCACATCCCATAAATTAAATCTTGAACCAATATTCAAAGTCACATTTCCGCTCTTGCTCAAATCCCAGGTGTCCTGCACAAATCCTGAGTAACGATTACTCTGCAATACATTTTTTGTTTTATAAACATAGTAGGCATTCACATCTGAAACCGAGTAGGGTAAATTGTATCCGGCCGAATCAACCACACCCCATTGATTGAGTTTATCACTTATGTATTCGCGATTGTATTTTAAGCCCCACTGTAAAAAATGTTTCTTCAAATCCAGTGAACCCTTATGCTCACTTGAAAAAACTGCGGCATCCAAATAATTCCGTCCCCAATCCTGAATGGCTCCAACGCCCAATGAATAAACCACCTGATTGAAATTCGCATTGCCGAGATTGGTTGATACCTCACCTAAAAAATATTCGGCAATCAAATCAAAAGTTTCGTCTTCTCTGGTGTAATAAGTTGATGCAAGAAATTTCAATTTCAGATTTTTATTCGGATGGAAAGAAAGAGAAGCTCCGCCCATTGCAGAATTGAATTTATCAATTTCCTGACCATCAAAGTACATCGTTAAACGAACAGCGCGATTCACTAGACCAAAGGTTGTGGTGCGGTCTTGCGGAACAAACCAATAACGGTTGCGCGAGTAGTTGCCAAGAATTTCCAATTGCGTTTTTTCTGAAAACTGGTATGTGATTAATGCCTGGGCATCGGTAAACGAAGGTTTGTAATCGCCTTTCGTTTCCAGTGAATTCAAAATGTATTGATTTGATTTTTGCCGAACACCAACGAGGTAGGTGAAACGGTGATTTTTTGTTCCGCCTTCCAGATGAACATCTGCGCCCAACAAACTTGCCGATACATTTCCTTTAAATGCTTTTGGTTTACGGTATGTGATGTCGAGCACACTGCTCATTTTATCGCCATACTTTGCCGCGAATCCGCCCTGCGAAAAAAGAATATTTCCTACCAGATCAGAATTTATAAAACTCAATCCTTCCTGTTGTCCATTATTTACAAGGAACGGACGATAAATTTCAAAGTCATTTACATAAACCAGATTCTCATCAAAGTTTCCACCACGAACCGAATACTGACTTGATAATTCGTTATTGGAATTTGTAAATAATTTCAAAATGGCTTCCACGCCACCTGTTGGTCCCGGTAATGCCTCAAAATCTTTCGGATTAATTTCAATAATCGGTTGGTCGCGAATGGCATTTTGTTTTACTACAATTGAATCAAGTGTATTGTATAACAACATAAAGTTAAACTCAATGTGCTGACCTGGTTTAAGGTTCACAATTTTTTTTGATTCAATAAATCCTACATAAGAAATTTTAATATCAATAGATTGGTTGGGTGGAAGATTAAAAATATAATGCCCATTGGCATCAGTGGCAGTTCCGGTTTTTAATGTTGGAAATGAAATGTTTGCTCCAATTAAAGGCTCACCGTTTTCTGAAATAACTTTTCCGGAAATTGTAGCGTCCTGAGCAAACAGAAAAGTTGAGTTGAAAATAAAAAGACTGAGAATTATTAAATAACGGGAAAAGATTTTTTGCATTCGCGCGCTTAAACGATTGTTAAATAGTTGTAGTATATGCTGTTGAAAATTTCAATTTCGTAATGGCTTCTTCCGGATTCTGAGCGCCGAAAACAGTATTTCCGGCAACCAACACATCTGCGCCAGCAGTCACCAATTTCGCAGCATTATAAAAATCAACCCCGCCATCAATTTCAATTTTTGCTTTTGAATTTCTACTGATGATTAAATTTTTCAACCGGTCAATTTTTGAATAAGTATTCTCTATAAATTTTTGACCGCCGAAACCGGGATTTACACTCATCAAACAAACCACATCAATGTCGGCAATAATTTCATCTAGTAAATCAATGGATGTATGAGGATTAATGGCAACTCCGGGGCTCATTCCTAAATCGCGAATGGCATTCACAGTTCTATGCAAGTGAGTTGAAGCTTCAATGTGTACCGATAAAATATCAGCTCCGGCTTTTTTAAAATCAGCCAGATAATTCTCAGGTTCCACAATCATCAGGTGAACATCCAATGGTTTCTTTGCCACTCTTTTCACAGCAGCAAGCACAGGAAAACCGAAAGTAATATTCGGAACAAACCGACCATCCATTACATCGCAATGAATCCAGTCCGCATCACTTTTATTTAAGAGTTCGATGCTTTCATACACTTTCCCGAAATCTGATGAAAGAATGGAAGGAGCAATCAAAGTATTTTTCATGAAGCAAAAATAAAATTAGCCATCAAGCAATTTGAATTTGTTTTCCCCAAAATAAAAAATCCCGACAGCATTTAACCATCGGGACTTTACCAATTATTTAAACCCCAATATTATTTTCCTAAGTATCCGCGTAAAGTTTTAGTGTGCGAAGTTTTACGCAAACGGCGAATTGCTTTTTCTTTTATCTGACGAACACGCTCACGGGTTAAACTGAATCGTGAACCGATTTCATCAAGGTTCAATGCTTCCTCACCATTGATTCCGAAGTAGCAACTAACAATGGCTGCATCGCGCTGATTCATGGTTTGAAGTAACCCTGCAATGTCTTTTTTTAACGATTCGTTCATCAGCACATCTTCGGCGCTTCCTTTCAAATCTTCACCAGCAAAGAAGTCGATCATAGTAGCATCTTCACCTTCACCAACCGGAGCATCCATACTAATGGTTTTGCTCATGCCCTTCATCATTTCGTCAATATCCTTGTCGGTTACATTCAGCAATTCAGCCAACTCATCTTTTGATGGTTCACGCTCATAACGCTGTTCGAACTTCATCATCATTTTATTGATTTTGCTGTAAGAACCAATTTTGTTCAAAGGCAAACGCACCAATCGTGCATTTTCAACCAATGCCTGCAAAATTGACTGACGAATCCACCAAACTGCGTAGGAAATAAATTTAAACCCGCGTGATTCATCAAATCGTTGCGCGGCTTTTATTAAACCAATGTTTCCTTCATTAATTAAATCGGCAAGCGATAATCCCTGATTCTGGTATTGCTTAGCAACAGAAACAACAAATCGAAGATTGGCTCTGGTCATTTCTTCCAGTGCATCTGCATCTCCCATTCTGATTTTCTTGGCCAACTCAACTTCACGGTCGGCATTTATCATTGGTAATTTTGCAATGTCTGATAAGTAACGCTCCAATGAATCGTTCTCACGCTGGGTAATTTGCTGGGTAATTTTTAGTTGTCTCATATCTGTTATCTGTGTTTTTTAACGCTTAAGTAGAATCTTTGTTTCAAGCTATTTTAACAACGGTCTGTTTGTATGACGAAGATGTAACCTGAAATGTTGTATGAATAGTTCCATGATTTTAATTTTTACAGTTTCGTGACAAAGAATGACTATAAAAGGCAATTCAAGTATGGCAATTACTATACCTCAATATTTTGAAGTAACAAGATGAAGAATTTGGAAGATATTGATTGAATATTAATCCTCATCGATGCAAATTGAAAGATAGTATTCTTGTTTTTGGAAAAATGCCTGACTGTTTTGGAAAATGAATTCAACTATATGAATAAAACTCCATTCCGAAAGTTTTGAACTCAGCTTTATCTAACAACAATTGTATCAAAAACTGAAGTGCCATTTGGGTTCTGGAACTCTAAATAATATGTTCCAGATTTTTTTTGATTGAAATGATAAACCACCGTTTTTTCTTGTGGCATCATCAAACAACCGGCACATGGCTCTGTATCCACAAACAATTTAATTTTTATATGATTGGATATTTTTTCATCGCTGAAATGATCAAAAATTCCACATGAAGTATCATAATTATATCGCACCAGTACATCTGTTTTTTCATTTTTATTTATTATTGAATCACTTTCAATTTTATTGGTTATTCCAAACCAACTTATATTGACACACTTATTCTTTTTACAACTTATCACAAAAAACGCAATAACAATCAAGAGAATTTTGCAGAGAATGTTTTGAATAATTTTCATTTCACTATTTGACTATTAAAAAAAAGAAATAGCTGCACCATTCTTAACAAACACTATTTCAATTTCACTTTATATTTTCACCCGACAAAATTTAATTCATGCTCCAGCAAATTTCATCTTTAGAAGAATATCAACGCACCTACAAAAATTCAATTGAACATCCTGAAAATTTCTGGGCTGATGTGGCTGAAAATTTTTTATGGAAAAAGAAATGGGATAAAGTTTTCTGTGGAGGATTTGAAAAAGCAGATTACAAATGGTACGAGGGTGGTAAAATAAATATTACAGAAAATTGTCTTGACCGTCATCTTGAATCATCAGGAAATAAAACGGCAATACTTTGGGAGCCCAATAATCCAACAGAACAAAACCGAAAAATTTCTTACAACGAATTGCATGTACAAGTTTGTTTGTTCAGTAACGCACTTGAAAAACTCGGTGTCAAAAAAGGCGATACTGTATGCATATACATGCCAATGATACCTGAACTTGCCATTGCAATGCTTTCATGTGCAAGGATTGGTGCAGTACATTCCATTGTGTTCGGAGGATTTTCAGCGCAATCCATTGCAGACAGAATTCAGGATGCAGAATGCAAGTGGATGATAACTGCTGATGGATGTTATCGTGGCGACAAACCTTTGTTCCTGAAAAAAATAGTTGATGAAGCTTTAGAAAATTGTCCAACTATTCAAAACTCAATTGTATTTAACAGAAGCAATTTTGAATGTACAATGAAGGCAGAAAGAGATGTATGGTGGAGTGATGTAATAAAAGGTTGCTCAACACAACACGAGGCAGCTATTATGGATTCAGAAGACCCTTTGTTCATCCTTTACACTTCAGGTTCTACCGGAAAACCCAAAGGAGTTTTGCATACTACAGCCGGCTACATGGTTTATGCTGCTTATACTTTTTTAAATGTTTTTCAATATCAACCCGAACAGATTTATTGGTGTACTGCTGATATTGGTTGGGTTACAGGTCACAGTTATATTGTTTATGGTCCGTTGTTAAATGGAGCCACAACTTTAATGTACGAAGGTGTTCCGCAGTTTCCTGATTGGGGACGGTGGTGGGAGGTGATTGATAAATACAAAGTGAATATTTTTTACACCGCTCCTACTGCCATTCGTTCACTGGAAGCGCAAGGATTAAAATTTCTGGAAGGAAAATCTCTTTCATCACTTCGTGTGCTTGGAACTGTTGGCGAACCAATCAATGAGGAAGCATGGGATTGGTATCATAAAAATATTGGTAAAGAAAAATGCCCCATCGTTGATACCTGGTGGCAAACCGAAACCGGTGGAATATTAATTTCTTCGCTTGCAGGAGTCACTCCAATGAAACCATCTTTTGCCACTCTCCCATTTCCCGGAGTTGATCCTGTGATTGTGGATGCGCAGGGAAATGAAATAAAAGAAATTATTGCTGAAGGAAATTTATGTATCCGGCAATCGTGGCCGGGTCAAGCACGAACTGTTTATAAAGATCATGACCGATTTATTCAAACCTACTTTACTACCTATCAGGGAAAATATTTTACAGGTGATGGGTGCAAAAGAGATTACGATGGCAATTACAGAATAACAGGAAGAGTGGATGATGTAATAAATGTTTCCGGTCATCGCATTGGTACTGCTGAGGTGGAGAATGCCATTAACGAGCACTTGGATGTTTATGAAAGTGCAGTGGTCGGGTTTCCGCATGCAATAAAGGGACAAGGGATTTTTGCATTTGTTTCCTGTCAGCCACAGCCAAAAGACATTATTCTTTTCAAGCAGGAAGTTTTAAATCTGGTTGCAAAAATTATCGGACCATTTGCAAAACCTGATAGAATAGAAGTTGTAAGTAGCTTACCAAAAACACGCAGCGGAAAAATCATGCGTCGCATTCTACGCAAAATTGCCGAAGGAGAATTTGATAAAGTGGGTGATGTAACTACACTGTTGAATCCGGAAGTGGTGGAAGAGATTAAGAAAAAAGTAATTGGTTAGTAATGGAATTTATAACTGTTTCATAAAAAATCTTATCTGAAATTAATTCTCAGGTACAGCAATTTTATGACCGCAATAAAAAAATCAAAGCAATAATTGCAGGAACTGTTTGTACAAAGAATATAGATTTCTGAACAGTAACAGCTCCGAACACACCTGCCACCACCACACAGCATAGAAAAAAACATGCAACATTCGCACTCCATTGAGCATCCTGAATCAACAGCGACCAGATTAATCCCGACGCCAGAAAACCATTGTACAAACCCTGATTAGCCGCTAATGATTTAGTGGGTTCAAATAATTCTGATGGAAAAGATTTAAAAGTTTTCCGGCCTCGTGTAGTCCACACAAACATTTCGAGCCAAAGAATATATAAATGTTCGACTGCTACAATACCGATTAATATTTCTGCCAATATTTTTATCATTGTAGTACAATTTAATAAATGAAGAAATTATAGTTCCAAAACAAAAGTAAAAACGATTAAATATAATTACAGTAGAAAATTTCACAGTGTTCATTACTTCTTTTAAAAAACAATCACTTTATATTTCGTTTTAAAAATTCAACGACATGTCAATAAAAAAATTCAAAGCAAAAATGATAAATGCCGGTGGTGGTGGCATGTTTGTAAAAGTTCCGTACGATGTTGAAAAAGAATACGGAAAGAAAAATATGATTCCGGTAAATGTGACTTTCGATGGTGAACCGTATCGCGGCAGCATTGCCAACATGGGCAATGGACCATGTCTGCTAATTTTGAAATCAATACGAGAGAAAATTGACAAGCAGGAAGGCGATACAGTTTCAATTACTGTTGAACACGATACAGCTCCCCGCAAAGTGGAATTGCCTGCTGAAATAAAATCGTTACTGAATAAAAACAAATCTGAAAAAGAATATTTTAATTCTCTCGCATTCTCGCATCAAAAAGAATATGTGAAATGGATTACTGATGCAAAGCGGGAAGAAACAAAACTGGCGCGATTGGAAAAAATGCTGCTGATGTTGAAAGAGAAAAAGAAAAATCCTACGGCGAAATAAAAAGATAGGGGTGATGAAAACATCCGTATTCTTTATACCGTTCTATTAAATTTTTCTTAAAACAAGATTGTAATATTTCTTTTTCCCATTCTGAGAAACATAGATTCCAGACAAGATTAATTTATCTGGTGCTGCAAATATTATTACAAAAGATTGAACCTCCGATAAACTTTTAGTTTGCAATTTTATTTTAGGGAAATTATTTTCATAAATAATATCATTCTCATTAATTACCATAGATTCTTTCATAATTTCATCTTCATGAATTTCAAAGTCGTTTGCCCCCAAATAATAGACATGCGAAACTTCATAGTTTCCAAATGCTATTTCATTATTTTTTACCTTTTTGGAAGTATAGCAAATACCTGAAACTGTAACCGTTGGCATTTTCCCCCCACCAAATTGACCACCAGCCTGACCAGCTTCTGTGTTTTGTTGATTTATCAGAACTACATTACTTCCAATCATTGCAGCTTCCATTTTTAATTTACTATATGCCCTTTCTTGAATTTTAGCGATACTTGACATTGTAGTTGCACCAGAAGCTTTAGCGTCAATATTGTCAATTTTATAAAGGCCTGATATTTCAGATTCTACTTTTGAAATTTGTACATTTTCAAAATCTAATCCACTCTGAACATTAAGAAGATTTAATGAAGAAGAAAACTCTTCTATCCGTCCGGATTTATAGTGAATTTTTTTAACTGCATTTTTACTAATTGTATTAATAATATCTTCATTTGGAAAAATATATTTTATCGAAGATTCATTTATTTCTTTAACTATTACAGGTAAGACGGTTCCATCTGATTGAAAAATTGTATCAATTTGTGCGCGTAGAGGGTTTGCGAGAATGATAAAAGCAAAAAAAGTAAAAATTGATTTTGTATTCATGATAATTTTTTCAGGCTCACAAAATAACTGATTTTCAGAAAAATTATAATCTGAATTTTCTTATTGAATTTAATTCAGTTTTAAATAAGTGAAGTGAAAGAGTTTTCTTTGCTGTTAATGACATCAGATAAAAAGGTTTCGCTCGCTACCGGAATGTGGAAAATGAAATGCCCAAATTGCCGAAAAGGAAATTTGTTCGAAACAAAAAATCCGTGGATACTGAGCAAGTTAGATTCAATGCCACCGCGCTGTCCGGTTTGCAACCAATCTTATTTTCCGGAAGTTGGTTTTTATTATGGCGCCATGTATATCTCTTACATGGTATCTATTGCTGTTGAAGTTCCTATCTTTTTTTTAATGCTTTTATTCTTCGGATTTCAGATAGTTCCAATGGTAGTTACCCTTTGCACATCGTTGATTTTTTTCTTTCCTTATATCTATCGTTACAGCAGGGTATTATGGATATATGTTACAATTCCATTCGAAAGTTATAAAAAGCTATAGGTATAAAAGCTATCAGTACTTCCTTCTTAACTGAATAAATTATCAATAAAATCAAAGTAATCAGGAGCGAGTTTCATTCTGCTTCCGTACCAACTAAACATTTCTCCATTTGCAAGAATAATTTTTTTATCCGGAAATATTTTCTGCATTTCATCAATGTGTTTTTGTTTGAAAGGAAAGGGCTCGCTCGAAAGGAAAATTATTTCAAATTGCAGATTGCAGATTTCAGATTCACTTAGTGTTGGATAGCGTTTGAAATGTGCTGCAGCATTTTCAAATCCGGCTTGGTTCATCATTTCAGAAATGAAAGTATCTCCGCCTGCAATCATATATGGGTCGCGCCAGATGAAGTACAAAGCCCCTCGCCGACTCTCCCCTAAGGGGAGAGAGAAGTCGCGGAATGCAGTTTTTATTTCTGCTGTTAACTTTTCTGCTGCTGATTTTTTGTTGGTGAGGTCACCTACATCAGCCATCATTTTATAAGCATCATCAATTGTTTTTATATCGCTGATATAAACCTGCGTGAATGCTGTTAGTGCGTCAATATCACTTTGTGTGTTCTCTTCTTTGTTTGCAATAATTAAATCAGGTTGCAATGATTTTATTAAATCAATTTTCAATTGCTTGGTTCCGCCTACTCTTTGTTTGGTTCGAAACCATTCCTCAGGATGAACACAAAATTTTGTTATACCAACTACTTCTTCTCTTAAACCTAAATCAAATAATAATTCAGTAATGGATGGAACGACTGAAATAATTCTTGAAGGAATTTTTTCTAAATGTATTTCTCTGCTTAGTTGATCTTTAAAAATCATTAATTGATATTCACATTATAATAAAGAGTATCAGAATTTCTGCAAGGTGAATGAGTCATTGTGATATATCCCAAACAATCTTGACAATAATTGCCAGAAAAGCCCTTAGCAATTCTAAATTTAAAAACTGCATTGTTTGAATGAATACTATCATTTTCAAAAACATCAAAAACTCTCGAAGAAGGAAGTTGAATAGTTGTATCGTTAAATGGTCCAGTAAAATATTTTACAGAATCAACAGGGTTTCCATACCCCTGCTCTGTAATTGCCAAAAGTTGATAATAGAAAGTATCATATACAGAAAATGGAGCATTGAAATGAAGATGAACATATGAATTCATAATTGTATCGTTTGGATACAAGTCATAATCACCTGCCTTTATTGTTGAGAAAGCCGATTGTAACCTTGGAAGAATAATTTTATAATCAAATCCAGTTGTTGATTCAATAAGTTCATTTCCCTGAGTTAATCGTTTGAAATAATATTTTCCATCATCATCCGTATATGTAATAATGCTGTCAACGACACCAGAATTAAAACAACCCCAAAACAATCTTAAGAGAACAACTTTTTCATTTTTATAAACCTCCCCATTACAGTCTTTGTAAACAACTCCGCTGAAATATTCATAAATAGAACCTTGTTCAAATTGGGGGTCTTTTCTGCAAGAAGAAAAAAATGTAAATAATAATGCTAGAAACAGAAAATATTTTTTCATCATGTTAAATGATTGAATCATTATGCCTGTGAAATTAAATCATTCACTGCAAAATTTATTTTCAAATTATCAAATCACCAAATTATCAAATCAGAAACTACATCGCCGAAATAATATCATACTTGGTAATGATGTGCAGATTGCCGGTTGCATCACGGGTGAGCACGGCAGGGTTTTCTTTTGTGATGTACTTTGAAAGTTTTTCTACTGCCACATCAATGCTCACTTCAGGGAATGGTTTTTCCATCACATCACCAACTAATTTTTTTCGCACATCATGATCTTCTAACAACAGATTAAATATTTTGCTTTCAGTCAGTGAGCCAACTACTTTTTCGTTTTCAATAACCGGCAATTGATCAATTTCATTTTGCTTCATTTCAAATATTGCATCGCCCACAGTTTGTGCGGGAGCAATGGATATAATTTTTCCGCTTCGGCCTTTTACTAAATCATTTATAGTTTTTACTTCTAAGAAACCACGCTCACGCATCCAATCATCGTTGTATAATTTCCCAACATAGCGGCTTCCGTGATCGTGAAAAATCACCACCACCAAATCATCTTTTTTCATTTGGTCCTTCATCTGCATCAACCCCTGCACGGCAGAACCTGCTGAGTAGCCAACAAAAATTCCTTCTTCCTTAGTAATGCGGCGCGCCATGATGGCTCCATCTTTATCCGTAACTTTTTCAAAGTGGTCAATGAGTTTGAAGTTCACATTGGCAGGTAAAATATCTTCGCCAATTCCTTCAGTGATGTATGGATAAATTTCCTTCTCATCAAGTATTCCGGTCTCATGATATTTTTTTAACACCGAACCATAAGTATCAATTGCCCATGCTTTAATATTCGGGTTTTGTTCTTTCAGATACTTTGCTGTGCCGGAAATTGTTCCGCCCGTTCCTGTTCCCACAACGAGATGAGTAATTTTCCCATCAGTCTGTTTCCATATTTCGGGACCGGTGCCTTCGTAGTGTGCGAGCGAGTTACTTAAGTTATTGTACTGATCGGGTTTCCATGAGTTCGGAGTTTCTTCACTCAACCGTTTCGAAACAGAATAATAACTGCGCGGATCATCTGCCTCAACATTTGTTGGACACACAATTACCTCCGCTCCCACTGCGCGAAGTATATCTGCTTTCTCCTTGCTCTGTTTATCAGTAGTGGTGAAAATGCATTTGTATCCTTTTGCAATTGCATAAAGTGCGAGTCCCATTCCGGTATTGCCACTTGTGCCCTCGATAATGGTGCTTCCGGGTTTTATCAATCCTGCTTTTTCTGCATCCTGCAACATCTTCACTCCTATTCTGTCCTTAATGGAATTTCCGGGATTGAATGATTCTACTTTCGCTAACACAGTGCAAGGCAAACCTTTTATAACACTGTTCAACTTTACAAGCGGCGTGTTGCCAATTGTTTCAAGAATGTTGTTGTAATACATGCGGCGAATGTACTGATTTGATGATTTTATAATGTGAAGATTTAGCCCGTAAATTATTTTTTGTTTTAATAGAACTCATGAATGCTCCGCATTTGATAATAGAAAATCAACATTCAGAAATACAATCTTCTATTCTTCAATATTCACAACATCTTCAATGCTTCTGGTTTCGAATTGCAGTTCACTTAGTTTTCTATACAAGCCGCTTTCAATTCGCATTAATTCTTCGTGCGTTCCTTGTTCGGTAATCATTCCTTTATCGAGCACTAAAATTTTATCAGCATTGCGAATGGTTGATAATCGGTGTGCGATAATGAATGATGTTCTATTCTTCATCAGTTCTTCCAATGCTTCCTGCACTAATTTTTCTGATTCGGAATCCAATGAACTTGTGGCTTCGTCTAAAATAAGTATTGCAGGATTTTTTAAAACTGCTCTCGCAATAGCTATCCGTTGTCGCTGACCACCTGAAAGTTTTATTCCTCTTTCTCCAACAATGGTTTCGTATTTCTCAGGGAAGGATTCGATAAACGAATGTGCATTTGCTTTTTGTGCAGCAGCAATTATCTCTTCTTTTGTTGCATCCGGTTTTCCGTAAGCAATGTTTTCATGAATGGTTCCACCGAATAAAATAACATCCTGTGGAACATACGCCATCTGCTTGCGCAACTGTGTTAGCTGAAATGTAGCAGCAGGTTTCCGATCGAATGAAATTTGACCGGATGATGGTTGGTAGAACTGTAACAGTAATCCGGCAATGGTTGATTTGCCTGCGCCGCTTGGTCCTACAATAGCAATTTTCTGTCCTTGTTTAATGGTGAAGGATATGTCTTTTAATACTTCCATTTCTTTCCGCGATGGATAACTGAATGCAAGGTGACTGAACTCTACTTCACCGATGATTTTATTTTCCGGTGTAACAGTTACATTCTTTGTATCAATCGGTTCAGGCACCTCGCGGATTAATTCTCTTACTCTTTGAGTAGCACCAATTGTTTTTTGTAACTGGCTATATACTTCCGCAAAGCCCGCCATTGAACCCCCAACGAATGTAGTATATATAATGAAGGAAATGAGCTGCCCGATAGTGAGTTCATGGCTTTGAATCAGTACTGATCCATACCACATCACCAACACAATTGCACCGAATATCGAGACGATTAAAAAAGAAGCAAACGCGCCTCTGTATTTTGCACTCTTCAAGGCGATTGAAACCACTTTATCAAGAGTGGTTCTGTAACGGTTTGTTTCGTATCCCTCGTTTGTAAATGCTTTCACATTTGTAATTCCCTGCAGGGTCTCTTCGACTATCGTGGCTGACTCTGCTAACTGGTCCTGAGCTTTTTTCGACAATTTCCTTATCACTTTACCAAACAAAACTGCCGCAACAATCACCACAGGGAAAACAGAAAGCATCACTAAAGCCAGCTTGGTTGAAATATTGAAGATGAGCGTCATTCCGATCAACAACACGATTATCTGCCTGAGAAACTCTGCCAATGTATTTGTAATAGTATCCTGGATTTGTGACAGATCAGAAGATAACCGGCTTGCTAGTTCACCCACTCTGCGGTTTGAAAAGAAACTCATGGGCAATGAGATGATGCGACCAAAAGTTTCGCGCCGCATGTCCGCCAATGTCTTTTCACCCGTAAGGGCAAACAAATAAATCCGGCAGAAATAAAACACCAATTGAAACCCTAACACAGCCATGAGAAAGAGAGAGAGGTCATTTATATTGGCAAATGGTCCGGTTCCTTTTCCTTCCAGCAAGGCTGTATCAATCAACTTTCCTGTTGCAAAAGGGAAAGACATGGTTGCCAAATTGCTGAGGAATAGAAATATCAATCCGCCAATGAAGTAGCCGCGATACGGTTTTGCAAATCGAAGCAGGTCCATTGCTTCCTTCAGATTGCTCCGGTTGATTTTTGCTTTCGGTGAATCTTCTGCCGGTTTGCGGTTTAAGTTATAATCAGATCGTGCCAATAGTGAAAATATTTTTTATTAAAAATGCGAATATATCTCGTGAAAGATTGAAGAGATTTTGAATTATGAGGACGGAACAGCGAAGCGAATATTTTAAGATTAACCATTTGAATAATTGCTGAATCAAAATCTTAGAAAAAAACAAAACGCATCTTAACTATTTGTTGTGAATTTGTTTTCATGCTCTTGCAATTCACTAAATTATTTTCATCCTTTCTAAAAATAATTCATCTATGAAATTTTCAGAGTTTCCTTACTCAAGACCCGACTTCGCAAAATTCAAACAAGAATTTCAGCAGCTCATTCAATCATTTCAAACAACAAGTGATTTGGAAGCGCTGCAAAAAATATTTACTGAGATATACAATCAGCGTCGAAATTTTGATACTGCAATGACATTGGTTTCCATCCGCAACAGTGTGAACACAACTGATGAGTTTTATGAAAAAGAACAAGAATTCATGGATGATATAGAACCCATGTATCGTGACCTAGTTATGCAGTTTTATAAATCATTAATAGAGTCGCCGAAACGAACTGAATTGGAAAATATTTACGGCGCACAACTTTTTATGCTTGCCGAATTAAGTGTTAAAACTTTTTCTCCTGAAATTATTGAAGACCTGCAAAAAGAAAATCAACTCACTACCGAATACACCAAACTTTTGGCTTCAGCTAAAATTGAATTCCGTGGAAACACATATAACCTCAGTGGTCTTACTCCTTTCAAACTTTCACCTGATAGAGAAACACGAAAAGAAGCGCACGAAAAAAGTGATAACTGGTTTTCTGAAAATCATAATCGCCTTGATGAAATTTTTGATGAATTGGTAAAACTTCGTCACAACATGGCGCTGAAACTTGGTTACAAAAATTTTATAGGCCTTGGTTATGGCCGCATGCAGCGTGTTGATTACAATCAAACAATGGTTGAAGCATTTCGCGAGAATGTGCGAAAACATTTAGTGCCGCTCGCCACACAATTAAAAACGCAACAGAGCAAAAGACTTTCGTTACCTGCATTAAAATATTATGACGAAGGAATAGATTTTTTGAATGGCAATGCAAAACCTGAAGGTGATCCTGATTGGATTGTGAATCATGCGACAAGTATGTATGATGAACTGTCAAATGAAACCGGAGCGTTTTTTCATTTCATGCTCGATCACGAATTGATGGACTTAGTTAATAAACCAAACAAAGCCGGAGGTGGTTATTGCACTTATCTTTCATCATACAAAGCGCCATACATCTTCAGCAATTTCAATGGCACCTCTCACGACATTGATGTGCTCACTCACGAAGCCGGTCATGCATTTCAGGCATTCCGTAGTCGCAATCTCGCAGTAGATGAATACCTCTCTCCCACTCTGGAAGCTTGCGAAATTCATAGCATGAGCATGGAATTTATCACCTGGCCATGGATGCAAAAATATTTTGGAGCACAAACCGATAAATACAAGTATGCGCATCTAACGCATGCGCTCATGTTTATTCCGTATGGTGTTGCGGTTGATGAGTTTCAACATTTCATTTATGCAAATCCTGATGCGACTCCAGCAGAACGGAATACTGCGTGGAGAAACATTGAGAAAAAATATTTACCGCTTCGCGATTATGATGGCAATGAATATTTAGAAGGCGGAGGTTTCTGGCAAAGACAAATGCACATTTACCGTTCGCCGTTTTATTACATTGATTACACACTTGCACAAATCTGCGCATTCCAGTTCTGGAAAAAATCAAGAGAGAATCTTGCTGTTGCAATGAAAGATTACATCACACTTTGCGATGCAGGTGGAAGCATGTCGTTTTTAAAATTAGTTGACCTTGCAGGATTAAAGTCTCCGTTTGAAGAAACAACTATGCAGGAAGTTATTGGTGAAGCAAGCAACTGGTTGAAAAATATTGATGATTCAGCTTTATAATTTAAATTGAAAACATCATTATTTGATTTTTTAAATTTCATAAGAACTTTGAAAAAAACAAGCAATTTTTTCTCCATGGAAAAATTTATAAAATTCACAATCCTGGTTTTCATTCTATCAACTTTCATGAATAAAGCTTTGGCCGGCGGATATGGCCTGGCTAATATTAAATATGCCATTGAATTGAAAACATCCTTACTTGAAATAGTTTTAAGTGATGATTTAAATGAAGAAATTTCAAATCAGATTCAATCAACATTTAATGAATATTGGGATTACAGTAAAATCGTTTTTATAAGTTTTAATCAATACCAAAAACAAAAATCAGAAGAAGGACATTTTTATTTTATAGGAAATATGTTTAACGCAGGAGCATCGTATATGACTTACGGAATTTTACGATTTCGCGAGATCAATTACTCACAGGTAAATAAGGACTCTCTCAATGGGTTTAATATTATTGCTTCGGGGATGGCAGGCATAGGTGCTGTCAATACGCTTATTATGTCTCCCTGTTTTCATACTAAATATCTTATTGATCCATTGAACATTATTATTATGCGCGACTATTTATCAGCTATTTGGAACAATAAGGATGACCTGAAAACACAGGATGGAATTTTCAGTAATTCGTTGATGCTAAAAAAAATAAATGCAGCCAGTTCGCAACTGAATAATAAAAAATTACTTATTCCATTGTTTCCAAAAACTGACACATTAAAAATTAATGATGCCGGTAAAACATATAATACCACCTATCTGGATGACAATTATGATAAGAAAATCGGCTTTATAAAGGCCAACGATGTCAATTATAAATCATTATCAGAAAACAAAGAGTTTACAAAATCAGCAGTATTAATAAATCTGTTTCACTTTAGTGACTCCAACCTTCCGGCTCTCGATTTGAGACCTGTTGCAGTTTATGACATCGAATCTGAAAAAATTATTGCCTTTACTTTAATCACCTCAATATTTTCACTAACAACTACTGATTTAAAAAAAATAAACCTTCTGTCAGAAATAAAATAAACAATCAGTTTCTATTCTGAAATAAATTCATTTATCTCATAACTATTACCATTCGAAAATTGAAGTTTTCACAAGAAATAAAACTCCCTGAATAAAATCATCAAATTGATTTTTATGTTTGTGATAAATACAATGGAATGGCTAATCAGATTTTAAAAGGGAAGAAAGGTTTGATTTTCGGAGCACTTGACGAAAGCTCAATTGCTTGGAAAGTTGCAGAAGCTGCGTTTGCAGAAGGAGCCTCTATTACATTAACAAATGCACCGATTGCCATGCGCATGGGAAAAATTAATGAACTGGCGGCAAAATGCAATGCTGAAGTGATTCCTGCAGATGCTACTTCTTCTGAAGATTTAACAAATTTGTTAAAGCGCTGTATCGAAATTCATAACGGTCCAATTGATTTTATACTGCATTCAATTGGTATGAGCCCGAATGTTCGGAAGAAAAAACCGTATACTGATTTAAACTATGAATTTTATTTAAAAACATTGGATGTTTCGGCACTTTCCTTACATAAAGTGTTACAAAGCGCTTATCAATTAGATGCACTAAGTGAATGGGGGTCGGTTGTTGGTTTAACTTACATAGCTGCTCAACGCACATTTCCAAATTACAATGATATGGCTGATGCAAAAGCAACGCTTGAAAGTATTGCCCGCAGTTTTGGATATCACTATGGAATAAAAAAGAAAGTTCGCGTTAATACTATTTCTCAATCGCCAACATGGACAACAGCCGGGAGCGGCGTTGAAGGTTTTGATATTTTTTTTAAATACGCTGATGATATTTCTCCGTTGGGAAACGCAAGTGCTGAAGCCTGTGCACAATATTGCATCACCATGTTCAGTGATTATACAAAGATGATTACTATGCAAAATCTTTTTCACGACGGTGGATTTTCATATACCGGTGTAAGTGAAAAACTAATGGAAGCAGTGTCGAAATTGTAATTACTGCGGAACAACAATAGTTTTATAACTCGGCGAGTAACCGCCCCATATTCCAAGGCCACCAACAATGTTTGATTTTATTTCAAGTGGTGATGAGAATGGATTTCCCTGACTACCCAAACTGAATTCAAGTGTACGCCAGAAATCGAAATGCGATTTTTCAATGTTGCACCACTTCAATGTAATCGTATCTCCTTTGTTGTATAAACCATACGAGTCAAAATCAATGGAGTCGTTTCGATTGTAACCTCTGTCGAGTGGAAATTTAAAAGTGGTTCCGTTTATCAATGCATCATCAAACACTGAACTCAATCCGGGTTTAAAAATTTCGGTATCAACTTTTGTAAAATACCGAACATATTGCCCGAGTTGTGCCGGGTCGGTTAACTGACAATACATTCTTACTTTATCAGGGTAGTCCGGATTTTCATTATATACAACCCAAATGCTATCGAGCGGAATGGAAGGAAGAATTGAAGTAACCGCGTCAACTGTTTTTCCTTCTGCTTCAATGTGCAACGAATAAGTTTTTCCAACCTGCCCAATCATTCCTAACCCGATGTAAACTGAAACCTGAACACCGGCAGTATCCAATGAAATTTCCTGAAGTGTAATTGTATCAGTACCGTCAGAAATTTTAACCATAGCATTGTGTACGAAATATTTATTGATATCAGTGAGATTGAAAGTAGAATAATAGGCAGAATTTTTGGTGAGAATGACATACGGGAAACTTCCGGTTTCAATAAAACCTTCAACCACCAATTTATCAGGAGGAGCAGGAACATCAAATGAGATATTTTTTTCACAGGCCGAGAACAGAAAGCAGTAGGCTGTGAGCAATATGCAGATTTGCAGTGACAATTTTTTTGTCCTTTTGTTTTTCATTTTTAATTCTTGTGTCATATTACTTGTGTCTTGATACTTTTTCATTTCCATTTTTTTTCTTCCAGAATCCAGCTTAACTAAAATTTAAAATTCCAAGTGACTGATGGGATAATTGGAAACAAGCTAACTTGCTTTGCCTGAATAGTAATGGTTGGGTCAACTAAAAACTGACCATCGTACTTGTCGTAAATAAAATATGGATTTTTACGGTTGTATAAATTGTAGATGCTGAAGTTCCATCCATCCTGAATGAATTTTCTTTTCCGCCCTTCGAAAGTCAGTGAAATATCGGCGCGGTTGTATGCCTTCATTCTGAAACCATTTATTGTTCCGTATTCAGTAACCACATTTCCTTCAATAAAATATTTCCCTTGCGGTGGTGTGAAAGCAATTCCGGTTTGGTAAACAAAAGTTCCGGCCAAAGTCCATCGGTCGTTTAATTTATATGAAGCTACGACTGACAAAACATTTCTTCTGTCGTAACGATAAGGAAATGAAACTCCATCATTCAAATCAGGGAAGTGGCGATTGGTGTAAGCAAGCGTATATGAAATCCAACCGGTAAATCTTCCGCGGGCTTTGTTTATATAAAATTCAATTCCTTTTGAATCACCTGTTCCGAAAACAAAACTCTCTTCCAGATCTTCATTGGGAGTTGGCGTGTATCCTTCCTTGAATTCAATTTGATTTTTTAAAGTCTTGTAATAAACTTCAACAGAAGTTTCCAATTTGTTGTCAAAGAAATTTCTGAAATATCCAACTGAATATTGATTGCCTATCTGTGGTTTCACCAATAAAGAACTCGGCACCCAGATATCGGTTGGCAATGTTGTGCCGTTGTTGCTGACTAAGTGGATGTATTGCTTGCTGAAATTGTAACTCGCTTTTATTGATGAATGTTTGTCGACACTGATTTTTAAAATCAATCTCGGCTCCACGCCATAATAAGTTTTGATGTGCTGCCCTGCTGCATAAATAATGCTGTCAGATTTTTCGCCAGTGAATCCATAAACTATTTTTTTATACGGACCAACCTGTTCAAACATGGAAACACGAACACCTGCATTAATTTCTACTTTATCACTAATCGTGTATTTATCCTGTAAGAAAATTCCGCTCTCATGTCCATATTTTCGTTCGATTCGAGCCGGATTAAATTCCACATCGCCGCTCTTGGCTGTTACACTGCTCGGTAAAAAAATGTGGTAAGTGTAATTGACACCGAATTTTATTTCGTGACGAATGTGAGGGTAGTATGTAAAATCAATTTTCGCATTACGGTCTTTTATGCCACTGTACAAACGAATATCGAAATCACTTTGTGATGCATCGAGTTCAAAATGATAATCGTTGTAAATGGCATCCACATTCATAAATAATTTACTGTTGAATAAATGATTCCAGCGAACAGTTCCGGTTGCATTTCCCCAAGGGATTGACATTTTTATATCAGCATTTTTAAAACTGAAAACATCGCGACCAAAATATCCGCTCACAAAAACTCTGTCTTTATCAGAGAAAGTATAATTGGCTTTTGCATTCAAATCGTAGAAATAATATCCGCTGCCTGCAAATTTTGATTTCGAAATAAATGGTTCTAACAAAACATCAATGTAGGTTCTTCGACCTGAAATCATGAATGAAGATTTATCTTTTTTAATCGGCCCTTCCAAAGTTAATCTCGAAGCTATTACACCAATTCCACCCGAAGCATGATACGATTTACTGTTTCCTTCCTTCATGTTTACATCGAGCACCGAAGAAATCCGTCCGCCATATTCAGCAGGCATTCCACCCTTGTATAAAGTAGTATTTAAAATTGCATCAGCATTGAACACTGAGAAAAAACCGAACAAGTGACCTGTGTTATAAACTACTGCTTCATCCAACAAAACTAAATTCTGATCGGGGCCACCACCCCGCACATAAAATCCGCTTGTGCCTTCTGTTCCTCCCTGCACACCCGGAAGTAACTGAATCGTTTTCATAATATCCACTTCACCAAAAATTGCAGGCAGCGATTTTATTTTATCCATCTGCAATTCATATTTTCCTACATCAGAACTCTGAACATTCGCATCTTTCTTTTCTGTCTCTACTATAATTTCCTTTAAAGTATTTGACGAAGAAGCGAGATTAACATTGAACCGTATATCAGCATTCAGATTAATTATTTTTGTAACAGTTTTAAAACCGACATACGAATAAATGAGTTCATAATTTCCTGCAGGTAATGACATGGAATAATAACCATACTCGTTTGTGTATGCCCCTTGTGAATTTGATTTCACAAAAACAGAAGCGGCAATTAAACTTTCACCCGAAACAGAATCTTTAACATAACCACTCAGCGTGAATTTGTTTTGCGCCTTAACAGTGGTGAATAGTGAATGGTGAATGGTAAAGAGAGAGAGTAGCAGTAATAATTTTTTCATAAGCGGCGCAAATGTATGCGTTGAATGTTACGGGCAAAAAAAGAGAATGAGAAATATTGAAATGGTTACAAAAATTAATTGTTGTTTAAAATAAAAAGCAAAAAAATGATTGCGACTCATTAAACCGCTTTAGGTTTATTGAGTCGAAAACGCGTAAAAAAAATTTTAAAATTCCCTTTATGAAAAAAATAATACTCTCTGTTTTATTTCTGGTTTTGTTTTTCTCTTCTCAAAAATCATTTGCTGCACTTACTCCGATTATTGATTCCATACCAATGAGTGATGGACAAAAATTAGCTGCGGATATTTATATCCCAAGCGGAATGACACAGGGGCCGGTGCTACTTATTCAAACGCCATACAACCGTGTGTTCTATCATTTGAGCTTACCACTTCTTGTTGGATTAAATATTAATGCAAGCAATTACATTTTTGTGATTGTTGACTGGCGCGGATTTTATGGTTCTTCAGGTGCAGCTTATGCAGGCAGTCCGAATATTGGTGAAGATGGTTATGATGTGGTGGAATGGATAGCGCAACAAACATGGAGCAACGGAAAAGTCGGAACTTGGGGGCCATCTGCTTTAGGAAGAGTACAATTTCAAACTGAAAAAGAAAATCCACCACACTTGCTTTGTATTTGCCCGCTCGTTGCCGGACCGCAATACGAATACAAGGAATATTTTCCGGGAGGCGTTTTGCGCACTGAATATGTTGAGCAGTTAGATGCGCTTGGTTATGGTATTTCTCCCGTGCTGATGCAACATCCTTTACATGATTTTGTCTGGACTTTCAGCGAGAGTGCAAATTTTTATCCCGACAGCATTCGTGTTCCATGCTTTATGATTGGCGGTTGGTACGACCACACCATTGAGCAAATGCTTCCGTTCTTCAATGGATTAAGAACTCAATCGCCTCTGAATGTG
Source organism: Chitinophagaceae bacterium (assembly GCA_947474435.1). Taxonomy (GTDB): domain Bacteria; phylum Bacteroidota; class Bacteroidia; order Chitinophagales; family UBA10324; genus UBA10324. The sequence continues at coordinate 43,373 of CANJII010000010.1, read as the reverse complement.
CGCGACAAACATCGTTTGCTAATGGGACCGTGGACTCATGGCGGAAGTGGTCAGGCAATGGTTGGAAGTGTTCCGCAAGGCGAACTTTCGTATCCGAACTCAGCACACTGGAATGATTCGCTCGCAATTTTATTTTTCGATTTCTATTTACGGAATATAAATAATGGCTGGGATCAAACTCCGTTCATTCAATATTATCAATTGGGCGAAGACTCCTGGAACAGCAGCGCCGTTTGGCCACCAACCGGAATGACGAATACTAATTTCTATTTTCATCAGAATGGAATCATCAACAATGTAGCTCCAACAAATGCTACTGATGCACTTTCATTTAATTATAATCCGAATGATCCTTCACCGACAATTGGTGGCCCAACATTGAGAAATGATTTGGATCAAGGTCCTTACAATCAAGTATCATTAGTAGAGAGCCGAAATGATATTCTTGTTTTTTCAACTGAAGTTCTTTCGAATGATGTGGTGGTAAAAGGAAGTGCGACAGTTCACTTAAAAATTTCATCCAATATAAAAGATACAGATTTTGCAATTCGCTTAACAGATGTATATCCCGACGGCCGATCCATGCTGGTGAATGATGGTGTATTGCGCATGCGTTTCCGCAATGGATATTCTTCATCTGATACTGCCGAATTAATTCCGGGGACTGTTTATGATTGCACTGTTATTCTTCCGAACACATGCATCACTTTTTTGACCGGACATAAAATTCGTGTTGATGTTACATCAAGCAACTACCCTCGCTTCAATCGCAACATGAATACGAATGGAATTATGTATCCGGGAAATAGTCTCGATTCATTGGTGAATCCGCTAATTGCGAACAATACAGTTTATCTGAACAGCACAAACTTTTCGTACATCACTCTACCGCAAGCAGGGTTTAATGGAATGGATGAATTACAAATTTCAGATTACGGATTTCAGATTTATCCGAATCCGGCTTCAGATGAATTAAGTGTTTCATTTCAGAAAAATATTTCCGGAACCATTTCACTTTGCGATTTGAAGGGAAGAATAATTCTTACACAAAATATTACAGGAACTGAAAATTTTATCTCATTGAAAAATATTTCAGCAGGGATTTATTTTGTGAAAGTGGGAAATGAAATGGAAGTTGGAATTAAAAAAGTGGTGGTAGAATAAAAATAAATCTTCGCTTTTGCCTTATCAAAAAACCACCGGAAAACATTTTTTCAGAATCAGTACCTCAAACTGATTTGACTTGAAAACACTTTCTCATCAGCTTTGTCTCTTCACAGCAAGGCAATGTGCCATGCGAGTATACATTTATATGAGCGTACAAGTCACCGTGTATTCGCAAAACTCTATGCACTTCTGTTAGAAACATCATTATAGTAAATTCCTGATGGGCACATACCTAATTATTCAGTAACCGGAATATCAAAATCTATTTCGTTAACTTTATCTCCACGCTTTATTTTTAATGAAAGGCCGCCTTTCACTACTTGGCTAATACCAGCATCGAAACCAACTGCATAGAAATAATATTGCCCGGGTTTTAAATCTTCGGCATGAACATGATCTTCACCCGGCTCACCAATAAATTTTATATCATAATCATTGGTAGGGTCAGCAGGTAAATCTTTTGTCCCAAATTTTACATACACCACATTGGGTTGAATGGAATCATTGGCAATTAACATAATGTGATGTTTCAAATAACATACAACTGTTGTGGTTCCACCGGTGCCGGGCTTGGTGCATGCACTAAATGAAATAATAACAACGAGGCAGGTCAAAATTTTAGCAATTGATTTCAAATGGATTAATTTTTTTGTTTGCGTGTAAATATATCTTAAATAATTCAAATGAAATAATTTCTAAAAATACATAAAGTGTGTATCCAAAATCCAATTTTTCAATATCATTTTCTGAATAGTGGAAATGTTGTGAGTAAAATCATTTCATCATTGAATTGGAATTATATTTTTGCGTGTATTAAAAAATAAATAAAATGAAAGTTACAGTAATAGGCGCAGGAAATGTTGGTGCAACATGCGCAAATGTTATCGCTCATGGCGACTATGCAAGTGAAGTGATTTTACTTGACATAAAAGAAGGAATAGCGGAAGGCAAGGCACTCGACATCTGGCAAACCGCTGCAATTAATATGTACAACACACGAGTAGTTGGAGTTACTAATGATTATGCACGAACCGCAAATTCTGATGTGGTGGTTATTACTTCAGGTTTGCCACGCAAACCGGGAATGAGTCGCGATGATTTGATTTCGACCAACGCCGGAATTGTTCGCGGTGTAACAGAAAACATCATGAAGCATTCGCCCAATACAATTGTAATAGTTGTAAGCAATCCGTTGGATGTTATGACATACTGCGCTTTTCTTACCGCAAAAATTGATTCTAAAAAAGTTTTTGGTATGGCTGGTATTTTAGATACTGCCCGTTACAAAGCATTTTTAGCTGAGGCATTAAATTGTTCTCCAAAAGATATTCAGGCGGTGTTGATGGGTGGTCATGGTGATACGATGGTTCCGCTGCCTCGCTATACAACTGTGAGCGGAATACCTGTTACCGAATTAATAAATAAAGAAAAACTGAATGCCATTATTGAACGCACCAAAAAGGGCGGTGGCGAATTAGTGAACCTGATGGGAACAAGTGCATGGTATGCACCCGGAGCTGCAGCTGCGCAAATGGTGGAAGCAATAGCAAAAAACGAAAACAGAATTTATCCGTGCTGTGTTTGGTTGCAGGGAGAATATGGTTTGAAAGATGTGTACCTTGGTGTTCCTGTTAAGTTGGGAAGAAATGGTATTGAACAAGTCATTGAACTGAAATTAAATACTGAAGAAGAAAAATTGCTGATTGATTCGGCCACAGCTGTTAAAGAAGTAATGTCGGTGCTGGATAAAATGACAGTTCCCGCAAATTAGTTTTTTAAGATTCGTTTGTTATCCGTTGATTGCCTGCCTGACGCAGACAGGGTTTCTTTGCTGTTATTAAATTTGAATAGCACAAAATCAATCAACGGATTTTTTTTTGTAATTGATTGCAGAAAAAATTAAGATGAAAAAAGTTGTTACTATTAACCGATATCTTACAATAAAAAAACAAACTAACTAATCAACCAATAACTTCACCTCATTATGGCGCGACACAAAATTGATATTGAAATTATGTCGATTCAGGATTATGGAATTCATTGTTTCATACCTGTTAAAGTGAATGGCATTGCTGCACGGTTATTAATTGATACCGGTGCATCAAAAACAGTTTTTGATAAATCATTTATTCAGAAACATCTGCAGGAACTTTATACAAAAAAATCAGAGCAACTAACAACCGGACTTGGAAGCAACACCATTGAAAGCGAAGAAGCAGTTATTCCTTTGTTAAAAATCGGTCGTCTGAAAATAAAAAATTATCACGCACACATACTCGATCTTTCGCATGTGAATGAAACTTACAAGCAGGTTGACCTCCCTCCTATTGATGGTGTTATTGGTTGTGATTTATTATTGGAACATCAGGCAACACTGAATTTTAAAAAGAAAATTTTAGCTATGAGTGAATAATATTTACGCTCGCTGTATAATTCAAATGATATAAATTTCAATTTCTAAATCCCTTTTTGTGAATCGTTATCCGTTCCTGTTTCTTTCAATAATTATCATTTTAATTTCTTCCTGTAAAAAAGATATTTCAACTACTGAATTGCAAGGTTATCCTGATGGGGTTGGAGAAATTATGGTAAAGAAATGCGCTACATCTGGTTGCCATAATGAAGCAAGTAAATCTGCTGTAGGTGGACTTTCATTGGAAACCTGGGACAAATTATTTGAAGGCGCAAAAAGTGGTTCAGTGGTAATTCCATTTCGCGCTGAAAACAGTTCACTGTGTTATTTTATTAATACTTTTTCTGATTTAGGAATTTCACTTTCACCAACAATGCCTGTGAACGGAGCAGTGCTTAGTCGCGATGAAGTGAAATTGATACAATCCTGGATAAACTCCGGTGCGCCATCTGTAAACGGAAAAATTGCTTTTGCAGGCGACGAAAAACAAAACAAATTTTATGTAACCAATCAAGGTTGCGATGTGATAACTGTTTTCGATACAAAAACAAAACTCGCGATGCGCTACTTTGATGTTGGAATTATTCCAGGAAATATTGAAGTGCCCCACGATATTAAATGTTCGCCCGATGGAAAATTTTTGTATGTGATTTTTGCTGCCGGAAGTGTGATACAAAAATTCAGTACTGCAAATGATTCACTTGTGGGTCAGATAGATTTATCGCAGGGAAGCTGGAACACACTAACCATTTCACCCGATGGAAAGTTTGCTTTCATTGTTGACTTTAATTCAAACGGACGAATTGCTTATGTGAACCTGGAGAATCTCACATTGATTAAGATGTATTCTGCTGCAAGCATTTTAATCAGCCCGCATGGAATTACTGCCACTCAGGATTTTAAAACTTTGTATGTGACTTCGCAATACGGAAATTATATTTTCAAAATAGACATTTCTAATCCTATGCTTCCTGATATACAACAAGTGGTTATAGCTCCCGGTGAAACAGCCAATAACAATCACAATGTATATGACCCGCACCAGATTGAATTGAGCCCTGATGAAACAAAATATTTTGTCAGTTGTCAGTCATCAAACGAAGTTCGTGTATTTAAACGCAGCAATGATTCCCTTTTAAAAATTATTCCTGTCGGTGAGTTTCCATTGGAATTTGATGTTTCAGAAAAACACCATTACTTATTTGTTGCCTGTGAAAATGATGCGAATCCAAATCCATTGTACAAAGGTTCGGTTTATGTGATTGATTACAATTCGTTACAGGTGATAAAAATTCTGCAAAACGATTTATCGGAACCACACGCTGTGGAAGTGGATGAAAAAAATAATCTCATCATTATTCCAAGCAGAAACATAAATCCAAACGGACCAACACCACATCACACTTCAGTTTGTGGTGGACGAAACGGTTATGTTCAATTGGTTGATTTGAACACTCTTGAATTTGTTGATGGTTATAAAGCTGAAGTTAGTGTTGACCCGTATGAAGTTGCAATAAAAAATTGAAACTTGAAACCGAAAATCTATTTCGGCATCGACTCTTTCTCCCCTAAAAATTTAGGTTGGGTGTGAAATATTTCCACATCAAGAAATGCTGCAACTCTGGCAAAATATTCTCTGATAAAAGTTTTCGGACTGTTGCTGAACGACACATTTTTGGCATTGTAACCAATTGCATTCAGATTAAAATATTGAGCTAAAAAAATGGCGCGTGTATTATGAAATTTCTGACTGATGATGATGACACTATCCTGCCCGAAAATTTTTTTTGCTCTTACCACTGCATCTAAAGTTCTGAATCCAGCATAATCCAAAAACAAAACACTGTCGGGAATTCCGAGCCCTACCAAATCTTTTTTCATCATTCGCGGTTCGTTGTAACTCATGGTTGCATTGTCGCCACTTAAAATAAATTGCTGCACCTTTCCTGCATGGTATTACTGTGCAGCGGCATTCATTCTGTTGTTATAAAATAAATTCAAATTTCCTTTTGAAAAATATTTACTGGTTCCTAAAACTAAAGCAGTTTTGCGGAAAGGAATTTCATTCATATTATCATACAATAATCCCGAAGCAGATTTTATTACATATATATTAATGGTGAAAGCAATTACCAAAATCAAAAAAATAATTCCGCTCATCCACCATAAATATTTTTTCCAGAACTTTTTAAAGTGATTAATCATATCACTGCATATTTACAACAGAAATTTTTTGATGAGCAGAAAAAAAATAGTTGTACTCACAGGTGCCGGTGTAAGTGCTGAAAGCGGGCTTCGAACTTTTCGCGACAGCGATGGTTTGTGGGAAGAACACCGCATTGAAGATGTTGCTTCACCCGAAGGCTGGAAAAGGAATCCGGAACTGGTTCTTGATTTTTATAATCAACGACGACGAGATGTGTTAAACGCAAAACCAAACAAAGGACACAAAGCAATTGCACTTCTTGAAGAAAAATTTGATGTGGTGGTTGTCACTCAGAATATAGATAACCTGCATGAGCGTGCAGGTTCTACCAATGTAATTCACCTGCATGGAGAAATTCTTAAATCACAAAGCACGGTTGATGCAAAATTGATTTATGAATGTGAAGGCGATATTCTCATTGGTGACAAATGTGAAAAAAATTCGCAGTTGAGACCATTTATAGTCTGGTTTAACGAAGCAGTTCCGATGATTGAGATTGCAGCAAAAGAAGTTTCGTTGGCCGATATTTTTATTATTGTTGGAACTTCATTGCAGGTTTATCCTGCTGCAGGTTTAATAAATTATATTCATCCAACTGTTCCGAAATTTTTAGTTGATCCGAATGTGCCTGATGTTAGTCATGTACGCAATATTACCTGCATTGCTAAAAAAGGAAGCGAAGGTTTGCCGCAAATAGTTGAAGTTCTTTTAAAACAAGTATGAAAAATGATTGATGAAGAAAAAAATCCGTGGACAATTCTCAATGAGAAAAAGATTTATACCAATCCGTGGATTGAGTTAACAGAGTTTGATGTTTTGAATCCTTCGGGCGGAAAAGGAATTTACGGGGTCGTGCATTTTCATCACGCAGCAATTGGCATTCTTCCATTGGATGAAAACAATAATACCTGGCTGGTGGGTCAGTATCGTTTTCCATTGAAACAGTACAGTTGGGAAATTCCGGAAGGCGGAGGGAAAAAAAATATCCCATTACTTGAATCAGCAAAAAGAGAATTGCTGGAAGAAACAGGAATAGAAGCGAATGAATGGATTCCGATAATTGAAACACATTTAAGCAACAGCGCAACTGATGAATTTGGAATTATTTATATCGCCAGAAATTTATCTTTTCAAAATTCATCACCTGAAGAAACGGAAGATTTACGAGTTAAAAAATTACCCTTCAATGAACTTTATAAAATGGTGATGAACGGCGAAATAACTGATGGATTAACAATGCTCGCAGTTATGAAAGCTAAACTTATGATGATAGAAGGCAAAATGTGAGCTGTGAATAAATTGACTATTCACTATTCACTATTTACTGTTCACCATTCACAAATTCGCTTCTTCAAAAGTCCCGGTACTTTTGTTTTTGTGAACATTGTTCCAATGAAAATATTTTCCGTTCATGGCCACATAAACTCCGGGTGGTAAAGTTTGTACCAAGGCAAGCGCACATCCTAAGTTAAAAAGTCCGTCAGAACTCCCGAACTTATATGGAATCATGGCACCGGTTAATACAATTGTCTTCGGCAATTTCTTTTCACCTAAAAATTTTGCTGTTACCTCCATGGTATCTGTTCCATGAGTAATAACAATTTTTTCTTCATCACAATGTCTGCAATTATTAAAAATTAATTCTCGGTCATCGTGATTCATTTCCAGACTGTCAACCATCATCAGCGTGCGAACACTTACATCTAATTTGCTTCTGCCTAATTCAAGCAATTCGGAAAGATGGGTGTCTTTAAAAAATAATTTCCCGTTTATTTCATCATACTCTTTATCAAATGTGCCACCTGTAACCAGAATTTTTATTGCCATTCAATTAATTTTTTGCGAATGTAATGGCTGAAATAATTTTCAACCCTATCAGTTTAAACAATTTGTTTACTGCCTGAAATTCATAATGAGTATTTAACAATGACAGGAAAAGTTTTTGGTTATTTTTGTTGCAAACAAAATCAATCGATGAAAAGAATTTTTACTTCAATAGTTCTGCTGCTTACAGCAACAACTTCATTCGCTCAAAATCCTGCCCCTTGTTCCGATTTATTTTTTTCGGAATACATTGAAGGAACCAACAACAATAAAGTTTTAGAAATATACAATCCAACAACAAGCACAATTGATTTAACCAATTATAAAGTTTGGATTTCATTTAATGGTGGAACACCTAATTCATCAATCTACCTACAAGGAACATTAAGTCCGGATTCTGTTTTTGTTTTGGCACACAGTTCAGCATTTCCAGCTGTGCTCGCATTGGCTGATCAGGTTAGCGGAGCAATGAATTTTAATGGCGATGATGCTGTTGTTTTAATTGATACCGCCACAAACGACACCATTGATATTATTGGTGAAATAGGAATTGACCCGGGCGCCTTCTGGGTAGTTGGTTCAGGTTCGACCCAACTTCATACTATAACAAGAATAGCCAGTGCAAACAACGGGCAACTTGATTGGCTCATAGGTGCTACTGAATGGAATGTTTTCGCTTCCAATGATTTTTCACAACTCGGAACTCACACAATGACTCCATGTGCAGCTACCCCTCCCGATGTTTTTTTGGTGAGCACAACACAAAATGTAAATGAAGGAGCCGGCACTGTTACCATTCAAGTCGGTATTACTAATCCGGATGCAAATGCAACTACGGTAACTTTAACATTAAGCGATATTTCTGCATCTATCGGTTCTGATTATGATTTGGTAGGAAATCCTGTGACTGTAACTTTCCCTAGTGGATCTTCAGCTGTTCAAACAGTAACAACTTCAATTATAGATGATTTAAATATTGAATCAGCTGAAACTTTCAATGTTGCATTAAGCAATCCAACCAACAACGCAACTATATCAACTTCAAATGAAATTGTAACTATTATTGATAATGACTCACCCGGACCTGAGGTGTTTTTAGTAAACACAGTTCAATCTGTTAATGAAAATGCCGGTTCAATTGCTATTCAGGTTGGCATAACCAATCCAAATGCAAATCCAACAACTGTAACTTTTACTTTAAGTAATAATGATGCTGAAATAGGAATTGATTATGATTTAATTGGCAATCCAATAACTGTAACCTTCCCCGGTGGTTCTACAGCAAACCAAACTGTTAATGTCAGTATTATCAATGATGCAATTTTAGAACTGGATGAAACATTCAATGTGACACTCAGCAATCCAACCAACAATGCCACCCTAACAGGGTCTCAAGAGATTGTAACAATTATTAATATTGAAATTAATTCATACATCAGTTTTTGGAAAGCGGTTGATTCCGTTTCGGAAAGCATGCCTACCTATTCCGCAACACTTGAAATGTTTTCAGGTACCATGCCAACTGCACCTACCAGTGTAACAGTTACGCTCGTATCAGCTCAATCAACCGCTACAGCAGGGGTTGATTTTATATTTAATGATACAATAGTTACCTGGCTAGCCGGACCGCCGAACTCACAGTATGCCATCTTCCATTTGATTGATGATGCTCTTTTTGAACCGATGGAGCACTTCGTTTTAACACTTTCCAATTTCACAAATAATTCAGCCCTTGGAAATGTGGGGAGCATTCAAATAAATATTATTGACAATGATCCGGATGCAGTGCAGGAAATATTGGAAAATAAAAGTGTTATGCTTATTCCGAATCCAGCCAATGACAATGCAATTTTACTTACCAACGGGCAATTTGAATATTTTGAAATCCGTGATGCTTCCGGAAGAATATTGCAGGCTACTAACATTCACAATCAAAAAGCAAATTCCATTCAATTAACAGATTTTGCTGCAGGTGTTTATTTTATTTGCCTGCATTCAGCCACACAATCAGAGGTAGTGAAACTGATGAAGCAATAATATTTGGTGAAAAAAAATCACATGATAAAAATTTTTTTTCAATGCCTGCTACTTACAGCAGGCATTGTTTTTATTCTTGAAGAAAAATCTTTTTCGCAGGTTAATGCAGATAGTTCATGGTGGCGAAAAAATATTTCTGTTGGGTTATACAATTTAAATTACCTGCGTGATTATGAATATTTTTCTCCCATTATGGAAGGATATACTTTATGTGGCAGCATAGTTCAGCCAACCATTGTTTACAAACCTTCAACTCACATTGAATTCAGAGGTGGAGTTTTTATTCAGCAAAATTTTGGTGATGATTCATTGCGGGTGCGACCGACATTTTTATTGACCGTTATGAATTCTTCCAATGATTTCAGTTTTGGAAATTACAGAAATGAAGATGGCCATCAATTAATAGAACCATTGTGGTTCACCGATAATCTGATAACTGAAAATACAGAGAATGGATTCAACTTTAAACAAAAATTCAATCGTCTTGAATTAGATAACTGGATTGACTGGAATCGTGCAATAATAAAAGGCTCCGACTTTCAGGAAAAAGTTTTTGGCGGACTTACCGCAACTATTTTTCCGTTGAGAAATTCAAATCATAAATTAACTTTTCCAATTCAAGCATGCATTCAACACACCGGCGGACAAATCAATAAACCCGATACTTCTTTTTTTGTAACAACAATATTGAATGCAGATGCCGGAATTAAATCGAAGTTGAAAAACAGAAATACCAATAATTTCATTTCTGAATTCAGTGCAGAAGCCTATTATGTTTTTTATAAAGAATTTTCTCCTAATCCGCATTTGCAATTTTCAGAAGGAAACGGAATCTGGGCATTGATAAAACTGAAATCAAAAACCGGAATTGCAATTGAAATGGCCTACTGGCAAGGAACTAATTTTATTTCACCAAAAGGAAATACATTAATGCAAAGCACATCTTCTGTATATCCGGAAAATAACTATACCGAAAAACAACGAAACCTTATTTTCTTAACTGTTAAATATGAAAATGAAATTGCATCACATGTACGATTGTTATTTTCAGGTGAACCATACTATGATATGAAGAATAAATTATTAGAATATGGAATTCACCTTCATTTGATTTTCACTTTTAATGAAGTTAATCATTTGCCCGCAGGAAAATTCAAGCCCCGAAAAATTATTGATCCATAATTTTCACAAGTATTTTATCCACTCTGTGCCCATCCATATCCATCACTTCAAAATGATACTTTTTAAATTCAAAACTGTCTGCCGCTTTCGGAATTTTACCTAAGTGGTGCATCATAAATCCACCAACTGTTGTGTAAGCGCCGGTTTCGGCATCTGCAATATCTTCTATTCCAATTAACTCAATGCAACGGTCAATTTGCATCAGTCCGTCTATCAACCAGCTACCATCTTTTCTTCTCACAGCCATCTGCTCATCATCGGTTGAATTAATAGGCAAGTCACCAACAATTGATTCCATAATGTCATGCAACGATACAATTCCCTCCAGCGAGCCATATTCATTTACGATTAATCCTGTGTGCGAATGAGTCTTTTTAAAAGTTTCTAATAATTCCAATGCAGGCATAGTTTCCGGAAAAAATACGGGAGGTTTCAACAATGATTTTAAATCGAGTTTTTTCTTTTCAGCCAATTGAGAAAAAATATCCTTTATGAAAACCATGCCTAAAACTTTATCCAATTCCTTATCGCAAACCGGAAAACTTGAATGCACACTTGCGCTCAAATGTTTTAATAAATCATCTTCCGCAATATCAATATCCACCCAAATAATTTCACTTCGGTGAGTCATTAGAGAGTTTACTTTTCTATCGCCAATTCTGATAATGCCGCGCATCATATCCGACTCCTGTTTTTCCAATATCCCATGCTGCGAACCCTGATCAATCATGTGATGAAGTTCTTCTTCGGTTACTGTTTGCTCAATATTTGTTTTGATCATTAAAATTTTTAAAACCAATTTGGTAGAAAATTGTAAAAACCATGCAATTGGTTTTGCAATCCACCCCATAACCTGAATGATAGGGGCAAAAAACATTGCCACTTTTTCCGGGTAATTTATCCCTAAAGTTTTCGGAACCAATTCTCCTAACAATAAACTCAAATAGGTAGTAAATGAAACAATTGTGGCTATGCCCAAAAAGTCAGAATATTCTTTTAACGAATCATATTGCTTAAAAAATTCTGACAGATGATGAGCAATGGAAGTTCCACCATAAGTAGCTGCAATAAAACTCACAAGGGTAATATATATCTGAACAACAGATAAAAACTGCTGTGGTTTTTCCATCAGTTTCAAAGCAACCTTAGCACCCATTCTTCCTTGTTTTGCTTCTTTTTCTAATCGGGCTTTTCTGGAAGAAATTAAGGCAATTTCGGCAAGCACAAATGCCCCGCTTATTGAAATTAGAAGCAGTACTAATAATAATTCTGTAATCAATTTAAAAATATTTTATGAAAAAATTTAATGGCGTTGCAAATGTAATTTAACTCGTTGCTTATTTTTAAACTAATCAAAGTCGTGTTTATTCGGAGCAAATAAATTTGCATTGTGTAATTACATTTACGCTCAACAAGAATTCAACTGACAATTGCTGCGCATTTATTTTTCTTTGGCATCACGATTTCCATTAGGGATTTTATACCTGAAGTCCAGTGTTATTGCTTTTATGCTTCATTATTTTTTCCGTTACAGAAGACAAGTGATTATTCAGAATCTTAAAAATTCCTTTCCTGAAAAATCAAAAGAAGAACTGGAAATTATCCGTTGTGAGTATTACCGGCACATGAGCGATTTGATGGTGGAGAGTATAAAAGCTTTGCGGATTTCGAAACAGGACTTGAAAAAGAGAATCCGTATTGTAAATCTTCCAGACTTTAATCGTTATGCTGATGAACGGAAAAGTGTAATTGTTTTACTCGGACACACCAGTAATTGGGAATGGAATGGATTGATGATGGGCTTGACCGCAAATTACGATACCCAGGTGGTGTATCGTCCGTTGAATAATCAGAACATTGATAAAATGATTTTTGAATTGCGTTCCCGTTTTGGATGCAGGCCAATAAGCGAAAAAAATATTGCGCGAAATTTAATAGCCAACAAACTGGAACAAACAGCAACCGCCTTTATTGCCGACCAGACTCCATCAAACCAACAAGCCTATCGAACAACATTTTTAAATCAGGAAACTTATTTTTTTAATGGTGCTGAAAAGCTGGCGCGTAAACTCAATCTGCCTGTTTTGTATGCAAGCACACGCAAGCTAAAACGCGGATACTATTTATATCGCTTTGAAATTATTTCAGAAGATTCGTCATCCACACCGGATAATTTTATTATGCAAACCTTTGCAGAGAAACTGGAAAGAGATATTAAGAATCAACCCTCTAATTGGTTGTGGAGTCATAGGCGATGGAAAAAGCAATTGTAAATACTGAATAACCGAAACAGTTACTCGTAACAAAATTTTCAAATTCCATTCATAGTGCGGCAGTGGAGTTAGAATTAATTCTGATACTCTGTATTACAAATGAAAAGAAGAAAAACATTGTTACTAACCTTTTTACTTGTTTTTTGAACTTGCCTCCAAGCAACACAAAAAAAATTGAATTTTCGACTTAAAATATTCGCTCAACTTGCAAAATTCTACAATTCAATCAATCTTGATAGTGCATTACTACTGATCCAGATTTCCAGATAAAAAATCAATTAAATAGTCCTATTTTAAAATCACTTATCAATTTATACTATAATGAATTATGAATTGAAGATTACATTTGCGCCTCTTAAAAAAAATTAAATGGCTGATCAGAAAATAATTTTCTCCATGCTTGGGGTCGGAAAAATTTATCCTGGAAACAAGCAGGTGCTTAAAGATATTTACCTCTCGTTTTATTACGGAGCAAAAATTGGAATCGTAGGTTTAAACGGTTCGGGTAAATCAACACTCTTAAAAATCATAGCGGGCCTCGATAATAATTATGTTGGCAAGGTTGAGTTCAGCAAAGAATATTCTGTTGGCTACTTAGCTCAGGAACCCGAACTCGACAAATCAAAAACGGTAAAAGAAATTGTTCAGGAAGGTGTGAAACCCGTGATGGATTTGTTGCGCGAGTTTGAAGAAGTGAGCAACAAATTCAGCGAGCCGATGAGCGATGCCGAAATGGATAAACTACTCACGCGTCAGGGAAATTTACAGGAGAAAATTGAAGCCTGCGATGGATGGGAAATAGATTCAAAACTGGAGCGTGCGATGGACGCATTGCAATGTCCGGATGGAGATTCATCAGTTGAAACACTGAGCGGAGGCGAAAGAAGGCGTGTGGCTTTGTGTCGTTTGCTGTTGCAGACTCCTGATATTTTATTGCTGGATGAACCAACGAATCACTTAGATGCTGAATCGGTTTTATGGTTGGAACAACATTTAGCTCAATACAAAGGAACTGTTATTTGCATTACACACGATCGTTATTTCTTGGATAATGTTGCTGGATGGATTTTAGAATTGGATCGTGGTGAAGGAATTCCATGGAAAGGAAATTATACTTTATGGCTCGAGCAGAAAGCTGCGCGATTGGCAATGGAAGAAAAAGTGGAAAGCAAGCGCCGTAAAAATTTATTGCGTGAGTTAGAGTGGGTGCGCATGGGTGCAAAAGGGCGACAGGCAAAATCGAAATCGCGTTTACAGAACTACGATAAAATGGCGGGCGAAGAAGTTCGCGAGAAAGAAGCAAAGCTTGAATTTTATATTCCACCCGGACCGAGACTGGGTGCGAATGTGATTGAGTTTGATAATGTGAGTAAAAGTTTCGGGGATAAATTGTTGTATGAAAATTTATCATTCAAGTTACCGCAAAATGGAATTGTTGGAATCATTGGACCGAACGGAGCAGGTAAAACAACTTTGTTCCGCATGATTTTAGGAAGTGAAAAACCTGATAGCGGAACAATCACTATCGGTGAAACTGTAAAACTTTCTTATGTTGATCAGCAACATGCTGATATTGATCCGAGCAAAACCGTGTGGCAGCAGGTGTCGGGCGGAAATGAATATATAGAGTTTGGAAAAACGAAATTGAACTCGCGCGCATATGTAGGCAAATTCAACTTCAACGGTCAGGATCAGGAAAAGAAAATTGAAGTGTTGAGTGGTGGAGAGCGAAATCGTTTGCACCTAGCGTTATCACTTCGGCAGGAAGCGAATGTGTTGTTGCTGGATGAACCGAATAATGATTTAGATATAAATACCATGCGCGCACTGGAAGAAGCATTGGATGATTTTGCAGGATGCGCGGTAATTATTTCGCACGACCGTTGGTTTTTAGATCGGGTGGCTACACACATTTTATCTTTTGAAGGAGAAGCGAAAGTGGTATTCTTCGAAGGAAGTTTTTCTGATTATGAAGAACACAAGCACAAGAAGCTGGGAGATGCCCCACCGAAAAGATTCCGATATAAAAAATTAGTGGCCGGATAATTTAACAGAAAAATATTTTTTTGAAAGCTGATTGAATTTATTCAGTCAGCTTTTTTTATTTCTTTTTGTCAAGAATAATATTGGTGATGCGACTGATGCACGAAAGTTTTCCATCATCATCATAAATTTTTATTTCCCATATTTGTGTGGTTCTTCCTACATGTATGGGGCGTGTAATTCCATTTACATATCCTTTAAAAGCACCTCGAATGTGATTGGCATTTATTTCCAGACCAACACATGATTGTGTTTCGGGATTGATACTCAAAACAGTTGCAATGCTACCAAGTGATTCAGCTAAAACCACATTTGCACCTCCGTGTAAACGACCTTGCGCTTGCATCGTTTTTTCATTCACGGGCATCCGTGCTTTTATATAATCATCACCGATTTCAGTAAACTCAATTCCCAGATAATCGGGCATTGTGTTTTTATGAAAGTCGTTCAGCATTTTTAAATCAACGGGTTTAAACCAGATCATTTTTAAATTTTTTCTTTTTACAAAATAAATCGCTCCTGAATTTCAGGTGATGGCATCACGCAGGTATCAGCTTTGCCAAACCATTTGTAACGATTGCGTGCAATGATATTATAAAATCCATTGCGAATAAATTTCGGAAACAAATACAATGGATAAAAAAATTTCCATTTAGCGCCGAGCAGCATTGTAATTTTTAATGCAGCATCAGCACGGTTGAATAATTTTCCATTGTGAATTAAAATAAATGTGTCACCAATATTTTCCGATTCATTGTTTTCTTTCAATAAATTTTTTGCAAACGAACTTTGAAATGGGGCGAATCGGAATATTTTTTTGCGATCGTGTTTCAGAATAAAATTCACACCGCTGTTACATAAATGACAAACACCATCATAAATAATTATTGGTGAAGAAAAATTCTGATTGTCTGGAATATTCAATTTGAAATTTATAAATCAATAACCAAACTTCGCTTTCCATGCATCGGCGCCGCCAATAAGGTTGCGCACATTGGTGAAACCTTGTTGCTTCATGTATGCCTGTGCATTCGCGCTTCGTTTCCCTGATTTGCAATGAACAATTATTTCATCATTCTTATGATCTGATAATTCTTCCAATGCTCCGGGCAAAGTTGCAAGCGGGATTAATTTTCCTCCGATATTAAATTCATCGAACTCCCATTCTTCACGAACATCGAGCACAATGAGATTTTCGTTTTTATCTTTTCGTTCTTTTAATTCTTCAATTGTTATATCAGCCATCAATTACAATTTTATAAAACGGGTGGTGAATGATTGTCTGCTTTGTTTGTCTTTCACAGTTAGCAAATACATTCCTTGCGAAAGATTTCCAACAAAAATATTTTCATCTGATCCTTCAGAAGTTTGAATGGATCTTCCCAGAAGGTCAGTAATAAATAGTTCAGCATGTTTCACACCACTAACATTTACATGTAAAAAATCAGCTGTTGGATTCGGATAACAGTTAACTGAAATTGTATTGGCTGAAATATTTTGTACTGTAGTGTATGGAAGCTTTGCTCCTACTACAGGGCGAATCATTAAAGAACCTGCATAAGAAGATTGCTGCCAGCCATTGCCTACATTGAAGTAAGAATTCAAATGTGAGTCGGTATTTTTATCTAATCCCACATAATAATAATTTGCATACGATTGCAGCATACCAATGTAAAATGTATCGGTAATTGCTTTAGGCGTATCAAGAATATAAGTGGCGAAACCATTTATACTATCAATGTAAGTTGGGTGTAAAAAATCCTGTTCGTAAATCAATTGCTCATTTGGCACCAACGATTTCCAAACCATAATGGAAAAGAATTTATCACTGATGTCAGCATCAATGTGAGCAAAATGAAATTGAACTGCGCGCAAAGTATCCGGAACATTTAAATTATACTTCACAGCAGTTCTTCCTCCAGCAATGTTTAATCCGTAAGCTTTCTCTGCACTGCCATCATCGTGCGCATAATAATTATAAAATGGTTGAATGCGATAGGCTGAATCGTTTCGTCTCAGGTCATCCGGAGTCGTGGTTGCTTTACAATTAAGAATTATCAAAGCACTGTCGACCGGAGGAGTAACACCAATCGGGAAAGTTGGATTTGATTGTGTTAAAACTGATGATGCTGCAAAATTAATTGCTGTTAGTGAACTTGTAAAAACATTGGAGCTACTAAATACTTCATCTGAAAAATATTGAATGGCAGTATTCATCGTAACATCATTATTGTTTCGGATTATAAATGGGAGATTAATAGCTAATTCAGTTGCCTGATTATTCCTAAATTGAGTCCAAGGCATGAACTCATAATTTTTTAAAATCGTACCTGGCGTGTAAACGGCAGCAACATCCTGCAATAAGGTATCAGCATAATTTCTTCCTGAATTCAACCTCACATAATCAACATGCCAGTGATCGTTGTTGCCAGCAGTGGTTGCAATGTTTCTGAAACGGAATTGAAAACCATTAAAGAAATATGCAGCATCAATAATGGGAATCATAACCTGATTAAATTTTATAACTGTTGGTGCACTTGCATCTCCATCCATAAACCATACTTCGTTCCAGGTGCCATCATTCCTTTTAAATTCTAAAAAAAGTTTATCGCCAACATTCGGAAAATCTCCAAGTCCTTTTTTCTCATAAAAAAAACTCAGGTAAACCGAATCACCCGATGAGTGTGTTTCCATGTGAATGGCATGAGATGTTAAGGTATCGGCTCCGGCTTGCTGAACCACACCGGAAGTATCGTATGGAATTCCATATTCATTCAACCCTTCAAATGTTGCAACACCAATGGATGGTGGAAGAATTGGGTAAGTTGTATTTACAAAACAATCTATATCCAACCACAAATTCTGATCGGGATATTTATGATTCGGATCTAAAAGCGAGTACGAAAAATCATCAACAAAAGGGAGTTGCAAAGTATCTGTTGAGCGAAATTTTGACTGCTGCTTTTCAAAAACTAATGCGCTGTTATATTTTAATTCACTTATTACCTCCTGTGCCGAAGAATGAATGTTCAGAAATAAAAGAAAAGTGAAAAGTGAAATGTGAATGGTGAGTTTTTGCATCAGGAAAATTATTTGTTACATCAGTAATTGAAACAATGAAACTCAAATGTGTTTAAAAAATTGTTTGTTCAGCAAAAGAAATATCAACGATTGAAATAGCATTGAATTATTTTATTTCTTCTTCTTCCGGGGTATCTAATTTGAATTGATCTAAAGTGATATAAACATCCACTGCTTCACCCAGATTTAATTTATTATCAGTATCAATCGGCGAGGGTGTTTGCTTGTAAACAATTGCATTCAACGAATCGCCGCGAACAGTGTTATCAGCTATCACTGCACCAAGGTTTAAGGAAGATGCATCCAAAATAAATTTCACTTCACGCAAAGTGTGACCAATCAATTCAGGCACTTCCACTTCAGTGTTCCCCAATCCATCACCTAAAATCAAATCGATGGTTGATCCTTTTTTTATGTTATCGCCAATGGTAATGTGTCGCCCTCGGCACATCCAGTCTAACACAACATTCTGTGCTAAGTCCGGTTTATAAATTAACTGACCAACCCGTAAACCAATATTTTCCAAAATCATTTGTGCCTGCTTCAATGAGTTATCAGTGAGGTCAGGCATTTTTACTTGGGGTGGAATTTTTGCATTTACAGTTAAGTAAATGGTTCTTCCTTCTTTAACTTTTGAATTGGCACCCGGATTTTGCTCCAGCACTGCCAGCTTTGGTTTCTTATCGTTGAAAGCTGAATCGGCTATGGCAATTTCCAAATTCCTGTCTGATAAAATTTGTTTTGCTTTTTCAAAAGTCATTCCCGACAAATCAGGAACAGTAATGGTTTCGCCGTGTCGAGTGTAACTGTTAAGCGCTGATGTGCCAAGCCAGAACACTATGATGAAAACAGCGATAGCGCCAAGTATGTTGTAAAGAAAAATTCTGCTTTTAAGAAATTGCCACATAATGATTGCGGCGGCTAAAGTCTGAAATTTTATTTAATAAAATAATTAGTGTTATACCCTCATGTGTATGATGTTGTATAAAATAAATTGCGCCTATTTTTTTAACTGAGAAAACCCTTAGCGTTTATACATTGCATGAAGTTGCTTTAAACAATAGGTAATCGAAGAAAAACAAGTTGATTTTGTCCCGGAAATAAAAAAAAATATTAATATTTCGATTGGCAATTTTGTTTTTAATTATTTTGTGAGCGCAATGTTTCGGTTCCAATCGAATCGGGACAAAAAAAATTCTAAACCAAAATGGCAATTAAACTTCCAGAACTTAAACAGCACACTCGTCAGACTTTTGTTAAACCGGCGGTTAAAGAAATTGATATCACCACGAAAATAATTGATGCAGTATTTAATTATTATCCTAAAGAATGTTATTGTCTTGCCGGTTATCTCGATAACAGCGATCAGTTTTGGAAAGTAAATTACCACTTTGATTTACTGGCTTCTAAACTTGATGAGTTCTTTGAAATTGAAGGATTGGATGATAAATTTTACAGGGCTGCTACAGCGATAGAAAATGCGTTGTATCAAAACACTCCCACGCCGCTTACAGGTTACAGATTAGATAAACAGGTTGGACAAACAAAAGATAATAGTTCCGAAGCACAGATTATTGCACGACATAAAATTATTAAGCAATCAAAAATTGATTTTGAATCAGTTCTTACAAAATCAAAGGTGGTAACGGCTTCAAAAAAATCGAATCCGCCAAAGGATGAAAAAATGTGGTGGCTTGCTGTAGCTCCATTGGCAGCTCCGGGTACCAGCAAGCACGGCACTGGTTATGCGCTTGATATTGGAGGAAATAATTTAGAAACTACGCGAATAAGCAAGGAACTTGGAGCATCATTGGTTTTTAATGAAGCTTCGCATGTGCATGTTGAATTTAAAAACTGGAAAGATTTGTTATAACATTTGTTGGTGATTTATTTTAATAGTATTCACAGACAACACATAGCAGCATTTATAGAAATGGTGCACAATCAAAGAGTAACAGACGGATTACTTATTTTTATTTTTTACACAACCACAGCAACCTTCTTAGTCCGCCCGAATTCTAAAATTTTATCAATGAATTCATACGGCTTGTAATGATTGATAGCTGCCTGGTGAAAAATACAGGTGGCAGGTGTCATTCCCGGAAGAGAATTAACTTCTATCACCACTGTTTCGGCATTGAGGTTTGCATCAATGCGAACGAATGCATCAATGCGGCAGTAGCCCTGTACATTTAAAAGCCGCGCTGCTTTTTCCAGATCTGTTTTTACCTGAGCTGCAATTTTTGTGTATTCTTCTTTTGATTTTCCGAATCGAGCGGGAGTTATATTTTGTCCTTCGCCCGCTAAGAATTTTTCTTCGAGCGAAAGCACATCAGCAATTGCAAGTGTTTCGCTTGGTTCAAATACTTCATAGGAAATTGTTCCGTCATCGTTGTGATGAGTGAGCATTCCGCAAGTGATTTCTAAAAAATGTTTAGCACCATTAGCAGCAATTAAATCTTCCACTAAAAATTGTTCTTTGCGCGGAAACTCTTCTTTCGGCTTCAGGTGAAGTGTAACAGCTTCATTTGTATTCAGCAATTCCTGATCACGAAACATCAGTCGACTGAAAGCGATTAACTCGTCGCGCGTTTTTATTTTTTTTACGGCACTGCTGCAACCATCATCCACGGGCTTGGTGATGATGGGCAATTTATGTTTGGCAAGAATGGCATCAATAAATTTTTCTTCGCTTGCCTTCCAATCATTTTTATAAACAAGAGATTGCAGCGCTTCGTGAAAACCATGCTGTAACAGTAATTGGTTGGTGTTAAATTTATTGATGGTGATTTGCGAAGAAGAAACTCCACTGCCGTTGTATGGCAATCCGACTTTTTCCAGCTGCTGTTGCACACTGCCATCTTCGCCCGGGCGACCATGCAATGCAATGAAAACTCCTTCCACTTCATTGGGCAATTCAGCATATGGAAGTTGTTTCGGAACAAATAAATAATTGCTGGAAGAAAATTTTTGTGTGATGTTTTTGCACTGTGCTTTTATTTTTTCAATCACAGGATGAAATGAAAAGTGCTGAATCTTTTCACGAATGTCATCGGCATTATCTTTCAATAAAAGATTAATCGGAATCTGGTAAAGTTGGTGTTGCTCATTATTACCAGTAAGGAAAACAGGAATAGGTTGGTACTTATCGGAGCTGGCGAGCTTTTCGAATATATTTCGTCCGCTCTCCACACTGATGTGGCGCTCGGTGGAATAGCCGCCGAGAATAACTGCAATTCGGATTTTGTTTTCTGCGTGTTGTAATAGTTTATCAATTCCATTATTGAGTCGCTGTAACAGTGGTTCGTAAATCGCAGGTCGCACATTCGAGCGCATGCGCTCTCGCACACTGGTGTGAATAATGAACGAAAGAAACTGCGAAGGATTTAAACCAATCTCTGCCGCCTGATGAAAGAAAAACGAAGAGGGTAACATGCCACTTGTTGTGTTCGGGTCGTTGAGAATAATTTTTCCATCGGGGCGAATGAACCCATCAATTCGAGCATAAACATGAAAACCGAAAAAACTGAAAAGTTTTTCGCACTCTTTTCGAATGGCTTCAATTTGTTCGTCGGGAATTTGTATGGGGGTTATTTTTCGCGAAAGTCCGGCGAGGTATTTTGAACGGTAATCAAAAACTTCTTTTCCTTTTACAATTTCAGTAGGCGGAAGGGCAACAGGATTATTTTTTTCGTCAACCACAACGATGCACGAAAATTCTTTTCCTTCAATAAATTCTTCAATCAGAATTTCAATCTCTGCATCATCAGCTTCAAGAATTAATTGTGAAATATTTTCTGCAACAGATTTTTCAAACAACTGAAATAATTCTTCAGGATGAAAATATGTTTTCCCGTTTACACGCAATGGCAATCCCACATTCTCCCGTATATCACACAGGTTATTTAAGAAAGTTATTTTTTCTTCCTCGTTTTTCTTTTTCCAATCAGTAGCATTCCATTCAAAAAAGAAAAATGCTTTATCAATGGCTTTTGTGATTAAAGCAAAATCTTTTTCGTGAATGATGGAAACACCAATGGATGAACCCTGATTAGCCGGGCGAATAACCAACGGCAATCCGACTGCTGTAACACTTTTTTCGATGAGGGAATTTTTAACACTATGCAGCCACTCCTCGCGTGTAACAGTTTTGAAACGGGTGGGAGTAAAACCACCTTCGTTCATCATGTGCTTCTGAAATGCTTTGTTAATGCCGATTGCCGAAGGAAGAATGCCGGAACCTGAATATGGTATCTGATAAAAATCAAGAATGCCTTGTATACTTCCGTCCTCGCCATACGAACCATGCAGTGCGAGAAAAGCAAAATCAATAATGGAGTTAAGTTCGTTCGGAAGAATTTTTTTTCCTACTGTTGAAATAATTTCATCTTGTTTTTCGCGAGGCAATTTCCCTAACGATTCAATATATACCTGGAAGGGATGTTTGGTAGTTGGAATAAAATTTACAGAAGGATAAAAATCGCGGATGCTTCCTTTATAAATGTATTGCCAGTCGAGCAGAATCAAATTGTGAAAGCTGTCAATGAAAATTGGAACAGGTTCGAAAATGGATTTATTAAGATTGTCGTAAACTGTTCTGCCTCCGGCAAATGATATTTCGCGCTCGCGTGAGCTGCCACCAAAAAAAATTCCGATTCTGATTTTATTCATCGCGGTAAAAATATCTGAACGAACAACACATCACGAAAAGTGTATTCAAGTTCCGGTGTGGATATTCCGGCTTGCTGATATTGAGGACTGATGGTTGGAAGAGGGACGCTGAAAGTTGTTTAATGCAAGCCGATTTCTCGCTTTAAATTTACTGAGGATTTAATTTTCCTGCTTAAACACTTTCCAAAAATTCGGTTGTGCTCATCATAATTATTTCGGGGCGTTTGAATTTTTTAAGCACATTGAATTCAGAATCATCATTAACGAGAATTTTCGAATGACTTTGAATACATAAATCATAAATGATTTTGTCTTTGTAATCTTGAATCAATCAGCCGAGGAGTCGAGCCGGAATTATATTTAAAAACAACATCATGAAATTCGAAATACGAATCGAAAGGAGGAAATTATTTTCTTATGAAAATATGTTTTCACCGGAAATATTTTTTTTTGAAATAAACAAACTATTGCTTCAAGATTTTCTGATACTTACTTGAGTTGGCAACATCCATTTTTGATACAAGATTGATTGCCTGAGTTTTTTCAATTGGTGGCGCCTGAGAAAAAATATTTACTATCTCATCAACTTTTGCTGTAAAGAAAAGCTGAATGAACATACTGTTCGGATTATCCTGATTCATTTTATCCAATAAACTGAAAGCTGTGAGGATTGATTTTCGGCCATTTTCAATGTCTTCATACATTTTATCCATTCCATCCCGATGATATTTATATATGGCGGTGCGGCCGTTGTCGTACTTTGTATTCATTAAATTTTCAACTAACCAATATTTATTTCGTAGTTCTGTTCCCTTCCATCCCTTAGTAACTGCATTTGAATTTAAGTTCACAATATTCTGAGCTTTTGCAAAATATGGTGTTCCGCCTTTTGGCGAAAATGAATCGTAATCCAAACCAATAACGATATAGGCGTAATAAGCAAGAAGCGAACTCAATTCGCTTGTAACAGCATTTTCATTAAAGTCCAGTGTTTGATATTGTGCGTATTCAATCGTCCAGTCTTTATCAACCCAATTAAAAAGTGTGGAATTGTATCCGGAATTAAACACAGGCCGATTCGATTGTATGGTTGCTTGCGCCTGGTATTTATCAGCTCCAAGTTCTTTAGTTATTGTAATTAAAAAGCTGCATTCAATCCGTTCGCTTTGTGAATAAGTATCGCTGGTCCATTTCCGGTTATTCATGAACTCAGTTATGGTTTTTTGCATGTTATCAAAAATTGTCCGTTCAGCGTTTTGCAATTGTGGGGTAATTACCTGAACAGAACAATTAAGCTCCTGTGCACTTGCAAAAGTTGAGACGAACGAATAGAGAATTAAAAAAAGTTTACGCATGAAATTTTGAAATAATAATGTTAACGATGTCGTGCGCAATTTCGGTTTTCATTTTCAAAGGCAGTTCTTTTTTCTTTCCACCGTTATCAATAATTGTGACTTTGTTTGTATCGGTTCCAAAACCCGCACCTTCATCTCTCAATGAATTTAATATAATGAAGTCTAAATTTTTTGTTTTCAGTTTTTCTTTTGCATTCACCAATTCATTTTCTGTTTCCAAAGCAAATCCAATCAGCAATTGATTTTTCTTTTTCTTCTTACCAAGTTCTGAAAGAATATCTATTGTTTTTACTAATTCAATACAGAGTTCGCCGTCTTTCTTTTTTATTTTATTGACTGAAGTCTTTTGTGGTTTATAATCTGCAACCGCTGCAGCCATAATAGTTATATCGGCATTGACAAATGCTTTTGTCGTTGCAGAAAAAAGTTCGTGAGCAGTTTTTATGGAAACAAATTTTTTCAGGTGTGATGGAGCAGAAATATTTACCGGTCCTGAAATAAGTGTAACATCAGCACCATGTTTTATACAAACCTCGGCTAATGCATATCCCATTTTTCCACTCGAATGATTTCCGATGAAACGCACAGGGTCAATGGCTTCGTATGTAGGCCCTGCAGTAATCAAAACTTTTTTTCCTTTAAATGCCTGCGAAGTATTGAAATGATTTGTAAGCCGCGAAATAATTTCTTCAGGTTCCATCATTCTTCCTTCACCAAATAATCCACTGGCTAATTCACCATGCGATACTTTCAAAACTGTATTTCCATTCTCTTTCAATAATTGACTATTTCTTTTTGTGGAAGGGTGAGCCCACATGTCTTCATCCATTGCAGGAGCAATCCAAACCGGGCATCTTGTTGAGAGATAAACAGCAGTCAATAAATTATCGCAATATCCATTAGCGAGTTTTGCAATAGTGTTTGCCGATGCAGGAGCAATTAAACATAAATCGGCCCACAAACCCAATTCAACATGATTGTTCCAAAGTGAATCATCAGTAGTTGTCAGTTCAGATAAAACCGGGTTCTTTGAAAGTGTTGAAAGTGAAAGCGGGGAAATAAATTTCCCCGCTTCCCTTGTCATAATAACTTTTATTGTTGCTCCTTCTTTTACCAATAAGCGAATTAAAAATGCGCTTTTATAGGCGGCGATACTTCCACAAACTCCAAGGAGAATTTTTTTTCCTTTTAAGGAAGACATCAGAACAATGGCTTAGGCGCTTCCTTACTTGGGTTACGGTAGTAAACCTTTTCTTCCAGAAATTCTTCGGTTGCCATCAAAGTCGGATGCGCTAATTTTTCGTAGTGTTTTGAAATTTCAATCTGCTCGCGGTTCTCATGTATTTCTTCGAGATTATCAGAAGAAGAAGCGAACTCTTCTAGTTTCGCATGCAGTTCTTCACGAATCTGACTGGCTATTTGCGTGGAGCGTTTTGCAATAATTGCAATGGCTTCGTAAGTGCTGCCAACCTGATTTTTCATTGCTTCAACATTGCGCGGTTCAGCAACATTGGTCATTACCTGACTTTGTAATTTTTTAATTGAGTTACTCATGAATGGTGAGTTTATTTAAAGTGGATGTTGAATTTTCAAAAAGTGATTTAGCTTCTTTTTCGTACCTGGTGCCTGCAAATTTATCCTTGTATTGATTATAAATCGCAATTGTTTTTTCAAATCGGTCTTTTTGTTTTGTTTCTATACTATTAAGGGCGTAAAGGTAATCGGACTTAACTATTAAAAAACAAGCTTCGGCAATATTAGGTAAATCAGGATAACTTCGAATTAAATTGGCTAATGCAACTGCAGATGCCTTGTAGTTGGTCATTTGATAATACAATTTCGCACCTGCAAATGCTTTCACTTCCAGCTTTGCACGCATCTGGTCAATGTCATCATTTGCCTGACTTACTAATGCACTTGTTGGAAAAGTATTGGTGAACAATTGAAATTCATTGATGGCTTTCTCTGTGTATTCCTGCGACAATTCATATTTCGGTGACATTTGCATATAACATTTCGCATTCATGAATAAACATTCTTCAGCATGAACACTGGTTGGATAGGTTGCAAAATAATTTTTGAAATGATAGGCTGCAACTAAGTATTCACCAGTTCCATAATAACAAAACGGAAGGTAGTAATACATTTCTTCACCTTCCTTTGAACCCTTGTAAACCGGCACCAATTCTTCAAATAATGGTAATGCCTTATAATACTGTTGTTTGCTGTAATATGTTTTGGCTACCTCATATTTCTTACCTAAATCATTTCCTTTCAAAACCTCTTGATATTCACTACATGAAGAAATTACAATTATTAACAAGGAAAATAAGAGCAGATTTTTTATCATGGGCGCGCAAATATAGTTTTTGAAATTGATGATTCCATTTCTTGGTTTTTGTTTATTCATAAGCGTTTAAGATCAATATTTGTTACAACAAACTTTCAGGAATTCTTTTGCATAATATACACATGTTATTATTCAAGTAAAAACTATCTGGAAATTATTTTAATTTTTATTCCCAACAATCAAATAATGATTAAAGAAAAATTCCTTCTTCAATAAAACTTCCTTTTCAATAACAACTCCTCTTTGCATCAGATGCAATTTGTATTCATTCAAATCAAATTGATGTGGATGAAGAATATCTCCTGGAATTGCTTTAAACAAGTGTTTAAAGAACGAATGATTGTGTGCATCAATAGTCATCACAAAAATTCCATCGGGCTTTAACGATTCAGTTAAATTGTTCATTGCCGTTTCATAATCCTGCACATGATTGATTGCATTCATGCAAAAAATAAAATCAAAATAATTCACTCGTTTAAAATTTTCGATGGGTGATTGAATGAACTCCGCATTTTTGTAATCTGATTTTTTAAAATGGATTAATTGTTTTTCATACTCATTCAGCAATGGATCAACTGCGGTCACTTTTTGCTTTTCCAAAATCATAAAAACTCCTGCAGGTCCGCAACCTGCATCTAAAATTTTGCAATCATTCGCCATTGAAATTTCACCCGCCGTTAACAACTTATTCCAATAGTCTTTTTTCCAAACACGATAATCTTCTACCGTTTTATTACGGAGATATTTTTTCCACCAGCGCCTTTCAAAATACTGAGCCAATTTCCAACGAAGTGTTTCTTTCATATTTGATTATGTATTCACAAAAAATAAATATTTCAATTTCTAAAAGAAAAAATTTAAAGGTTGTGAGTTTTTAACTGATTGAATTAGGTTTGCGAAAGTATATGAAACAAAATTTCAGACAAGGAGATAAAGTAAATCTCATTCACATGAATGAGACTGCTACTGTTACGCGCATAGCTAACGGAATGATTTATGTGAATCTGGATGGAGATGAAATTCCGGTTTACCCCGAAGATATTGCTATTGCAGTAGGCGGAAGCCGACCTGCCGAGCGTCCAGATTTTAAACCACGGACAGATGAACGGCCAAAAGAAAAAGTTCCTGTGAGTTTGTTGGTATTGAACGAAAGAGGTTTGCTTTTAATCATGGAACCTTTTATTGATCAAGAACAAAAACCTGCGCTTCAGGTTTACATCCAAAACGGATTTCAGTTTGCAGTTCACTACAATATCATTCTGGATTTTTCTGATGGTGTAAATTTTTCACACAACGGGTTGCTCGCACCTAAAACCAAGAAACAATTATTTCCTTTCCAGGAAGATAAATTGAACGATAAGCCAAACATTTATTTAAGTGCATGGCAGCAGAAAGGTGACGAAAACGAAATTGAATTGCGCATCAGACCAACTGCACATTTCAAAAAGAAAAAGAAGTTTGAAGGATTTAGTGAAGAAGTTTTTGTGTATGAAATATTTAATGAATGGCCGGGTAGAAGATCGGAAATTGAGCGCCATCACATTTCAAAAGAAGAACTGGAAGTGTTGATGCAAACAAATAAAATTCAGAATTACGATAATGCTGATTTGAAAACCGGAGGTATTGAAGAAATTGATTTGCACGCTACCTCATTAGGCATAAATGAAAAAGCTTTAGCATCGGGCGAAATTTTAGAAAAGCAATTGACCGCTTTCAAAAAAGTATTGGAACGCGCCATTCAAAATAAACGCGAACGATTGGTTGTAATTCATGGTTACGGAAAAGGAAAATTGAAAAATGAAGTCTGCAATATTTTAGATGCAGATTATTCATTTCTTCCATACAGAAACGAATACCATCATCGCTACGGTCATGGTGCCACATTTATAGATCTTTGAAATAACTGCTGCAGGTAAGATTGTCGATCCGACTTGTCGGATAGGAAAGTCCGGACAGCATAGCGCACCGCACCACCTAACGGGTGGAACTTCATTAAGGAATTGATGAGGGATAGCAAGTACCACAGAAAATAACTACCAGCTGAAGTTTTTCTTCGGGTGGAAAAGATGAAAAAGGGAGGTAAAAGCTCACGGTGATTGGTTGCAAAATCTTTCACGGGTAAACCTTGCGGGCTGAAAGGCCAAATAAATTCTGTTTAATAGTTGCTCGCTTTTATTTTCTGCGCAAGCAGAAATGCAGAACGGGTTGGCTGCTCGATTCAGGTTGCGAAACCTGAACCAGATAAATGACAATGATCTCCGGCGAAAACCGGAGAATACAGAATCCGGCTTATGCACCTGTAGCAGTTATTTTTTTTGATAATAAAAAGTAGTTTTAAATTTTTATCCCTTAAAATCAAAAAAAGAAATTACATTCAAAAAAAAATTTGCAGATGAAATTTAAAATTTTATTCGTTGCAGCTCTTTTTATCCTTTCTTTTTTTGCCTGCAAAAAAAATAAGTGGCCATGTCTTCATGCAAAAGGAAATATCATTACCAATTCAATTGATAAATCAGGTTTCAAAAAAATAAATTTTGAAACCGAAGGAACCATTTATTTAAAACATGATTCAGTTTATTCAATCACCATTACGGCCTCAGAAAATATTATTGATAAAATTGTTTTTGAAACAAATGGGGATGCTTTAAATATTTTTTCGAAAAGATGTTTAGGTGAAAAGTCAGATGTCATTATTCGCATTTCATCACCCGAAATAAATTCTATTTCAACTTCGGGAAGTGGAATTATCAGTATGCTTGATACTATCAGTGCTGAATTACTGGAGTTTCAAGTAAGTGGTTCGGGAGCCATTAATGCAAATGCAATTGTAGCCAACACAACTGCAAAAATCAGCGGAAGCGGTTCCATTACCTTAAACGGCAGCAGCACTAATCTTGATATTGATATTTCAGGTTCGGGAGATGTTCATGCATTTCATTTATTCTCCAAGACCTGTTCAATTATAATAAGTGGATCAGGAAACGCTGAGGTTAATGCAGAAGAATCTTTAGTTGTAACAATTAGCGGAAGCGGAAATGTTTATTATCAGGGAAAACCTGCACTCAATATTGATGTTTCAGGGTCGGGTAGTATTGTTGATAGTAATTGATACCCACCCAATTTATAGTAGCCAGTCTATAATTTATCTGGCATAATCACTTCATCTGGTTGTTAAGGTCAATTCAAATTTATTTTGTGAAGGATATTGATCTGTTTTGTAATGCATTACTGGAATTATCGTGCTTATAAAAAACACACTATATTATAGATTAATTTTTTTATGATGAGACTGTAAAAAAAAAGCCGACTCAGAAAATCTAAGTCGGCTTTGATATTTTTTAATATGTATTCTATTTGGCTCTCGCCATTGCTTCATGCGCTTTTTTCTTCGCATCCACCTCTACAAATTTTAATTTGTTAGCATCTTTTGTAAAATCAATAACCAATGGAGTAGCAACGAAAATAGAAGAGTAAGTTCCGAACGCCACACCTATTAACATGGCAAATGAAAATCCCCTGATTGCATCACCACCAAAAATGAACAATGTTAATATTACCAGAAACACTGTTAACGAAGTAATCATGGTTCTATTCAGGGTTTGATTAATTGCATCGTTAATGGTTTTTTTCATGTCTTCAGCTGCATGCTCACGAAGATTTTCACGAATACGATCAAATACAATTACGGTATCATTAACCGAATAACCAATTACGGTAAGTGCTGCAGCAATAAATGTTTCATCTATTTCCAAAGAGAAAGGCATGATTCCTTTAAAGAGTGAGAATATTCCCATTACCATTAACACATCGTGCGCAAGTGCAACAATAACCCCTAAAGAATATTGCCACTTACGGAAACGCACCAATATGTACAATCCAATTGCTATCAATGCAAGAAACACAGCTTTGTAAGAACTGTTTTTAATATCATCAGAAATGGTGGCCCCAATGATGGAAGAACTCTGTACATATTTTTTCATGAACTGCTCCTGCGTAACGCCTTCATCAATAAATTTTTTCAAACTACTGTATAAAGCAACATCAGCCACGCTGTCTTTTGATTCCATCATGTACTGGGTGGTAATCTTAACCTGATTATCACTTCCATAAGTTTTTACAATTGGGTTGAAGTGAGTTGTGCGTTCCATTTCCTTGCGCACATCTGTTGTATTAACATTGTGTTCGAAACGAACTACATAAGTGCGACCGCCTGTAAAGTCAACACCATAATCAAACCCGCGGGTAAAAATTGAAATCAATCCTAAAAATGCAAGTGCTCCGGAGAAAATGTATGCATACTTACGCTTGCTTACAAATTGAATATTCATATTAGAGAAATTCCCTTTACTGATTCGGGTATGAAAAGCCATTGTTTTTGTGCGCTTGATCCAGAAATCGAAAATGAGGTGTGCACAGAATACAGCAGTAAAAAGAGTGAAGATTACTCCGATGTTAAGAGTGGTTGCATAACCAAGTACAGGACCTAATCCAAAGTAAGCGAGAATGATACCTGTAATTAATGTAGTTAAGTGCGTATCGAATACAGCTGAATATGATTTTGTATGACCATCCTGTATTGCTTTAATTAATGTTTTTCCTTTTGCTAATTCTTCTTTTATACGCTCATGTATCAACACATTCGCGTCCACCGCCATACCCATTGTAAGCACCATACCTGCGATACCTGAAAGAGTCAAAGTTGCACCCAGTGATGCAAGTACACCCACAATGAAAAACAGGTTTAAGAAAAGAGCAATGTTTGCAACAATACCGGAAGTGCTGTAATAAACCACCATGAAAGCGAGCACTGCAACAAAGGCAATGATCATGGAATTTAATCCTTTGTTAATTGATTCCTTTCCGAGTGAAGGCCCAACAACATCTTCTCCAATGATAACCGCTGGAGCAGGTAATTTACCAGCTTGTAAAATGTTTGCTAAATCCTTTGCTTCTTCAATGGTGAATCCGCCGGAGATGGATGATCTTCCGCCACCGATTTCACTTATCACATTCGGAGCCGATTGTACATAATCATCTAAAACAATTGCAATTGAACGGTCAATATTTTTTCCGGTTAAAAGTTTCCAGATTCGTGCGCCCTCATCATTCATATTCATTGCTACCTCTGGTCGGTTGTTCTGATCGTAATCCTGACGGGCACTAATAACTGCTGAGCCATCCAATGGTGGGTTCTCATCCCCTACTTGTTTTCTGATTGCATATAAAGAATAAGTTGATTGAGTTCCTTCTTCTGATTTTGCACCCCACAGAAATTTCACATCTCTTGGCATAATGGCTTGTATGTAATCAAGCTTCAAATATTTATTCACCTTTGAAGTGTCTTTTCCTAAAGCCAAACCGCAAACCGGACCGGGAGAAACCATTTGTTTTCCGGTAGCTTCGTCTTTATAATTCGGAATGTATAATATGGTAAAGAGTGGATTTTGCGCCGCTTGATTCTTGGCAATTGCTGATGAATCTGTTGTTGCACCAGCCGAATCTAAATTAGAACTAAGACTGTTTGCCGTTGAATCCTTTTTGGTTGAATCGGTAGAAGTTAACAATCCTGCATCGGAATTATTGTTTAATAATGCGGAATCTCCATTGATAGAAGTACTATCCTTAACCACCTGACGGGCGGCAAGTGTATTATTTACCTGTTCCAGAAACTGATAAATTTCAACCGCTTTATATGTTTCCCAGAACTCCAGTTTTGCTGCGGCCTGCAAAAGTTTACGAACACGATTCGGGTTATCAACTCCCGGTAATTCAACCACTATTCTTCCTGTGGATGGCTGAGGTGTAATACTTGGTTGTGCCACACCGAATTTATTAATACGCGCACTTAAAATATTATAAGTACGATTGAATGCATTGTCAGCTTCTTGCTTTATTACTGCTAAAACTTCTTCGTTAGTAGAATTATATTTTATGCGGTCGGCATTTTCCTTGGTACCGAAAATTGAAGATAATTTCCCGGTTGGTGATACCTCCTTAAATGCTTCTCCAAATAGGGTGACATAATCCTTTGATGATTCGGTTTTTACTTTTTCATCAGCCAATTGCAATGCCTTTAAAAAAGCAGGATCGGTATTGTGCCCTGAAAGTGATTTGATCAGATCTTTCATTGACACCTGCAAAACCACACTCATTCCGCCTTGCAAATCCAAACCAAGATTCAATTGTTGTTCCTTGCACTTTAAATAAGTGAATGAAACAACACCGAGGTTAAATACTTTTTCGTTGCCTATTGAATCCAGATAAATCTGGCGATATTCACGAATCACGGCATTCACTGAATCTTTCTGATCAGCAGGCACCGCATCCAATGATTTGCCTATCATCACTTTTGCTTCGGCATAATTATCGGCGCGGCTTTCCACGCGACTGGTTACTATGTTAAACGACAGTTGATAAATGCAAACAAGTATAAGTGCGATTGCAAAAAACTGTACTAATCCTTTTCCGCGCATATTAAATTTTTATTGAGGTTTTTGTTTTAAAAAAGAGGTGCAAATATATAAGTAATGAGCAGATAATATAATTATGAAAAAGAGTTTAATCAGCAGGTAATTAAATCAAAAACGGAGCAAACTTTTTTGCTCCGTTTTTTTATTTGACTAAAGGTGGAAGAAGACTATTGCTGAATCAAAAGATGAGAAACCTGCTTTTCATTACCTGAATAAATATTAACAAAATAGATTCCATTACTAACGGCTGCCGGAAGAGTAACAGGAATTTCAAAAGTCCCGTTTTCCAACAAAATATTTCCGGAATAAATACTTTGACCAATTCCATTGTAAATTTCAATTGTGGCACTTGCGGCCTTTTCATTAAATGAACCCGACAGATAAAAAGATCCCGAATTCGGGTTTGGGTAAATCAATAAATCCGCTGCTGCTTGATTTACTTTTTCATTTTCCACTCGTTGCGCTGAGGTGGTAAAAAAATTTGAATTGGTCCAGCTCGCTACATTCGGTGCAACATCACATCTGTTTTTGATACGGTATTCGTAAGTTGTATTTGGCAATAATGTATTGACCGTATAATTAGTTGTAGTGCATGTTTTTGCAATCCATGTGGTTGAACCTACAGCCCGGTAAACGAATCGGTAGCCAATTGAATAACATGTTGAAGTCCATGAAAATGTAACACTCGTACTCGAATTATTTACAACAGTGGATGTAAGCACAGCTTCGCATTTGCCGGTTGAATCTTCAACTGAAATATAACCGGATGAAGAACCACTTGCACAAAAAGCGGCGAGAGCAAAATTGTACCTGCATCCCGGCTTTAATCCATTTAAAGTATAGCTGCTAACATTTCCAACAGTAACAGGTGAACTCCAAAGTGATGAATCAGCTTGCTTGTATTTAACCCTGTAACTTGCTGCACCATTTACCATATTCCAATTCAATTTAACAGAACATGCAGTTTTATCTGTAACAGAATTTATTATCGCATGAGCAAGAACTGATTGCTGAACAGTAAAATTTGCAGTGACACTTGCGGTTCCGCCGGTTACAGTTACAGAATAATTTCCGGCGGCCAATGCTGAAACATCCTGTGTAGTTGCGTTGTTTGACCAATGATAAATATAAGGCGCTGTTCCGCCGCTGACATTGATATTGATTGAACCGTTATTGGTACAAATTGCATTGGTAATTGTATTAATTGTTATGGTTGGTGGTGTTGTAGGAACAACTGTTTGCGGTGTTGGCGCATATGCAGCCTGTTTAATATTTTTTGTGTTATTGTCCTGAACAAAACTCACCACAGCAAGCTGATTGATGTTGTAAACATTTGCCATAAGCCATCCAACATTTATTACAACAGAATCACCTGCATTCATTGTTGCCGGCAATAAAGTTCCGGTTTCGGTTGGAAGCATTTTTTTCATCACCATCGGAAAATCTTTCTCACCGTTTGATCCTGGAGGGGTTGTAAACGAAATCATTTTCTCAACAACAACTATGTGTGCTTTAAGTGAACCGCTGATAGTTGACAATGCTTTTACAGTTGCTTTTGCATAAAGCGAATCGTTATCGGAAGATATTGAATAAACCAGTTTAATGGTGAATGATGGCGCAATTAAAGATTCCGCGTCAATTGAAGCTTGTGTAATATCGCCTAAAAATACTCCGCCTCCATCCATTCGTGCGGTTGGAACAGCAGTAACCTGGTAGTAAATGGTTCGCGCCTGATTCTGAACACTGTTTTGAGTATAAAAAGGATCGTAACCAGGAAAGCTTGAATGATTTCTGATGCAAACAACTTTGGTTGCATTGGTGGTCATCAAAGTATTAAAAGCCGGATTCGATAATGCACATGGTCCACACGATGCATTGGTAAACTCTTCAACCACAATTAATCGTTGAGTTTGCGCTGAACTTCCAAAAGCTAAAAGACAAAATGAAAGGCTGAAAAGCAGTTTGCTCATTGCGTAAAATTTTTAATTATTAATAAAAATGATTACTTATCTACGCTTTGTATCTGCGCAAGTTACATTGCCAAAACCTACAACTTTACCATCGGTTTCTGCACTAAAAAATTTTCTCCTTTAATTTCAATTATATAAACCCCTGCATTTATTTCAGATGGAATTTCAATTTTTCCTGATCCATCATTTATCGAAATGTTTTCAAAGAAGAAACATTTTCTGCCTAAAATATCATAACCTGTTACCGAAATTTCCTTGTCAAAATTAATGGTGGCAGGAAACGATAAGTGAATGAATGTTTCAAATGGATTCGGATACAGATTAATTTCAATTTCCGGATTGATATCTTCCATTCTTGAAGCAGGCGTTACAAAACTCTTTAAAGTAGAAAATGCGGTATAGGTAGTTCCGCATAGCGTTCTGATTTTATACTGATAAATTTTTGAAGGTGTTAATCCGGTTAGTGTTTTTGTTGTAATTATCGATGTTGCTAATGTCCATGTGGCACTTCCCTGAATCATGTATTGAATTTCATAAGAGGTTGGATTGCATCCGGCCGACCAGTTAAGTGTTGCACTGGTTGCTGTTATTAAAGTTGAAGTCGGATTTGTTGGAGTAGTGCAGGCAGATGTGGTTGCAGTATAAGCAGCACTTGAACCCATGCTTCCATTTGAACAAACCCCTGCCACCGAATAATTATATTGTGTGGAGGCTGTCAGCCCAGTGAAAGTATAATTTGTGCCGGCTACATTAATTGGTGCTGACCATGTTGTAGATGAAGCTGGTTTATATTTTACACTGTAATAAGAAGCACCTGATGCTGCAGCCCAACTTAAGATTGTTGAACAGGAAGTTATGCTGCTTGTTATTATACTGGTTGGTGTACTCAAAGTGCCTT
The DNA here is from genome assembly GCA_947474435.1 of Chitinophagaceae bacterium. Lineage (GTDB taxonomy): Bacteria > Bacteroidota > Bacteroidia > Chitinophagales > UBA10324 > UBA10324. The sequence goes on along the minus strand of CANJII010000010.1, from coordinate 7,433 downwards.
GTGTTAAAGTATATGATGCTGAAGAAATTTTTACACCTGATGTTACTGTCACGGAATAAGTTCCAACAGAAAGGTTTGAAATATCCTGAGTACTTAAACCATTTGACCAATGATAAGTATAAACTCCACTTACGCCGATTACAGAAATATCTATTGAACCATTATTACTGCAAACAGGATTTGATTTAGACCCGAGAAGTATTAGTGGATTAACCGGAACAACGGTTGGCGTGGCTGAATAAGCTGCCTGTTTAACATTTTTGGAAGTATTATCCTGAACAAAAGCTATAACTCCAATCTTGCTAATATCATTAATACCCGAAGTAATTAGCATTCCTGTACTAACGGTTACTATTTGATTTGCTGTCATTGATGCCGGTAATGCAGTGCCGGTTTGTGACGGAAGCATTTTGCGCATCACATTTGTAAAATCCTTTTCTCCATTACTACCTGGTGCAGTTGAGTAATTAACTGATTTTTCAATGATTGCAATATGCCCGACTAAAGCGGCTGTTATTGCCTGTAAAGATTTGAATGTGGCAGTTACATAAATTGAATCAGCATCGGAAGAATATTTCCAGGAAAGGGTGATACTGAATGTTGATGGAACAGCATATTCTGTATTTATTGATGTTTGATTTACATCCTGTAAAAAAGTCCCGGCTCCATCCATCCGTGCATTTGGAACACCGGTTATCGGATAGTAAATAGTTCGCGCCTGATTTTGTGTGGCGTTGGCTGAATACATAGGATCGTATCCCGGAAACGAAGTGTGGTATTTTATAGGAATAACCTTTGTGTTGTTTGCATTCATCAATGTTTCAAATGCCGGATTCGACAAGGCACATGGTGCGCACGATGCATTGGTAAATTCTTCAACCAAAATTAATCGTTGAGTTGTGGTTTGTGATTTTGCATTTATTGATAAAGCACAAAACAGAGCGATGATTAATTTTTTCATTGGACGGGGTGTGTTTTTTAATTAGCTGATTAATTGAATTTCTTTTTTGTGAAAAAATGTTACAGCGTCTGTCTGAACAAATCAGTCTGATTATTTTATATTAGAAATCAACATCTATATATTGAAACAGCTAATAGATAAGCAGAAATGCATTATACATTTCCATTAATAAAAACTATAGTGTGGAAAAGTTATTCAGAGTAGCCTTTTTACAAAAGGCAATTAACTATTTAGGGTTATACCATTGGTACTCTATCAGCAAGTTGTTTTGTAATAATTTCCATCGGCGGATTAAAATATCCATAGTATAAATGCGGAAATTCTTCTTTCAATAATTTCATCATTCTGCTGATGCTGATTGTTTTTTCAGAGGGCGAATATTTTATTTTTTCAAGGTACCAATCAGGATCTATATTAAAGTTTCGCCACTGAATCATACTTACATCAGTTTCACCGATAAATTTCCGTAATGCTTCGTATTCCTCAACCTCATCAGTTACTCCGGGAAAAACAAAGTAGTTTAGTGAAGCCCATCCGCCATAACTGCGAATGACTTTTATACTTTCTTTCAATGCTTCGAATTTATAATTGTTCGGCAGGTAGTATGAATTGTAAATATTTTCGCGTACGCTGTTTAAACTTACACGAATACTATTTAAGCCTGCCTTACATAATACATCAACAGCTTTCGGCATGCTTCCGTTGCTGTTCATGTTTATGCTTCCTTTTTTGGTTTGTTTTCTTATTTCAGTTATAGCATCTCTTATTGTCTCCCACATTAATAATGGTTCGCCTTCGCAACCCTGACCAAAACTTACAATTGCTGATTTTACTTTTTGCAAATGAGGAATTGTGTATTCCGTAATTTCCTCAACTGTAGGTTTAAAAGTCAATCGCTCTTGTGTGCTGCTTATATTTTCAGTTGTTGGTTGAAAGGAAATACATCCGATGCAATTGCTGTTACAGGCAGGTGAAGTTGGAATAGGTGCTTCATACCGATGCATGAAATGATTTCGCGCAGCAGGGCAGCAATAAGTAAGTGCGCAGGTTTCTCCAATGTGTTTTAACAACCTGTTGTTTGGAAATTCTTTTATCATAGACCCCACATTCCGTTCAATTAACTGCCGATCAAAATCACGCGGTTCTTGTCTTTTATCCTGATCAATGCGAACAGCAGGCACATAAAATTTTCCTTTGTGCCAGCCAACAGCTGTGTAGGCAAAGAGTGGAAGTGTTGGTGCATCTTCATTTTTTTCAAACGCAGACATATAATACATGGTGTGCGCCGGCGCCATTTGCGCTCCTACCGCAAATCCATCTTTATAAACTGTTGGTTCATTGGTTTCTTTATCAAACCCGATCGGATGCCTTCCTTCCAGGGTATATAAATCACTGCCGTCGGGCAGTTCAATAAAATCTTCAGGAGTCATGGCTACAAAATCATTTCCGCTTCTTCCGCTCATCCATAAACCGGGCGCATCAAAAATATTTCCCTGAGCATCGGCATAAACTAAATTCGGAACTTCATGTAATTGCGACATCAAAATTTCAGTGGTGATTGCCGCAAATATATTTCATGCTTGGTCATGATTTCTTTTATCCTTTTTAATCGAATAATTTTCATACACTTTCCGGAAAAATAAAAAGAGTCTGATATCCGGGGTAGCAGTCGGATACAGACTCTTCAATTTATTCAACACAAATCTTTAAATTTTTAGAATTATAAATCGAAACTTTAAACCCGAAACCATAAACCCGAATCTACCTAACCACCGTCACATCTCCCTTTTTATTTGCTTTGGTTCCATCGTCGTAAGTAATGAAGGCAACATAAAAAAATACTCCTGTGTTTACCGGCTGGCCATGAAAAGTTGCATCCCATCCTGCTGATGATTCGTCGCCTTCATAAACCAACTCCCCTATTCGGTCAAAAATACTCAGTGTATAATTCCGGATTCCTGTTCCGAAAATATTGAACACATCATTCATTCCATCACCATTCGGAGTAAAGGCGTTCGGAATAAAAACAGTACCATCTTCCACTATCAAAATCGGATACTGAGTAATCGTATCAGCACAACCATAATCTGCAGTAGCAATTAAAGTAACATTGAATTCGCCAGCATTTACATAGGTATGATTAAGATTTTTAAAAGTATCGGTTGCACCATCACCAAAGAACCAGCGATAGTGATCAGCATCTGTTGAGTGATTCAAAAATGAAAATGTTGCATCGTTTATTGTGGTTACAATTCCCAACCCGGGTTCAACTGTAAAATCAGCAACCGGTGAATGATGAACTTTAATTGTAGCGAGGTTATTCAATGTGTCTGAACATCCGCCCAAACTTGTTACTACTAATGTTACAGGATAATTTCCCTGTGAATTATAAGTATGTACAGGACTGGTTGTTGTTGAGGTATTGTTATCGCCAAACGACCAGTTGAATGAAGCTGCGCCTGTTGTATGATTTTCAAAAGTAACAGTTAATGGTTCGCAACCTTCATCGGGTAACACATCAACAATTACATCTGGTAAAGTAACTACTGAAATGGTGATGATAGCAGTATCAGTACATCCAGTTGGAACCGAACCAACAACCATGTAAGTGAATGTTGAATCAGGATTGGCGATAACGACACCACCATTTGAAACATTTAATCCTGTTGCAGGATACCATGCATATGCAGATGCCCCGTTGGCAGTGAGAACACTGTTTTGTCCTGGACAAATACTTGTTGATGATGCTGAAACAGTAACTGAAGGAGCATTGACAACAGTAATTGCATTTGTTGATTGAGCTTCACATCCTGTTGTTCCATCAATTCCGGTCACAGTATAGGTGATACTGCTGGTTGGCGATGCAATAACCTGTGGTCCTGAAACAACATTCAATGCTGTTGATGGCGACCATGAATAAGTTCCTGCACCACTTGCATTCATTACCACTGTTCCACCTGCACAAATGTTATTGTTGTTTGCAGAAACATTTATAGTTGGTAATGAATTTACATTCACCAAAACCGATGCTGATGAACTGCATCCGCCTGCATTAGTTGATACAACATTGTAAACAGTAGTTGCAGTTGGATTTGCTGAAACAGAATTTCCGGTTGTTGCAGATAAACCTGTTGAAGGACTCCATGAATAATTTGTTCCGCTTCCCGAAGCAGTTATCACAACAGAATTTCCAAGACAAATAGTTGTATCAGTTGAATTGAGATTAATAGTTGTTGCAGAAATTAAATTCACCACAGCAGTAGTTTGTGTAATGCATCCATTACTGATTCCTGTTACAGTGTAAGTGGTTGTTATGTTTGGGGATGCTGTTACAGTTGCCGAAGTTGCTGATGATAAACTTGCTGAAGGCGACCATGAATAAGTTGCAGCTCCATTTGCAGTTATGGTTGTTGAACCACCAACACAAATGAAAGATGTTGCAGGAACTACTGATATATTCGGACCTGCAGAAACAGTAATTACAATGGTTGAAGAAGCGCTGCATCCGCCGGCTGTATTTCCGGTTACAGTATAAGTTGTTGTAGTGGTTGGATTTGCCACCACATTATTTCCTGTAGTAACATTTAATCCTGTTGCTGGTGACCATGCATAAGTTGTTGCGCCAATAGAATTAATGGTGGTTGCATTGCCTGCGCAGATAGTACTTGAAAAAGAATTCAGATTAATTACAGGTGCTGAAGTGGATATTATTGAAGTTGTAGTAAACAAAGAACATCCACTCTGATCAGAAACAGTTACAGCATAATTTCCTGCTGAAAGGTTATTGAGCAATGAAGCTGTTGCTCCGTTAATCCAGTTAAAAATATAAGGCGGCAATCCACCACTTACTTGTAAATCAATAGAGCCATTACTTTGTCCGCAACTTTGATTTGTTGTAACAACATTTAATGTCGGTCCGCTTAAATTATCAATCATCACATTCATAATTGCGATACAATTATTCGCATCAGTTACTGTAACCAGATAATTTCCACTCATCAGGTTTGAAATATCTTGAGTGGTTTCAGAATTATTCCAATTATATGAATACGGGCTTGTTCCTCCGGCAATCGTTAAGTTAACAGAACCGTTATTATTGCTGCATGATGCATCAACATGTGTTTCATTGATTGACTGTCCGTTGGAATTTGAAATTGTGATAGACGCCGATATTGAACAGGCAAATGCGTCAGTAACTGTTACTATATAATTTCCGGCAGGCATGTTGGTCGGATCTTCAGCGGTACCACCCGTATTCCAACTAAAACCATAAGGCGCAACACCGCTTGTCATTGTTAAATCAATTGCGCCATTGTTATTTCCACAAGATGCGTTCGTGTGTGTTTCACTCAATGTTGTAGCTGTAGAATTTTCAATAAACACATTAAGAGTAGCCTGACAATTATTAGCATCAATAACAGTAACAAAATAATCACCTGCTGAAAGCGATGTTAAATTCTGGTTTGTTGAACCATTATTCCAGGCATAATTATATGGCGGAGTTCCACCTGCTGAAATTAAATTTATGAAACCGTTACTTAAACCACAAGAGGTATTAGAATGATTATCTGTTACCGAAGGACCATTGGTATTTAAGACAACCACACTTGCGATTACTGAACATCCAATTCCATCATTAACAGTTACTGAATAATTTCCTGCATTCAGTCCGGTTAAATTCTGAGTAGTGCTTCCATTCGACCAATTATAAGTTAAAACAGAAGTTGAATTAGTGATTATTAAGGTTGCGCCACCATCATTAGGATTTGAGCATGATGTATTAATGGTAGTGGCATTTACCGTTAACAAACATGGTGGCGCTGATATACATTGAATAAATACATGAAGTGTAGCATCGCACCCGAGAGCATCTTCAACTTCAATTTCATAATTACCTCCGGTTATTCCGGTTAAATCTTCGGTTGTGAAATTGTTATCCCATTCATACTGATAAGGAGAAACTCCTCCTGAAACTGTTATATCTATGGAACCATTACTTTGACCGCAGGTCGGTTCAAAATGTGTTTCGCTGATTAAAATTGACGAACTCATATTGCTTATGTTCACATTTAAAATTGACATGCAATTATTCGCATCAGTAACAGTCACATAATAATTTCCTGCTGAAATATTATTAAGATCCTCTGTGGATGCGCCGTTATTCCAATTATAAGTATAGAATGATGCACCACCTGCAACAGTAATATTAACTGCGCCATCATTATTTCCACAGTTTGCATCAACATGCGTTTCTGAAACGGCGGGAATATTATTTCCACCGATTGATAAGGATAAAGTAGCCATACAATTATTCGCATCGGTGACTGTTACGCTGTAAATTCCCTGTGGAATATTATTTATGTCTTCAGATATTGCCGCATTGTTCCATGCGAACGACATAGGAGGAACACCGCCTGTTACAATTAAATCCACCGCACCATTTGAATTTCCGCATGATGAATTCACATGATTTTCAGTTAGCTCCGGACCATTAATGTCGTTGATGGTTACATTCAGAATTGATTGACATGAATTATTATCCGTAACTGTAACAAAATAAATTCCCTGTGATAAATTATTTATATCCTGAGATGTTGAGCCAGAACTCCATGCATAATTGTAAGGAGAAATTCCACCACTCACAGTTAAATTGATACTTGCATTCGCCATTCCACAAGCTGCATCATTATGAGACTCTGATGCAGCAGGACTTCCAACATTTAATATTGTTGTGATTACTGAATCACATCCACTCACACTTGTTAAAGTTGAATTATAAGTTCCTGCAGCACTCACTGAAGTACCATTCGGTAAAACATAATTTCCACCTGAACAGATTTGTGCATTTACAGTTGATGTCAGAACTGAATTTACTGATAAATTAGTTGTGATAACCGAATCACAACCACTTACACTTGTTAATGTTGAAGTATAAGTTCCTGCAGCACTTACTGAAGTACCATTCGGTAAAACATAATTTCCACCCGAACAGATTTGCGAATTTACTGTTGAAGCATAAACAGGGTTCACAATCAAATTGGTTGTGATAACTGAATCACAACCACTCACACTTGTTAAAGTTGAATTATAAGTTCCTGCAGCACTCACTGAAGTACCATTAGGTAATATATAATTTCCACCTGAACAGATTTGCGCATTTACTGTTGAAGCATAAATAGGGTTCACAATCAAATTGGTTGTGATAACTGAATCACATCCGCTTACTGATGTTAATGTTGAAGTATAAGTTCCTGCAGCACTCACTGAAGTACCATTCGGTAAAACATAATTTCCACCTGAACAGATTTGCGCATTTACTGTTGAAGCATAAACAGGGTTCATAATCAAATTGGTTGTGATAACTGAATCACATCCGCTTACTGATGTTAATGTTGAAGTATAAGTTCCTGCAGCACTCACTGAAGTACCATTTGGCAAAATATAATTTCCACCTGAGCAGATTTGTGCATTT